>DASYRJ010000031.1:0-13533 GCA_036004525.1 Gemmatimonadales bacterium | reverse complement strand
GCGACGCAGCTCAACTGGGGGGCGAGCTACCTCGTCAACGACTTCTGGCGCCGCTTCGTGCGGCGTGACGCGGACGAGCGGTACTACGTGACGGCGTCGAAGCTCGCGACGTTGCTCCTCACCGTAGTATCGGCGGTCGTGACGTTTTACATGGGATCCATCGGCGGCGCGTGGAAGATCTTGATCGTGACCGGCGCCGGTACCGGGGCGGTGCTGCTGCTCCGTTGGTACTGGTGGCGCATCAACGCGTGGAGCGAGGTCTCCGCCATGGTCTGCGCGTTCGTCGTGTCGTTCGTGCTGCAGTTGGGATTCGGCATGGACACGGACCAGCCGAAGCAGTTCGCCTGGGTGATGATCATCACGGTAGCGGTCACGACGGTCGCGTGGCTCGCGGTCACGTTCCTCACGGCGCCGGAATCGCGCGACACGCTGCTCGCGTTCTATCGGCGCACGCGGCCGTCGCGCTCCGGCTGGAGGCCGATCGCCGCTCTGGCGCCGGAGGTCCAGGCCTCGGGTGGCGGCCTGTCGAACCTGCTCGATTGGATCGCGGGGTGCGTGCTGATCTATGGCGTGCTGTTCGGCACGGGGAAACTGTTGCTCCACGAGACGGCCCCGGGGCTGCTGCTCCTCGCCTTGGGTGTCATCGGAGGCTTCGTCATCTACCGCGACCTGACGCGGCGCGGTTGGCGCACCGTCGTGGAGTGAGCGGGGTCAGGGCGAGCTGCCGAGCGCGTCCACGACGAGGTCGGCCACGCGGGGCCGCACGCGAATGATGCGCGCGTTCTCGCGGGTCGGGTGGACGCGGTTCGTGAGCAGGATGATGAAGAGGTCGCGGTCGGGATCGAGCCAGATCGAGGTACCGGTGAAGCCCGTGTGCCCGAAGGCATTCGGCCCGAGCTTGCTGCCGGCGCTCGAATTCTCCGAAGGGGTGTCCCACCCGAGTGCCCGCGAGGAGCCCGGCGGCAGGCCCTGACGCCGCGTGAACTCCTGAACCAATGACGGCGAAAGGCGGCGAAGGGCGGCGGACGCGGTGTCTGCGCCGCCCTCCGCCGACCTGCGCCGTCCTTCGCGTGCGTCGAGCAGCCACTGCGCAAAACGGGCCAAGTCCCCCGCCGTGCTGAACAGCCCCGCGTGCCCCGACACGCCGCCGAGCTTCCAGGCGTTCTCGTCGTGCACCGTGCCGCGGATGATCGTCCCGTCCTGGCTCCGCTCCGTGGGCGCGATCCGGTCGCGCCATTCGGGCGGCGGCAGGAAGCGCGTGCTGGTCATCCCCACGGGGCCGAACAGGCGCCGGTCGAGGAACTGATCCAACCGCTCGCCCGTGATGGCTTCGACCGCCTGGGTCAGCACGATCGCCCCGAGATCGGAGTACACCATGACGCGGCCGGGCTCGGCAGCCAGCGGCGTCGTGTCCGCGAGCTGCAGGGCGACCGCGCGGGTCGTCGCCTCGATGTAGAGCGGCCGCCAGGCCGGGAGTCCCGACGAGTGCGTCAAGAGGTGCCGGATCGTGATGCGCTCCTTGCCGGCGCCCGTGAACGCCGGCACATAGCGCTGGACGGGCGCGTCGAGCTCGAGCTTCCCCTCGGCGACGAGCATCATGCACGCGGTCGTGAGCCCGATGACTTTCGTGAGCGATGCGAGGTCGTACATCGTCTCGGGAGCGACCGGCCGGGGATCGTCGATGCCGTAGTGCCCCACCGCGGCGAGGAGCGCGACCCGGCCCCGGTACCCGACGGCGATCGTCGCACCCGGGAAGGCGCTATCCACCTGCGAGCGCAGGTAGGCGAGGACGGCATCGAACCGCGGCTCGGCGGCGGTGGGGGCTGGGGACGGCGGGGTGGGGGCGTTGCTGATCGCCGCCGGCCGGGGGCGCGGGCCGCACGCCGCCAGCAGCGCGAGGGCCAGGTGGCCGAGCCTCACCGTGCCCCCATCGGCGGCGGGACCGGTGCCGGCAGCGTCGAGTCGGGCAGCACGAGGCCGTGGCCGATCGGATACCCGGGCGGTAGGCGAATCGGCAGCTTGCCGCGGATCGGCGCCCAGCCGAGGAGCGCCCGGCCGGCGGCACGCTCGGCGGCGCGCACGCCGCTCCAGGCGATGAGGTACGACTTCACCGTCGGCGTCTGGTTCAGCAGGTAGGGGCTCCCGAGCGACAGGAGCACCGTCGGCTTGACCGAGTCGGTCGCCATGATCAGCCGGGCGAGCGAGTCCGGGAGCGCGATGGTGCCGCGCCCCGAGATGGGCCGGACGTTGCTGGCGAACAGGACGACGGGTGCCTGGGCGATGGCGGCGCGGGCCGAGTCGTAGGACTGCGGTCCCGACATCGGCCAGAGCCGGAAGAAGGTGACGGTGTCTCCGCCCGAGCGCAGGGTCCCGGCGATCCGCTGGCCGACGAAGCTGTTCAGCTCGTCGCCGTAGGCGATCATGGCGACGCGGCCCCGCGTGGTGCGGAGCCGGGTCAGCGCGCCGGCGGTGTCGCGCACCAGGGTGACGGCCCGCTGGGCGAGGTCGTCGGCCAAGTCCTGGAACCGCTTGGCGCCGACCGTCTGCATGACCGAATCGAGCGGCACGGTACGCCGCTCGAACAGTCCGAGACGCCGCTTGATCTCGAGCACGCGGCGCACGGAGGCGTCGAGCCGCTCGGCCGATACGCGCCCGGACGCGACGGCGGCGGCCATGGCCGTGATCGCGGAGTCGGGGTCCGTCGGCATCAACAGCAGGTCCGTGCCGGCGAGGAAGGCGCGGACGGTCGCCTCGCCGGCGCCGTACTTCGTGACGATGGCCCCCATGTCGAGCGCGTCGGTCACGATGAGCCCGCGGAAACGGAGCGAGTCGCGCAGCAGGCCGGTCATCACCGCCGGCGAGACGGTGCCGGACTCGTCGCCCCCCGTGACGGCGGGGAAGGCGATGTGCGCGCTCATGACGACGTCGGCGCCGGCCGCGATCCCGGCCCGGAAGGGGATCAGCTCGAGCGTGTCGAGACGGGCGTAGGCGGCGCGGATGGTCGGCAGGCCGATGTGGGAGTCGATTTCAGTGTCGCCGTGCCCCGGGAAGTGCTTGAGGGTGGCGAGCATCCCGTTTTCCTGGAGGCCGCGCACGTACGCGCGCACCAGGCGTGCCACGGCGCGCGGGTCTTCGCCGAAGGAGCGCGTGTTGATGATCGGGTTGAGGGGATTGTTGTTGACGTCGGCGTCCGGCGCGAAATTGACGTGGATGCCGACCGCGCGGCCCTCGATCGCGGCCGCGCGCCCGATCGTGTAGGCGTCCAGTTCGTTGCCGGTCGCGCCGGCCGCCATGATCATCGGGAACGACGTGGCCCCGGTGACGCGCATCCCCGCGCCCCACTCGAGGTCGGCCGAGATGAGGAGCGGCAGGCGCGAGCGACGCTGCAGCAGGTTGAGCTTCGTCGCGATGTCGAACGGGGAGCCGACGGAGATGATGATCCCGCCTACCTGGAGCGAGTCCACCCAGCGCACCGCGAGCTGGAAAGCGGAGTCGTCGAAGGCGCTGTAGCTTCCGGCGAGCCAGGGGACCACGAGCTGGGCGACTTTTTGACGCGGGGTCAGCCTCGCCAAGAGGGAATCGACGTTTCCGCCGGTCCGCCGGTCCGCCTGACCGGCCAGGTCAGACGGGCGGACGGCCGGTCGGGCGGACACGCAGCTTGCCAGGAGCACTGCACTCAAGAGGATATGCGCGCGCATCGTCTCGTGTGGTTGATGGGTTCACTCGCCTGCGCCGCGCCGAGCACGGCGCAGGTGCGACCCGGCATCGAGGTGCTGCTCACCGATTCCGCACACCTCGTCCGGGGCAAACGCCTCGGCCTGCTGACCAATCACACCGGCGTCGATCGCCAGGGGCGCGGCGACGTCGACGTTCTGTTGGCCAACGGCCAGCGCCCAACGGCGTTGTTCTCCCCCGAGCACGGGTTCCGCGGCACGGAGGATCGGTCGGGCCTCCCTGATGCCACGGACTCCGCCACCGGCCTTCCAATCTATAGCCTTTACGGCGGATCGCGCGCCGCCGCCCGCGCCGCCCTCGATTCTGTGGACGTCCTGCTCATCGACCTGCAGGATATCGGCGCCCGGTACTACACCTACATCGCGACCGCAGCTCAGCTCATGCGCGACGCCGCCCGGGCGGGCAAGCGCGTGATCGTGCTCGACCGTCCCGATCCCGTCGGCGGACGGGACGTGCAGGGCAACGTGCGCGCCGGGGCGGGGGACCCCGACTCCGCATTCGTGGGCTTCCTCCCCGTGCCCATGCGGCACGGAATGACGCTGGGCGAGCTGGCGCGGATGGCGAATGACGTGCTCGGCACCGGAGCGGATCTCGTGGTCGTCCCGGCGGCGGGCTGGACGCGCGGCATGTTGTACGACCGGACGGGGCTCCCGTGGGTGAAGCCGTCGCCCAACATGCCGGACCTGGAGAGCGCGTTGCACTACCCGGGGCTGTGTCTATTCGAGGGCACCAACCTCTCGGTGGGGCGGGGAACCGGCTTCGCGTTTCAGGTGATCGGCGCGCCGTGGCTCGATGCCGGCGCCGTGCTGCGCCGGCTGCCGCCCGACGCGCTGGTGGGGGTCGAGGTGATGCCGAGCGTGTTCACGCCGCGCGGGCCCACGGACCGCAAGTACGACGGCGTGGAGCTGCCCGGGCTCCGCATGCGCGTCACGGATACCCAGCGCTACGATCCGACCCGGCTCGCCGTGGCGTTGCTCGCGGCGATTCGCGACGTCCATCCGACGGCGTTTCAATTCCGCGCCGAGAGCTTCGACCGGCTCGCGGCCGGACCGGCGTTGCGACAGGCCATCGAGTCGGGCCGGCCGGCGGCGGAGATCTGGAGGGGGTGGGAGGGGGATCTGTCGCGCTTCCGCACCGCGCGCGCCAAGTACTTGCTCTACTAGGAGTTTTGGCCTTTCCGCCTCTTCCCCCGCCTATTACTTTCCCCCCGCCCTATGAATGTCATCCCCCAAAGCGTGAAGGACGGCTTCGTCCGCCTCGTCGGACCGCTGGCGCGCGCCTTCATTCGCTGGGGCATTCATCCCAACGTGATCACCACGGTCGGCACGCTCATCGTCATCGGGGCGGGGGTGGCGTTCGGGCTCGGCCGCATCCACCTCGGCGGCGGCCTCCTGCTGTTCAGCGGCCTGTTCGACATTCTCGACGGGCAGGTGGCGCGCCAGGGCGGAACGGCGACGACGTTCGGAGCGTTTTACGACTCGACGCTCGACCGTGTGGGCGAGTCGGCCGTCTTCGCGGGCCTCGCCCTGTACTTTCTGGGGGGCGGCGTCCCCGAAGCCCGGCGGGAGCTGGCGGTAGCGCTCGCCCTGGTCGCCCTCGTGGCGTCGCTGCTCGTGTCGTACACGCGGGCCCGGGCGGAAGGGCTGGGCCTCGAGTGCACCGTCGGCATCGCTGCCCGCGCGGAGCGGATCCTGCTGCTCGGCGCGCCCGCCTTGCTGTTCGGGCCCGGGCGCCAGGGCGCGCTGTTGTTCTGGATCGTCGCCGTTCTCGCGCTCGCCACCGCGATCACGGTGGTGCAGCGCGTCGTGCACGTGGCTCGCATCGCGGGCGCGGCGCCGCGGCCCGCGGTGAAGCGGGAAACGCTGCCCGGAGTCGCCACCCGCCGGAAAGGACACTGATCGTGCCGGAGCAGACCGCGCGGGACATCGCGCCCGCCACAGGCAAGCTCGGAGTGATGCTGGTGGGTCTCGGCGCCGTCTCCACGACGTTCATCGCGGGCGTGGAGAACGTCCGCCGGGGGCGCGCCCTCCCGATCGGCTCGCTCAGCCAGATGGCCACCATCCGCCTCGGCCGCCGCACCGACAAACGCTCGCCAAAGATCAAGGATTTCGTCCCGCTCGCCGATTTGAAGGACCTGGTGTTCGCCGCCTGGGATCCGATTCCGGACGATGCGTATACCGCTGCCGTGAAGGCCGGCGTCCTGGACCGGCACGAACACCTCGAGCCGATCAAGGACCTGCTGCAGTCGATCAAGCCGCTCCCCGCCGCGTTCGACCAGTACTACGTCAAACGCCTACAGGGGACGAACGTCAAGAAGGGCAAGACGAAGCGGGAGCTCGCCGAGCAGCTGCGCGAGGACATCCGGACGTTCAAGAAAACCGCGGGCGTGGACCGGATCGTGATCGTGTGGTGCGCGTCCACGGAGGTGTTTCTCACGCCCGGGCCGGCGCACCAGTCGCTGGCGGCGTTCGAAAGGGCGATGGAGCAGAACGATCAGTCCGTCGCCCCGTCGATGCTGTACGGCTACGCCGCGCTGATGGAGAAGGTGCCGTTCGCCAACGGCGCGCCCAACCTGACGGTCGATCTCCCGGTCATGGAGCGCCTCGCCGAGGAGCGGAAAGTCCCGATCGGCGGCAAGGATTTCAAGACCGGCCAAACCATGATGAAGAGCGTGCTCGCGCCCGCGTTCAAGGCGCGCATGCTCGGCCTGTCGGGCTGGTATTCGACCAACATCCTCGGCAACCGCGACGGCGAAGTGCTGGACGACCCCGAATCGTTCAAGACAAAGGAAGAGTCGAAGCTCGGCCTGTTGGAGCACATTCTACAGCCCGAGATGTATCCCGACCTCTACGGCAAGGTCTACCACAAGGTGCGGATCAACTATTACCCGCCCCGCGGGGACAACAAGGAGGGCTGGGACAACATCGACATCTTCGGGTGGCTCGGCTATCCGATGCAGATCAAGGTCGATTTCCTGTGCCGCGACTCGATCCTCGCGGCGCCCATCGTGCTCGACCTCGCCCTATTCTTCGACCTGGCGCACCGCGCCGGACTCTCCGGCATCCAGGAGTGGCTGTCGTTCTACTTCAAGAGCCCCCAGACCGCGCCCGGCCTGTACCCCGAGCACGACCTTTTCATTCAGCAGACCAAGCTCAAGAACACCTTGCGCTGGATGATGGGCGAGGAGCAGATCACCCATCTCGGCATCGAGTATTACGAGAAGGTGTGACGCCCGCCCAGATCGCGGTCACCATCGCCGGCGCCGGCGCCATCGTGTGGGTGTTGTGGTACTTCCTGCTGTCGCGCGGGACCGGCGTGAAAGCCGCGGCGGCGAACGGCGTGCAGGAGGTGCGCGTGACCGTGAAGGGCGGGTACACGCCCGACACCATCGTCGTTCAGGCGGGGAAGCCGGTGCGCCTCCGGTTCTACCGCGACGAGACCGCCGATTGCTCGGAGCGCGTCGTGTTCGAGAAGTTCGGCATCAATCAGCAGCTGCCCGCGTTCGAGACGACGACGGTCGAGTTTACCCCCACCGACCCCGGCGAGTATCCGTTCCGCTGCGGGATGAACATGCTGAAGGGCCTGCTCGTCGTGGAGCCGGCCGGTGACCGCCGCTCCGCCCCGTCCCCCCATAAGTTTCACGGGCGATGAGTAAGGCCCGGATCGTTCTCCCCGTCGAAGGCATGAGCTGCGCCAGCTGCGCCGCCACCGTGCAGGAAGCGCTCGCCGCCGCGGGTGGCGTGACGTCCGCCGCGGTGAACTTCGCCACCGCCAAGGCGGCGGTCGAGTACGACGACGCCCAGACCAACGTCGGCCAATTGATCAAAACGGTGCGCGACGCGGGCTATACCTGCGGCAAGGCGAGCGTCACCTTCAGCGTCGTCGATCTGCACTACGCGCCCAGCGTCGCGCCGCTGGAGCGGGCGCTGGCCGGCGTGAAGGGCGTGATCCGGGCGGCGGCGAACCAGGCCACCGAGACCGTCACGGTTGACTACGTCCCCGGCGTGACGGGGGCCGAGGACCTGGAGCGGGCCGTCGCGGCGGCGGGCTTCCGCGTGGCGGCGCCGATCGCCGCCGAGGACCCGCTCGAGCGCGAGCGGATCGCGCGGCGGCGCGAGATCCGCACGCTCACGGGGAAGTTCGCCCTCGCCGCGGCCGTCACGGTCGTCGGGATGCTGGGCGCGATGCTGCTCATGGCCGACCGGCCGGCGGGCGAGCACGGGACGTTCAAGCAGTACGACCTGCTGGGACGCCTGCTCATGCCGCTCGCCCTGTCGCTGCGCGACTGGGTGACGGCCCAGGGGTACACGATCCCGCTCGAGTGGATCAAGATCGGCCTCGCAGTGCTCACGCTGCCGGTCGTGCTCTGGTCGGGCCGGCAATTCTACCAGGGGACCTGGAGCGGCCTGAAGCACCGTACCGCCGACATGAACACCTTGATCGGCGTGGGCACGGGGGCGGCCTTCGTCTATTCGGTCGTGGCGACGGCCGTTCCGGGCGTGTTCACGCGGGCCGGCCTACCGGCCGACGTCTACTACGAAGCCGTCGCGGCGATCATCGCCTTGATCCTGCTGGGCCGCCTGCTCGAGGCCCGCGCCAAGGGCCGGACCTCCGAGGCGATCCGCCGCCTCGCGGGGCTGCGGCCCAAGGCCGCTCACGTGGTGCGCGAGGGGAAGGAGACCGACATCCTCGTCGAGGCGGTAGTCACGGCCGACCTCGTCATCGTCAAGCCGGGGGAGAAGGTGCCCGTGGACGGCGTCGTGACGGAGGGCGCCTCGGCCATCAACGAGTCGATGCTGACCGGCGAACCGATCCCGGTGGCCAAGAAGCCGGGCGACGAGGTGATCGGCGGCACGCTCAACACGACCGGGAGCATCACCTTCCGCGCGACCCGCGTGGGGAAGGAGACGGCGCTCGGCCAGATCGTGCAGCTCGTCGAGGACGCCCAGGCCACCAAGGCGCCGATCCAGCAGCTCG
This sequence comes from Gemmatimonadales bacterium, assembly GCA_036004525.1. Lineage (GTDB taxonomy): Bacteria > Gemmatimonadota > Gemmatimonadetes > Gemmatimonadales > GWC2-71-9 > 20CM-2-65-7. The sequence continues at coordinate 4,821 of DASYRJ010000031.1, read as the reverse complement.
CCGACCGTGTCGCCGCGGTGTTCGTGCCCATCGTGATCGCCATCGCCATCGCGGCGTTCGTCGCCTGGTTCGACTTCGGGCCGCCGCCGCAGATCAGCGCGCTGGTCTACGCGACGGTCGCCTTCGTGACCGTGCTCATCATCGCCTGCCCCTGCGCGCTGGGACTCGCCACGCCCACGGCGATCCTGGTGGGGACGGGGAAGGCGGCGGAGCAGGGGATCCTGATCCGGAGCAGTGAGGCCCTCGAGCGGCTCGCCCTGACGCGCAGCGTGCTGCTCGACAAGACGGGGACGATCACCGAGGGCACGCCGACCGTCACGCACATCGTGACGGCCAAGAAACCGGACGGCACGCCGATCGGCCATTCGGACGTCCTCAAGTGGGCCGCGTCGGTCGAGCAGCGCTCCGAGCATCCCCTGGCGCTGGCGATCCTCAAGGCGGCGAAGGACCGGAACGTGCCGCTCCTCCCGGTCGAGAAATTCGCGGCGATGGAAGGGCGCGGCGTGCGCGGCACCGTGGACCGCCGCATCATCGAAGTTATCTCGCTGCGCCACGCGCGCGAACGCAGCCTCGAGCTGGGCTCGCTGGGCGGGGACGCCGACCGCCTGGCCGCCCAGGGCCGCTCCCCCGTGATCTGCGTCGTGAACAACACCGTCTACGCGGTGATCGCCATCTCCGATCCCGTCAAACCCACCTCGAAGGCCGCGATCGCGCAGCTGAAACGGCTCGGCCTCCCGGTGATCATGGTGTCGGGCGATTCCCGGAAGGGGGCGGAAGCCGTCGCGGCCGAGGTCGGGATCGAGGAGGTGTTCGCGGAGGTGCTGCCGTCCCAAAAGGCCGACCTCGTGAGGAAGGTGCAACGGCAGGGAAAGCACGTGGTCATGGTGGGTGACGGGATCAACGACGCCCCCGCGCTCGCGCAGGCCGACGTGGGGATCGCCATCGGCACCGGCACCGACATCGCCATGGAGGCGTCCGACGTGACCCTGATCCGCGGCGATCTGCGGGCCGTGGTCACGGCGATTCAGCTCGCGCGCCGCACGATGCGGACGATTCGCTGGAACCTGATCTGGGCGTTCGGCTACAACGTCGTGCTCATTCCGGTGGCGGCGGGCGTGGCGTATCCGTTCACCGGCTGGCTGCTGTCGCCCGTGCTCGCGAGCGCGGCGATGGCCTGGTCCAGCCTCTCGGTGGTGTTGAACAGTCTCACGCTGCGGCGCTTCAAGGCCGCGTGGGCGACCTGACATGCGCTACTTCCACCGCACGAGCGCGAGCCCCGAGCGGGTACTCGAGGCGGCCAAGGGGTTCTTCGGCGGGCGGCTCACGCCGGCGGAAGAGTCGCCGCGGCGGCGCGTGTACCACGGCACGCTGGGACGCATCACGATCAGCGCCCGTCCCGAGGCGGGGCACTACACGCTCGTCGACGTGGGGACCGATCAGGTGGGAGAGGCGGAGCTGGACAAGCTCGCCAAGCGGTTCCTCGCGGAGGTGCACCGCCTGGTGGAGCCGGCGCACGAGGTGCGCGGGGCGTACTGACCGCGGCTCGCGATTCACCCGCCGAGCTTGGCCTGGTATCCCGCCTGTTGCACCGCGCCGATCAACTGCGCCGTGGTGACGGTGTCGTCGTCGAAGTCCACTTCCGCTTCGCCGTCCGGCAGGTCGACGATCGCGGAATAGACGCCGGTCACGCCTTTCAGCGCCTTCTCGACCTTGGCCTGACAATGGCTGCAGGTCATGCCCGTCACCCGTAACTTCACGGTGGCCATATCGGGTATAATTTACCTCATGACATCGCGCGCCGCGCCCGTCTCCTCCGTGCCTCCGACCCAGCCGATGGCCTTGCCGGCGGCGCTGTCGCGCGACCAGCTGGTCGAGCTCTACTACTACCTCCGCCTCACCCGCACCCTCGAGGACCGGCTCGTGGCGCTGTATCGCCAGAGCAAGGTGATCGGTGGGCTGTTTCGGTCCCTGGGGCAGGAGGGGGAGTCGGTCGCCTCCGCCTACGCCCTCGCGCGCGGCCGGCACCAGGACATCCTCTCCCCGTTGATCCGCAACCTCGGCGCGCTGCTGGTGATGGGCGCGAAGCCCGTCGAGATCCTGCGGCAATACATGGCCAAGGCCGACAGCCCGACGCGCGGGCGCGAGATGAATGTCCACTTCAACGACCTCGAGAAGGGCTACCTCGGCCAGATCTCGCACCTGGGCGATATGATCCCCGTGATGGCGGGCATCACGCTGACGTTCAAACTGCGGCGGGAGCCCCGCGTGGGCTTGGTATACATCGGCGATGGCGGGACCTCGACGGGAACGTTTCATGAGGGGTTGAACTTCGCCGCGGTGCAGCGCTGCCCCCTGGTCGTGATCGGGGAATACAACTACTGGGCCTATTCGACGCCCCCCGAGAGACAGTTCGCCGTGCGGGATCTCGCCGAAAAAGCCAAGGGGTACGGCGTCCCGGCGGTGACGGTGGACGGGAACGACGTGTTCGCGGTGTACGCCGCGACGAAGTTCGCCGTGGACCGCGCCCGCCGCGGCAAAGGGGTGCACTTCATCGAGGTGAAGACGTACCGCCGCAAAGGGCATGCGGAGCACGACGACCAGCACTACGTGCCGAAGGACGAGCTGGAGCGCTGGGCGCGGGAGAACGATCCGGTGGATCGCTACGTAAAGCGCCTGCTCGAGAGCGAGACCGTGACGGAGGCGGATCTGAAGGACATCGACGACCGGGTGCGGGTCGAGATCGACCAGGCGACCGACGCCAGCGCCGACGCGCCGCTTCCCGAGCCGGAGACGGCGTTGCCGGGCGTGTTCGTGGATCCCCCGGCGGCGGACAAACTCTGGTTCAAGACGCTCTGATGCCCGAAGTCACGTTTCTCGAGGCCCTGCGCCAGGGGCTGTGGGAGGAGATGGAGCGCGACGAGCGCGTCTTCATCCTCGGCGAGGACGTGGGGATCTACGGCGGCGCGTTCAAGGTCACCGACGGTTTCGTGAAGCGCTTCGGCGAGGCGCGCGTGATCGACACGCCGATCTCCGAGGCGGCGATCGTCGGCGCGGCGGCCGGGGCGGCCCACATGGGCATGCGCCCCGTGGCCGAGATGCAGTTCATCGACTTCATCTCCTGCGCCTACGACATGCTCACGAATTACGTCGCGACGGCGCGCTACCGCGCGGGGCTCTCCACGCCGATCGTGGTGCGCGGGCCGTGCGGCGGCTACGTGCGCGGCGGCCCGTTCCACTCGCAGAACCCCGAGGCGGCGTTCTTTCATACGCCGGGGCTCAAGATCGTCTACCCTGCCACGGCGCGGGACGCGAAAGGGTTGATCAAGGCCTCGATCCGCGACGAGGATCCGGTGCTCTACCTCGAGCACAAGTGGCTGTACCGGCGCATCAAGGAGCAGCTCCCCGACGGCGAGGAGATCCTGACGCCGATCGGTGAGGCGCGTCTGGCGCGCGAGGGCCGGGACCTCTCGATCGTGACCTACGGCGCCACGGTGTGGAAGTCGCTCGAGGCGGCCGACCAGCTCGACAAGGACGACGGGCTCTCGGTGGAGGTCCTCGATCTGCGCACCCTGCTGCCGCTCGACGACGCCGCGATCATCCGGACGGTGAAGAAAACCAACAAGGTGCTGATCGTGCACGAGGACACCCGCACCGGCGGGCTCGCCGGCGAGATCACCGCCCGGATCAACGAGCAGGCGTTCGAGTGGCTCGACGGACCGATCATGCGGGTGACGGCGCACGACGTGCCGCTGCCCTATGCACCTACGCTTGAGGATTTCGTATTGCCCCAGACCGACGACATTGTGAAAGCGGCGCGGTGGCTGGCGAACTACTGAGGTGTCGGGTGTCGGGTACCGGGTATCGGGTATGCTGCACCCGGCATCCGGCGCCCGATACCCGGTACCCGCTGGAGAGATCATGGCCCGAGTAGACGTGCTGATGCCGCAGATGGGCGAGTCGATCGCCGAAGGCACCTTGAGCAAATGGCTCAAGAAGGTCGGCGACGAGGTCAAGCGCGACGAGCCGTTGTTCGAGATCTCGACCGACAAGGTGGACGCCGAGATCCCGGCGCCCACCGCCGGCGTGCTGGCTGAGATCAAGGTGCAGGAAGGGCAGACGGTGCCGGTGCAGACACTCGTCGCCGTCATCGAGACCGACAAGGGCGCGGCGACCACGGCGGCCACGGCGTCCACGGCAGCCCCCTCCGCAGCAGCCCAGCGGGCGCCCGCTGCTTCGGGGGCTGCCGTTGCCGCCGCGGCCTCGCCGCCGCCGCTGCCGTCCCCGCCGCCGCCTCCGACTGCTCCTGACCGCCCCCGACCGCCCCTGACCGCCCCGGTAACGGCGGGGAAGAGTGGCGACGGCGCCGAGACCGCCGAAGAGCGCCTCCGGAAGAAGTCCACCCCGCTCGTCCGCAAGATCGCGGCCGAGCACCGGGTGGACATCGCGACGATTCCCGGCACCGGCTTCGCCGGGCGCGTCACGAAACAAGACATTCTCGGCTACATCGATCGGGCACCGGTCCCAGCCGGCGCACCCCCGATACCCGAGACCCGGCACCCGACACCAGCCGTCGAGCCCTGGCCCGGCGACCGCGTCGAGCCGATGTCGAAGATCCGCAAGATCACCGCGGACCACATGGTCATGTCGCGCCGCGTCTCGGCGCACGTGACGAGCTACTTTGAGGTGGATTACACGCGCGTCGCGGAGCTGCGGCGCAAGCACAAGCAATCCTACGCCGAGCGCGGAGCGAACCTCACCTTCCTCGGATTCATCGCGAAGGCGTGTGCGGAGAACCTCCGCAAGCACGCCGTGGTCAACGCC
>DASYRJ010000030.1:0-10259 GCA_036004525.1 Gemmatimonadales bacterium | reverse complement strand
GCGGCGGTCAGGATCGCGCTGTTGGAGACCTTGGTGACGCGGCCGACGAATGTCGTGTCGGGGAAGGCGTCGATCGTGACTTCCACCGAATCGCCGAGGTGGAGGCGCACGACGTCGGTCTCGTCCACATTCACCGTGGTTTGGATGACCGACAGATCCGAGATCGTGAGCAGCAAGCCGGTCTCGCGCGAGAACGTGCCCGGCACGGCGACCTCGCCTTCCTCCACCGCCAGGCGCGTGACTCGCCCGGGCATCGGCGCGACGAGATGCGTCTTCGCGAGCTGGTCCCGCGCCTCCTGCAACCCGGCGCGCGATTGTTCGACCATGTGTTGTGCCGCCGTGTAATTCGCCTCGGCGATCTCGAACGCGGTCTGCGCCTGCTCGAGCTGCTCTTGCGAGATGAGGTTGGGATTCTGCTCCCGCAGCTCTTTGGTGCGCCCCAGGGCCCGCTGCGCCTGGTCGCGGTTTGCCTTCGCCTGCACCGAGCCGGCCTCGGCGGACGACATCGCGGCCGTCGCCCGCTGCATGTTGGCCTGATAGATCGTGGGGTCGATCTGGAGCAGGAATTGGCCTTTCTGGACGTAGTCGCCCTCGCGCACCGCGATGCGCGTGATCCGGCCCGTGATGTCGGCGCTGATATCGACCTTCTTCTTGGGCTGGATCTTTCCGCTGGCGGTGACGGCGGCGACCAGGTCGCGGCGCCCCACCTTCTCGAAGCGCACCTCGGTGCCCTTCTCGCGTTTGGCGCTCGCACTCACCATCACCAGGACGACGAGGAGCACCACACCGCCCCCGCCGAGCAGCACCTTGTTCCGCTTGGACATGTCGACTCGTTCCTCTCCGTTAGCGCAGGCTGCGGCCGACCGCCGCTTCCAGCGCCGCCAGCGCCTTGTGGTAGTCGTAGATCGCGTTCACGTAGTCGTTCTCCGCCCGCAGTCCCGCGACCTGGGCGTCGAGCAGCTCGAAGAACGTTCCCGAGCCCACGCGGTAGCGCTCCGTGGCGAGCTGCAGCTGCTCGCGCGCCGCCGCGCGATTGGTGTCCTGGAGCCCGATCGTGCGAAACGCCGTCTGCAGCGTCAGGTACGCCTGGCTGACCTCGGTCTGCACGCCCAGCCCGCGCGCCCGCACGGCCTCTTCCAAATCGCCGTGGTCCGCCCGCGCTTGGGATACCCGCAGCGTGCGGGCGAAGTTCGTGAACACCGGTAGCGAAATGGTGAGCCGGGCCTGGAACGGCTGCCGCGTGAAGTCCCAGGGGAACACCGAGTTCCGATCGCGCAGGGCCTGCTCGTTCTGGCTGCCCCAGACATACACGCTGCAGTCGCGCAGGGGCAGGCTGTTGTTGTTGCGGATGACGTTGTCCTCATCGCAGGCGGTCTTCTGCTGGCCGAACGAGAACTGCTGGCTCGCGATGATCGGATCGACATCCGTGAATTGCTGCGTGAACCCGGACCACCCCGCCGAAACCGACGCCGAGGGGCCGTAGCTCGACGTCGCGGCGCGCACTCCCCAGGCCGCGGCGCGCTCGCGCGCCCGCAACGCCTTGAGCGCCGGGTTCTGCTCCTCGGCCATCGTCAGCAGGTCCGCCATCTGCCACGCCGGGGCCTGGACGGCGAAGGTGTCGGTGAGCTGCACCGCCTGGATGTCGGTCGGCGGCGTCACGCCCATCTGCTCGAACAACCGCAGCTTCTCGACGCTCACGAGCGTCTGCGCGCGCAGCAGGGCGACGGCGGCTTGCCCGCGCGCCACCTGCGCCTGGCGCACGTCGATCAGCGTCGCCTGGCCGACGTTGAAGCGCGCCTGCGCGAGTTTCAGGAACTCGTCGTTGCGCTCGAGCGTCTTGCGGGCCAGCTCCGCCTGATCCCGCGCCTGCAGCACCGTCAGGTATTGCTGGGTGATGCCGGTGGCGAGCGCGTTCGCAGCGCCCGCGATGTCGGCGTCCACCGCGTGCTGCTGCGCCTTGGCCAGCGCCGGCTGCGACAGCGTTGCCCCCGACATTTGCCATGACAGGCTCAGGTCGTAGAACGACGAGACGGTCGAGACGCTCTGCGAGAAGCTGGACGACAGGAACGTCTGCGAGCCGGGCCCCGTGTAGCTCATCCCACCCGCGGCGGTGACGTTGGGGATCACGAGGCTCGAAAACGCGCTCCGCACGCCCCAGGCGGCGGGGCCGCGGTTATTGAGGGCCTGGCGGTAGGCGGGATTCTGGTCGCGCGCGATCGCGATCGCGTCGGCGAGCGAGAGCGTCGCCGGGACGGACTGCTGCGCTCGCGCGACGGCCGGGCCGAGCAGCAGGAGTCCGGCGCTGAGCAGCACGTATCTCATGGGCATCCTTGAAGATTGAGGTCGCGACGTCGAAGCCCATACGCGCATCGGCCGGAGCGGGTTTCGACCTGCGACAGGTGCGGCGAGGCTGTCTGGGAGTTTAACACCGGGGTCACCCGGCCGGCACCCGGTCCGCGGTCAGCCGGCGCGAGGGTATTTCCACCTTCATCAGACGCCCTGCGGGATCCAGCCAGAGGTGGACGACGGCGTTGGCGCCGCCGCTGACGGTGACGTGGCGCAGGGAGGTCGCGTGGCCGTTCAGGGTGGTGGACTCGAGACCCTGATCCCTGACTTGCACGCTCTCGCGGCGGAGGCCGCGCGGGACGATCGCGGTGAGCGCGCCCGGCGTCGCTGTGGCCCGCCAGGCAGCGAACACGTAGAGGGCAAACACGGAGTCGTCGAGCACTACCGGTCGCCCCCCCGCGGGGAACTCGCGTGCCCGTTCGGTGGTGCGCGCGACGAAACGCACGGTGAACCGGCCGCGGCCCAGCTCGCCGAGGATGCGCACGGGCTCGCGCGGGTCGGCCACGTCGTACTGCAGCGTGGCGGGGAGGGTGTCGGCGCTCACCTCGAGGATGGGGGAGAGCACGACCACGGGCCGGGCGCGGTCGTAGCGGATCGCGCTGGCGAGCGTCCACCCCGTGCCGCCGCGCGCCAGGCGCCCCTGCGTGAGCCGGAACGACTCGCGCGCCACCTCGAGCGTGTCCTCGCGCACCAGGAACGAGCCCTCGTCGAGCGGCGCCTGCAGCAGCGCGAGGGCCAGGACGACCGGATTCATGCGGCGGCCGCTCCCAAAACTCGCGTGGCGAGGCACTCATAAATCATCTTATAGAGGCGTGCGCCCTTTTCGGCCGAGGCGATCGTGGGCCGGCCGAGCGAGCCGGGCGACAGGGCAGGGAGAGAGCCGGTGGCGCCGCGTCGGTATCGGGCCCGCTGCCGGTCGGGGAGCAGGAAGTCCTGCGCGAGATCCATCCGGACCAGCTCAGGAGCGAGGTGCAGCAGCAGCGAGGTGTCGAGCTCGCCGCCGTGCATCGGCCCGCCGGGGTCCTCGAGGTGCCCGGCGAAATCGAGCGCGAAGACGTCCACCGTGGATACGCGGGCGCGGCGCGTGCGGAGCGTCGAGAGCGCCTCCTGGTGTGGATCGTGGCCGTGGGCGGTGAGAATGATGAAGGCGCCCACGCCGCACTCCTCCCATGAGCCGAGGAGATCGTTCATCCAGCGGTGCAGGGTCTTGCGGCGCACGGTGGCGTTGCCGGGGTACTGACGCTTCGTGGCGGTGTTGACGCCGTACTCCACGGTCGGCGCGCGAAGGATGCCGAAGGCGGCGGAGAGATCGTCGGCGAGGCGCTCGACGATGATCGTGTCGCACCCGAGCGGCAGGTGGGGCCCGTGCTGCTCGCAGGTGCCCACGGGCACGAGGAGACGCGAATCGCGCGCGAGGGCCGCGCGCACGGCCTCAGGAGTGAGGACCTTCAGGTGGAGCGGTTGCGAGGACGGGGGGGAGGGCGGGGTCATGTCGTGATCGCCGGGGGGCTCGCCGCCCTCGCCGCCGCCGAATGGCTGCGCGGCAACGTGGCCGCCTGGGCGTGGCTCGCGGGCGTCGCGGGACTGGCGGCGGCGGCGCTGGCGCTGCCTCCCCGCCTGTACCGCGGTCCCGTCGCCGCCGCGGCGGCGCTCGCGACCATCGCCCTAGGTGTGGTGCTCGTCGTGGGGGCGCTGGACGTGCGGCGCATCGAGTGCTGTTGGCCGGCGCTGCGGGAGCAGCGCGTGACTGCCGCGTCGCGCGCCCTCGCGGCCACGCTCGGCGACGCCATCACCGAAGCGCGCCGCCTCGCCCAGCAGGCTGCGCGCGCCTCACTCCTGCCGCGCGAGGCCGCGTTCGCGCGCCTCGACGAGGCCGTCGCGGGCGGGCCGGCGGCGATCGAGCGTGGCGTGGCGATTCTGGGGGGAGAGGGCGACCCCATCGCCTGGGCCGGCCGCCACCGGGTCGTGCCCGCGCCCGATAGCGCCGAGCTGCAAGCCGTCATCACTCCATTCTACGCCGTGCTCGAGGCGCGGCGCCAGGCGCAGGCCGGGACCGCGGTGGGCACGGTGCTGCTCGGCGCCGCGCCCGCGGTCGCCGAGCAGGATCGCGCCGTCGCCGCCCAGTTCGCCAGCGCCCACGGTGTGACGCTGCGGCTCTTCGGCCCGGGACTCGGGCCCCGCGACTCGAGCGTGTTCGAGTTCTGCCCCGCCGGCTGCGATCACGGCGGCCCCCTCTTCTCGGTGCAGACGCTGCCGCCGTCCCAAGGCGATGCCAAGATCGCGGCCGTCGCGCGCACGACGCGCTTCGCGACGGTCGCGCTCGCGCTTTCGCTCGTCCTCCTCCTCGCGGCCGCGTCTCCGGGGGCGCCGCGCTGGGGGGTCGCCGGGATCGCCGCGTGGACCCTGCAGCGCGCGCCCCTCGGTCCGGCGGTGCTGTTCTCGCCGGCCACGTTCTACCGACCCGTCCTCGGCGCCGTGAGCACGTCGGCCGGCGCGCTGCTCGTGGCGGCGATCCTGCTGCTCGCCGCCGCCGGCGTCGTGTGGCGGCGCGCTGGCCCGCGGCGCTGGTGGGCGACGGCGGCGGCGGCGCTGCTCGTCCTCGCCGCCCCCTACCTGGTCCGCTACTTCGGCCGCGGGATCGCGCCGCCCGCGGGTGGTGTGAGCATCGGCCTGTGGCTGTCGTGGCAGGCGGCCCTCGCGGCGACGGCCATGGCGCTGGTGCTGCTCGCGGCGGCGCTCGTGCGGGGGCGGGACGAGCCGGCGCGCGTTCCCTGGACGCTCCCGGCGGCCGGCGCGTGGGCCGCGCTCGCCGCCGTCGCCGGGCTGTGGCTCTGGAGCCCGTACGGGGCGTGGCCCGAGTGGTACACCTTCCTGTGGCTCCCGGCCCTGTTCGGCGTGATCGTGCCGGCACCGCGGCGCTGGGCGCTTCCGGGGATCGCCGTCGTCGCCGGCACGGCCGCGGCGCTGGTGACGTGGGGCGCGGCCGTGGAGGGCCGCCTCGCCCTCGCTGAACGCGATGCCCAGCGGCTCGGCGCGGAAGGCGACGCGTTGGCCGTCGCGCTGCTCGAGCGCGTCGGGCAGCAGGTCGGCACGCAGCGGCCGCCCCACAGCGCGGGCGACCTGTACGCCCTGTGGCTCGCCTCGCCCCTCGCCGGGCAGGACTATCCCACCGCGCTCGCCTTGTGGGACCGGGACGGGCGGCCGATCGCGGAGATCCGTCTCGCGCCCCTCGACTTGCCGCCCGGCCTGCTCTCGGCGCTGGCGGGGTCGTCGGGTGGCGCCCCCGGCCCCCGCGTGGAGCGGTTCGACCGCATCCCCGGCGTGCATTACGTCCTGGTCGCGCCGCTCGCGACCGGCGAGATCCTGACCGTCGGTGTGGGACCGCGCACGTGGTACCTGCCGCCGGATCGAACCGCCCGCTTTCTGCGCGGCGATCCCGGCGTGGAGCTCCCCTATGCGATCTCACTCTCTCTGCCTGCCGCCGGCGCGCCCACGGCCCCCGTTCCGTTCCGGTGGCGGCGAGCGGGGTGGGCGGCCCGGGGAGAGCGCCAGGTGGAGATGGTGGGCGGACGCCGGCACGTGCATCTGCGCGTCGATCTGCGGGGGCCGTGGGCGCTGCTCGTGCGCGGGGCGCTCGTGGTGCTGCTCGACGTCGCCCTGCTGGGGGTGGTGTGGCTGTTCGCCTTGGTCGTGGCCGAAGGGTGGCGGCCGCGCCGGCCCGCACTGGTGTCGGCGCTGCGCACCAGCTACCGGGCGCGGCTCACCGCGGCGCTCGTGACGTTCTTCGTCCTGCCGGTGCTCGGCTTCGCGGCGTGGAGCTTCGCACGCCTGGCGGATGAAGCGCGCCGCTCGGGCGACCTGCTCATCCGCCAAACGCTGCGCGACGCAGCGGGGAGCGCGGAGACGATCGCCGGCGACCGGCCCGAGACCGTCGGAGGGGCGGTCGTCGACTTGGGGCGGCGGCTCGATGCGGAGCTGTGGCTGTACCGGAACGGCCTGCTCGCGGCGACCAGCTCGCCGGTGATGCGCGAGCTGGGCCTCGTGGACCCGTTCCTCACGCCGCAGGCGTTTCTCCGGCTGACGCTCCAGGATGAACTGGAGCTGACGATGGACGCCCGTACGGCCGGCCGCCCGACGCGCGTGGGCTACCTCGTGGTGGCGCCCGGCCCGGCGCCCGAACAAGCGATCCTCGCCGTCCCCCGGCTGCTCGACGACGAGCTGGTGCGGCGCCAGCAGGAAGACCTGGCGCTCATCCTGGTGCTGGCGACGCTGGCCGGGTTGGGAGCGGCGGCGTACCTCGCGGGGCTCGTCGCGCGCGGCCTCGCGAAGCCCGTGGCGGCGCTGCGCGACGCGGCGCTCGCCGTGGGGCGGGGCAGCGTACCACCGGCGTTCTCACCCGGCGCGCCGCGCGAGTTCGAGCCGGTGCTGTCGGCGTTCGAGCGCATGGTGACGGACGTGCGGCGCAGTCAGGGGGCGATCGAGGAAGCCCGCCAGCGCACGGCCCGCGTCCTGGCGAACGTCGCCACGGGGGTGATCGCCGTGGACGACGCGCTCCGCGTCACCATGGCGAACCCGCGCGCGGCGGAGGTCCTCGGGGAGCCCCTCACGCCGGGTGACGTGCTGCCGCAGGCAGCGCCGCCGGAGTGGGGGCCGGTGTGGCAGGCCGTGGACGCCTTCGTGGCGGCGAAGCACGACACGATCGCCGAGCGCGAGTTCGAGATCGGCGGCCGCCAGATCCGCGTCCAGCTCGCTCCGCTCGGGCCCTCGCCCGATGGGTGCGTCATCGCCCTCGACGACGCCACGGCGCTGACGCGCGCGGCACGCGTGCTCGCCTGGGGAGAGATGGCGCGCCAGGTGGCGCACGAGATCAAGAATCCGCTCACCCCCATCCGGCTCGGCATTCAACACCTGCAGCGCGTGCAGCGGGGGAGCGGGGGGGGCGGGGGGGGCGGGGGGGGCGGCCCCGGCAGTTTCGAAGCGACGCTGCGGGAAACGGCGGAGCGCATCCTCGTGGAGATCGACCGGCTGGATGGGATCGCGCGGGCGTTCTCGCGCTTCGGCGCGCCCGCGGCGGAGCAGCTCCCGCTCGAGCCCGTGGACCTCGCCGGCGCGGCGCGCGAGGTCGTGCAGCTCTACGGGCTCGGTTCGGGCGAGGCGAGCGCCGCCCGCTTCGAGGTGCGCGTGGAGCCCGGCGCGGCACCGGCGCTGGCGCGCAAGGACGAAGTGAAGGAAGTCCTCGTGAACCTGCTGGAGAACGCCCGCAACGCGGAGGCGACCCGCGTCACGGTGAGTGTCGCCGGCGGCGGGCGGCGGCTGACGGTCGTCGACGACGGGCGCGGGATCGCCGCGGACGCCCTGCCGCGCGTGTTCGAGCCGACGTTCTCGACCACGTCCAGCGGCTCGGGGCTGGGGCTTGCCATCGCGCGCCGGCTCGTGGAGAGCTGGGGGGGGGGCATCGCATTGGAAAGCGAGCCGGGGCGGGGCACGACCGTGACCCTCACCCTCCAAGCCGCCGCACGGTGACGCCGCTCACACCCCCCGATTGCCCGAAGCGCGAACGTTATATTGCTGGCGGCCTTTCCTTACGTCTTGAGGTGACCCGTGCGACCAGGAGTCGTTGGCCTCGCTCTCGCCGCGCTGCTCGTCGGCCTCGTCGGGCCCGCGCGCGCCCAGTTCTCGTTCGACGCGCGCCGGATCGGCATGGGCGGCGTGTCCTTGACGCGGGACGGCAACCTGCGGCGCTACAACGCCGCCTACCGGGCCGTGAAGGATCGCAAGGGAGGGGGAAACGCCCGCTTCACGATTCCGGTGCCGCTCGGCCTCATCAAGTTCTTCCGGGACCACCCGATCAATCAGCTGGGTGACGATCCCATGTTCAACCCCGACTCGGCGGCGTTCAATCCGGTCGAGCTCGTGAACCTCGTGTTCAACGCCCCGATCTTCCTCGAGGTCAAGGAAGCGCCGACCCCGACCAACGACGTCGAGTTCACGGTGGGGAAGAACACGCTCATCATCGACCTCGGCGCGGCGCAGGTCCTCATCCCCGAGGACGAGTTCGGCCTGGGCGGCTCGAGCCGCCTGCTCGACATGGGCATCGGCGTCAAGGGCTTCCGGTTCGCGGTGCAGGGATTCGAAAACCACGACTTCGCCTTCCTCCTGGGCGACACGCTGCGGGCCTTTCTGAAGGAAGCGGACTCGGCTCGCACCAACACGACCTACAACCTGCTGGGCGACGCCATCGTGCAGGCGGGATTCGCCCCGACGCTCAGCTTCTCGGGCCGCGTGATGCGCGGCCCCGATCCCGAGTCGGACGACGGCGTCTACCTCGGAGCGGCCGTGCGCAGCTACTACGGCCTGGCGTACTTCGGTACCCAAGGGTCGGGCGGCTTCACGACGGGCGACACCCTGTTCGCCGGCCCCAACCCGGTGACTCCATATCTCGACGCCTTCACCTACCGGGATAACGACTACAACAAGACGCTGGGGCGCGGCGTGGGCGGCGACGTGGGCGTCGTGTTCATCGCCGGCCCCATGGAGCTGGGCGCGGGCGTCAACGACATCGGGGCCGAGCTGACGTGGAAGGACGTCAAGATCGAGCGGACCGTGTTCGATACGGCGGGCGACTCGCTCGTCACGACGCCCGTGGCGAATCACGTCGAACGCAAGACCAAGCTGCCGGTGACCTACATCGCCAACGCGGCGATCCGCATGGGCACGGGGACGACGATCGGCGGCGACATCGTGAACAACGGACGCGGCACGGTGATCCACGTGGGTGGGGAGCAGCGCTTCGGGCCCCTGGCGCTCCGCGGCGGCGTGTCGCGCGACCAGCGGAAAAAAATGCAGTTCGGGTGGGGGGGCGGCGTCCGGCTGGGGCCGCTCGGCCTGGACCTGGGGTTCTGGACGCACAGCAATTCCTTCGCGGACAAGCGTGGCATCACCATGGCCACGTCCATCTCGCTCTATTAGGGAACCGGTATGAAAGCGACAGCTCCCGTCCTCGTCCTCGCGGCCGCGCTGCTCGCGGCAGCCTGCGGTGAAGGCCGCGCGATCTTCAACGTGGACATCCAGAGTTTCATCGCGGGGACGGGGAACGATACGATCCCGTATGTCATCCCGCCGGGGACGGCGACCGCCTCGAATTGGCAAAAGATCGACCTGCCGCCCGGGTTCGGCAGCTCGATCGTAGAGTCGGCGACCATCACCGGTGCCGGGAACTTGATCAACACGGGCGGGACCGGATCCATCGGCTTCCAGCTCTACCTTGCAGCGGACTCAGCGGGCACGCTCCAGCCGGGGGCGCTCGCCCTCGACATTCCCGAGGCGAGCGTGACCGGCGCGGGAACGTTTCCGATTACGATCAGCGGCGGCCTGACCCCTGCCGTGCTGAGCGTGCTCAACCAGTCACAGGTGTGGATCCGCCTCGTGGCGAAGGGCACGAACCCCAACGTGACGCCCGTGACCGGTAACATGGGGATCAACGCGCTCACCCTGCGGGTCGTTTTCCAGGACAAGATCTTCTAGATCGGCCGCGCCCGCGCCTCCCGGCGCGGGCGCTATATTTCCTCCCCGTGAGCACTCGACGGTCCACTGTGACGGTCGCGGTGGGCGGCGTGCCGGTGGGCAGCGCCCACCCGATCGTCGTCCAGTCGATGACCAATACCGACACCGCCGACGTGGCCGCGACGGCGGCGCAGGTGCGGGCGCTGCACCAGGCGGGCAGCGAGCTGGTGCGTGTCACGGTGAACAACGACGAGGCCGCCCGCGCCGTCCCCGACATCGTCTCCGAAGTCGATGTCCCCGTGATCGGCGACTTCCACTACAACGGCCATCTCCTGCTCGCGAAGTATCCCGCTTGCGCGCGGGCGCTCGCCAAGTACCGCATCAACCCCGGGAACGTCGGCGCCAAGCGG
>DASYRJ010000029.1:0-2031 GCA_036004525.1 Gemmatimonadales bacterium | reverse complement strand
CGCACCAGCGCGTGGTGCAGGTCAACGAAGAGCTGCAGAAGACCCTGGCCACCATCGAGAACGGAGTGGTGGTCGTCGGCGCCCGACGGCGGATCACCGTCTTCAACAAGGCGGCGGAGACGCTGACCGGGCTGACGGCGGTCGGAACGTGCGGCCACGGGATCGAGCAGCTCCCGCCCGTGCTCGCTCGCCTGCTCGAGGCCGCGCTGGAGGATAGGCAACACGAACGACTTCCGGCAGCGGTCGCTCCGTCCATGGGTCCCATCCCCGTGACGTAATGTGCCAGACTCGGACGCTGGCCGCCCCAGAAGCCGCTGCCACAGCCGCCCCAGAAGCCGCTGCCACAGTGCACATCAGCGGCCTCCTCGCGGGTCGAGCGAGCCGGCCCGGGTGAGCGACATGCTAGGCCAGACAGACCGCCGCCGTCAATCGGCCGGCGGACCCAGGCCGAATCAGCACGAATGCCACCTCGCGGCGCCAGCACGATGGCGTCCGCCGCGCCTCGGAGCCGATCCGATCAGGGCGCGGCGGCGCCGGACTTGGGTGGGGCGGGGCCGGGACTCTGCCCCGAGTGGCCGAGGGCGAGGTGCGCGAGGATCTTCCGGATGACCGCGGGATCGTGCAGCGTGGCGATCAGGCGTAGGCGGCCTCCACAATGGGGACACGCTAGCACGTCGATGCCGAACGCCCGGTGCATCAGGGCCGCCCAGCTCCAGGCGCGTGGACTAGCGGTCTTCACGCCCGTGCCGTCCAGACCTGCGGCCAGCGGCGCCGTCGCGGCCGTGGGCTCGGGCACGCGCCATCCATAGACGACCACTCGCGCGCGCCAGCGTGCGCGCGGGGCCAACACGCCATGGCAAATGAGCAGGTTCGTTTCCGGCCGCGGCGTCATCGCCGCCAGACGCTCCAGGAACTCCAGCGGCTCGAAGACCAACTCTCTCGTCCCATCGTGCCACGCCCTTTTGAGCTCCAGCGCGACGCGGCCGTCACCCCGCATCCGCAGGCGCTCCTGCGCGAAGGGCGGACGCAAGATGTATCTGCACAGACGCTCCACCCCCGCCCGATCGTTCGCCGACACCCACACGTTGGCGTGCAGGTCGAACCCTTCCAGGTGCGCCTGCCGCGGCCCGCGCGACGTCACGGTCGCCGTGTCGCGCGCATCGCCGAGCCGCCGCACCCGCGCCCCCGCGCGCGAGCCTAGCGCCACCCGCCCCTGCACCGAAGCCCCGACGATCCCGGCCAGCACGGGGGACTCGTCCGCGAGCCGATC
This sequence comes from Gemmatimonadales bacterium, assembly GCA_036004525.1. Taxonomy (GTDB): domain Bacteria; phylum Gemmatimonadota; class Gemmatimonadetes; order Gemmatimonadales; family GWC2-71-9; genus 20CM-2-65-7. The sequence goes on along the minus strand of DASYRJ010000029.1, from coordinate 761 downwards.
CGCCGGCCCCGTCGCCTCGTCGGCGGGCTCCAGGCCCCCGCGCACCAGCAGCCGCTGCACCCGGTGGCGGATCGTCGCGAGCGCTGCCGCGACCTCGGCGTCGCTCGGCCCCGGCGCCGGATGAAACGCCAGCGCACCCCCGGGGTCTTCGGCGAACACCCCGTCCAGCACGAGCGTGTGAAAGTGCAGGTTCACGTTCAGGCCGCTGCCGAAGCCCCAGACACACTAAGACAGAGCGCACTACCAAGGCCCAGCCGAGCAAGACGAAGCCCCCGCGAACGGACGTGCGCGCGAGCGGGTCGATGGCGACGATCCGGTTGCCCGTTCATCCGCTCTGCGGCGAGCGCGTCGAGATCGTCGCTCGCTACGGCCGCCACGCGCTGCGGGTAGAGCAGCCCGACGGCCAACTGAGGCTCCTGCCGATGGCGTGGACCGATCTGGCACCCCGGCCGGCGGCGTTGGCGGTGAACGGACGCCCGGTACGCTTGGCGCCGGGCGCGCTGCGCGAGCTCGCCGCCTGGGTCGGGGCCCGGATCAGCCGCCGCGAGTCGTCCGAAAAACTTGACGCCGTCGAGGCCGATGCGCGAAAGCTGAAGGGCGATGCCGCGCCCACCGACGGTGCCGCCGTGCCCCACCGCGCTGGGGAAGATCCTCCCCTGGTGGGGCAAGCTGGTCCACCGCGTGCTGGTCGCCGAGGCGGGCGGCAGACGCGAGGCCGCCGATGAAAGGACAGCTCGAGGCGTCGCAGCTGACCCGACGGG
>DASYRJ010000028.1:0-1655 GCA_036004525.1 Gemmatimonadales bacterium | reverse complement strand
AGCGGCCAGTGCTCGAACTCGAACACGTCCGACTCGGGGAGAAACCGGAAGGCCTCGATCGCTTCCGCGTTGGCGATCGACTGCAACACAGCGCGATAGCACGCGTTGGCCGTCACGGCGCCGCGCTTGTCGGCGCCCGCGGTGATCATCCCGAGACCGGGCACGAGGACGACCTTCGCCCAATCTTCGAGCGGCGAGACGCCCGCCGCTGCATGACGGCCATGATATGCCTCGTACTCGACTCGCTGACGGGTCAGCTGGTCGCGCACGTCGGCGGCCAGTCGATCCGGGGCCGATGCGAGATCGAGTGCGAGCCAGCGGGGCCATGGACCGGCGCGCAGAATATGCTCCGGTGTCGCCACGCCGCGCGCGACGAGCTTGGGGAGCCGGGCGGATGATAGGTCGGCCAGGATGTCGGGCGCGTCGTCGAAATGCAGGATCACGCGCCGGGCGATCCCGAGCACGCCGCGCACCACCGGCAGCACGACCTGCGCCGCGCGCTGCCGCGCCGCTGCGGCCGGGAGCGGGCTCCTGACGCCGAACGGCTCACGCCCGCGACGCCGGGTCTCGAGATACTCCTCGATCCGATTGATCACCTGGAGCAGACGCCGGTAGCACGTCCGGGCGTCGTCGGCCCATACCACCAGTCCGTGATGGGCCAGCGCCAGGCCGATGGCGCGGGTGGGCAATCCCGCCACGAGTTTTGCAATGGCCTGCGCGAGCGGAAACCCTGGGCGTGTGTACGGCGCATACACCAGGTCGCCTTGGAACAGCTCGTCCAGGAGTCTCCGGGCCGTCTCGTCGGAGACATTGGTGAGACTCATCGTGGCGACGTCGTGCGTGTGGGCGATCACCGGGGCGGGAAGCAACGCGTGCAGCGGCGTCTCCACGCTGGGCATTGGTCCGCCGCCATCGGTCATCGCCCCGGCCATGAAGCGCATCATGTCGGCGTCGCCCCCCCCCATCGTCTCGATGGAGCGCAGGCCTGCCAGGGCGCGCAGCGAGAGACGGGTAAACCCGGCGCGCCCGATGGACTTGAGGTCGGTCCCGCTGCCTTTCACGAGCAGGAGATCGCCTGTCTTTGTGGAGGTGTTGCCGCCACCGGGCTGAACCAGGCGCGGCTCCCGGCCGATCAGGGTGGACAGGTACACCAGCTGATCCAGCGCGTCCGCTTCGGGCGGCGGACCCCCCGCCCCGCTCCAACGATCGTCGATCACAGCGTGGAAGATGGGGGCGCCTGGAACGGCCCGCGAGCGGGGCTCCCCGTGGCGAGGGGACGGCCGCCCTGATAGGCTATGCGGATGGGACACAAGCCTTCCGTCAAACACGCCGACGACGTCGCCATACTGCCGGTGACGGCCGGAACACAGACCACGCGTCAGGTGCTGATTGGTCCCGACGAGGGACCGCATTTCGCCTTGCGCCGCTTCACCATGCAGCCGGGCGGCGGCATGCCGGCCCATACGAATACGGTCGAGCACGAGCAGTACGTGTTGCGCGGCCGGGCCCGCGTCGGGATCGGCGACCAGGTGCACGACGTCCGCGCCGGGGATGTCGTCTTCATTCCGGCGGGGATGCCCCATTGGTACCAGGCTCAGGATGGCGAGCCGTTCGAGTTCCTGTGCGTCGTGCCGAACCTGCCCGACAAGACCGAG
>DASYRJ010000027.1:0-6672 GCA_036004525.1 Gemmatimonadales bacterium | reverse complement strand
TGACAGTAGGCCCAGGCGACATGCTTCCCCACGGGTGCGCGCGTGGCGTCGAACAGCGTCGGCTGCGCGAGCAGCACGAAAGGCCGCTCTTCGTGCTCGCCACGCCACGCGGCGCCGGCCGCCGTTATGACATCGTCGCTGCTTCCGATCAGATGCACCGTTGACGCACGGGCGCACGCGGCGGAGCGCCAGGGGATCGGCCCTGCAAGCGCCCAGTCCACCTTGAACGCGGCGGGGCCGTACCGGTAACGCTCGAGCGCTTGGGCGTAGCGTTTCGGCAGCCGCTCCCCCGCGAGCACGAGCAGTTGTCGCGGCGTCACGTCGAGCATCACGATGCGCGCCGGCGGCAGCTCCGAGAGGCGCCGCACCGGCGTTTCGGTTTCGATCTTGGCGCCGAGCGTCGCAAGATGGCTGGCGAGTGCCTCGATGATCGATTGCGAGCCGCCGCGCGCGAGCGGCCACCCGCCGGCATGACCGGCAAGCGCCAGCATCAGCCCGAATGCCGCGCTGGGCCCTTTGGAGAGCGGTAGAAAGGCGTGGCTCGCGATGGCCCCGAAGAAGGCGCGAGCGGGATCGCCTTGAAAGCGCCTGCGCATCAGCCCCTCGGCAGACCTGAGGCCCACGAGCCCGAACTTCGCGTAGAGCAGGGGGTGATGGGGGAAATGCAGCGGCGCGAGCGCGTCGTCGAGCAGCGCATACCAGCGACGCAAGAGGGGCCGCACCAGATCGGCGTAGGCTCGCGCATCGTCACCCAGCGTCGCGCCGGTCGCGGCGACGTCGCGCTCGAGCAGCGCCACGTGGCCGTTCTCGAACGGATGCGCAAGCGCCGCCGGAGCATGAACCCACTCGAGACCGTGCTGCGCGAGGGGAAGCGTGCGGAAGATCGGGGAGGCGAGGGCGAGCGGATGGATGGACGAGCAGACATCATGCCGGAAGCCGGAGAGGGTGAGCTCTTCGGTTCGGGCGCCGCCGCCCATGCGCTTCGCGCCCTCCAGCACCAGCACCGAGCAGCCGGCTTGCGCCAGGACTGTCGCGGCCGCAAGGCCATTCGGTCCGGATCCCACCACGACGGCATCATAGGTCATCCTCAGCGCACTCCGGCGCGTTTTCCTTCGTACACCGGAGGTCTCGAGCGCGGATCAACCCAGGCCGTTAGAACACCACAACCCGCTCCGTCGCCGGTGCTCGAACAGCACACGGTAACGCTCTTCGGTGGCGCGACGCTCGCGACGTACGCGGGCCTGCTCCAGTTCACGAGCGACCGCCGGCGCCAGACGCGCCACATTGCCCTTGAGGAGGTAATCGTTGGCGCCGCTCCTCATCGCCTCGACCGGACGCTCCTCGCCCATCGTCCCAGAGACAAAAATGAAGGGGGCATCGATGCCGAGCTCACGGACGAGCTGGAGAGCCGGCGGGCCGCCGTAGCCGGGCAGCGTAAAGTCCGAGGTAGGGCTTTGGTTGCTCAGACCCGCGCTGCACCATCTTGCGTGCTTTCCGCCATGGTGCAACCGTTGACGGGTCCACAAGGTCGGGAGCCGCCATCGCGCGAATCCGGAGCCAGGACGCTTGAGCGCAAACCCGCTGATGAGTGGCCGGACGGTCCGCAACGCCCTCACGCTGGCGGCCGCGTACTACCTGACCGGCAGGCTCGGCCTGGTGCTGGCAATCCCGCCGGGATACGCGACGCCGCTCTGGCCTCCGGCGGGGGTGGCCCTCGCCGCGCTGCTGATCTGGGGCCGCCAGCTCTGGCCGGGCGTGATGCTCGGCTCCTTTGCGGTCAATATCGGCACGTCGTTCGATCCCAGCACCGGATGGGCCAGCCTCACCTCGCTCCTGCCTCCCGCCGTGATCGCGGGGGGCGCCGGCCTGCAGGCCTGGACGGGCGCCTTGCTCGTGGACCGGTTCGTGGGCCGGCCGCTCGAGCTGGTCCATCCGGCGAGCGTGATTCGGTTCTTCCTGGTGGGCGGGCCCGCGGCGTGCCTGATCAACGCCACGATCGGGGTCGGCACGTTGTTCCTGACCGGTTCGATCCGGTCGGAGCAGATCTCCTACAGCTGGTGGACCTGGTGGGTGGGCGACGCCATCGGGGTCGCGGTGGTGGCGCCGCTGCTGCTCGTGTGGTTCGGCGAGCCGCGCGCGGTGTGGCGGCGCCGCAACCTGTCGGTCGCCGCGCCGCTGGGGGTCACCGCCGCGCTCGTCGTGGGCCTCTTCACCTGGGTCACCCGGCTCGAGGAGACCCGCATGCGGCTCGAGTTCGAGAAGTATGCCGACAATGGGGTTGCGGCCATCCGCGCCAAGGTCGAGGGAGCGTTGCAGCTGCTGGAGTCGTTCGCGGCGATCTTCGCGGCGACGCCGGAGGCGAGACGCGCGCCGGTGTTCGCGGACTTCGCCCGCCGCAACCTCGCGATCAATCCCGGCGTGCAGGCGCTCTCCTGGAACCCGCGGGTCACGGCCGGCGGCCGCGACGTGTTCGAGCAGCGAGCCCGCGCGTCGTACCCCGGATTCCGGATCGTGGAGCGGACGGCGGGCGGTGCCCTGGTCCCCGCGCCGCGGCGGGACGAGTACGTCGTCGTGCTGCACATCGAGCCGGCCGAATCCAACGCGGCAGCGCGAGGGTTCAACGTCGAATCGGAGCCGTTGCGGCGCGCGACGCTGCGCCGGGCGTGCGAAACGGCCCGGCCCGCAGGAACGCCGCCGACGCAGCTCGTCCAGGAGACTGCGGGCCGGCAGGGCATGCTCGTTTTCCTGCCGGTGTACAGCGGCGGCGGGCCGCCCGAGCGGCCCGCGGACCGGTGCGGCCGCGTGCTGGGGTATGTCACCGGCGTGTTCCGGCTGCACGAAGTGATGCGTGCCGGGCTCGCGGGCGCGGCGCATCCGGACATCGCCGTCGCGCTCACCGAGGATTCCAGCGCCGAGGGGCCGCTCCGCACCACGTTGTCCCGGGCGTCCCCGCTGGGGCTGCCGGGAACGCTCAGCCGCGCCGCGACGATCGCGGTCGCCGGCCAGACGTGGCGCGTCGTGTCCACCGCGAAACCGTCCTACCGGCTGACCGCGGGCACGTGGCGCCCCTGGTTCGCGCTGGCCGGGGGGATGCTGTTCACCGCCCTGCTGGGCGCGCTGCTGCTGATCGCCACGGGGAACGCGCTCGTCGTCGAACGCCTCGGCACGCAGCGTCTGGCGGAGCTGTCCCAGGCCAACGAGCTGCTGCAGCGCGAGATCGTGGAGCGTACGCAGATGGAAGCCCGACTCCGGCACAGCGAGGCCCAGCTGCGCCAGGCGCAGAAGATGGAGGCGGTGGGGCGGTTGGCGGGCGGGGTGGCCCACGATTTCAACAATCTGCTCACCGCGATCTTGGGCTACGGCGCGATCGTGCGCGACTCGCTCCCGGCGGCGGGGAGCGCGCGCGAGGACATGGAGGAGATTATCAAGGCCGGCCAGCACGCTGCGCGACTCACGCAGCAGCTGCTGGCGTTCAGCCGCAAACAGGTGCTCCAGCCCAGGACGCTCGATCTCAACGAAGTGGTGCGCCGGATGGAGAAGATGCTGCGCCGCCTGATTCGCGAGAACGTGGAGATCCAGCTGCGGACCGGCGACACGCAGGCGTGGTTTCGCGCGGACCCGCTGCAGGTGGAGCAGGTGATGATGAATCTGGTGGTGAACGCGTCGGACTCGATGCCGGAGGGGGGAACGCTGACGCTGGAAGCGGGGCTGGTGGCGCAAGATGCGGAGCCGGCAGCCCGGCCCGACCGCATCGGCCCGGGCGGGGGGCCGTCGGGGCCGTCGGGGCCGTACGTGATGCTGCGGGTGAGCGATACCGGAGTCGGGATGGATGAGGAGACGCAGTCGCACATTTTCGAGCCGTTTTTCACGACCAAGGCGCAGGGCAAGGGCACCGGGCTGGGTCTCTCGACGGTGTACGGGATCGTGCAGCAGAGCCGGGGGTGGATCACCGTGGACAGCCGGGTGGGCCGCGGCAGCACGTTCACGGTGTACTTTCCCGCCACCGCGGCCGAGGCGGAGAGCGCCGTGCGGCCGGCGGCGCCGGCGCGCGCGGCCGGGTCGGAGACGATCCTGCTGGTGGAGGATGAAGACGCGGTGCGCACGCTGGCGCGCAAGGCGCTGGAGCGCCGCGGCTATGAGGTGCTCGAGGCACGGCACGGGGAGGAAGGGATCGACGTGAGCCGCAACCACGGGGATCGCATCGACCTGGTGGTGACGGACATCATCATGCCGCGGTTGGGCGGGCCGGAGATGGTGGAGCGGCTCAGGATCGAGCGCCCCGAACTCAAGGTGTTGTACGTGTCCGGGTATTCGCCGGTGGCGATCGAGATCCACGGGGTGCGGGGGGAGAACTCGGCGTTCATCGCGAAGCCGTTTACGCCCGACAGTTTGATCAGCGGGGTGCAGGCGCTGCTGAATTCCGAGCCCGCGGAATGAAGCGTCATTTGACTTCGTCGTGCAGAAGCAGTAGATCCTTCTCGCGAGCAACTCGTCCTAGCGTTTTTTGCGCTTCCGGCCCGGTACCGATTTCTGTGGGACCGCCCCGCGACCGCTCTTCGCCGACTCCCCCGGCGGCCCGAAGTCGCCTGTGCCCTGCTTCGCCTTCGGCCCTAACTGTCCCTGCTTGTTGAGTGCTGCTGGTTTGTTAGCCATGACCGTTTTCCGGTTGGGTTCATCCTTCTCTACCCATTTATGACCGTCTGTTCCCGCGGGCAGAAGCATCGCCTCCGCCTTACCACTCCACCTGTCGCCGATCCTTAAAGAAGCCCCCCGTTGGCCCATCATCGGGCAACGTCGCCAGCCACACTGTCGTCTCCACACCCTGCGCCGGCGAGCGCGGGGCCGAAGAGCCGCCCATGTCTGTGCGTACCCATCCAGGATCGACCGCGTTGACCAGCACGCCCCGCCCGGCATAGGTCGCGGCGAGAATGCGCGTGAAGGCATTGAGTGCCGTCTTGGAAATCGAGTATGCAGGGGCATATGTCGACATGCGCGCGAGCTGACCCGCCCCCGACGAAACGTTCACGACCCGTCCGTAGCCGCGCTCGGCCATCGGCGGCACGAAGACGCGGCACACTTCGATCGCGCCGAGCAGGTTCGTCTCCAGTGTCGCGCGATAGGCATCGAGCGGAATGGAGAGGACGTCGTCCCCTTCGTGCAATAGGACTCCCGCGTTATTCACCAGCACATCCACGACGCCGAGCTGTTTTTCGATCGCGCGTTGTGCCGCTACGACGCTGGCGGCATCGGTGACATCGAGCCGCACCGCAAATGCCCGCGGTCCGGCATCAAGCTCCGCGCTCGCTCGCTGCGCGGCATCGAGATCCCGGCCGCTCAGCGCCACGCGCATGCCCTGCGCCAGCAACGCTCGACAGGTCTCGAGTCCTAACCCGCGATTGGCGCCCGTTACCAGCGCGATCATGCCGCGCCGCCGCTTCACCTCCGGTGTACCACTCGGCATGAAATTCCTCTGCCTCATCTACGAAGACCCCGTCCAGGTGCAGCAGCTGCCCAAGGCCGAGTTCGATAAGTTCGTGCAGGATTACTTAGCGTTCACAAAGGAGTTGGAAAAGAGCCGCCATCTCGAGGCGGGCGACGCGCTCGCGCCGGGTCACACGCCGACCACCATTCGCATGCACCACGGCAAACCGTTCCAGACCTTCGGCCCGCAGGAGAACATCAAGAACACCATTGGCGGCTTCTACGTCATCAAAGCTAAAGATTTGGAGGAAGCGATTGCGCTGATGTCGCGCGTGCCGGGACTACGCCTGGGCAGCGTCGAGATTCGGCCGATCTACGACTGGCAGACTCGGCGGTAGCTTCTGGGCGCGTGAAGTGGCCGAGCCGGCCCTTTAGGGCACGAATAACCTGATCCATCCCTTCCCTCTTTTCCAACGGGTGAGCGAGCGTGTCATCCCGAGCGCCGTCAGGCGCGAGGGATCTGCTTTTGGCTACTTTTGCCCCATGATCAGTCCGACCGATAACGCGGCGGAATCGCAGCTCTACGGCCGCGTCACTCAGCGCCTGATCCCCTTCCTCTTCTGCTGCTATGGCGCCGCCTACCTCGATCGCGTGAACATCGGCTTCGCCAAGCTGCAGATGCTGAGTGCTCTCCGGTTCAGCGAGACGGTCTACGGCCTGGGGGCCGGCATTTTCTTCATCGGCTACTTCATCTTTGAGATACCGAGCAACATCATCCTCCACCGGGTCGGGGCGCGGCGCTGGATCGCGCGAGTGATGCTGACGTGGGCCATGATCTCGGCGGCGATGGTGTTCGTGAGGACGCCCACGGTGTTCTACATCCTGCGGTTTCTGTTGGGCGTCGCCGAGGCGGGCTTCTTCCCCGGCATTATCCTGTATCTGACCTACTGGTATCCGGCGCCGCGGCGGGCCGGGATCATCGCGCTGTTCATGACCGCGATCCCGATCTCCGGCGTCGTCGGTGGACCGCTCTCGGGCTGGATCCTGAACACCATGACCGGCGTGCAGGGCCTCGCCGGCTGGCAGTGGCTGTTCCTGATCGAGGCCCTCCCCTCGCTCGCGCTCGGCGTCGCGGTGCTCGTCTACCTGGACGATCGTATCAGCGCGGCCCGCTGGCTGACGGCCGCGGAGCAGGAGCTCCTCGAGCGCAACCTCGCCGCGGACCAGCAGCACGTCGCGGCGCACTCGCTC
>DASYRJ010000026.1:0-6585 GCA_036004525.1 Gemmatimonadales bacterium | reverse complement strand
GTGTACAGCAGGAAGTCACGCGTCCAGCCGGCGCGCGGCGGCGGCGCGGCGTTCGCGTCGAACGTCAGCGTAGCCTCGTCTCCCGGCGCCATGATCACGTACATGTCGTCCGGCGCGCGGACGAGCGGGAGCACGTCGCCGTACCGCGTATACGCGCCCACGATCGGCTCCCACGGCGACTCGCGGGCGACGTCCTCGTAGGCGGGCCACTGGGGTCCGTAGCGCCCGCCCTTCCGATAGAGCCGCGAGAACCCCCGGTAGTGGAGGTCGGCCCTCACAGGATCGAGCTGCGTGATCGACGCCGTGCGCTGAGGGCCTGCGGAAGCAACGAACGCCTGATCCCAGTAGATCTCCATGTTGGTGCGGATCCGGACGCGATGGTCGGCGCTCCGGAACTTCCCCGTGAGATCCACGATCACCGTTTTGTCTTTCCCCGACGGGAAGGCGACGTCGGCCGCGCGGCGCCAGCGGCCGTGCGAGTCCTTCACCTCGAGGTAGGGAAAGATGACGCCGGGTTTCCCCGACTGAGCCAAGGCGATGTTGATGCTCGCGTCGGTGGGAAAAATCCACCCGGCGAGGAACAACTGAACGCCGTCCGGCCCGCTCAAGTCGCCGAAGTCGAGGATCAGATCGTGCAGCGTCGCGATGCCCTGGTAGCGGGTCAGCGTCAGCGGGGCCACGTAGCGGTCGTCCCGCGCGCGCAGCGCGGGGAGCCAATCGGTGCCATGCTCATCGGTCGCGGCGACCGGGGGCCGGGGATGCGAGACGGCGTAGAGGCGCAGGTCGGCGGGCCCGGGAGTGGGGGGCACGAAGCCCTCATCGACGTACACGTCCACGGAGTCGGGGTGATCCACGACGAGGAGCCTCACGTGATCGAGGTAACCGGTTTCCCATAGCTCCTCGGTGAGCTGCAGGACGTAGCGGCCGTCGCGCGGGGCGAGGGCGCGGCCCGGCACCCGCATGTACTCCCGCGAGGCGTGCGGCGGTGCGGAGGCGATGTCCGTCCCACCCGCCATGATGCCGAGGGGCATGCCGAGCGCGCTGCGCCACATGGCGTCCGTCACGAACCGGAAGGCGGCGCCATCCCAGGCGTACAGGAAGGGGCACGATCCCTTGAGGACCTGCTGCTCCAGGATGTCCTCGTCGCTCACCGGGTAGTAGGCGGTTTGGGCGACGCCGTTGGGCCACCGCACGCGCAGGACGTCGGCTTTCAGGCGCTGGCCCAGCCCGAAGTGCGTCACCCGGCCGGTCACGACCCGCGCCTGGTACAGTTTGCCCGCCCGGAGCTCGAGCGTCGAGCCGATGCCGAAGCGGTTGTTCTTCCCATTCCCCGCCCGCAGTGCGGTCAGCTGCACCTGGACATACTGGTTCGCGTTGCCGCCCTCGTTGAGCAGCAGCCGCGTCCGCCCGTCCTCTTCCATCACGATGAGATCAAGGTCGCCGTCGCGGTCGTAGTCCACCACGGCGACTCGGCGCACCGCGTATCGGTCGTCTGGGAGAATGGCGGAGCGATCGACGAAGCGCCCCGTCTGGTCGTTGCGGAACAGCGAGAGGCCGCGTGCTCCCGCCCTCGTCGGCGTACCGCCCACCACGAGGTCGAGGAACCCGTCGTTGTCGAAGTCGAAGAAGGCGACGGCGGCGGCCGCGGCGGCGGGGGCGGGGGCGGGGGCGAGGGTGCGCAGCCGGCGATCGCTCTCGAAGGTGCCGTCACCGTGGTTCAAGTACAGGCCGCCGGCGAACAGGTCGAGGAACCCGTCGTTGTCGTAGTCGCCGACGGCGACGGCCGTGGCGCGAGCGGCGGCGAGGCCGCTCGCCCTCGTGGCGTCCTCGAACCGGCCCTGTCCCGCGCTGCGAAACAGCGTGACGCGTCCGTCCTCCGCCGCGACGACGAGGTCGGTGAAGCCGTCACCGTCGAAGTCGCCGAACGCCGCGTCGTGCGTCGCACCCCCCGCACCCCCCGCACCCCCCGCACCTCCGCCCCCGCTCTCGCCGGCCAGGCCCATCGGGCCGGTCATGTCTTGGAAGGGTGCGTCCAGTACGTTGCGGTAGGCCCGGTTTCCCGCCGCGGTCGTGAGGAACATGTCGAGATCGCCGTCGTGATCGAGGTCCACGAACAGGGCGTTCGTGGCGGGTGGCGCACCGCCGAGTCCGGCGGCGACGGTCGCATCGGTGAACGACGAGTCCCCGGCGTTGTGGAGCAGGGCGCCGCCCGTCGTCGCGGCCACGAAGAGGTCGAGTCGCCCGTCGTTGTCGTAATCGCCGAAGGCCGCGGCGACGGGCCGCCCGGGCGGGGGGGGGGACAGAGTGGGTGTGGTTGCCTGGGTGGCGCGCCCCAGCTCGTTGTGGAACAGCCGGCTCCCCGCGAAGACATCCTCGCTGCCGTCGCCGTCGTAATCGCCGATCGCCAGCGCGTTCCCGCCCTCCGCCGTCAGCCCGACCCCGGTGGTCACGTCGGCGAAGCGGATCGTTGCCGCGACCGCGCGTGCGTCCGGCGCCGGCGGCGTGATGATGGGGTTGAACGTGAGCGTCGGATACCCCGGGGGCGCTCCGCCTGCCGCCCGCAGCTTTTGCAAACTCGCCTGGTAGATGGCGGTGGTCTCCATGAAGCGGTGGAACGTCGTGGCGGATGCGGCCGCGGGCGCGGCGCGGCCCGCGCGTGCCAGGGCGAGCGTCCGCTCGAAGAACCGCGCGGCTTGCCGCGGCAGCTCGGGGAGCTGGCGCTGGAGTGCCTCCAACTCGGCCACCGCGGAGTCCGCTGTGCCGCGCGCGAGCAGCACGTCCACGAGCTCGAGCCGCGCGGCCACGTTGGCGGGCGCGCGCTCCACGATCCGCCGCAGATAGGTCTCCTTGGACGCCGGGTCGAGCTGGGCGAGCGCGTACAGGGCGCGGAGGTCGCCGGGGGGGGGGCTGCGCCGCAGCACCCGCTCCACCTCGCGGCGCGCGTCCGCGCTGCGGCCCGTCAGCTCGTAGACTGTGGCGAGGGTCAGGGCGATGTCGTCGCTCATCGTGTCGAGGGCCGCCGCCCGGCGGATCGCGGTCTCCGCCTCGCGGTAGCGGCCCTGCCGCAGGTGCACGAGACCGAGATTGGCGTAGCCCAGGGCCTGGTCGGGCGCCAGGGCAACGATCCTCGAGAACGCTGTTTCCGCCGGGGCGAGCTGGTCGCTCTGCAGGTAGGCGAGGCCGAGGGTACGCGCAGCGAGGATCGCGGCGTCGCGCTCGAGACCTTGTGCCGGCTCCCCGTCCCGGCAGCCGAGGAGGATCAGCGTCGCGGCGACGAGACGTTTCATGAAGGCTATGTTATGGTTTACGGCGTGACGTCACCAGCCCTGCGCCGCCTGGCGCTCTCCATCGTGTTCCTCGGTGCCGTTGTCCTCGTCGTCGTCCTGAACCGCGGGCGGCCGAGCGGGGTCGGTGCCGCCGCCCTCCCCGGCTTCTCGCTCCAGAATGTGGCCGCGGGCGTGGGGATCGACTTCGTGCATCACGGGCCGACGCTCGATCCTCGGATCGCCAACGTCGCCCCGCTCGTCGCCGCGCTCGGGGCATCGGTGTCCGTCAGCGACGTCAACAACGACGGGTGGCCCGACCTGTACTTCACGAACAGCCGGTTCGGCTTCGCCAACGCGCTGTACGTGAACCGGGGCGACGGTACGTTCACCGATGTCGCGCGTCAGGCGGGCGTCGCCGACTTGAACCGGCCCGGCGAGGGCGTGTCGATGGGCGCCGTGTGGGGCGACTACGACAACGACGGCCTGGAGGACCTCCTGGTCTATAAGTGGGGATACCTCCAGCTCCTCCAAAACCTCGGCAACCTCCGCTTCAGAGACGTGACCGCCGCCGCCGGGCTGCGCCACTGGATGAACAGCAACGGCGCGGTGTGGCTCGACTATGACCGGGACGGCCTGCTCGATCTCTACGTGACCGGGTATTTCCGCTCCGACATCGATTTCTGGCACCTCACCACGACGCGCATCATGCACAACAGCTGGGAGTTCGCGACGAACGGCGGCGTGAACCGCCTGTTTCGCAACGTGGGCGGCGGACGCTTCGAGGATGTGACGGCGCGCACCGGCGTCGGCAGCACGCGCTGGACGCTCGCGGCGGCGGCAGCCGACTTCAACGGCGACGGCTGGCCCGACCTCTTCCTCGCGAACGACTACGGGCCCGAGGAGCTGTTCCTGAACGATTCGGGAGCGCGCTTCGTGCCGACCCGGGCCGGGCTCGAGAGCGATTCGAAGAGCGGCATGTCGGCCTCGCTGGGCGACGTGCTGAACCGCGGACGGGTGGATGCCTTCGTGACCAACATCTCCGAGCGGGCCTATCTGTTCCAGGGCAACAACCTGCGGCTCAACTTCCTGCCCGAGCTGGGGCGGTTCGAGCAGGGTGCTGAAGGCGTGGTGGCCGACGCCGGGTGGGCCTGGGGGGCGCAGATCGGCGATTTGGACAACGACGGCACCAGCGAGATCTTCGTCACGAACGGCTACGTGTCGGGCGAGCGGGACAAGAGCTACTGGTACGCCATGTCGAAGGTGGCGGGCGCCAACGGCAACCTGTTCGAGGACACGCGGAACTGGCCCGCCGTCGGCAGGGCGAGCCTCTCGGGGTTCGAGCGCTCGTCCGTGCTCGCGAGCCGCGGCACCGCTGGCTGGGCGGACGTCGCGGCTCAGGTAGGCGTCACCGACGAGTACGACGGCCGCGCGGTGGCGCTGGTGGACCTCTTCAACCGCGGTGTGCTCGACGTCGTGGTCGCGAACCAGAACCAGCCCGCGCTGGTCTACCGGAACACCGTCGTCCCCGGCCGCCACTGGATCGCCTTCAAGCTGGTCGGCTCGCGCAGCAACCGCTCCGCGATCGGCGCGGAAGTCACGGTGGAGACGGGCGGCGTCCGGCGGCTGCGGATCGTGGACGGCGGGATGGGGTTCGCCAGCCAGAACGACCGGCGACCGCACTTCGGGCTCGGGGCCGCGACGGAGGTAGACCGCGCGATCATCCGTTGGCCCTCGGGCCACCGCCAGGTGATCGAGCATCCCGCGGTGGACCGCCTGCACGCGATCGCGGAGCCGTCGCCGTGACGGCTGCCGCGCTGCCGAGGGCCTGGGCGCGCCTGGGCCAGGTCGATCCCCGCTACCTCGTCTCGTTCCTCATCACGCTCATCCTCGTGGTGGGGGAAGCGCGCTACGGGATCCTGGGCGGCTACGAGCGTCTCGCCATCGCCCTCGGCGTGTGCGTGGTGACGGAGCTGGCGCTGGCGCGCCTGGTCGGGGGCCGCAGCGCGGCGCTGCAGAGCGCCTATGTCACCGGCATCAGCCTCGCGCTGCTCCTCAAGCCGCAGACCGGCGTGCTCTGGCCGTTCGCGCTCGGTGCGTTCTTGGCGATCGCCTCGAAGTACGTCCTCGCGTATCGGGGCCGGCATCTGTGGAATCCGAGCAACTTCGCGATCGCCGTCCTGCTCGTGCTCGCCCCCGGCAGCGTGGCGATTCTCAGTCACCAGTGGGGGAACCACCTCGCAACCAATGCCGTGATCTGGGCCTTCGGGTTACTGATCGCCTCCCGGGTGGGGGTCCTGCACGTCACGCTGACGTACGTCGTCTGTTACGCCCTGCTCGCGGCGGCGCGCGGTGCGCTCGTCGGGACGCCCGTGCTCGCCGAGCTCGCGCCGATCACGGGGCCGATGTACCAGCTCTTCATTTTCTTCATGATCACCGATCCCAAGACGACGGTCGGCTCGATGCGGGGGCGGATCGCGGTGGCGGCGCTCGTCGCGGTGGTGGAGGCCGCGATCCGTGTCGCGGCCGATCACCACGTCGCCGCGCTCGACCTGTTGTATCCCGCGCCGCCGATTCTCGCGCTGGCGATCGTCGGGCCCGTAGCGAAGCTCGTAGACCTCGCTTGTGATGATTTTCACAAACCCGTTACCCGTCCTTGACAGGTCCAGTGGCGGCGCGTCTTTTAATGCCCGTCGCGTCGCCGCAACGTGCCTCTCCCGTCGGAGGCTGGAGCATGTTCACTCATGCCATTGAGACCCGCACCATGAGCTCGCCGGAGGTTTGCCATGGAGAGGATTAAGAGAGTCGGGATGAGTTTGCTGTTGGCGTTGCTCGTGGCCGGGCCCGCGTTTGGTCAGGGCCAGCCGATCCAGGTCTCCGGCACGGTCACCGGCCCGGCCGGTGAGAAGCTCGCGGGCGTCACCGTGCAGGTTCGCGGGGCGGACACGCGCACCGTGACCGATGCGGAGGGGAAGTACTCGCTGACCGCTCCCGCGGACGGGGTCATCCTGTACGCGCTCATCGGGTACAAGGGTACCGCGCGGACGATCGCGGGGCGCGCGACCATCGATGTGGCGCTGGAACCGGCCGTCGCCGTGCTCGACCCGGTCGTGGTGACCGGGTACACGACCCAGCGTCGCGCCGACATCACTGGCGCCGTGGGCAGCGTGAACGTCGAGGGCGTCTCCCAGCGGACCTCGACCAGCGTGCTCCAGCGGCTGGACGGCCAGGTCCCTGGCGTGACCGTCGAGGCCAGCGGCTCTCCGGGTTCGCGGACGACGGTGCGCATCCGCGGCATCAGCGGATTCCAGAACAACGATCC
>DASYRJ010000025.1:0-35825 GCA_036004525.1 Gemmatimonadales bacterium | reverse complement strand
GGCGAGACCCGGCGCGACCGGACGAGCCAAGAGCCGAAGGCCGCGAGCGCGGTCACGGCGAAGAGGGCAAAGACCGCGTACCGCGCGACGGTCAGGGCATCGGGCATGGGCGTAACATAATCGAGTCAAAGGCGTGGGGTGTGGGGAGTGGGATGTGGGCAAACGCGCCAAGATGATGCCACGACGCGGCAATTTGGTTACGCCGGGCCCTTGCGACGGGTTAGACTCGCCGGCATGTACGGATCCAGTCGCTCGACGCCTGGAAGCGCGCGCACGCGGCCGCGTTGCTCGTGCTGCGCGCGACCGGAAGCGCCACTCACCCGCGGACGTATGCACTCTTCGATCAGGTGCGGCGCGCCGCCGTATCAGTCGCGGCCAACATCGTTGAGGGATACGCACTCGGTACCACCGCGCTCTATCGGAAGCACTTGCGAATCGCCCTCGGCTCGGCGGCCGAAGCGGAGTACCTGTTGCGGGTGGCGGGCGAGCTCGGCTACGTGGATTCAGGCGTTGTCGGGAGCGCAGAAGGGTTGCTCGGGGGTGCCATGAGGGCGATTCACGGACTCATGCGGAAGCCACCTCGACGATTCGAGCAGAGTGGTTCCCACACCCCACGACCCACACCCCACGCAGTTTAGCGTGTGCCGTACGCCGCTGCAACAATCCGCGCCTGCTCGGCTTGGTGCGCGGCCGGATATCCCTCGGCGGGGCTGGAGCGCTCGGGCCGCGACACATCGCTGAGCACGACCGCTTCCGGGATGACGTCTCGGATCTTGGGCAGTACAAACTTCCGCGCTCCCATGTTGCGCGGCTCCTCCTGCACCCAGACGACCTCCTGCAGATTCGGGTGCCGCTTCGCGTACTCGCCGATCTCCACCGCCGGGAACGGATACAACAGTTCCACGCGGCCGATCGCTACCTGCGGCGTCGCAGCGCGTTGCGGCGAGGCGAGGATGTCGTAGTACACCTTGCCGCTGCACAACACGATGCGCGTCACCGCGTCGAGATCGGCTCGCTCGTGGTCCCAGAACACGGTCCGGAAGCGGCCCTGCGCGAGGTCATCGAGCCGCGAGGTAGCGGCGGGCAGGCGCAGCAGGCTCTTCGGCGTCATCACGACGAGCGGGCGAATCTCGCTGTGGCGGGCCTGGCGGCGCAGCAGGTGGAAGTACTGGGCGGGTGTCGTGCAGTTCGCCACGCGGATGTTCCCCTCGGCCCCCAGCGCGAGAAACCGCTCCAGCCGCGCGCTCGAGTGCTCCGGCCCGCCACCTTCGTAGCCGTGCGGCAACAGCAGCGTGAGTCGCGATGTCTCCCCCCACTTCGCGAGGCCGGCGACAATGAACTGGTCGATGATCACTTCGGCGCCGTTGGCGAAGTCGCCGTATTGCGCCTCCCACAGTACCAGCGCGTTGGGCGCGGCGGTCGCGTACCCGTACTCGAAGCCAAGGCACGCGGCCTCGGACAGCGGGCTGTTGTGCAGCTCGAACGGCGCCCGCGCGCCCGGCACATGCTGGATCGGCGCCCAGCGGCGGTCGTTCGAGGGATCGTGCAGCACCAGATGGCGCTGGCTGAACGTGCCTCGCTCCACATCCTGGCCTGTAAGCCGGATGGGGGAGCCCTCCACGAGCAGCGATCCGAAGGCCAGCGCCTCGGCGTGCGCCCAGTCTATGCCGCTCTGCGCCATCGCGTCGCGCCGCCGCTCCAGCTGCCGCTGCAGCTTGGGGTGCACGGTGAAGCCCTCCGGCACCGCCAGCAGCTGCTCGTTGAGCTTGGTCAGCAAGTCGGGAGTCACGGCCGTGTCGGGCTCGGGCACGCTCGCGCGGACGATGCGCTGCTCTTCGGCGGTCGGGCGCGCCCGCCGCGCTTTGAGCGCCTGCTGCACCTCGGTCAGTTTGGCATACGCGACGTCGGCTTCCTGCCGCGCGACCTCCGGGGTCACCAGGCCTTCAGCGGCGAGCTGCGTCGCGTACTTCTCGCGCACCGGGGGCGTCTTCTTGATGATTTCATACATCAACGGCTGCGTGTAGGCCGGCTCGTCGCCCTCGTTGTGACCCCAGCGGCGGTAGCCCACCAGGTCGATCACCACGTCGCCGTGGAATTTTTCGCGGTACATCCACGCGAGGCGCACCGCCGCGATGCACGCTTCGGGATCATCGGCATTGACGTGGATGATCGGCACGTCGAAGCCCTTGGCGAGATCGCTCGAGTAATCGGTGGAGCGCCCGTCGCGCGGATCGGTGGTGAAGCCGATCTGGTTGTTGGTGATGAGATGGATGGTGCCGCCCGTGGTATAGCCCCGCAGCCGCGCCAGGTTGAACGTCTCGGCCACCACGCCCTGGCCCGCGAACGCCGCGTCGCCATGGATCAGGAGCGGCAGCACGGTGGAGACGTCGTACTTGAGCTCCGCGCCGTCGCGGTCGGTCTGCTCCGCCCGCGTCCATCCCTCCACCACGGGATTCACGGCCTCGAGGTGGCTGGGATTGGCTAGCAGGGCCACCTTCACGTCCTGGCCCTGGGCCGTGCGATACGTGCCCTCGGCGCCGAGGTGGTACTTCACGTCGCCGGTAACGGCCTCCGGGTCGGACGCGGAGCCGGCGCCGCCGCCTTCGAATTCCTCGAGGATGGCTTCGTAGGGCAGGGTCACGACGTGCGCCAGCACGTTGAGCCGGCCGCGGTGCGCCATTCCCATCACGACTTTGCGCGCGCCGAAGGCGGCGGCGAGCTCGAGCGTGGTGTCGAGCATCGGCACCGTCATGTCGACACCCTCGATCGAGAAGCGTTTCTGGCCGAGGTAGGCGCGCTGCAGGAAGCGCTCGAGCGCGTCGACGAGGGTGAGACGACTGAGCAGGTTCCGCTTGTCGTCGGCGGAGAGCGGCTTGCGGTGCTCGCCCGATTCGATCACCCGGCGCAGCCACACGCGCTCCTCGTGGCTCGCGATGTGCTCCACTTCGTACGCGATCGTGCCGCAGTAGGTGGCGGTGAGCTGCGGCAGCGCCTCGGCGAGGGTGGCGCCCGGGACGTAGCAGCGCAGCACGTCGGTCGGAATGCGCGCCATCGCCTCCGGCGTGAGGCCGAGGGGGCGGGGGTCGAGCGACGGATCGCCGGGCGGCTCGCTGCCGAGCGGGTCGAGGTGCGCCGCTCGATGCCCGAGGCGCCGGATCGCGCGGACGAGGGCCATCGCGGCGGCGACGGACTGCGAATCGTCGGGAGACGGGATACGGGAAACGGGAAACGCCGGCGCGGGCGACACAACATTTCCCGTTTCCCGTTGCACGTTTCCCGTCACGCCCAGGCTCTCAAACACCGCACCGTAAAAGTTGTCGTCACCCTGAAGCAGGCTATCGAGCCGGCGCAAGAACACGCCCGACTCCGCCCCCTGAATGATGCGGTGGTCGTACGTGCTCGTGATCGTCATGACCTTCGCGCTCGCCACATCGCGGATCGCGCCCGTCGCGATGATCGAGCCCTGGCCTTTCATCAGACGGGGCACGGAGGCGACGGTGCCGATCGTCCCCGGGTTGGTCAGGGTGATCGTGCCGCCGGCGAAGTCGTCGGGGAGGAGCTTGTTCGTGCGCGCCTTCTCGACCAACGTCTCGTAGGTCTGGTGGAACGCCGCGAAGTCCATTCCCTCGGCGCGCTTGATGACGGGGACCACAAGCCCGCGCGTCCCGCCCTTGCGCTCGACATCCACCGCCAGACCGAGATTGACCGCGCCCGGATCGACGCGATGCGGCTTCCCCTCGACGTCCTGGAAGGCGTGCGTCATCACGGGCATTTGCTTGGCCGCCTGGACGATCGCGTACCCGATCAGGTGCGTGAACGAGATCTTCTTGCCGCTGACCGCGAGCTGCGCGTTGAGCGCCTTGCGCTGGGCGTCGAGCGTGCCCACGGCGATTTCGCGGAACGACGTGGCGGTGGGGACGGACAGGGAGTCCGTCATGTTTGCGACTAGTCGGGCGGCGGGACCGGTGATCGGCGTCGAGGCGGGAGACGGGACACGGGAAACGGGAAACGTGGGTGCTGCGGCTGGGGTTGGTGCGCTCGGCCCTTGCGTTTCCCGTTGCACGTTTCCCGTTTCCCGAAGGACCTCGGACCGATCCGTCGGAATCACCGGTAGCTCGGCGAGCTTTCCGTTATCGAACAGCTGCCGCCAGTCGTCGCCGACGGAGGCGGGGTCGCGGAGGTACTGCTCGTACATGACCTGCACGAACGCAGCGTTGTGCGTGCCGAAGACGAACTCGCTCACGCCTGCAATCTAAACGGGGGGCCTAGCCCCGGCGAACGTGTATCTTATCCGGCACCTATGGGACTTCTCGCGCTGTTGCTCGTCGCCCTACAGGCCACGCCCGTGTCCCCCGCCGACACCGGTCTTACCGCCCGCGTCGCTGCGCGGATCGCGGCCACCGGCGCCCGTGCCGGCGTGTACTTCCACGATCTGAGCCGCGGCGATTCGCTGCTCGCCGGCGCGCACCTCCGGTTCCACGCCGCGAGCACCATGAAGGTGCCCGTGATGATCCAGCTTTATCGCGATCGCGACGCAGGGCGCCTGTCGCTCGACGACTCGATCCCCGTCACGAATGTGTTCCGCTCGATCGTGGACAGCTCGACCTACGAGCTCGACAAGACCGACGACTCCGACTCCACGCTGTACCTCCGCGTCGGCGGCAAGGCGTCGATCCGCGAGCTGGTGGACCTGATGGAGACGGTGTCGAGCAACCTGGCGACGAACCTGCTGATCGCGCTGGTGGGGGCACCGCGCGCCAACGCCACCGCGCACGCCCTCGGCGCCGACTCCATCCTGGTGCTGCGCGGTGTGGAGGACGGCAAGGCGTACCGTGCAGGACTGAACAATACGACCACCGCGCGTGACCTCGGCGTCCTGCTCGCCGCCATCGCGGACGGGCGGGCGGCATCGCCGGCGGCGTGCCGCGAGATGCTTGCGATCCTGGGGCGCCAGCACTTCAACGAAGGCATCCCGGCGGGCCTGCCCGCGGGTACCCGCGTCTATCACAAAACCGGATGGATCGGCGGGGTCGTGTACCACGACGCTGCGATTGTGGAGCGGTCCGACCCTAAAGGACGCGGCGGGCGCTACGTCTTGGTCGTGCTCACCGGTGGGATCCAGAAGGACGAGGATGCCTACCGGCTCGTGAGCGACCTGTCACGCCTGGTGTACGACGGCGCGGTGCGGTGAGGGCTGGAACGCCGGCCCAGCCCCCGGCGTTTACGATTCGACCCATGACCAGGATGACGACTCCGCTCGCACCGGGCGCGCCGGCACCGGACTTCACCCTGCCCAGCGCGCCGGGTCAGACGGTGTCGCTGCGTGAGTTGCGCGGCCGGCCGGTGATCCTCGCCTTCTATCCGGCGGACTGGAGCCCGGTGTGCGGCGATCAGATGGCGCTGTACAACGAGATCCTTCCGGAGTTCAAGCGCTACGGCGCCGAGCTCCTGGGAATCTCGGTTGACGGCGTGTGGTGCCACAAAGCATTCGCGGAGCATCGCAAGCTGCAGTTCTCCCTGCTGGCCGACTTCGAGCCGAAGGGGGCAGTGGCTCGGGCGTACGGCGTGTATCGAGACGGGGAAGGGATCGCGGAGCGCGCGCTCTTTGTGATCGACGGGGACCGGACGATCCGTTGGAGCTACGTCTCTCCCATAGACGTGAACCCCGGGGCGGACGGGATCTTGCGAGCGCTCGACAAGCTCGAGCCCGGCCCGGGCAGCGGTGCCCGATGAGCCCGAAGGGAGAGACGGGCCTCCTGGCGTTGCCGGTCGGGGAGCGGGACCACACGCAGGGACCTGGGGGGAACGCTCCGGTCACGCTGGTCGAGTACGGGGACTTCGAGTGTCCCCACTGCCGCCAAGCGTACCCGATCGTGAAGGAGGTCCGGAGTCGCGTCGGGCCGCGCCTCCGGTTCGTCTTTCGCCACTTCCCCCTGACGCAGATACATCCGCATGCGCAGCACGCGGCCGAGGCCGCCGAGGCGGCGGGCGCGCAAGGAGCCTTCTGGCAGATGCACGACCGGCTGTTCGAACGGCAGTTCGCGCTCGAGGACGAGAACCTGATCGAGTACGCGGTGGAGTTGGGCCTCGATGGCGACCGCGTGGCAGGTGAGCTGGCGGCGCACACCCACAAGGCGCGCGTGCGGGAAGACTTCATGAGCGGAGTGCGGAGCGGGGTGAACGGCACGCCCACATTCTTCATCAACGGCGCGCGCCACGATCAGTCGTGGGCCGTGGATAGCCTCACTGCGGCGGTCGAGCGGGCGGTAGCTGTAGAAACTTGACTTTCGGGTTTTGTTCGGGTAGGCTCTAGGTCGTTCTCTACCGGAGCCTCCCGATGCGTGATCCCTCCGATCTCGACACCCGCCTGAAGCTGCTCATGGACCTGGCGGTCGACGACCGCGACGGGCCGCCTCCGCGGCTCCGGCACATGAGGGAGGGAGGCTCCCTCCGGCCGTTCAACTTCCGAGAAGTCCGGCTGGGCGCCCGCAACGCGCGCGTCTCGTTGCTGCGCGTGTTGATGACCAACGCCTGCAGCTTCAATTGTCACTACTGTCCGATGCGGCGGGACCGGCAGATGCCGCGGACGCTGCTGAAGCCGGGGGAGCTGGTGCGGGTCTTTCTCGCCGCCCACCGCCGCGGCTGGTGCCAGGGGCTGTTCATCACCACGGGGATCCCGGGGCGGCCGACCAACGTGATGGACGACCTGATCCAGGTGCTCGAGCTGCTGCGGTTCAAGCACGGATTCCGCGGCTACATCCACACCAAGGCCGTGCCGGGCGCCGATCGGGCGCAGCTCGAGCAGCTTACCCAGCTCGCGAGCCGCGTGTCGCTCAATCTCGAGGCGCCCTGCGGTCAGAGCCTCGCACAAATCGCTCCGGAAAAGGACTTGGATACCTCGCTTGCCAGCCTCGAGCAGGTCCGGACGGTGGTGCGCCGTGAATGGGAGGAGGAGGCCGACGGGAAGCCGCGCGACGCGCTGCGGCCGGGCGGGGCCGCCGGAATGACGATGCAGTTCGTCGTCGGGGCCACGCCCGACAGCGACCGTACCATCCTCGGCCGCGTCACCGAGCTGTACGCGCGCCGCGGGATCCACCACACGCATTTCAGCGCGTTCCGGCCCATCCGCGACACGCCGCTCGAGAACGCGCCCGAGACGCCGGCCCTCCGGGAGCACCGGCTCTACCAGGCCGACTACCTGCTTCGCCGCTACGGCTTCGCGCGGGATGAGGTGGTGTTCGACGGCGATGGGAATCTGCCCTTGGGGCTCGATCCCAAGGTGGCCTGGGCGCTCACGCACGCCGAGCGGTTTCCGGTCGAGGTGCGAACTGCCTCACGCGCGGAGCTGGTGCGCGTCCCGGGCATCGGGCCGGGCACGGCGCGCCGGATCGTCGCCGAGCGCGGCGCGACCGTGCTGCGCGATCTGCGCGACCTGCGCCGTCTCGGCGTCGTCACCACGCGGGCGGCGGGATTCCTCACCTTGGGCGGCCGGCGGCTGACGGACGTGCGGTGGGCCGAGCAGATGGGGTTCTGGGGCCCCGACGAGGATGTGGGGCGGTATCACGCGGTATACGAGGTGAGTCCGGGGACGTTCCGGTGAGGCCTAGCTCACCCTGCGAGTCTTCCTCCTCATGAAATCCATGAGAATGAACTGCCCCAGGGTCATCGTGTTCGTGAAGTAGGCCTTCCCGCGGCAGATCGCGGAGACCTTCTTCACGAACTCGACCAGGCTGCGGTCGCGCGCCAGCATGAACGTGTTGATCAGAATGCCGCTGCGGCGGCACAGCGCGACTTCGCGATAGGTCGCCTGCAGGATGTGCGGGTCGAGCCCCATCGAGTTCACGTAGATCCGGCCGTCGGGCTGCGTCAGCGCCGACGGCTTCCCGTCGGTGATCATGATGATCTGGCGCATGTCCTTGCGCTGGCCCATGAGGATGCGCCGCGCCAGCTTCAACCCCTCCGCCGTGTTCGTGTGATACGGCCCTACCTGCGCGTGGGCGAGCTGCGCCAGCGGGATCTCCTCCGCCGTATCGTGGAACAGCACCACGCGCAGCGTGTCTCCCGGGAACTGGGTCCGAATCAGGTGCGTGAGCGCCAGCGCCACCTTCTTGGCCGGCGTGAACCGGTCCTCGCCGTACAGGATCATCGAGTGCGAGCAGTCGAGCATCAGCACCGTGGCCGACGACGAGCGGTACTCGGCCTGGTGCACCATGAGGTCGTCGTACTCGAGGTTGATCGGGACGCCCAGCCCCTCGCGCTGAAGCGCGTGCGTCAGCGTCGCATTGACATCGAGGTTCAGCGTGTCGCCGTACTCGTACCGCTTGCTCGCCGCTTCGGCCTCGATGCCGGTGGCGAGGTGCTCCGTCTCGTGGGCGCCGAAGCTCGATTTGCCGATGCTGCCGAGCAGATGCTTGAGCGTGCGATACCCCAGGAAGTCGATGCCCTTCTCGGTGAGGTTGAACTGCACCTGTTGCGCCGCTTCCTTGGCCATCCCCCCGGGGCCGAAGAGCGGCTGCTGGCCCGCCGGCATCTGGGGCGCCTGGGTGAGATTGAGGTACCCGTCGTCGATCAGCTTCTGCACGATCTGGTCGAGCAGCTCGGCGAGCTGGCGCTGCAGCTCGCCGTCGCGCTGGGCGTCGCCCGTCGAGTCGCCGCGCAACACCGTGAGCATCTCGGGCGTGAGCTGACCCGACTCCATCAGCGCCTGGAGGATCGCCTGGCGTAGCGCGTCGAGCGAGCGATCGGGATCCTCTTCCCCGAATTCGCCCCAGAAGGGGTGCGAGTACGAGCCTCCGGCGAAGCCCGACTGGAGGAGAAAGTCGGCGAGCTGGTCGAGCAGGGCCTGGAGATTGAGCGTCTCGAGCAGGCCCGGGACGTAGCGGCTGTACGTGGTGTACTTCATCGGGCTACCCGAAATGTCGTGCGGCGGCGACCTTTCACGCAATGACGGAGGCCGTGCGGCGCTACGGACTCGGGGCCCTCGCCCACCGCAACTTCCGGCTTTTTCTCTTCGGTCAGACCGTCTCCCTCACCGGCACCTGGATGCAGTCGATCGCCCAGGGCTGGCTGGTGCTGCAGCTCACGAACTCCCCCTTTTACGTCGGCCTGGTGTCGGCGCTCAGCTCGCTGGGCGTGCTGCTGCTCACGCTGTACGCCGGCGTGGTGGCCGATCGCACCGACAAGCGGCGCATGGTGGTCATCACACAGACGCTGTTGATGCTCCAGGCGTTCGCGCTCGCCGGGCTCGTCTGGACCCGCACGGTGACGGTCGAGAGCGTGATGGCGCTTGCCGCGTTTCTCGGGATCGTGAACGCATTCGACATCCCCACGCGCCAGTCGTTCATCGTCGAGATGGTGGGGAAGGACGATCTGATGAACGCGATCGCGTTGAATTCGTCGGTGTTCAACGCGACGCGCGTGTTCGGGCCCGCGGTGGCCGGCGTGCTGATCGGGAGCGTGGGGACCGCGTGGTGCTTCGCGCTGAACGGCGTCAGCTACCTCGCGGTGATCGGGGGCCTGCTCGCGATGCGGCTGCCGCCGCGCGTCCCTCAGCCGGCCGCGGGCTCGGCGTGGACCGGGATTCGTGAGAGCGTCGCGTTCATCCGCTCCGACCCCCGGGTCTTCGCGCTCGTCGTGCTGACCGCCCTGTTCAGCGTCTTCGGGTTTCCCTTCCTGGTGCTGATGCCCGTCGTCGCGCGCGACGTGTTGCACGCCGGCGCGGCGGGTTACGGGGCGCTGACGGCGGCGGTGGGCGTGGGCGCGCTGCTGGGTGCGCTCAGCATCGCCGTGTGGAGCGGGCGCATCCCCAAGGGGCGCACGCTGGTCGCGGGCGGCACGAGCTTCGGCGTGGCGCTCGCCCTGTTCGCGAGCTCCCGCAGCTTCCCGCTGTCGGTAGCGCTCGTCGCGCTGGCGGGCTGCGCCATGATCCTCAACAACGCGCTCACCAACACGCTACTCCAGACCCTGGTGCCCGACGAGCTGCGCGGGCGGGTGATGGGGTTCTATTCGTTCGTTTTCGTGGGATTGGCGCCGCTCGGCGCGCTCCAGGCCGGCGCCCTGGCTGAGCATTTCGGGGCGCCGTGGGCGGTCGCGGTGGGCGGCGTGATCACGGCGCTGGCGATGGCGGCAGCGGCGTGGCGGGTGGTGGAGCTGCGGCGGGCGGCGTAGGGGCACGGCATGCCGTGCCCCTACCGCCGCCCCCCGAACTTCGACGGCGCCACCGGCACTCCCCCCCGCTGCGCCGACCGCAACGCCGCCTCGACCAACATTTGCGTCCGCCCCGCATCCTCGAGCGAAACGGGCGCGGCCCGGCGGGCGCGGATCGCGCGCACGAACGCGCCGAGCGTGGCGGGGACGGTTGGAGCACCCGGGACCACCCACTCGCGCTGCCGCGACCGCCGCGTGAGCGAACCTCCCGACGAGACGCCCATCCGACCGGTGATGAGGTCGGCGCGAACGATCCCCCTGTCACACACCACCTCGACGGCATGACTGCGTCCGGTACTCACCTTCCCGACGCTGAGCACCGCGGCCACCCGGTCGTCGAACTCCAGACGAACGAAGGCGGCATCCGGCAGGCGCGGATTGCGCACGCGCCATGCGACACAGCTCACGCGACGCGCCTCGCGGCCCGTGATCACGCGGATCAGGTCCAGCCCGTGGGTTGCCGTCTGGTGCAGGATCCCGCCCGGCCCGTGCGGGGGTTCACTCTCCCATCGCACGCCACGGTTCGGCAGGTGCTGGACGACGTGCACGGCGCGTACGGAGCCGAGCTTCGCCACTTCCCGAAGCAGGGCGCGCACTCTGGGATCGAAGCGCAGCGTGTGGGCCACCATGGCCGGCACGCCCGTTCGGTGCACGGCCCGCGAGATGCGGCGGGCATCGCCCGGCGTCGCGGCCAGTGGCTTCTCGAGCAGGATCGCCTTCCCGGCCCGCGCTGCCGCCTCGACTATCGGCGGGTAGAGCCCCGGGGGCAGGACGACGGCGACGATGTCCACGTCTGAGCGCTCACACAGGGCGAACGGCGTGGACGCCAGCACGGCGCTGTAGCGGGCCGCGTCGCGTCGGCCCGCGACCCGGTCGCGCCGCCACACCGCGACGAGCCGCGCCCCCGGGACGTCCCCGGCCGCGAGATGCTCGGCGTAGCGCCGGCCGTGACGTCCCAGGCCGAGGAGGCCGACTCCCAGGGAGCGCGCCACTGCACTATTTCCACCCCCTCCGTTTCGCTTCCGAAACGACCAGCGCCGCCGCCCCCTCGAACCCGAGCCGCTCGGCGTTGAGCACCAAATCGTAGTTGGTGATGTCGTGGCGGTCGCGGCCGTAGTGCGTCTTCACGTAATGGTCGCGCTCCTTGTCGGTCTCGTCCACCGCCTTGTCGACGTTCGCCGGATCCACGCCGAGCCGCTCCACCGCGACCTTCCTGCGCCACGGCTTGCTGGCGATGACGTACACGTGCAGGGCGTTTTCGCGCTTGGCGAGCACGGCCTGCGCACCGCGGCCCACCAGCACCACGCGTCCCTCCGCCGCCGCTTCGGCGATCACCCGTTCGGTCATCTTCACGATGGTAGCCTCGTCGGCCTCGACCTGGGGCGGCGCCGCGGCGGTCGTCATGAACATCTCCGGGGAGCCGACCGCCAGGGTGCGCGCGAGGCGCTCGAGCAGCCCCGGGGCCCGTTCCTCGCGCTGCGCCACCTCCTCCGGCGGGAGCCCGGCGAGGCGTGCCACGTCGTCCACGAACTCGTTGTCGATCAGGGTCCAGCCCAATGCTTTCGCAACCAGACGAGCGATGTCGGAGCCGCCAGAGCCGTACTGGCGGGTGACGGTGATCAGCGGCGGTGCGGCACGCATCACGGGCGCAGGTTGCGCCGCAGGTCGCCGAGGTTCAACACCGGGATCCCGCCCGCGGTCGGCACCAGGATGACGAGGTTGTTCGACGACTTCATTTCGCGCAGCACGTCGAGGTACTGCCGGGTCAAGGCCTCGGCGGTGAGCGTCGTGTTGAGCAGCCGTTGCTGCTCCGCTTGAAGTCGCGCCACCTCGACGCGGTGTCGCTCCGTCTCCACCTGCTGCTCCTGGGCGATCTTGTTGTTGATCGCCTGCACGACCTGCGCCGGCGGCTGCAAGTCGCGCAGGAAGAAGGCGGTGACGGTGGCGATGCGGAACCGGGGGCCTCCCACGCGGGGCTGCGTTACGAGGGCCGAATCCACCAGCGCTTCCATCGTGTTGGCGATCTGGGTGCGCTTCGAGATGTCGTTGATGGAGTACTGCACCATCCCGTCTCGCACGCCTTTGCGGATGGCGTTGCGCACGGCGCTGTGGATCTGGGCCTCGTCTCCGATCTCGGTGTAGATGCGAGCGGCTTGCTGGGGGTCGATCTGCCACCGCAGGCCGACGTCCACCGTCATCCCCATCTGCTCGCTCGACAGCGCGGCGATCTCTTCGATCTGGTCGCCGGTGAACGGGTACTGCTCTTCGCGCGTCGAGTAGCGCTCGATGGAGGACCAGGGGGGCACCATGCGGATGCCGGGCAACAGGGGACTGGTACTCACCCGTCCGAAGGCGTGCTGGACGCCGACTTCCCCGGCGTTGATCACGACGCCGGTCGAGGCGAGCACCACGAGGGCGCCGACGACGAGGGCCCCAGCGCTCAACAGGCGGAGGAGCCCGCCCACCGGCCGCGTCCCTCCGGTCGGCACCGCCGCGGCTCCGAGACGCAGGAAGAAGGCGACGCCGAGGAGCACGAGACCGACGAGGAGCTGGCCCATGGGGACTCCGAGTGGAGGGGAAGGATGCTACGTGAAGAGATTCGGCCCTTGTTTGCCGGGGGGAGGGGTCTTGGAGTCGGGCCGGGCGCGCACGTAGCCGAGCTCCTCGCTCCGCGCGATTCGCTTCTCGGCCACGAGGCCCTCGAGCACCAGCTCGCACGCCGACACCATCGCCGCCGGGTCCTTCTTGCCGGCGAGCCCCACCTGATCCACCAGATCGAGCAGCCCCGGCACGACGCTGAAGCCCTTGAGGAGGGCTTCGGAGCGCTCATCCGGGGAGATCTTGAGGGCGCCGCCCTCGTCGAACCAATGGACGATGTCGTCCACGTTGGCGCCGCCCACCCGTGCCTCGAACGTCTTGCCCGCGGCGCGGCGGATCAGGTCCTTGGCGATCGTCTCGGCGCCCTGCAGCTCCCCTTCGTACTCGAGCTCGAGTTTCCCCGTGATCGCCGGCAGGGCGGCGTAGACGTCCGAGACGCGCGGCACCACCGCCCGCTCTTTGGTGGCGATCGCCCGCCGTTCGGCGTTCGAGACCACGTTGTCCATTACGCTGATGGGCAGGCGCTGCGACACGCCGCTGCGCCGGTCCACCCGCTTGTCCTCCCGCGCCTCGAACGCGATCCGCTCGATCAGCTCCTCCATGAAGTCGGGCACGCGGATCGGACGCCCGTCGCGCTCCACCCACGCCTCCTGCCGCGTGATCGCCGCGCCCAGCTCGACGGTGGCGGGATAGTGGGTCGTGACCTCCGAGCCGATCCGGTCCTTGAGGGGCGTGATGATCTTGCCGCGGGCGGTGTAGTCCTCGGGATTCGCGGTGAAGACGAGCGCCACGTCGAGGTTCAACCGGACGGGATAGCCTTTGATCTGGACGTCCCCCTCCTGCATGATGTTGAACAGCCCCACCTGGATCTTGCCCGCCAGGTCGGGCAGCTCGTTGATGGCGAAGATCCCCCGGTTGGCCCGCGGCAACAGGCCGAAGTGCATCGTCAGCTCGTCGGAGAGCAGGTGCCCGCCGCGCGCCGCCTTGATCGGGTCCACGTCGCCGATGATGTCGGCAATCGTGACGTCCGGCGTCGCGAGCTTCTCCACGAAGCGCGAGTCGCGCGGCAGCCACGCGACCGGGGCGGCGTCGCCCTGCTCGGCGATCAGCTCGCGCCCGTATTTCGAGATCGGCCGGAAGGGGTCGTCGTTCACCTCGCTCCCGGCCAGAATCGGGATCTCCTCGTCGAGCAGGCCGACGAGCTGGCGCAGGATGCGGCTTTTCGCCTGCCCGCGCAGGCCCAGCAGGATGAAGTTGTGACGGGATAGGACGGCGTTGACGAGCTGGGGGATGACGGTGTCTTCGTACCCCACGATGCCCGGGAACAGCGGCGAGCTGTTCTCGAGCAGGCAGATGAGGTTCTCCCGCATTTCGTCCTTCACCGTGCGACGGCGCCGGGCGGGGCTCGCCCACTCCGTCTGCTTCAGCTCACCGAATGTCGTAGGCAGGCTCATGCTCGACGTTAACCCGTTCGCTCCGCGGGTGTAAAGAGCCGGACACCCGCCACGCCCCACGCGGGGAGATCCACGGCCGCCTTGCCGTCGCCGCCGACGGGCACGGCGTCGCCGTTCATCTCGACGAGGTTCGCCCGGCGGGCGAGCCGGAACGCGTACGCGGCGGGCCACACGCCGACGGACCGCGTCTGGCCCGCGACGTCGAGCAGCTTCACGACGGCCCCGTCGCCGTCGTCGGCGGGCTTCGCGCCCACGACGAGCACGCCCTTGTCGGCCAGGAACAACGCCCGGTCCTTACTGATGAGCGGGCCGGGCGCGCCGTTCTCGAAAGGCGGGCTCACGTACAACGGATCGCAGGCCGCCCACCCGCGGCGCACCGGCTCCGCGACATCGCCCGGCCCGAGCAGCGAGAGCCGGAACCGGAACGTCGCCTCGCCTCCCTGACGCGCGGCGTAGTTCGTGTGCCAGTAGTTGTTCATCGCGTAGGCGAACAGCGTGCCGTCGGGGACGATCGCCCGCCGCCACGCGCCCCGACACAGGTCGTTGAGGGTGAAGAGCGGCGTGTCCGGACCGCTCCACAGGACACCGTCGTTTCCCTCCCGCAACCACACCCAGTGCGTGTGGCAGTACCAGTCGCGGCAGCTCCCCGGCTGCTGATCGCGTTCGACGGTCGTGCGGCCCAGCGGCACCTCGACCTCCACCGTGGGCTGGGTGAACGCGAAGGGGAACGCGACGTAGAGCGCCTCCTTGGCGAGGGTCGGCGTCTTCACGAGCCGAGTCTCGAGGTCCACCCACGGCAGATCGTCGTACAGGGTGACCGTCGAAACGATCGCGGGAAACCCCGCGAGCGCCCGCTCGGCCACGAGCCGGACGCCGATCCCGGGGAGCCGCTCGCGCCGCGCGCGCACCAGCCGCGCCTGGGTGATTTCCAGTTGCGGCGGGTTCTTGAGATCGTTCCGGTCCCACGTGGTCCACAGGGCGCTGCGCTCGCCGCCGCGCACGTACACGAGCTGGTTCAGTCCCGACCAGTCGGACGGCTTGACGCGCTCCTTGTTGTCGGGGCCGGTGAGCGACCGGATCGCGCCCGTCGCCGGATCGAGCTGGAGCGCAAAGCCTCCGGCGCGCGCGTCCACCGCGTCGCCGTCCGGGACCGGGGGCTGGGCGGCGCGGTCGGCCTCGGTGAGCGTCAGGTAGCCCAGGGGTGGAACGTCGCGGACCAGGACGAGCGCGTCGCCCCCCTCCAGATCCACCGCCGGAAGGTCGTGGCCGCCAGAGGCGAAGGCCTTGCCTGCGCCGCCGGCCACCCGGGCGACGTCGGTCCGCTCCCAGCAGCCGGCGTTGAAGACGATCCGCCCGCGACCTGCGGCCGTCCCGCGGCCCAGGCGCAGGAGACCGTCCGCCACGTGCTGGCGGGCCGCCGCCGCGGCTCCGTCCACGAACCGCTTCTTGTACGCCCACTGCACCACCGTCTGCGGTGCGTCGGGGCTTGAGACGCTCACGTCCGCTCCCCAGGTGTGCTCGCCGAACAGCAAGAGGTCGCGCCACATGGCTGCCCGGTCGGCGGCGCGGCGCCGCAGCCGACGCAGGGCGTCGTCGTCGTGTGGTTCGAGGCGGGCGTCCCACAGCGCCATGATCTCGGCTGCCCGGGCGGCGAGCTGGGCGGCGCGGAACGTCGCCAGCTCGGCGGCGGTGGAGGCGGCGCCGTCCTCCCAATAGAGTCCGGTGTCGCCGCGCCGCACGGGGATACGCGGTCCGTGCCGCCGCTCCAGCTCCCGGAAGAAGTCCTCCGCGCGGCCCGGCACGAGACGCGGGAAGGCATACCGGCGGTTGAACTCCTCCAGATTCGCGACCAGCTGCTCCCGCATCGGTGCGTTGTCCTGCCAATCGGCCCCGTAGAGCAGCGCCAGGTCATACGGCCAGTCGCGCGACAGAAAGACCGGGTGGCTCAGCAGCCAATCCGAAAGTCGGCGGCCCATCTCGTCTGGGCCGGCGGCGAAGCCGTAGCGCACTTCGTCGCCGTAGTGGTGCGCGCGCCAGTGCAGGACGCGGCTGCCGTCCGGGCCCTCCCAGTAGTAGACCTGGGGGTAACTGGTCCCCGACCCGAGCAGCCCCAGCTGGTCGGCCTGCGCCTGTGGCAGGAGCGGGACCGCGCGCTCCGGGTTGGCTCCGCTCGCCAGGTACTTCACGCCGCTCGCCGCGAGCACCATCGGGAAGGTCGCGGTTTGACCCGGCACGTCGGTAATCTGCGCCGCCGCGTAGGTGAGTCCCCGCTCGCGCGCCAGCCGGCCCGCGGGCCACACGGCGCGCGCCAGCGTCTCGTGGTCCAGCAGACCGGTGAGCAGGTTCGCAAACAGCGCCTGGAAGCCGACCTTGCCGTCGCGGATCGCCTGCAGCAGCGCGTCTCCCGCCTCCGGCGCGCGATTCTCGAGGTACGACAGCACCTGCAGGGCGCACTCGGGCGTGAATCGATAGTCGGGGTGGGCGGGGAGCCGCGCGACGGCCGCGTCGAGGTTCTTGCGGTGAATCTCGAGGGCGTTCTCCTGGACGTCGGTGTAGCCTACGTCGGTATGGATGGAGGAGAGGCAGTAGACCGTCCAGCGCTTGGGTGGCGTGAGGCGAACGCGGCTGCGCGCCGCCCGCTCCCGCCCGACCTCGACATCGACCTGATAATCGACCGGCTGAGAAAGCGGGACCCAGACCTCGCCCGTGAGGGTCAGTCCCGCACCCAGCGGGAGGAGGCCGGCGGTGCCCACCAGCGCGCCGCGGCGGTCGGTGACCCGGGCCCGGGCCGCGGGCGCGCCGAGTCCCGCGACCGCGATGCGCACGAGATTCTTCCGGCCGTCGGGCTGCTGGTACAGCGCGGTGGGCCGGGCCTCGATGGTCGGCTGTTGCGCGGCACGGCGGCCGAACCCGCGCCACACCGGGAGCGCGGCGAGCCAGGCGAGGAAGGTGCGTCGGTCGGAGCGCAGCATGGCAGGCATTAAGATACCGCCCCTTGACTCCGCGGGTCCGCCTAGTAGGTTCCCGCCGTCTTCGGGGCCCCGAAACTTTCAACAGGAGTGAGCATGAAGCGCATCGCATTGGCCTTGGCGCTCGTCGCCATGGCGTCGGCCGCGTGCAAGAAGGCCGATCAGAGCGGTCAGATGTCGTCGGACACGACGCACCAGATGGCCGACTCCGCCGCGATGGCCGCCGACACGACGCACCACATGGCGGCGGACACGGCGAAGAAGAAGCCGTAAGCAGCGCAGCCGATCCGAAGTGACGAAGCCCGGGCCCGGTCGCCCGGGCGTTTCGTTTTCTAGAGCCGAATGCCGACCGCGACCGGCATGAGGGACCGCGTGGTCCCCGGCCCGATGAGCTGGTGGTAGCGCAGGTCGACGAACGCCGACCGCGAGAGCCGCAGCCCGCCGCCCACGTTCCATCCCAGCCGCGCGTCGTCGTTGGTGGCGGAGTACAGGCCGAGGCCGGCGATCCAATAGAGCGCGCTCCGGTCGCGCTCCTCCATGAACCGGAGATTCATGGTACCGGTGTAGAACGCCAGACGCGTCCCGGCGAGGCGAACCGGCCCGCAGGGTGGGGCACCGCTCGAGGGTGGCAAGCAGGGCGGGGTGTAGGTGACGTCGGGCGACTTGCCGAATGCCACGTACGACATATCGAACCGCAGCGCGAGGCGCCTGGAGAGGTCCACACCCAGGGTGCCGCCCAATTGCACGCCGACTCGGTGCGCGGAGTCGCCGCGCTCGAACGCAATCCCGCTGAACAGCTGCGCGGCGGCGGTCGGCGGCGTGAGGGCGAGGATTGCGATGACGGACCAACGGAAGAGAGCGCGCATGGGTCTGCTCCTGGGGGACCTATGTCAGTTTACGCGCCCGACTGGAACCAGGCAACCGCTCTCTGGATCCCCGCACGCGCGTCGTACGGTGGGGTCCACCCCAGGTCCTGCCGCGCCCGCGCCGCAACGTACGGGTTCTCCCCCACGATGAACGACACGGCGGCGCCGGCGAGCCCTGCGTAGCGCCGCGGGTGACGCAGCCTCAGCCAACGGCTCCACGCCTTCGCTCCCCAACGGGCCAGGCGAACGGGCACGGGCACGAACCGGAGCCTGATGCCCAGCGCGGCCGCGAACGCCATGAAGAACTCGCGCTGCGTCAGCTCGGGTGGCGCGTCCCGCGTCACATTGTAGGCGCGGAACCCGGGCCGCGCCTTGTCCACGGCGGCGACGATCGCCGCCGCGACGTTCCCCGCATATACGCACGACAGATGATTGGTCCCGGGCCCGATCTGCACGGCGAACCCGCGACGCAGGACGCCGATCACTCGGGGCGTGAACAGCCGGTCGCGCTCGCCATAGATCACGTTCGGCCGGATCGCCACGGCCGTCACGCCGCCGCGGGCCGCCTCTTCCCGCACCAGCTCCTCGGCCAGCCGCTTGGTCCGGGCGTAGAAATCGCGCTCGGGAATCCGCTGGAACGGGAAGTCTTCCGTGATGCCCTCGCGACCCGCGGTCTCGGCCGCCGTGCGGCCGAACACCGCGACCGACGAGACGTGCACCAGCGTGGCGCCTTCGGCCCGCGCGGCGTGGACGGCGAGCCGCGTGCCGCCGACGTTCACGCGCTCGAACGCCTCGTAGGGCACCCGGTTCGCGACGACTGCCGCGCCGTGCACGATGGCGCGGGCGCCTCCCGCCGCGCGGCGCCAGGCGGAGGCGTCGGTAACGTCGCCCACGACCTCCTCGACGCCCGGAATCCCCTCCGGCTTTCGGACCAGCGCCCGCACCGGTTCGCCCCGGGCCCGCAGCGCCTCGATCACGTGACTGCCGACGAGGCCGCTGCCGCCGGTGACGAGGACCGTCATGCCGGACCGATACTCGGGACGTCGAAGGGGAGAGCGACCACGCGCGCCTCGCGGCCGGCGGCGCGGACCAGCGCGCCCGGTGGCACCTCGCGGCGCACCACGGCGAGCCCGACCCAGCGGCCCAGCAGCGACCCGCCCCCGTCGGGGAGCCAGGCCACGCTCGTCACGCGGCCGACGTCGCGCTCGTCCAGCATCACCGCGCTCCATCCGTCCGCCGGAGGCCCGGGAGGGTCGCCCTCGAACAACAGCCCGCGCAGATGGCGGTTTGCGTGGCCGCGGAAATGCAGCCGGCTGACCGTCTCCTGCCCGGTGTAGCAGCCCTTGGTGTAGGACACGCCGCCGATCTCGTCGTAACGCACTTCCTGCGGAATCGTCTTTTCATCCACCTCGGAGGCGAGGCGGGGCCAGCCGGCGAGCACGCGGGACAGCTCCAGGGCGGCGCCGTCGGCCGCGAGCGCGCCGGCCTTGACGAGGCGTGCTTCGATGACGCCGCGGTGCTCGGCGGCCACGGTGATCTGCACCGCGAACGGGGCCAGGTCGGCCGGGCGCGCGACCTCGAGGGGCACATCGTCCAGGGTCGCCTCGATCACGCGCGCCGCGTGCGGGGGCACGGGGAGGCCCGCCGCGCCCGCGATGGCGAGCGCGTGCGCTCCGACCATCCGCAGCACGGCGCAGTCGACGCTGCGGTCCGCAGCGCGGGCCAGGCGCGGAGGCACGGCGTGCTGGAATACGGAGACGGCGCGCTCGCGCCCCTCGGCGGGGACGGTGAAGCGCACGCGCGCGCCGAGCCGCGCCGCCCAGCCGTCCACGACGATCATCCCCTTGGGCGTCAGGAGCGCGCCGTAGACAAGGGCGCCGTCCCCCGGCTTCTCGATGTCGTTGGTGAGCAGTCCCTGGAAGCAGGTGACGGCGCCGGGCCCCGTCAGGTCCACCACACCGGCGTCGGCGGGCGCCACGATCGCCCCGGCCCGCAGGTGGTCGGCGATCTCGACCGGCACGTCCTCCGGGTTCAGCCGGGTGACGGTGGGCGCCGGGGCGGTGGGGAACGTGGCTTCGGTCATCACGCTGGAATATACCCGGGGGTGAGCACCTCTTTGAGCCAGGTGGAGACGTGGGGCCAGCAGGCGTCGCGCGCGTGGCGACCGAGCACGAGCCCGCGGTGCGACAGGCCCGGGGCGATCGTGAGCGCCTTGCGGTCGGCGCCGATACGCTCGACCAGTTGGCGGCACGCCGCGGCGGGCGCGAAGACGCGGTCGCCCGAGCCCGCCACGGCGAGGTACGGCGTCCGGACGGCCGCGAGGGCGGCGAAATAGTCGAACCCGTCGCCTCCCACCCAGCCGCCGCGCACGTTCCACCGCATCCAGTCGGCGAGGATGCCCGCCGCCTCGTCCTCCGAGCCGAAGCGCAGGGCGCGGGCGGGGAAGCGGCCCAGCGCGCGCGACAGGGCGATCGTCGCCGCCGCCAGCATCCAGCGGACGGGGCCCATGCGCCGCGGGCCCGGCGTGCCGAAGGTCACGATCGCGGCGAGCGGCGCCGCGGCGGCGACGCGCGTCAACCAGCACAGACCCGCGGCCCCGCCCGCGGAGTGCCCGAGCCAGGCGAGCGGCGCGCCGTCCGTCTCCTCGTGCACGCGGGCGACGAGCGCCGGCGCGTCGCGCAGCACCCAGTCCTCGAACGTCCACGCGAGAGGCCGCGGCTCGCGAGCGCTCTCTCCGTGGTGGCGCAGATCGGCGAGCCACACGTCGAAGCCCTCGGCACCGAGGAAGTGCGCCAGCCCGCCCCCACCCCCGCCGCCCTCCCTGCCGCGGTCGGGCGCATGGAGCCAGAAGCGGTGGCTGGTGAAGGCGCCGTGCACGAGCAGCAGCGCCGGGCGACGGTCGCGGAAGGCGCGGAGCCGGTGCAGCGCCAGCTCGACGCCGTCGTTCGCGGGAAAGCGCCGCGTGCTCATCCGTACCGTCCGGCGGCGCGGTAGGACGCGTCGAGCAGCTCCACCGGATGGCGCACCGCGGCGTGGATCCCGGCCGCCGCCAACCCCGCGCCGAGCTGCATCAGGCAGCCCGGGTTGCCGGTCGCGACCAGCTGGGGCGCCGCCGCGCGCAGCCGCTCGA
Organism: Gemmatimonadales bacterium; assembly: GCA_036004525.1. Taxonomy (GTDB): domain Bacteria; phylum Gemmatimonadota; class Gemmatimonadetes; order Gemmatimonadales; family GWC2-71-9; genus 20CM-2-65-7. The sequence goes on along the minus strand of DASYRJ010000025.1, from coordinate 14,602 downwards.
GCTTGGGGGCGAGCACAGCCCGCGACATCTCCGGTTCGACGAGGGTGAACAGTCCCGCGCTGCCGCAGCACTCGGCGGCACCGGGGACCGGCACCAACTGGAGCACCGGGATGGCCGCGAGGACGCGGAGCGGCGGGTCGGCGACCCGCTGCGCGTGCAGCAGGTGGCAGGGTGGGTCGTACGCGACGTGCAGGTCGAGCGGTGCGCCCGGAGCCGGACCGCCGTCGGCGGCGAGGATCTCGGTGACGTCGCGGACTCGCGCCGAAAACCGGTCGCCGCCCTCCACCAGGTGGCCGTATTCCTTCATGAGGGCCCCGCACCCCGCACTGTTCACGACGATCGGCTCGTCCCCGTCACCGAATGCCGCGACGTTCGCCCGCGCCAGGGCGCGCGCTTCGTCGAGCAGTCCCGCGTGCGCGTGCAGCGCGCCGCAGCAGACTTGCCCGGGGATCTCCTGAACCTCGTAACCGTTGACCGACAGCGTGCGGATGGTGGCGTCGTGGACGTGTCGGAACAGACCTTCCATTACGCAACCGCGGAACAAGAGGGCGGAAGGGCGGACCGGCGGACCGGCGGACGGCCCGCCCCACGCCTTTCGTTCCGCCCTTCCGCCCTTCCGCCCTTCCGCCCTCGTTGCCGCCAGCATCCCCATCGCGAATCGGACCCGTCCCCACCCGGCGAGGAGCCGCGGCAACCCCGTTGCCCGAAGCACGCGGGCGAGCCGATACACCGCCGGCGACACGCCCGGAGACGTCAGTGCCCACAGGGCCGCCCGGGCGACCCACGGGACGCCGCGCGCCCGGGTCAGGAGATCCCGCGCCGCCTCGAGCCCCTGTCCATAGCGGACCCCCGAGGGGCAGACGGGCTCACAGCCGCGGCAGCCGAGGCAGCGATCGAGGTGGAAGGCGAGGACGGGATCGGCCGCGCCGAGCTCGCCGCGCTCGAGTGCCCGCATCAGCTCGATGCGGCCGCGGGGGCTGTCGGCTTCGTCACCGGTGGCGAGAAAGGTTGGGCAGGCTTGAAGGCAGAACCCACAGTGTACGCACGCATCCAACCCGGCGAAGCCGTCCCGCCTCATTCGCCTTCGGTCGCGACGACGAGGGCGTTGCCGGGGTCGAAGGTGCGCCGCAGTCCTGTGACCAGCGGACCCACGCCCTCGCGGTAGGCGCCGAAGTGCCCCACGGCGGTGCGGATCGGCCACGGCGCGCGTTCGAGCGTCAGCGGCACCTCGAGCCCCGCCAGTGTGCGGCGCAAGCGCTGCAACCGGTCCACCGTCACCTCACCGGTCCAGCGGATCGCGCCGACGGCGGGGGACGCGGAGATCCACTCGTCACCCACCTGGTGCTGGAGCAAATCGAGCATCTCGTCGCTCGCGGACGGTACAGCGCCGAGACGGAAGGTCACCGGACGTATCGCGAAGCCCTCGGCGTGACGCATCCAGAAGGCGTGGGCTTCCTCGGCGCGGAGCGGTGTGAACCGGCCGCCCCCGGTCGCGGCGCCCAGGCCCGTTTCGTCGGCGGCGACGAGTGTGGGCGACCCCGCGAGCCGCACCGCGAGCACCCACCGCTCCCGGCGCGCCAGGGCGGGAGAGACGAGCTCCAGGGCCGCGGGGGTGAGACCCGCGGCCGCGATGTCCTCGGCGACCTGCGTGAGATCCTCGCGCGAGCCTTCGAGGAGGTGGGTGACGTCGGCGCGGGGGAGCGCCCGCAGCCGCAGATGCACCAGCACCACGACGCCGAACGCGCCGAACCCCCCTGCCTGGAGGCGCGTCAGGTCGTACCCCGCGACGTTCTTCATCACCCGTCCGCCGCTCTGTACCATCCGTCCGTCGCCCGTCACGAAGGTGACGCCGAGCAGGTGGTCCTTGACGGGCCCGAACCCCTGGCGCAGCGGCCCGGCGGTGGCGCTCGCGACGATCGAGCCGAGGGTGCGGCCCGCGAGCCCCGGCGGATCCACGCCGAGCCAGGCGCCGCGGTCGGCGAGCTGCTGGCGCAGCTGGTCGAGGCCGATCCCCGCCTCGGCGGTCGCGGTGAGGTCCTGGGGCTCGATGGCCGGGATGCGGTCGAGGCGGCGCGTGGTGAGGGCGAGGTCGGCGGGGGCGTCGCTCTGCAACCAGGTGCCCGCTCCCTCGATCCGCACGCGCCATCCTTCCTGGTGGGCGGTGCCGAGGAGCAGGGCGACGGCATCGGGGGAGCCCGGGGCGATCCGTGGGACGCGGTCGGTGCCGGCCTCGAGCACCGCTCCCTCGCCGAGAAGCGCAGTCACTTTCTCCAGTATCGTCACAGGGCACCTATCGGTGTGACGCGCGGCGCGATCCGTGCGGCGTGCGGCGGGACAGTGGGAGTGCCTGCGCCGCACGCCACACGCCGCACGCCTGCCCATTCCCGACACGCATGAACGGGCACCACTTTTCCAGGATTGACGCGCTCTTCGGGATCGAAAACCCGCCGCACCGCGTGCATCGCCCCCAGGGATTCGGCATCGAACACCAGGGGCATGTAGCGCAGCTTGTCGAGGCCCACGCCGTGCTCGCCCGTAATCGTCCCGCCCGCGCCGATGCAGGCGGCCATGATCTCGGAGCTCGCCTCCTCGACGCGCGCCCGCAGGTCGGCGTCCGTCGCATCGAACGAGATGTTGGGATGCAGGTTGCCGTCTCCCGCGTGAAAGACGTTGCTCACGACCAGGCGGTGGCGCGCGGCGATCGCGGCGATCGTTTCCAGGACGTCGGGCAGGGCCGAGCGCGGGACCACCGCGTCCTGCACCACCAGGTCGCGGGAGAGGCGCCCCATCGCCCCGAACGCCTTCTTGCGCCCCTGCCACAGCCGCTCGCGCTCGGCCTCATCGGCGGCCGTCCGGATCGAGCGGGCGCCCGCCGGCCGCAGGAGGGACGCGACGGCGTCCGCCTCGGCGGCGACGGCGGCCTCGTCGGCGCCGTCCAGCTCGACGAGCAGCACCGCCGCCGCGTCGCGTGGATAGCCGGCGGCGTACACCGAGTCCTCCACGGCCTGGATGCACGATCGATCCATCATCTCGAGCGCCGCCGGCACGATCCCCGCGGCGATCACGGCCGACACCCCGGCGCCCGCCGCGCGCAACGACGTGAAATCGGCCAGCAGGGTGCGGACTGCGCGGGGGACGGGCGTGAGGCGCACGGTGATCCGCGTCGCGATCCCGAAGTTCCCCTCCGATCCCACGAACAGCCCGACCAGGTCGGGGCCGCCTCCGCCGGGCTCACCGCCGGGGCTGCCCAGCTCGATCGTCCGCCCGTCGGCCAGCACGACCTCCAACGCCAGAATGTGGTTCGCCGTGACGCCGTACTTCAAGCAGTGCGGGCCGCCGGCGTTTTCGGCCACGTTGCCGCCGATGGTGCAGGCCGTTTGGCTCGAGGGATCGGGGGTGTAGTGAAGGCCGTGCGGGCGGGTGGCGGCGGAGAGCCGGGCGTTCACGACCCCCGGCTCCACGATAGCCAGCCGGTTGGCGGGATCCACGCGGAGGATGCGGTTCAACCGGGTGAGGACGACCAGGACCGCGCCCTCCCCCGCCAGCGCCCCGCCCGAGAGGCCCGTCCCCGCACCGCGGGGGACGAACGGGACGCCGTGCGCCGCGAGGAGGCGCACGACGGCGATCGTCTCTTCCCGAGTCCCCGGCAGCGCGACCAGGTCGGGCAGGCGGCGATGCGTCGTCAGGCCGTCCATCGCGTACGTGGCCCGCTCCGCCGGCGCGACGCGCACGTGCCGCTCGCCCACGATCGCCGCCAGGTCGGTCGCCAGGTCGCTCACGAGGTCCGCTCGATCCGGGCGTGCGGCCCGCCCTTGCCGTTGCTCTTGCCGCGGCGGCGCACCGCCGCCCGCCGCTCGGCGTCGGCGGCGAGCGGCTGCAGCAGGGCGGCGAGCCGCCGTAACCGGACCGTGGTGCTGCGGATCGCGAGCAGGGCGAGCTTGCCCTGCGCCTCGAGATCGAGGGCGGCGGCGACGCGGAAGGACAGCGCCTCGGGGTCGACCGGCAATTCGGGCGGGTCGTCCTCCAACGCCTCGATCACGCGCAGGAAGTCGCGCCGCACGTCGGTCGCCAGGTCCTCCGCTTCCGGGGCCTCGCCCGGGTCGTCGGCGAACTCCTCGACGCGCGCGACGCGGTAGGGGCGGTCGGTCGCGATCCAGTCGAGCAGCACGAAGCGCTCCTCACCGGTCGTCAGGATGTCGGAGCGGCCGTCGGGGAGGGCCTGCGTGTTGAGGATGTGAGCGATGCACCCGATGTCGCCGGGGGCGGGCATGGGGTCCGAGCCGGCCTCAGGCGCGGCGTATGTGATACCGAAGCGGCGGTCGGCCGCCAGGCAATCGGAGAGGAGGGTGCGATAGCGTGGCTCGAAGATGTGGAGTGGCTGGGTAGCCCCAGGGAACAGGATCAACGGCAAGGGGAAAATGGCGAGTTCCCGAGACATGGCTAATAGTATATCAGGAAATGCAAAGGCTAGACGCGCAGACGCACCGCGGTGAGCAGCAAAAGCGGGGTCAGGAAAAGCTTGTCCTGACCCCGCTCACTGTTGCCCGCCGCTGCGTCTGTGCGTCTAGCTTTTGCCTATCCTACGCCGCTCTCCAGAAGCCCTTTAAGGCCTTGCCGTCCGGGGACTCTCTGAGCTTTTCGAACGCGCGTTCTCTTATCTGGCGGATGCGCTCCCTCGTGACTCCCATCAGCGCCCCGATCTTTTCGAGCGTCATCGCCTCGCTGCCTTCCTCGAGGCCGTAGTAGAGGTAGAGGATCTTGCGCTCGCGCGGCGTCAGGTACTTCTGGAAGATGCGGTCGATGAACTCGCGCATCAGCCGCCCGTCGGTGTGCTCCTCGATTTCGCCGCCTTCCTGGCCGGCGAAGCGTTCGCCCAGCGTGGCCGCGTCCTTGTCGGAGCGGTCCACCGGGGCGTCGAGCGACAGCTCGGCCGCCGTCATGCGGCGCGCGGTGCGGACGTTCTCGACCGTGTCTTCGAGGGCCTGCGCGATCTCGTTATCGGTGGGCTCGCGACCGAGCTCCTGCGAGAGGTAGGTCTCGGTGCGGCTCATCCGAATGAGCTGCGAGTTCTGGTTCAGCGGGATCCGGACGCTGCGCGTCTGCTCGGCGAGGGCCTTGAGTACCGCCTGGCGGACCCACCACACGGCGTACGAGATGAACTTCACGCCCTGGTCGGGATCGAATTTCTTCACGGCCTTGAGCAGCCCCTCGTTGCCGATGGCGACGAGCTCGGAGAGGTCCAGGCCGTGGCCCTGATATTTTTTGACGTAGGAGATGACGAAGCGAAGATTGGCGGTGACGAGACGTTCGGCGGCTTTTTCGTCCCCGCGTTGCACCCGGCGCGCCAGCCGGCGTTCCTCGGCGGGGTCTTTGATCAGCGGGAGCTTCTGGATGTCTTGCAAGTACTGGTCGAATGCGCCTGAGGGGGTAGTGCGAAAGAACGCCTTCGCCTTGCCGCCGTTCGACCGAGCCATTCAGGGACTCCCGGTGGGCTGCCGAGGTTTTTATGGAGACGGCTGGTGCGGCGCCGCCATTTAGGCCGACGACTAACGGCGTCAATATAGGATTCGCTGCCAAATGGTGCAAATCTCGGCAGTTATCCACATCACAAATTGTTAGTCTAGAGGTGATTCCAGCGTTTGTCCACTATCCACAGAACGTGTGGAAAGTGCCGGTGGCGGGATGATGTTGCAGCGCTGTGGAGAGGTGGAAGGAATGTGGGGAACGTGTTGGGCGGATTGTGGTTACTGGCGCGGCCAGCGGAGCCTCCGCTGGCCGCGCCCGCAGTCTTACCGCACCACCACGACTCCGGTATCGGCCAGGTCCTGGAATCGCGCGATGAGTCTCGCCCGGCCGGGCCCCACCGCATCGAAGATCACGAACGACGTTCCGAGCACCCTGATCCTCAGGACGGTGCTCGTATCCGCCAGGTCCCATTCGATCGCCGCGGGCCAGATCTCTCGTCCGGCCGAGTCCCGCACCGTCGCGCTCACCCAACCTGAATCGCCGACGGCGCGCTCCTGACTGTCGGGAGTGACTGTCATGCTCGCTGGTCCCGACGGCGGGGGAATCGTGTCGTGCGGGACGGTGTCGTGCGGGACGGTGTCGTGCGGGACGGTGTCGTGCGGGACGGTGTCGCCCGGGACGGTGTCGCGCGGAACGGTATCGTGCGGGACGGTGTCGTGCGGGACCGTGTCACCCGGAACGGTATCGCCCGGCGTGCTGTCACCCGGCAAGCTGTCGCCGCCCGAACTGTCGGCCGCGGTTCGGAGGGTCGGGCTTGCGGTGTCGTTGCCGCACGCGGCGGCGGCCGCTGCCGCCACGATGACGATGCCGACAAAGATCGGCACAAACCAGCTCTCAGGCTTCAGCATGTCACCCTCCTAATGAGTCAGATCTCTGGGTTTAGGTCGAAAGTCCACTGCCGCACGCCTTCTGCGGGGGCAATCCGCCGCTCGGGCGCGTCGGCAATCCGCAGCCGGACCTCGCCCACGCCCCGTGGGAGCCGAACGTCGTAGCGGGCTCGGTCCCTGGGGCGGTTGACGATGCGCAGGCCCGCGGGAAGCACGATCAGCTCCTCGCCACGTGTACCAGGCGTCACGCTCGCCGTGGCGATGGTGTCGCCCGACAGCTCGATCGTCAGGACGCCCCCTTCCTGTCGGGCGACCACCGCGATCGTAAACACCGACGTCGTCGGCATGAAGCGCACCGTGGCCGCGCCAGGGGAATCACTCCTTGGAGCCGAGCGCGGCGCGACGAGCGCGCGCACGTCCGCCCACCGCGCGGAAAGCCAGGTCCGCACCGGCTGCGCGCTCACCACGGCGGCTCCCCCTAGGGCCACGAGCAGCACGGTCGCGGCGCGGAGCGCGAGGGCGCGCCACCGGCTCACGCCCGCGCGTTCTTCGGTAGCGAGGGCCGCGCTCACCGCGCCGCTCAGCCGGGCGAGCGTGTCGCGCCGCTCGGCGCAGGGCCCACACGTAGCCAGGTGCCCCTCGAGCCACGCACGCTCGTCGGCGGAACATTCACCGTCGACCAGACGAATCAGATCGCCATCGTCGGCGTGCCTCACGCTCACGACTCCTCCGATTGCCGGTTCAGATCGAGATGCCCGGCCAGCTTCACGAGCGCCCGGGCGATGAGCGTCCCGACGGATGCCGTCGTCGTCCCCAGCGCCTCGGCGATCTCGCGGTGCTTGAATCCTTCCTCCCTCATTAACAGCAGCATGCGCTCGTTTTCTGACAACCTGGCGAGCGCGCGCCGCACGCGCCCGCGCGTCTCCTCTCGATCGAGCGCCTCTGCCGGGTCGGGCGCGGGATCCGCGGCGGGGAGCCGTCCTTCCTGGTCCGCCAGGAGGCGGCGCCGCCGGCCCCGGATCTTGAGGGCATCGCGCGCGAGATTCGTGGCGACGGTGAACAACCAGGCCCGAATCCCGCCCCCCGTCGCATCCTGGGGGGGACGCTCGGCCAATCGGATGAACGTCTCCTGCACGACATCATCAGCGAGGTCCTCGTCCCCGGAAAACCGGACGACGTACCGGTGCAACGCGGCGTGATGGGCCGCGAACAAAGCGCCAGGGTCGAACGGCTCAGAAGGCGACGCGCACCCCCAGGAGGGGGAGCAACGGTATGCCGTGGTCGAATCGATCGCAGACGCCAGGTCGGGGAATCACGATGCCGGGGCCGGCGGGCAGCGTGCACCCCCTGACCGAGCCTGCGTAGGTGCTTGCGTTCCGCCAGTTGAACGCGTTCCGCAGCTGCAGGGAGGCGCCCAGCTCCCAGCCGCGATGCACCCAGGTCCACTCTGCCAGCAGGTCCACGGTGGCATACGGCGGTGCGCGCCCGGCGTTGGGCTCCTCCACGATCTCGGGGACGGTCCCCGGAACGAGGCAGCCAGGTCCGAGGGTGTCGCACGGCACCCGCTCGTACAGGCGTGAGTAGAAGCGCGTAAACGGTGCCCCGCTCGCGGCGGTGACCGCGCCGCCAAGCGCGAGGCGTGGCGCGACTCGCACCATGGCGGTCCCGTCGAAGACGTGTTGGCGTTCGGAGGGCGCCGCGTACGTGAATGCGCCCGTTGCGGACCGGGAACGCACCCGGCTGTATGCCAGGGACACGGTCACTCGGCCCACCAGCCGCCGAAGCGACACCTCGATCCCACGGGCTCCGTTCGTTGCGACCACGAACGGTGGCCGCGGTGTGAAGAGGTAGCCCGGCGTCGGATCGGGCTCCGTCGCGCCGGTGGCCCGGCGCTCGTACAGGTTCAGGCCGCCGATCCAGCCATCGGCCAGCCAGTACTCGGCCCCGGCGGTGACGACGTCGGACCGCAGCGCGGGTACGCTATCGCCCGCGAGCAGCCACACGTCGGTGACGTGAAGGTCGGGACCGATGCGCGGGCCGGTGGGCGCGAGCGTCTGCGTGTACTGGAACGACCGTCCCCAGCCGGCCGTAACGGTCAGTCTTCCATCGGAGGGGCGGTAACGCGCCATGACTCGAGGGGCCAGCCGGGCGCCCCCAGCGTTCCGCACCGGAGTGCCCACCTCCACACGCGCCCCCGCTTGCGCCGTCATCCCCTTGAAGATGGTCCAGCGGCTCTCCCCCCAGAGCGCCACGACCGTGAGGTTCCCGGCCAAACGGAACGCTCCCGATCCTGTTCCGACGGTGTCCGCTCCGCGATACAGGCTGCCGATCGCCGCGGTGCGTGCGTACGGCGTGGGTGGGCCGCCGAAGTACTCGAGCGACTGGCGCACGATCTCGTACCCGGCGCGCCAGGCGCCCCCTGAGGTCACCGCCGGCGCGATCTCGCCGCCCGCCGCCAGGTACGTGATCGTATTGTCGACCGGCTCGTGTGATGGGACGTCTGTGGTTGTGTCACCGACCACCAGGCTCAGGTGCGTGGCGAGACGGCTACCCCCGATGGAGTGCCGCACGTCCCAGCCTCCCAGGGGCGTGACGACCGAGACTCGGCCGAGCACGTTCCCCCAGTGTCCGTGGTTCCCCTTGAGCACATTGGGTAGGTCGCCGCGCAACACGTCTTGTTCCCACAGGGTGCTGGCTTGCAGCGCGGCGCGCCCGCGAAGGGGAAGGTCGAGCCGCGCCGCCACGTCGTGGAACGCGTACGGGACGGCGGCATTCGAGTCGTCGATCAGGGTTCCGAGTGCGCGACTCACGAGATCGACGTACGAGCGCCGCGCGGCGAGCATCATCCCGGCGCGGCCGCCGGCGAAGCGCCGGTCCACCGTGGCCCGGGCGCTGATGACGGAGAGCTCGGCCGCGCCGCCCCACGTCGTATCTCCGGCGGTCCGCGACGAGAGCTCGAGCGCCGCCGCGGCACCCTCGCCGAGCGCGGCCGAGCGCGCGCCGGGATGAAAGAACGCCGCCCCGACCGCGTCGGGTGGAATGGCGGAGAACGCTCCGGCGGCGTGTACGGGATTGAAAAGCGGGAGGCCGTCGAAGTAGACGCGCGTTTCGCTCCAACGCGCGCCACGCGTCCAGAGCTGGGCGGTGAAGTCGTCGCGGGTGCTGACGCCGGGGAGCCGTTGGAAGGCCCGGAGCAGGTCCGTCTCGCCGAGCGTCACGGCTTCCAGCATGTCGGCGCCGGTGAGCCCGCGCACGTCGCTGCTGATGTACTGCTCTTGGCGGTATCGCTCGACGTCAACCCGCGCCCACGGGGTTGCATCAGTCGATCCCCGCCCGGCGCGACTCAGCGCCGGCGCCGGCGCTTCCACCGGCAACGCGTCGAGCAGAATCGGCTGGATTACGAGACCCACGGAGAGGCGCAACTGGCCCAGCGGTGGTAGCCCGACGTCGATGGTCGTAGGCCGGTAGCCAATGAGACGCACGTGCAGGCTGTAGGCGCCCGGAGCGACGTCGTCGAAGCCGTAGCGGCCCGCGGCGTCGGTGGCCGCGGTGCGGCCCGCGCTCCAGAACGCCGCCCCGCGGCCGCCGATCACAGCTCCGCCCGGCGCTGGCTCGAGGACGACCTGTGCCCCCCCGAGGGGCCGACCACTGGCCCCGTCGAGGACCGCACCGGTGATTCTGCCGGCACCGGCCGGGGCCGGCGCTTGCGCCGAGGCGGACCCTGCCCCCGCGACCAGCAGGACGAGCAGCAGCACCCGAAAGGCCCTCGACGGCGCTCGAAACGGGGTCATGGGCACGTGTACCCCGCTACAACGACTCGAGTCCAAAGATTCTGACACCGCGCCCAAGGGGCGTTTAGCCGAGCACCTCTCGAATGCCCCGTTCCTCCACCCCTACCGTCCACTCCTTCCCTTCATCTCCCTGCATCACGCCGATCCTCTTCGGCAACGCAAACCGAACCTGGCCTGCGCGCACTTTCTTGTCCCCCTGCATCGCTTCGATCAGATCGTCCACGCTCGCCCCCTCCGGTCTGGCCACCGGCAACCGGTATCGCTCGAGCAGTCGCGCGATCCGGCCAGCCGTTCCCTGCTCGGCGATGCCGAGCGCCTCGGCCAGCCGCGCCTCGACCGCCATGCCGATTGCCACCGCCTCGCCGTGCAATACCTCGAACTTGCTCGTGGCCTCGATCGCGTGCCCGACCGTATGGCCGAAATTCAGGATCGCCCGCCGTCCCCCCTCCCGCTCGTCCTCCGCGACGACCGCCGCCTTGATCTCGACCGACCGGCGCACCACGCGCTCGAGCGCCGCTTCATCCTTGGCGAGAATCGCGCCGTGCTCCTGCTCGAGGAACGCGAAATACTCGCCGTCGCCGATCACGGCGTGCTTCACGGCCTCCGCGAGCCCCGCCGACAGCTGCGCGGGGGGCAGGGAGGCGAGGAGGCCCAGGTCCGCGACGACGAGGCGAGGCTGGTGGAAGGCGCCGAGCAGGTTCTTGCCGGTGGGGACGTCCACCCCCGTCTTGCCGCCGATGGACGAGTCGATCATGGCGAGCAGGGACGTGGGCACCTGGACATAGGGAACGCCGCGCAAGTAGGTGGCCGCCACGAACCCGGCCACGTCGCCCACGACCCCGCCGCCGAGCGCGATCACCGCGCAGTCGCGGCCGAAGCGCCCCGCGAGCATGCGGTCGGACAGCGCGGCCCATGTTTCACGGGTCTTGTTCCACTCACCCGCCGGAAACGTGAACAGCTCCGCCCGGTACCCGGTACTCGATACCTGTTTCATCACCGCATCCCCGTACAGCTTGGCAACGTGAGAGTCGGAGATGACGGCGTATGCCGCTGCCGGGCAGCGCTGCCGCAAGAGCTCGGGCAACTGCGTGATGACGTCCGCGCCCACCAGGATGTCGTAGGAGGCGTCCCGCTGCTCGCGCAGCGCGACGCGGACGGTCACCACTGGACGTCGGGTCGGCCGGCCTGCGCGTTCGCCGAACGGGCCAGCACGAACAGCAGGTCGGACAGGCGGTTCAGGTACTGCAGGATCGTCGGGCTGACCTGCTCCCGGTGCGATAACGCGACGACGGACCGCTCGGCACGGCGACAGATGGTGCGGGCAAGATGGAAGACCGCCGCCTTGGGGGTGCCGCCGGGGAGGATGAAGGCTTTCAGGGGTGCCAGCTTCGCTTCGTGGCCGTCGATCATGTGCTCGAGCATGCCGATCTGCGGCTCGCCGATCCGGGGACCGCCGAGAGCCTTGTCCACTTTGCCGGGATCGGGCGAGGCCAGCTCCGCGCCGATCGTGAACAGGTCGCGCTGAATGGTTTCGAGGAACGCGGCGTCGAGGCTTTGGGGCTCGAGCGACGCTGCGAACCCGATCGCGGCATTCAACTCGTCGACGGCCCCATAGGCGGCCACGCGTGGGTCGTCCTTGGGCACGCGGCCGCCGCCGAAGAGCCCCGTCTCACCGTCATCGCCGGTCTTGGTGTAAATTCGCCCCATGAGCGACGTCAAAGATATCACCATTATCGGCGCGGGCCCGACGGGCTTGTTCGCGGCGTTCTACGCCGGGATGCGCGGCGCGTCCCACCGGCTGATCGACAACCTCGACCAGGTCGGCGGGCAGCTCACCGCGCTCTATCCCGAGAAATACATCTTCGACGTCGCCGGTTTTCCCAAGATCCTCTCCAAGGATCTGGTCAAGGGGATGGCGGAGCAGGGCCTCCAATGGAAGGCTCCCGTCCACCTGGGCGAGAAGGTGATCGGGCTCCGCACGGCTCAGGACAATGGGAAACCGCTGTTCACCGTGGTCACCGACAGAGCCGAATACCCGGGCCGCACGGTTCTCATCGCGGGCGGGATCGGCGCCTTCACTCCCCGCAAGCTTCCCCTGAAGGACTCCGACCAGTGGCTCGGCAAGGGTCTGTACGACCGGGTGCTGAACCCGCAGGAGTTCGCCCGCAAGCGCGTGCTCATCGTCGGCGGGGGCGACTCCGCGTTCGACTGGGCCGTGAACCTCCAGGGCATCGCCAAGTCGATCCTGATGATCCACCGGCGCGACGGCTTCCGCGCCCACCAGGCGACCGTGGACCAGGTGCACGCGCTGTGTGCCGCGGGCAAGATGGAGCTGCGCACCTTCTGGGAGGTGAAGGCCATCCACGGGGGGGAGCGGATCGAGCGGGTGACGATGTTCAACAATAAGACGAAGGAGGAGGAGACGGTCCCGATGGACTCCGTGATCCCTCAGCTCGGGTTCGTCTCGTCGCTCGGCGCCATCGCCGAGTGGGGGCTCGAGATCGAGAAGGGGGACATCAAGGTGTCCCAGACGATGGAGACGAACCTCCCCGGCATCTTCGCCGCGGGGGACATCACGACCTACCCGGGGAAGCTGAAGCTGATCGCGACCGGCGTGGCCGAGGCGTGCATCGCCGTGAACCATGCCGTGCACTTCCTGAACCCGAGCGCCAAGATCGAGCCGGGGCACAGCTCGAACATGGCGCTCTTTGGACAGAAGGAAGACTGAAGCCTTAAGTCTCAAGAGAAGTTGCGCAGACGGCTCGTGGCTGCTACTTGGTCTTTCCTATCTCGACGACCAAAGAGTCTATCTGCGCCAGCATCTGCCTCCCCGGCACCGAGTGCCCATTGGCTTGAATCGAGAACGTGAACCGCCTGCCGTCCGCCCGCTCCACGTACCCCGAGAGCGAATTCACCCGAAAGATCGACCCCGTTTTGGCGAGCACCCGGCCCTCGAACGGTGTGCCGGTGAAGCGGCGCAGCAATGAGCCGGGTTGTGCGGAGCGGGGGAGGGCGGCGAGAAACGGCCCGCGTTTCGGGTGGCGGTACATGTAGTCGAGCAGCTGCACGAACGCGCGCGGCGTCACGAGGTTCCCCGCCGAGAGCCCGGATCCGTCGTCCAGGGCAAACGCGGTCGAGTCGATCTTCACCGAGTCGATCAAGAACCGCTTCTCCACGTCCAGCCCCTTCTCCCAGCTCCCCGCCCCGCCGAGTTCCCGGCCGAGGATCTTGAGGAGCATCTCGGCGAACCAGTTCTGGCTGGTATTGAGAATCGGGAAGAGGATGTCGGGCAGCGGGCGGCCCAGGTACTCGGCCAGGGGATTCGCCTGGCGGGCGCCGCGATACACCATCGAGTCCGTGGTGCTCGCGGCGCCGCCCTCGACCGACACGCCTTTCTTCTGGAGCGCCGCGGCCAGGGCCCGCGCGGCGTACAGGTTCGGGTCGGGAAGGGCGAAGCTCTCGATCCAGGGCGCGCGCCCCAGCGCCGCCGTCCCCTCCGCCCAGATCTCCATCGTGCCCGGCTTCCGGAAGAAGTTGTCGCCGATGGTCGAGCCCGAGTCGGCTGGCCCGGTGCGGGCCCGGTTCTCGAAGGCGAAGAGATGGAGGTCGGGGCTCCACGTGATCGTGGGCGGCTGGTCTACCGCGGCGCCGGGGGTGATCTGGAAGTCCGCACTGTTGTCGTGGAAGCCGAGCCCGGAGACGGGGGCGGCGTACCACCAGTTGAGATCGAATGACCCCCAGTTCCAGTGCGTCAGCACCGGCTCGAAGTACGAACCGTCGCCGACGACCCGGCCGCTGATCCGCCGGATCCCGCGGGCGCGCACCGAGTCGGCGATGGCATCCACGGCGGTCCACGTCGAGTCGCACACACCCGCGGCGAGGGTGTCGGTCCCGAAGCAGCGTTGCGACCAGGTCGGGTCGCCACGGCCGTACAGGATCAAATCCCCCTCCAGCACCCCCTCGACGATCGTCCCGTTCGCGTACAGGCTCGTCCGCACGCGATAGTCGGGTGGGAGCAGCACCGCCGCCGCGGCCGACACGACGAGCTTGGTGTTGCTCGCCGGGACGGAGAAGCGCTCGGCGTTGCGGCTGAACAGCACCCGCCCCCGGTCGTCCACGACGTGCACGTTCCAGGTCGCCCGGTTGAACGGCGGCTGGTCGAGCAGGGTGGTGAGGCGGCGCTCGAGCGAGCCGCGCAGCGGTGTCGTGCGGGGCGGCGGCGTGCCCGGCGCTTGAGCGGGGCGCGGCGTCTGGCCGGCGAGTGCCGAGCTAATCGTAAGCGACGCGAGGATCAGCTTTCGCATAGAGCAGATCGGTGACGAGGTTGACGAGGACGAAAACGACCGACAGAAACAGGATGCTCCCCTGAACCGCGGGGAGGTCGCGCTTCTCGATGGCCAGGAGGACGTAGCGGCCCACGCCGGGCCACGAGAAGATCGTCTCGGTGAGGATGCTGCC
>DASYRJ010000024.1:0-2148 GCA_036004525.1 Gemmatimonadales bacterium | reverse complement strand
CTGCAGGAGATTCTGTCCAAACCCGGCGGCGCCGAGCGGGTGCTCGGGGCTGCCCAAGCCGTGGAGGACGTGTGGGAGGAATTGCGGCCGCGGGCGAGGCCCGCCGGATCGTCGACGCGCTGAATCGGGTCGTCCTGGGGCAGGAAGCGGCGACGCGCGAAGTCGTGGTGGCGCTGCTGGCGCGCGGCCACGTGCTGCTGGAAGGCGTGCCCGGGACGGCGAAGACGCTCCTGGCACGAACCCTGGCCCTGGCGTTGAACGTGAAATTTCAACGCATCCAATTCACTCCCGACCTGATGCCGGCCGACATCACCGGCGTCTCCATGCTCACCGGGTCGCAGGAGTTCACGTTCCGCCCCGGACCGATCTTCGCCGATCTGGTGCTCGCGGACGAAATCAACCGGGCCCCGGCCAAGACTCAGGCCGCCCTGCTCGAGGCGATGCAGGAGCGCACCGTCACGGTGGACGGCGTCAGCCATCCGTTGTCCCAGGTCTTCACTGTGTTCGCGACCCAGAACCCGATCGAGTTCGAAGGCACCTATCCGCTGCCCGAGGCCGAGCTGGATCGGTTCACGGTGAAAGTGATGTTCGGCTATCCGGCGGCGGCGGTGGAACAGGGCATTCTGACCCGCTACGTGGAAGGGTTCGAGGCCGACCGGCCGTCGACCTACGGCGTGACGCAGGTGACCGACGGGCGCGGACTCGAGGCCCTGCGGACCGCGACCGAATCCATTCGGGTCGAGCCGAAGATCACGGCCTACATCACGGCCATCATCCGGGCCACCCGGGAGGCGGCTTCGCTCACGTTGGGGGCGAGCCCCCGGGCGGGCGTGGCGCTGCTCAAGGCGTCCCGTGCGGCCGCGCTGCTCGACGACCGCGACTACGTTGTGCCGGACGACGTGAAGGCGTTGGCGGCGGCGGCGCTGCGGCACCGCGTGAACGTGGCGCCGGAGCTGGAGCTGGAAGGCGTCACGCCCGACGTGGCGTTGAAGGCGATTCTCGACAAGACCGAGGTACCGACCGCGTGAGTTTCCGTGATGTCTTTATCGCGAGCGCGATCGCGGCGGCATTCTTCGGACTGTGGTACGCGATCGGGTCCATCGCCGGCGTGCTCTGGACCCGGCGGGCGATCGGCCTGCTGGCAGCGAGCGCGATCATTGCGCTGTTCGGGTACCGGTATGCCGGAGCGCTCGACGCGATGCTCCTGGTCGATGCGGCGCTCGTGGCCGGCGTCTGGATCGACGCGATCCTGGCGCCGCAGCTCTCCACGAAGGAACTCAGCGTGACGCGCGAGGCCCCGCCGGCGTTCTCGCTGGGCCGGACCGGTGTCGTGACGTATCGCTGGACGAACGGCGCCGCGCGGCGCTCACGGTTGCGAGTACGCGAGGTGCGCCCCGACCTGCTGGGGGGACTGGTCGCCGTCCGGGAGGTCTCCATACCCGCGCGGGGCACGACCCGCGAGACTGTGAGCGTGGTACCCGTGCGGCGCGGTCACGAAACGGCCGGCGGATTCGCCGTCCTGAGCGTGGGGCCGTTGGGTCTCGGGGCGCGGCGGGTGCAGCTCGCATTGCCGTGGGACGTCCGGGTGTATCCGGCCCTCACGTCGCTGCGGCGTCGCGCCGCGGTCGCGCAGGCGTTGCGGCGCCGCGAGCTCGGCCGCCAGCCGCTCCGGCGGCTGGGCGAGGGCCGCCTGTTCGAATCGTTGCGCGATTTCGTTCCTGGCGACGACCCGCGGCACATCGACTGGAAGGCCTCGGCCCGGCGCGGCAAGATCATCACGCGGCAATTCGAGGCCGAGCGGCGCCAGCAGGTCTTGCTCGCGATCGATGCGGGGCGTTTGCTCACGGCCGACGTCGGAGGCACGGCGCGCATGGATTACGTCGTGCAGGCGGCGCTCGAGCTCGCCTATGCCGCGGCGCAGCACGACGACAACGTCGGGGTCATGGTGTTCGCCGACGGCGTGAAGGCGTTCGTGGCGCCGCAACGCGGCCGGCGCGGGTTGAAGCAGGTGCTCGACGTGCTGGCCGAGGTGACGCCGACCCTCGTAGAGCCGGATTACCCGGGTGCGTTCCGGTACCTGGCGGCGCGCAATCGCAAGCGCGCGCTCACGGTGGTGTTCACCGATGTGATCGACCGCTTCGCCTCGGA
>DASYRJ010000023.1:0-32863 GCA_036004525.1 Gemmatimonadales bacterium | reverse complement strand
CCCGCCAGTTTCATCCGCGCCGGCGGCGACACCGTACGCGTGTTGCTCGAGGGCCTGCCGCCCATCACGCTGCGGGCGGACCGTGAGGGCCGCATCCTCTGGGCCAACAACCTCGGGACGATCGTCGAGCGCGTGCCGGCGCCGGACATGGACGCGTTGTCCGCCGCGTTCGCCGCGCGGCCGCTCGGCTTCCTCTCGCCCCGCGACACCGTGCGCGCCGTCATCGGCGGAGCACACGTCATCGTGGATTACGGTCGCCCCGCTCGGCGCGGCCGGGCCGTGTTCGGAGGCCTCGTGCCGTGGAACCGGGAGTGGCGGACAGGCGCCAACCGCACGACGACGCTGACCACGGATGGCGATCTCGTCATCGGCGACGCGCCGGTGCCCGCCGGCAGCTACTCGCTCTGGACGATCCCCGCGCCCTCGGGCTGGACGCTGATCATCAACCGCAACGTCGGGTCCGGGCTGGAGTATTCTGCCGCGGAGGATCTCGCCCGCGTGCCGATGCCCTCGGAGATGGTGCCGCAGCCGGTAGAGCGGTTCACCATCGCGTTCGATCCGCAAGGCACGGGCGGGGTGCTGTCGTTCACCTGGGAGCACACCCGGGCGTCGATCGCCGTCCGCCGGAGGTAGGCGACGCGACATGCACCTCGACTTCGCCGTCGTCGCCGACTATGCGCTGGTAGACCAGGCGGGGAAGATGTCGGTCCTCGGCATCTTCCAACACATCTGGGTGCAGCAGTTCCCCGCGATGCACCCGCGGCTGCACCTCGTGCTCCGCCTCAAGGGCAAACGCACCGAGATCGGCGAGCACGCGGTGCAGATTCGCCTGCTGGACGACGCCGACACGGAGCTGCTGGGCGGCTCGGGAACGGTGAACTTCGCCGAGCCGCCCGCCGGCGTCGTCGAGATCGAGGCCGCCGCGGTCCTCGTCTTCGACGTCCCGTTCCCCCATGCCGGCCAGTACCGCTTCGAGATCACCGTGGACGGGGAGCGCAAGGCCACCGTGCCGATCACGGTCTCGCTGCTCCCCCAGCCGTCCAGCGGCGCTTCGCCTCCCGCCGTCAGTTGACCCGCGTCTGGAGCCGCCGCAGGCCGACGAGCGCGGGCCGGTAGCCGGGCGTCTTCGCGAGCGCCCCACCGTACTCGCGGACCGCCTGCAGCAGGTCGCCCTGGCCCTCGTAGATCCGCGCCAGGTTGATGTGCGGGAAGTGCGGCGCTTCGTAGCGCGGCGCGCGCTTTGCCCGCTCGAGCCACGGGATCGCCTCGGCCGGTCGCCCCAACTCGATCAGGTAGCATCCGATGTCGTTGTAGGGATTGCCGAACGTCGGATCCACCGCGATCGCGCGCTTGCACTCGGCGATCGCTTCGTCGTAGCGACGAGAAAACGAATACACCCAGCCGAGGAAGGTGTGCGCCTCGGCCGTCGGATGCTCGGCGATCGAGGCCTGGTACAACGTGATCGCGCCGTCCCAATCGCCCGCCTGCTGGCACTCGTAGGCGCGCTCGAATAGCTTTAGCGCCCGACTTGGATCACCCACACGCGAAGCTTAACGCCTACTCTGGGCTCCCGCTCCTTGTCCTGGCGGCGGCGCTCGCGCTCGGCTTCAACCTGAACGGCTACCGCCTCTTCGATCCCGACGAAGGACGTAACGCCGAAGTCGCGCGCGAAATGGCGGCATCCAATGACTACCTCTTGCCGCACCTCGACGGGCTCCCCTATCTCGACAAGCCGGTCGTCTACTTCGCGGCGGCCGCCGCAGCCATGGAGCTGCTCGGCGCCACGGAAACGGCAGCCCGCCTCCCCGCCTACCTCTTCACGCTGGGGACGATCGTCATCCTCGTGCGGTTCGCGCGGCGCCGCTGGGGCCCGGAGGCGGGGTGGCTCGCGGGCCTCGCGTTCGCGACGATGCCGCTCGTCCTGGCGTACGCCCGCGCCACCATATTCGACAGCACCCTCGCGTTCTGTACCACGGCGGCCATCCTGGCGTTCTGGGACGACCGGCCGGTCCTCGCCTGGGCCGCCATGGGCGTCGGCGCCCTCACGAAAGGACCCGTGGCGATCCTCATCCCGCTGGCGACCCTGATCCCGCACGGCCTCCTCACGGGGCGCCCGCTCCGCCGCCTGTTCGCGTGGCGCGGCCTCGCCGTCTTCGCCCTCGTGACGCTGCCCTGGTTTTTCGCGGTATCGGCGCGTGTGCCCGACTTCCCCCGCTACGTGTTCGTGCGCGAGACATTCGAGCGGGTGACGACCACCCGGTTCCACCGCACCGCGCCGTTCTGGTACTATCTGCCGATCGTGCCGGTCGCCGCGTTTCCCTGGATCGTCCCGGCCCTCGCCCGCGTGCGGCAGTGGCGCTGGACCTGGCTCGCCCGGCGCGTCAACCCCAGCGCCGGCGATGCGATCCTGTTGGCGTGCTGGGTGCTCGGCCCGCTGACCTTCTTCACGCTGAACCAGTCGAAGCTCCCGCAGTACGTGCTGCCGCTGATGCCCGCCTTCGCCCTCACCGCCGGGCGCCTGCTGGGGCGCGAGGGCATTCGCGTCGCGTGGCGCACCTATGCCACCGCCGCCGCCGCGCTCGGCCTGGCGCTCGCTTCGCTCACCCTCTGGCTCCCGGCGCCCATCGCCCTCACGCCCGCCGAGCGCGCCGCCATCCCCGGGGTGGCGCTCGCGCTCGGGATCGCCCTTGTCGCCTCCGCCGGACTCGTGTGGCTGGCCGCGCGGCGCGACCGCCTCATTCTGGGCGCGACCGGCTACGCCGTCGTCGTGCTCGTCATCCCCGTCGTGTCCGGACGCCTGCTCGCGGCGGTGGGGGACGACCGCTCGGCCGCGATCTTGGCGGGGGTCATCCAGAATGCGCGGCAAGGCCGGACCCCTGTGCTCGGCGTCGCCGCCTACCCGCCGTCGCTTCCTTTTTATCTGCGCGCCACGGTGGACGTCGCCACCGAAACGGGCCGCGAGCTGACGAGCAACTTCATCGCAGACCACCTCGCCGAGCTCCGCATCCGTCCCGGCTCTCCCCTCAAGCCGGCCAATTACTGGCGGGAGGTGTTGGCGCGCTGCCCGGAGCCAACCGTGTTCGTCACGCGGTCAGGCGACGGCGCCGCGCGCGCGGCGCTCGACAGCGTCCTCCCACTGCTTGCGGTGCAGGGTCGGTACGCGGCCTATGGCCCATGTGCGGCATCTTCGGCGCCGTAGCCCTCGCGAAAGGCGGGCCGCCCCTCCGCCATCCCGAGTGTCTGGCGCGCATGGCCGAATCCCTGCGCCACCGGGGCCCCGACGGCGAGCGCATCGTCGGCCACGCGCGCGCGCAGCTCGGCGCCCGGCGCCTCGCCATCATGGATCTCACCACGGGCGACCAGCCGTTCCAAAGCCCCGACGGCGCCGTCTGGATGGTGTGCAACGGCGAGATTTACAACGCCCCCGACTTGCGGCGCGAGGCGTCCGGCTGGGGCTACCCGTTCCGCTCCCGCGGTGACATCGAGACGATCGTCCCCTTCTACGAGCGCACGGGCGCCGATGCCGTCGCGCGCCTCGAGGGGATGTTCGGACTCGCAATTTGGGACGACCACCGCGGCCGCCTGCTGCTCGCCCGGGACCGCGCGGGCGAGAAGCCGCTCTTCTGGACGTTGCGCGACGGGGAGCTGCGGTTCGCGTCGGAGATCCAGGCGTTGCTCACGTTCCCCGACCAATCGCGCCGGGTCAACGCGACCGCGCTCGCGCTGTACCGCGCGCTCGGGTACGTGCCCGCCCCCCACACGATGTTCGACGGGATCCACAAGCTTCCGCCCGCACACCTGCTGGTGGCGGAGGGTGAGGCCGTGGACGCACGCCCCTACTGGAGTCCCGCCGCCGCGGCCAGCCGCCCGTCGCGGCTCGCGTCGGCCGCCGAGCTGCGAGGGATGTTCCTGCGGGCGGTCGAGCGGGAGCTCATGTCCGACGTGCCGTTGGGCGTGTTCACGAGCGGTGGACTCGACTCGTCATTCCTGGTCGCCGGCGCCGCGCGCGTGATGCCGGGCGAGCGCATCCATACGTACGCGGCGCGGTTCGTGGAGCCCGGCTACGACGAGAGCCGCTACGCCGAGCAGGTGACCCACGACATCCGAACGGTGCACCATGTCGTGACGGCGGACTTCGACTCCCTGCGGCGCGCCCTCGACGTCGTATCGCAGTCCCTGGCGGAGCCGTTCGGTGATCCCGCCATGCTGCCGACCTACCTGCTCTCGGAGGCGGCCCGCGCGGACGTGAAGGTCGTACTGTCGGGCGAGGGCGCCGACGAGCTGTTCGGCGGCTACCCCACCTATCTCGGCCACCGCGCGGCCGCGGCCTGGCAGCGCCTGCCGCAGGTGCTGCGCCGCGCGCTGCGCTGGGCCGTGGAGCGTTGGCCCACCTCCACCGGGAAGGTGACGCTCGAGTTCCTGCTCAAACAGTTCGTCGCCGCCGCGGAGCGGCCGTGGCTCGAGCGCCATCTGGCCTGGTTCGGCGCTTTGGGCGCGGACCCGGCGAGCGGCGTGATCCCCGAGCTCGCCTGCAAGCTCCACGGTTTCCCACACGATGATCCGCTGAACCGGATCCTGTGGCTCGACTTCCTGACCTATCTGCCCGACAACCTGCTGGTCAAGGTGGACCGCGCGACGATGCTGGCGTCGGTCGAAGCGCGCGCGCCCTTCCTGGACCGGGAGGTGATGGAGCTGGTCCTGCCCGCCCCGTCGCAGCTGAAGGTGCGGGGCTTCACGACCAAGGCGATATTACGGGAAGCGGCGCGCGGCCTCGTTCCCGACGCCGTGATCAACCGCCGGAAGCGGGGCCTGTCGGTGCCGGTGGCGCGTTGGCTCAATGCGGGTCTCGCGCCGCTCGCCGACCGCTTGCTCGACACGCCGCTCTTGGCCGAGCACCGGTCGGGCAAGGCGAACCATGCCCGCAAGCTGTGGCCGCTGCTGATGCTGGCGCTGTGGGCGGAACGGTGGGGTGTCGAATTGGACCCGATTGGGATCGGCTAACCCCCGGGGCGGCGCCCCGGGGTCAGCCGCAGAGAAACCCATGACTCGAGACGAAGCCCTCGCGCTGATGCACGAGCACACGCAGTCCCCCTCCCTCCGCCAGCACATGCTGGCGGTGGAAGCGGCGATGCGGGCCTACGCGGAAAAGGCCGGCGAAGATCCGGAGGCGTGGGGCCTGATCGGGCTGCTGCATGACTTCGACTACGAGAAGTTCCCCAACCACGAGCACGCCCCCACGGACGGCCACCCCGCATGGGGCGTCGAGCTGCTGCGCCGGCGGGGCGTCCCCGATCCGCTGTGCCGCGCGATTCTCGGCCACGCCACCTACTCCGGGGTGCCGCGGGACTCCGCCATGGCGCGGACGCTGTTCGCCGTCGACGAGCTGTGCGGCTTCCTCGTGGCGTGCGCGCTGGTGCGGCCGTCGAAGAGTTTCGCCGACCTCGAGGTGTCGTCGGTCAAGAAGAAACTCAAGGACAAGGCCTTCGCGCGCGGCGTGAACCGCGACGAGGTACGGCAGGGCGCCGAGGAACTGGGCGTGCCGCTCGACGACCACATCGCCTTCTGCATCCGGGCGCTGCGGCCCGTGGAGGCGTCATTGGGACTCGGGGGGTGAGCGAGCGCCTCACCCGCGCGCTCGACCGCGCCAGTGGCGCGCGGCCGATCCCCGGCAACGCGCTGCGGCACATCCCCGACAGCACGGCCGCGCTCGACGCGATGCTCGAGCTGATCGCGGGCGCGGGTCACAGCGTCCACTTCGAGAACTACATCATCCGCGACGACCGCACCGGCCGCCGCTTCGCCGCCGCGCTCACCGACCGCGCCCGGGCGGGCGTGCGCGTGCGGGTGCTGTACGACGCCTTCGGCAGCCTCGGGACCGGGCGCCGTTTCTGGCGGGAGCTCCGCAGGGCGGGCGTGGACGTGCGGGCGTTCCACCCCATCCTGACGACCGGACCGTTCCGGGCGTTGAGCCGCGACCATCGCAAGTTGCTCGTCACGGATGGGCGCGAGGCGATGCTGGGCGGCCTGTGCATCGGCGACGAGTGGGCGGGCGACCCTGCGCGCGGGCGCATGCCGTGGCGCGACACGATGGTGACCGTCTGCGGACCCGCCGTCGCGGCGCTCGACGGCTCCTTCGCCCGCGGGTGGGCCCGCGCCGGGACGCCCCTGCCTGGCGACGAATTCGAGCCCGCGCCGGAGCCGTGTGGCTCGTCCGTGGTCCGCGTCGTAGACGGCGAGCCCGGCCTCTCGCGCGCCTACCGCGCCGTGCAGCTGCTCGCGGCCGCCGTCACGGAGCGGTTGTGGATCACCGACGCATACCTCGTCGCGCCGCCGCCGCTGTACGCGAGCCTCGTGGATGCGGCGAAGAGCGGCGTGGACGTCCGCCTCCTGCTCCCGGGGACGAGCGACATCCCCGTCGTGCGGACCTTCAGCCGCATCGGCTATCGCGACCTGCTCAGGGCCGGCGCCCGCATCTTCGAGTACAGCGGGCCGATGTTGCACGCCAAGACGACGGTGGCCGACCGAGAATGGGCGCGCATCGGCTCGACCAACCTCAACGTCTCGGGCCTGCTCGGCAACTACGAGCTCGACATCGTGGCGGACTGCGACGGCCTCTCGGAGGCACTGGCGTGGCAGTTCCGTCATGACATGGCGATGAGCCGCGAAATCGTTCTCCTGGAGCGGCGCCGGCTCCCCGCGCGGCTCGTCGGTGCGCCCGCCGAGACACCGGCCCTCGCTCCCGCCCACCACCGCTCGCGCCGCGAGCTGCAGGCGGCCGCCGTGGTGGCGCTCGTGCGGGTCGCGGGCGGCGCCCGGCGCATGGTCGCCGGAGTCGCGGCGCTCACGTTCGCCGTCGCGGGTGCGTTGCTCGTCCTGTTCCCGACGGCCGTGAGCGCGGTGCTGGCGGTGGCGGCCTTCGCGACGTCCTTCGGATTCGCCGGGTACACCTTCGCGCGGCGGCGACGGCGGCGCCAGACCGATGCCGCCTGAATCGTCCCTCCCGCCCCCGCCCCAACCTCCCAAGGGGTCGGCGCGTATAGCAGGCGAGGCGGAGACCGACCTCGTCGCACGGACGTTGGCGGGCGACCGGGCGGCCTTCGGCCAGTTGGTGGAGCGTCACGCAGCGCAGGCGCGGCGAGTGGCCCGCGCCGTGCTGGGCGATCCCGACGAGGCGGACGACGCGGCGCAGGATGGCTTCCTCTCGGCCCTGGTGAAGCTCCAGCAGTACGACGTGCGGCGGCCGTTCGGTCCCTGGCTCATGCGGATCGTCGCCAACGCCGCCACCGACCGGCGCCGCCGCCGCCAGGTGCGGCGCGCCGAGCCGCTCGATGCCGGGCTCGTCGGCGGGGGTCCGCGGCCCGACGCCGACGCGGTGCGCGGCGAGCTGGGTGAGCGGTTGCGCGCCGCGCTGGCCGAGCTGCCGCCGCGGCGCCGCACCGCGGTGGTGTTGTTCGACGTCGAGGGGTACTCGCACGCGGAGATCGCCGGGATGCTGGGGATCCCGGAAGGCACCGTGCGATCCGAAGTGTTCCACGCGCGGCGCCGGCTCAGGGCGCTGCTCAAGGACTTGAAGGGGGAGGGAGCGTGAGCATGACCGACGAGCGGCTGTTCGATCACCGACCCGATCCGGAGCTGGGCGCGGCCTTGCGGCGCGCCCTCGAGCCCGGCGATCAGGCCGAGTTCGTGGCGCGCGTCATGGCGCGCTACGACGCGACGCTCGCCGAAGCGAGCGTCCCCACCTGGGAAGTGCTCGCCCGGTGGGCACGGCCGGGGATCGCCGCCGCGGTGGTGGCGGCCGTGTTCGGCGGCTTCCAGTTGGGCCGCACGCTCCACGCGCCCGACGCCCCGGCGACGCTCGACGCCGCGATGGCGCCCACCAGCGGTCCCGGGCTGGCGGCGCTCGTCACCGCCCCCGAGCCGCCCGACGCCAGCGTGTTGTTCGCATCGCTCGTCGAACCCCGTTAGGAACGATACAGAAAGGATTGCGAAGGTCCGATGCTGACTCGATCGAAATTCGCCGCCGTCGCGCTGCTCGCCGCCGTCTTCGTGGCCGGCGGCGCCGCCGGCTGGGGCGCGCGCGAGGGCGGCGACCGCTGCGAAAACCGCGGCCGTCGCGGCCCCGACGCCATGGTCGACCATTTGGGCCGCGAGTTGAGCTTGTCCCCGGCCCAGCGTGACTCCGTTCGGGCGATTTTCGAGCGCCATCACCCCGAGGTGGAGGCGCTGTGGACCCAAATCCGGCCCCGCTTCGACTCGATCAAGGCCCGGGTCCGGGCCGAGGTCGCCGCACAGCTGACGCCCGACCAGCAGACGCGGTACCAGCGACTGTTGGAGGAGGCCGAGCATCGTCGTAGAGGGGATTCGACCAAGGCCAAGGCCGACGGAGGGCGCGACTGATGCGGTGGATGACGGGTATTCTCGCGTTGGGCCTGGCCGTTCCGGCCGCGGCGCAACAAGCGGAAGTGACGCTGCAGGAGGCCATCACCCGCGCGCTCCTCGTGCAGCCCGCCATGGTGCAGGCACGAGGTGATCAGCGGAACGCCGGCGCCGCCCTCCGGGCCAGCGCGGGCGCGTTCCTCCCCACGGTGTCGAGCAGCGGCTCCGCTTCGCGGGCGGGCGGCACACGGTTCAACGCACAAACGAACCAGATCGTCACCGCGCCCGCCTCGACCACTTTCTCCGGTGGGTTGTCGGCGAGCCTTGAAGTCTTCGACGGTTTCCGGCGCTTCGCCGATCGCAGCGCCTCCGCGGCAACCGACGATGCTGCCGAAGCCGGCGTCGTGAATCAGCGGTTCCAGGTCACGCTCGCGACCAAGCAGGCGTTCTACAACGCGCTGGCGAACGAGGAGCTGGTCCGCGTGGCCCAGTCACAGGTGCGCCGCGCCCAGCAGCAGCTGCAGATCTCGGTCGAGAAGCTGCGCGCCGGTTCGGCGACGCGCTCCGATTCGCTGCGGTCCACGGTGGATTACGGCACTGCGCGGATCGCGCTGCTCCAGGCGCAGGCGAACCTCGCCACCGCGCAGGCGAACCTCGGGCGTCAGATCGGCGTGGACCAGCCGGTGCGCGCCGTACCCGACAGCGCGCTCCCGGCCCTCCCCGACACGGCGGCACTCCGGGCGTCGGCGCTCGAGCGCGCGCCGCAGGTGGACCAGGCGGACGCGCAGGCACGCGCGGCGGGAGCGCAGGTGGGCGTGAGCCGCGCGGCTTACTTCCCTACCTTCAGCGCGTCGGTGTCGAACTCGTTCTCGGGGTCCGAAGCGCCCTGGAGCTCGACCAGCAGTTACCTCAGCGGATGGAGGGTCAGCCTGTCGGGAAGCTGGACGTTGTTCAACGGGCTTTCGCGCGAGCGGCAGCTCACGACGGCGATCGTCGCGCGCGACGTGGCCCGGGCGCGCGCTGCCGACACCCGCCGGCAGGTGAGTGCGCAGCTGACCCAACAGCTCGCCGCGATGGCGACGACATACGAAAAGATCACCATCGGCCAGGCCAATGTCGCGGCGGCGACCGAAGACCTGCGCGTGCAGAACGAGCGCTACCGCGTCGGCGCCGCGACGATCCTGGACCTCCTGACGTCGCAGACCGCGCTGACCACCGCGGAAAAGGACCTCGTCCAGGCGCGCTTCGACTACCTGATCGCGCGCGCGCAGGTCGAGGCGCTCGTGGGACGGGCCCTGTGACCACCGCGCAGGCCATGTCCTTCCGCACGGGCGACACGCCCCTGCCGGACATCGTCATCCTGACGCACAACCTCGCCCGCGACTATGCCATGGGCGCCGAGGTGGTGCACGCGCTGCGCGGGGTGGACATCCAGATCCGGAAGAACGAGTTCGTCGCCACGATGGGACCATCGGGCTCGGGCAAATCCACGCTCATGAACCTGATCGGCTGCCTCGACACGCCGACGGCCGGGGAGTACTGGCTCAACGGCCAGAAGGTGAGCGACCTGTCGGACGACGAGCTGGCGCGCATCCGCAACAAGGAGATCGGGTTCGTCTTCCAGACGTTCAACCTGCTCCCCCGCGCCGACGCGCTGCACAACGTCGAGCTGCCGCTCATCTACGCCGGGATGCCGGCGCGGGAGCGGCGCGAGCGCGCGGCGCGCGCACTACAGCGCGTCGGCCTGGGCGACCGGATGGACCACCGGCCCAACGAGCTGTCGGGCGGCCAGCGCCAGCGCGTGGCCATCGCCCGGGCCCTGGTCAACGAGCCCAGCATCCTGCTGGCCGACGAGCCGACGGGGAACCTCGACTCGGCGACGGGCAACGAGATCATGGCGCTGTTCGAGGAGCTCCACGACGCGAACCAGACGATCGTCCTGGTCACACACGAACACGACATCGCGGCGCACGCGCGCCGCCAGATTCACCTGCTCGACGGCAAGGTCGAGCGCGACGAGAGGACGGAACGGCAGCCGTGAAGACATACATTCGGGCGGCCACGCTGCTGGTGCTGGGCGTCGCCGCGTGCCACAAGGCGGAGGCGCCGGCGCTGTACGAGGCGATCCCGGTGGAGCGGCGGACGATCGTCGTCTCGGCCTCGGCCTCGGGGGCGATCGAACCGGTGCTCACCGTCGACGTCAAGTCCAAGGCCTCGGGCGAGATCATCGAGATGAAGGTGCAGACCGGCGACGACGTCGCCGCCGACCAGCTGCTCGCCGCCATCGACCCGCGTATCCCGCGCAACAACCTGGCGCAGGCGGACGCCAACCTGGCCGTCGCGCAGGCCCAGCTCGCCAACGCCAAGGCCCAGCTCGACCGCGCCGACACGCTGTTCAAGGCGCAGGCGATGACCGAGACCGAGTTCGAAAACGCGAAGCTGGCCTACGCCAACGCCAACGCCGCGGTGATCCGCGCCAGGACCGACCTCGAGAACGCGCGCGATCGCATGACCGACACGCGCATCCGTGCGCCGCTCGCGGGCACGATCATCGCGAAGAACGTCGAGCTGGGCACGGTGATCTCCTCACCCAGCACCGACGTGGGCGGCGGCACGGTGCTGTTCAAGATGGCGAACCTCGACACCGTACAGATCCGCACACTCGTGGACGAAACCGACATCGGGAAGGTCCAGCCCGGGCTCCAAGCCACCATCACCGTGGACGCCTACCCGAACCGGCCGTTCGAGGGGAGCGTGCTGAAGATCGAGCCGCAGGCGACGGTGCAGCAAAATGTGACGATGTTCCCCGTGCTGGTGCGGATCGCGAACCCGAATCACTTGCTGAAGCCGGGCATGAACACGGAGGTTGAGATCCACGTGGGGCGGCGCGAGAACGTGATCGCCATCCCCAACGCGGCACTGCGTACGCAGCGCGACGTCGCGTCAGCGGCGCAGGTGTTGGGACTCGATCCGCAGCAGGTCCAACAGCAGCTCGCGGCCGCGGCCCAGCAGCGCCGTGATTCAGGGAGCGGGACGAGCGCGTCGCTCGGCGGTACCCAGGCGCACCGCGACAGCGCCGCGGCGTCGGCTCCCGCCAAGGACGGCGCGACGATCACGATGCCCGATGGCAGCACCAGGCCGCTGCCCCCCGGAGTCACGGAAGCACAGGTGCGGTCGATCATTCAGAAGCGGATGTCGGGTGGGGAGATCTCGCCCGCCGAGCGCGCCGTGCTGCGGCAGGTGTTCCAAGGCGGCGGGGGCGGCGGAGGCGGAGGCGCCGGCGGCGGATTCCGGATGATGATGGGTCCGGGCGGTCGCGGCGGCGGGGACGTCTCGAGCTACATCGTCTTCGTCCTGCGCAAGGGAAAGCCGACCCCGGTGCAGGTGCGCACGGGACTCAGCGATCTCGACTACATCGAGGTCGTGAACGGCCTGACCGAGCAGGATACGGTGCTCGTTCTGCCGAGTGCATCGCTGGTCAACGCGCAGCGCGACATGCGCGAGCGGACGCAGCGCATGACGGGCGGCGGACTCCCCGGGCTCCAGCAGCAGCCGGCGGCGGGAACCGGTCCGCGCACCCAAGTGCAGACGCGGCCCTAGCCATGCTGCTCGGCGAGATCTTCCAGGTGGCGCTCCAGGCGATCCGCGCCAACAAGCTGCGGTCGTTCCTGACGATGCTCGGCATCATCATCGGCGTCGGGGCGGTGATCACGATGGTGGCGCTCGGGAGCGGCGCGCAGAAGGCGGTACAGGCCCGGATTCAGGCGCTGGGGCCGACACTGTTGTCGGTCTACCCCGGCGCCTCCTTCCGCGGCGGGATCTTCATGGACATGCGCATCTCGCTCACGGTGGACGACTATGAGGCGCTTGCCCGGGGCATCCGCTACGCCAAGGCCGTCGTGCCGGAGCTGACCCGCAACCTGCAGATCAAGCGCGGCAACCTGAACCAGAACGTCAGCGTCGTCGGGACGACGCCGAACTACGTGGAGGTGAAGAACTACACCCTCACCGCCGGGCGGATGTTCACGCCCGGCGAGGACGAGTCACGACGCCGCTACGCCGTCCTCGGTTCCGCGATCCCGGAGATGTTCGACGCCAACCCCGCCGCGATGATCGGTCAGGAGATCCAGATCCGCGGGATTCCGTTCGAGATTATCGGCGTGCTCGGGGAGAAGGGCTCGGGTGGCGGCTTCGGGAACCCCGACGAGCAGATCCTGATCCCGCTCCAGACCGCGCGCTACCGCATCATGGGCACGGATCGCCTGCGCTCGATCACGGTGGATGCGGTGAACGTGAATCAGATGAACCTGACGATGATCGAGATCGAGGGCGTGCTGCGGCGCGAGCACAAGATTCGCCCGGGCGCGGAGAACGACTTTCAGATCCGCAACCAGGCGGACGTCCTGTCTACGTTCCAGGAGACGACCGAGACGTTCACCTACCTGCTCGCCGGCATCGCGGCCATGAGTCTGCTCGTCGGGGGTATCGGGATCATGAACATCATGCTCGTGTCGGTCACGGAGCGCACCCGCGAGATCGGCGTGCGCAAGGCCCTGGGCGCGACGCGCTTCAACATCATGTTCCAGTTCCTCGTCGAGGCGCTGGTCCTCTGCCTCGTCGGCGGCGTGATCGGCATTCTCTTCGGGTCGCTGGGAGCGCTGGTGCTGTCGGAGCTCAAGCACTGGAACACGTCCATCAGCCTCTTTGCCGTCCTGCTGGCGTTCGGCTTCAGCGCGGCCGTGGGGCTGTTTTTCGGGATCTGGCCCGCGAAGCGCGCCGCGAGCCTTGATCCGATCGTGGCGCTGCGGTACGAATAGCGCGGCGTGTCGCGTGGGGCGTGCGGCGTTGAAGGGCTGAGCTGACGCTTCGTCGGAAGGGTCGAACCATGCATTGACACGCACGCCGCACGCCGCATGTCCCACGTCCCACGCCGCGCGTTATTTTAGTTCCCATGCTCCCCGTCCTGCTCTTGCTCCTCCAGTCCGCGGGCGATCCGGGGTCGGTTTATAGCGGCCGCGCCCGCCAGCTCGACGTGCGCCTCCCCCGCATCGAGGCAGCCGCCCGCATCGATGGCGTGTTGGACGAGGACGTCTGGCGGCAGGCCGCGCGGCTCACGGGGTTCTCGCAGTACCGGCCGGTGGACAGCCGTCCCGCCGAAGATTCGACCGACGTGCTGGTGTGGTACGCGCCCGACGCGATGTACGTCGGGATCCGCGCCTACGAGGCGCACGGCAACGTGGTGCGGGCGACGCTCGCCGACCGCGACAACATCGGCGCCGACGACAACGTCCAGATCCTGCTCGACACCTTCAACGACCGCCGCCGCGCCCTGCTGTTCGCCGTGAATCCGTTCGGCGCGCAGGAGGACGGCGTGCGCAGCGAGGGGCTGGCCGGCGCCGCAGGCGGCCAGAACGCGGGGTTCCGGTTCGACGGCGTGATCG
Organism: Gemmatimonadales bacterium; assembly: GCA_036004525.1. Taxonomy (GTDB): domain Bacteria; phylum Gemmatimonadota; class Gemmatimonadetes; order Gemmatimonadales; family GWC2-71-9; genus 20CM-2-65-7. The sequence goes on along the minus strand of DASYRJ010000023.1, from coordinate 19,046 downwards.
ACTTGAACCCCGACTACGTGTACCAGTCGCGCGGCCGGCTGACGCCGTTCGGGTGGGAGGTGGAGGTACGCATCCCCTTCAAGAGCCTGCGCTACCAGAGCGGCGTCGCGCAGGACTGGGGCCTGCAGATCGTGCGCATCACGCAGCACACCGGCTACGAAGACACCTGGACGCCCGTCGTGCGCGCCAACGCCAGCTTTCTGATCCAGTCGGGCACGCTCAGGGGCCTCACCGGGCTGCGGCGCGGGCTCGTCATGGACGTGAGCCCCGAGTTCACGTCGCGCGTGGACGGCGCCCGCGGTTCGGCGGAGTACGGCTACGGCAAGGTCGACCCCCAGCTCGGCGTGAACCTGCGGTGGGGCATCACACAGAACCTGAGCCTCACGGCGACGGCGAACCCGGACTTCTCCCAGGTCGAGGCGGACGTCGGCCAGGTCACGGTGAACGAGCGGTTCGCCCTGTTTTTCCCCGAGAAGCGCCCGTTCTTTCTCGAGGGCCTGGAGCAGTTCGACACGCCCAACGCGCTGATTTATACGCGCCGCATCAGCTCGCCCGTTGCGGGGGCCAAGCTGACGGGCAAGGTCGGCGGGACCGCCGTCGCCTACATCGGCGCCGTGGACGGCTCCGACCTCTCGGCAACCGGCGACAATCCGATCGTCAACCTGCTGCGTCTGCGGCGCGACCTCGGGGCCAGCTCGACACTGGGCCTCGCCTACACCGACCGCATCGAAGGCGATGCGTACAACCGCGTGCTCGGCGCGGACGCGCGGGTCATCTGGCGCAAGATCTGGTTCTCCGACGCGCAGATCGTGGGTTCGTGGACCCGGGACGGCGCGGGGGCGCGGGCGGGCAAGCTGTGGGACGTGACGCTCTACGACCTCACCGGCCGCTCATACGGCAACCACGCCGAATTCGTCGGCGTGAGCCCCGAGTTTCAGGCCTCGAGCGGGTTCGTGAATCGGGTGAACGTGGTGCAGAGCCGCATCTTCAATCGCTTCACCATCTACGGGAAGCCCGGGGCCGCGCTGGAGAACGCCACGACGTTCATCGGCATCGAGCCGACATGGCGGTACGACGATTTCTTCGATTTCAAGAGCACGCTCGAGGGGCGCATCTCGCAGCAGTGGCTCCTCACCCTGCGCGGGGGGTGGGGCATCAACGCCTACTGGGCGAACGCGCACCAGCGATTCGATCCCGCCGACTATGCCGACGATTCCGTGGAGGTGAGCCCGGGCGTCAGAGCGCCATTCGGCGTTCCACACGGGCTCTACAACCTCTGGAGCGCGAATGCAGGATTCAACACGCCGAACCGGGTGCTGACGCTGAGCGCCAACGTCGGCTACGGCGCGGGCCCGATCTTCGCCGAGGCGGCGGAGGGACGGGGCGGCACCGCGTTCGTCGGGGTCACCTGGAAACCGACGCCGGCGCTGCGCATCGACGGCCGCTGGGTGCACCAGCGGATCACTCGCGCGCGGGACGGCAGTTGGTTCTCGACGGCGAACATCCCGCGCCTCAAGGTCGAGTACCAGCTCACGCGCGACATCTTCTTCCGGTACGTGGGCCAGTACTTCGCCCAGGAGCGCGACACGCTGCGCGACCCGCGCAACGGCAATCCGCTCATCATCGCCGGCAGCCCCCAGCCGCGCGCTGCCGACACCGACTTCCGGAACGATCTCCTGTTCTCCTACAAGCCCACGCCCGGCACGGTCTTCTTCTTGGGCTACGGGGCGTCGCTCACCGAAGCCGAGCAGTTCAACTTCCGCGACCTGCGGCGCACGGGCGACGGGTTCTTCCTCAAGGCGAGCTACCTCTTCCGCAGGTAGCCCCAGGGTCGGCATCTTCCTCTCGTGGCCGACCCCATCCCGACGCTCGGGGCTCAGCTGGCCCAGGAGCAGTACGCCAAGCAGCGCCAGTACGTCCTGGCGAACACGCGCGCCCGTTGGAGGTTCGTCGGGCTGGCCATCGCGCTCCTGGTGCTGGTGCGGCTCATCGGGATCGTTCCGATCTCGTACGGGGTGATCCTCGCGTTCGCGGCGACGTTCGCCGCCGCCAATTACGGCGTGCGCCGCCTCGCCTCCAGGACGCCGTTCCAGCCGTGGTACGCGCAGCTCAACATCGCCGTCGGGTGCCTCATGATCTCAGCGGTGCTGTACGCGATCGGGCCCACCGGGCACGTGCTGTACGGCGCCTACCTCATCGCACCGGTCCAGGCGGCGCTGTACCTGGGGCGCCGTGAGGCGTGGGGCGCGCTCGGGATCAACGTCATGGGGTTCGGCATCGTCACGGCCGTCCAGACCGTCTTCGCGAAGGGGGCGGCGGGCTGGACATGGGCGATCTACCTGCAGGAATCGCTGATCCTGCTGTTCGTGTGCGCCGCACTCGTGCCGATGCTCGTCCACATGGTGGATCGTCTGCGCACCACCCGGGGGGTGCTGGCGCAGATCGAGCGGGGCGACCTCACGGTGCGTGTCGCAGACCCCGAGCTCGACGAGCTTGGCTACCTGGGGCTGAGCGTGAACCGCACGACCGACGCCATCTCCGGCATCGTGCGCCAGATCCAGCACCAGGCGCACGAGCTGGCGGCGATGGCCCAGCAGCTCGCGGCGTCGGCCGAGGAGCTGCAGGCGGCGTCGCAGGAGATTTCCGCGACCACGCACCACCTCGCCGAGGGCACCGTGCGCCAGCGCCACCTCATCGGCCGCGGCCGCGAGGGCTCCGAGGCGGCGTCGGGGCTGGCGGTGACGCTGCACACGCGCGCCCAGGAGGCGGAGCACCAGATCACCGAAATCGCCCAGCAGGCACGGCGGCGCGGCGAGGAAGTCTCTCGCGCCAGCATGCTGCTGATGAACCTGCTGGTCCACATGGACCACGCGGCGGAAGTGGCCGCCGCGCTCGACCGCGAGTCCCGCGAGATCGGCAAGTTGGTCGAGGGCATCACGCGCATCGCCAGCCAGACCGATCTGCTGGCCTTGAACGCGGCGATCGAGGCGGCCCGCGCGGGCCAGCAGGGACTCGGCTTCCGCGTGGTCGCGGCGGAAGTCCGCAAGCTCGCGGAGCAGAGCGCCCGGTCCGCCGACGAAGTGCGCGTCCGCGTGCGGGAGACGCAGGGGCAGATCGCGCGCGTCGTCGAGGCGATGGGCCAGGGCCGTGAAGCGGCGCAGGGCGTGGGAAAGGTCGCGAGCACCGTTCAAGGGGCGCTGGATGCGATCTTCGCCGACCTGAACACCACCGTGCAGTTCGCGAAGAGCTTCGCGGCAGAGACGGAGAATCAGACGCGCGGCATGCGCGAGGTGCTGCACCGCATGGAAGAGGTCGCCGCGATCGCCGAGGGCGCGGCGGAGGGCGCACAGCAGACGTCGGCCGCCACTGAGCAGCAGATCGCCTCGCTCGGCGAGCTCACCACCACGTCCCAGCACCTCTCCGAGGCGGCGGCGAGGCTCACCGAGACGATTCAGCGGTTCCGGGTCAACGGCACGCCGCTACCAGCCGCGGAACAACGGACCGTCCGCGAAGTCCCAGAGCAAGAACCCCACTAGCTTCGATCGCCGCGCCTCCGGGCCCACCACGGGCACCTCGGCCCCGAGCGATGCCGCGATGTGACCCAGCCGGGACAGCTGGATCCACACCTGCGGATAGAGCGCCAGCCGTTGGCTTCCTTCTCGCGGGAGGTCCCAGCCGGCTTCCACCATCGGGACGAAGCGCCCTGCTTCGCGCCCTATTCCCAACCGCATGGACGCGCCGCTGAGTCCTTCGGTCTCCTCCCAACCGCCCAACACCTCTCCCTGGAGCACGAAGCCCGCGCGCTCGATGCCGGCGGCCGCGAACGGCTCGACCTCCCAGCGGTCGCGCCGGCCCAAGGCGGGCGTCGCCTCGAGACCGACGCTGGCGAGGGCCCGGTGCTCCAGATTGTGCCACACGTTGTACTTGAGCGCGAGCGTGACGCCGTCGAACGGCCGGTCGAGCGAGTCGAAGACTGTGGACAGCACGCTCTCGAGCTGGGCGCGCCGCCCGATCCGCCGCTCGTAGATCAGGTCCTGCGCCCGCCCGTGCGCCGCCACGATGACCTCGTTCTCGGGGAACGCCTTCTCCACGAGGAACGGGCGCGGGAAGTTCAGCTCACCGGGAGGCCAGCCGCGCTCGCGGCAGAGCGAGCGCACGTAGCGCACCACCATCCGGATCTGCTCGGCGGTCGCCCCTTCACCGTAGGCCGGCATGTCGAGCGACAGGCCGAACGCCGCCCCGCCGCGGGTCACGATCCCAACCCATTGGTCGTCGGTCTCGGCGGTGCTGACGGGACAGGAGGCCAGATCGGCGGGCGGCACGTCAGTCCGCACGGACGCCGCGGGCGTGCCCCGCGCGTCGGCGCCGTGGCAACGCGCGCACCAGGCGGCGTAGAGGGCGGCGCCGGAGTCGCTCGGAGACTGGGCGCTGAGGCTACAAGCCCACAGCGCGCCGCAGGCGATGAGCCTGAGCGTTCGCCGCACGGCGGATCTCCTCCCCGTTCGCGGTTTTGAGCTGTCCGTCCTTCACCACCACCCGCCCATCGACGATCACATGCCGCACGTCCGCCGCTCGCGCGCTGTACACGATGCGCGAGACGAGGTCTGCTTCGGCCGGCTGGTTGTGCGGGCCCTCCAGATCGAGCACAACGAGATCCGCCCGCTTCCCCACCTCGATCGAGCCGATCTCGGCCTCGAGCCCGAGCGCGCGCGCGCCGCCCAGCGTGGCCAGCTCGAGCGCCTGGGCGGCTGGGAGCGCGTCGGGGCCGAGGCGCGGCTTCTGGATCAGCGCGGCGAGGCGCATCTCGCTGAAGGCGTCGAGCCGGTTGTTGCAGGGCGCGCCATCCGCTCCCAGGCCGACGCGGCAGCCTGCGGCGAGCATCTCGGGAATCGGCGCAATGCCGCTGCCGAGCTTCAAGTTGGAGCCGGGACAGTGCACGACGTTGGTCCGCTGGCGGGCCAGGCGCGCGATGCCCTCCTGGTCCACCCAGACGCAGTGCGCGAGGGCCGCGCGAGGACCCGAGATCCCCACCGAGTCGAGATACGCAAGCTCATCCTGCCCCGTTTCCCGTTTGACGATTTCCAGCTCGACGGGCGTTTCGGCGGCGTGGGTGTGGATCACCGCACCTGCCTTCGCGGCGAGGTCGCTCACGGCGCGGAGCAACGGGCCGGTGCAGCTCGGCGCGAACCGCGGCGCGAAGCAGTAGCGCAGCCGCCCGTCCGCCGCGCCGTGCCACTTGGCGCACAGGTCGGCGCTCTCCGCGAGCGCCTGGTCCGTCGGCTCGCGGAGCGTCGGCGGATTGTCGCTTGAGTCCATCAGACATTTCCCGCTGGTGGCGCGCAGGCCGATCGACTCGAGCGCCCGGAACGCGGCATCCGTGTGGCGCACCGTCTGCATGTCGAGGATCGCCGTGGTGCCGCCCAGCAGCAGCTCCGCGGCGCCCAGCATCGCCGACCAGTAGACCGACTCCTCGGTGTGCGCCGCCTCCAGCGGCCAGATGCGCTTGGCGAGCCAGTCCTCGAGCGCGAGGTCGTCGGCGAGCCCGCGGAACAGCGTCTGGCAGAGATGGATGTGGGCTTGGATGAGCCCGGGGAGAACGACCAGTCCCTTGCAGTCGATGACCGTCCGCCCGTCCGCCCGCCCGCCCGTCCGCCCCACGGCCTCGATCTTCCCATCCCGCACGACGACGTCGCCGTCGACAATCCGGCGCTCGGGATCCATCGTGACGACGCGACCGCCCGTCAGCAGCACGGGCCTCAATCTCGGTCAATCGGGGCCCGCCGCAAGGAGCGTCAGCAGGTCTGCCGGATCGACCGAGTGCCTGCCGTACTGCGCCCCCCAATGGAGGTGCGGACCGGTGACGCGCCCAGTCGCCCCGACGCGCCCGATCACCTCGGCGCGCTCGACGGTGTCCCCGATGGCCACGGCGGCGCTGCTCAGGTGATGGTAGGCCGTCAGCAGCCCGGCGCCGTGGTACACGTAGACCGAGATGCCGCCGAAGAAGAAGTCTCCGACCAACGCCACCACTCCCCGGTTCGCCGCGCGGACCGGCGCGCCCGCCGGACCCGCGACGTCCACGCCCGGGTGCCGGCCTCCCAGGACGCCGTTCACCTCGCGTCGCGCCCCGAACGGGCTCGTGACCCGGCTCGCGCGGGGACGCGGGCGGACGAACGGCTTCACCCACAGCCGCGGGATGTCGTGAGCGCCGCGCGAGACCCGGCGCGTGAGCTCACGCTCGGCCATGATACGCGCGGTCACCGCGCTGTCCGGCTCCTCGGCAAACCGGGGAGCGGTCGTGACGCGGTCCACCACGGCGCGTCGCCGGGCCACCGGCAAGGAGACGACCTCGGTGTCGACGACCCCGCTCGCCTGGTGCAGCTCCAGTCGGACGGCGATGGTGTCGGGAGCATCGAGCGGCACACCACCCAACGCGCGGAATCCGCCGTCCCCCCCGCCCCCCCCCCGCCGGGGGGAGGGCTCGAAGTGCAGCGGCTCGCCAGCGAGCTCGCCCGATACCGCGACGACGGAATCGTCGTCCGCCGGCGGCGTCACCCGCAGCTGCACCAGCGATCCCTGTCGCGGAACGCGCGGCCGCGTGGTGATGCGAACGCCGGGAGGGTGGGGCGCTTGCGGCGCCGCGGCGAGGACCGCGAGGGTGAAGAGCAGTCGGCGCATGTCGGGGGCATACCCCGGGCGTGCCGCCGTGCTCCCGGTCAGGTCGTGATCCGCGGCCGCGTGGCGGTCGTATCGTCCGGGAGGTCGAAGTAGGCCCGGACCTCGTCGAGCAGCTCGTCGTCGGCGTACACGCCGGTAAGAATCCGTTCCACGCCGCCCGGCTCGACGATCACGTACCCGAACGGATAGTCGAGCCCGGACAGGAGAATCGCACGGTGCCGGCGGTTCGGCAGCGCCACGTACACTGTTTCCGCGTTCGTCGGCAGCAGCTTGACGGCGTAGCGCTCCAGGGCGGGGGCGATGCGCTCGGTGTAGTACGTCATGTCATCGAGCGCCGAGGATTGGTCCTCGGTGGAGAGGGTGTCCGCCGCCGGCAGCCAGAAGACGATCACCGTGGGCCCGGTGACCACGCGCGGCGTGAGCAGCACGCTGTCCGCCGAGTCGCGCGGCACCAGGCTGCCGAGACTCAACGTGTCCGCTTGCCGCCCGCCGCCCGCGCTTCCGCGCCCGCCGCAGGCAGCCAGCAGAACCGTGAGTAGTGTTGCCCCTCGCATGGCAGACAATATACTCCAGGCCATGACCGACCTCCCGTCCCCGACCGTCCCCGTCAAACGCCACCACTGGATCGTCCGGGTCACGCACTGGTCCACGTTCGTGCTGCTCGCCGGGATGGTGACGAGCGGCCTTCAGATCTACCGCGCCTACGCCCGCTTCGGCGAACGCGGCGGCCCCTATTACCTGAATCCGTTCCAGGACGCCCAGTTTCCCCGCTGGAGCCGGCTCGGCGGCTGGCTCGCCGGTGCGCTGAATTGGCACTTCGCGCTGATGTGGCCGCTCGTCGCCGTCGGCCTGCTGTATCTCTCGTATCTCGTGGCGAGCGGCGAATGGCGTTCGCTGCTGTTCCGGCCGCGCGACATCCGCGGCGCCATCGAGATGCAGAAGTACTACCTGCGGCTCCGCAAGGACCACCCGCCGCAGGGCAAGCACAACCCGCTGCAGAAGCTCGCCTACACAGGCATCGTCGTGCTCGGCGTGCTCGCGGTCCTCACCGGGATCGCGATCTACAAGCCGGTGCAGTTCAGCTGGCTCACGGCGCTGTTCGGCGGGTTCCAGGCGACCCGCTACTGGCATTTCTGGACGGTCTGGATCTTCATCGGCTTCACGCTGGTGCACGTGGTGCTCGTGTTCGCCGTCGACCCGCCGTCCTTCCGGGCGATGCTGACGGGCTGGTATCGCGGGAGGTTTCCGAGCCATGACTGATCGGCGGGAGTTCCTGACGCTCGGGCTCGCGAGCGGCATGGCATCGCTGGTCGCGGCATGCGGCTGGGACGGCGGCAACGCGGTCCGACCGAGCCTGCTGTCGATCAGCCGCCTCAACGATTGGGTCGGGGAGAAGGTCCTATTCTCCCCCACCCGGCTGGCGCGCGAGTACGGCCCCACCGAGCGCACCCCGCACCTGCCGAGCTATTTCATATCACGGACGACCCCGCTGCTCCAGAACCCGTCGGCGTGGCGTTTGCGCGTGGACGGTCTGGTCCGGCGGCCGCTCGACCTGTCGCTCGACGACCTCATGCGGATGCCGCGGACCACCTATACGGTGAAGCACCATTGCGTCGAGGGGTGGACCGCGATCGCGACCTGGCATGGCGTCAGGGTGTCGGCGGTCGCGGAGCGGTGCGAGCCGCTCCCCGCAGCCCGGTACCTCAAATTCGTGTCGTTCGACGCGGACTACTCCAACGGCTGGGACCTCGCGAGCGCGATGCACCCGCAGACGATCCTCGCCTACGGGATGAACGACAATCCGCTCCCCCCGGCGCACGGGGCGCCGCTGCGGCTCTACTCGCCCACCAAGCTCGGCTACAAGATGACCAAGTACCTCGTATCCATGACGTTCACGGAAAAAAGACCGGGGGGATACTGGGAGGATCAGGGGTACCCGTGGTTCGCTGGAGTCTAGGATGGGCAAAAGCTAGGCGCACAGGCGCACCGCGGTGAACAGGGCAACGGGGTCAGGAAGAGCTTGTCCTGAACCCGCGTTCCTGTTATCCGCGGCGCGTCTGTGCGTCTAGTCTTTGCCTATCCCAGGGCAGCCAGGGCATCGTGCATCTCCGCCGCCGACTGATACCGGTCGGCGGGTGACTTGGCCATAGCTCTCAAGATGACCCCCGCCAGGCCCGCCGGCACCTCCCCGTTCAGCGATCTCGGATCCGGCACCGGCTCCTCGAGATGCTTCGCCACGAGCGCCCACGTCGTCTCCGCCTCGAACGGCACTCTGCCCGTGACGCATTCGAACAGCACGACGCCCGCAGCGTAGAGGTCGCCGCGGGCGTCCACCTCCGAGCCCGACAGCTGCTCGGGTGACATGTAGTCCGGCGTCCCGATCGACACCCCCGCCTCCGTCAGGCCTTTCCCCTTCGGCGGGTTCACGAGCCGCGCGATCCCGAAGTCCATCACCTTGAGAAAGCCGCTCGGCTCGACCACCATGTTCTGCGGCTTGACGTCCCGATGGATCACGCCCTCCGCGTGCGCCACCTCGAGGGCGCGGCACAGCTGCTTGCCGATCGTGAGGGTGACGGGCACCGGCAGCTTGCCGCGCGAGGCGATGAGCTGCTTGAGCGACGTCCCCTCGACGTACTCCATGGTGAGGTAGTAGACCCCGCCGACCTCCCCCAGATCGTACGTCCGGACCACGTTGCGATGGGCGATGCGGCGCGCCAACCGGATCTCCTGCTTGAAGCGCTCCAGCGCGACGCTCTCCCCCGCCATCGCCTCGGGCCGCAGCGTTTTGATCGCCACGGCCTCCTGCAGCTCACGGTCGAACGCCCGGTACACGACCCCCATCCCGCCGGCGCCGAGGATCTCTTTCACGTCGTAGCGGTTTGCGAACAGCGTCCCCGGGCGCAGCTGGCCGCCGCCGTCGCGCACCGCCGTGGGGGCCGAGCTGATCGGCTGCGTCGCCGCCGCCCCTGACGCCGACATCATGTACTCGACCAGCGCGGCCTTCTCCTTCAAGTCCTCGACCAGGCTCTTGAAGGCCTGCGACAGGATCCCGATCTCGTCCGCCGACCGGACCTCGATGTCGACGCGGTAGTCGCCGTCCTGCACCTTGCGGGTCGCCAGGGCGAGCCGGCGCACGGGGGCTGCGATCCGGCGGGCCGCGACCGCCGCCGCGCCGAGCGCGAGCAGGACGCCCAGCACGATGGCAAACAGCATCGTCCGCCGTAGCGCCTGGAACGCCGCCAACTCCGCCTCGCGCGAGCGCAAGGCGAGGAACCCGCCGAACACGTCGCCGCCCGCCGAGCGAATCGGCCCCGCCAGGCCGATCAGATGCTCGCCGCGCAGCTGCGCCGTCATGCGCGTGCCGACCGAGTCGGAGCCGAGCGAGTCGAGGTGCATGGCGCCGGCGAGCGCGGAGTCGACCTCCGCCGCCGGCAGGGTCGCGCCCACCACCACGGCCCGGGGCACGCTGTCGCTCGTCACCGCGAAGAACACGACGTCGGAATTCGTCGCCTGCCGGATCGCGTGGGCGAGGGAATCGTTCAGCGCGTAGGCCGCGACGAGCACCCCCTGCGGCGCCGCGCCCCGCGCGGCGAGCGGCGTCGCCACGGCCATGTAGAGCTTGACCGCCGCGGGGTCGCGGTCGTCGATGAAGGCGCCCGACGTCTGCTCGCCCGAGAGGGCCTTGGCGATCAGGGCGCCGCGCGATACGTCGATGTCGTATTCCTCGGGGTAGTCGGTGCGGGCGAGCAGGATCCCGTCGCGGTTCGCCACGAGCACCCACGCGGCGCCGATGAGGTCGCGGTATTCGCCCGCCTGGTCGAGGACGTTCTGGCGATCGCGGCTCGTGAGCAGCCGCTCGCGGAACTGCGGCACCTCCGCGCTCACCGCGCTCATCCCCGCGAACGCCCGGGTGCGGGCGGCGAGGAAGTCACCCACGGCGCCGCGCGTGTTGCTCAGCGCGCGCCCGATGGACTCGTCCGCCGTGCGGTTCGCCTGGAATGACGTGACGCCGAACGTGATCCCCAGCACCACCACCACGAGCAGCGCCGAGGCAAGGAAGATCTTCGCGAACAGCCCGAACGCCGGCCTAGTAGCGCTCGAACCCGGCATTGGTCGGATACTCTTGCCCGTACTTGTTCTTGTGGGGCTGCCACCGGTAGCCGCGCGCGTTGAGGGTGAGCTGCAGGTCCCCCGCCCCCGCGGCGGCGACGGTCACGTTTTGGACCACTTCTGCGGCGATCCGCTCGTGCCACGCGTGCAGCCGGTACTGGCCGGGCGGGACGTTCTCGATCGCGAACGACCCGTCCACTCCCGGCTGTGCGTAATAGCGGTTCGCCGTGACCACGACGTACGCCACCATCCGCGGATGCACGTTGCAGTAGACGCGCACCAGGCCCGGGTGCGTGAACGTGTAACTCTTCGCCTCCCCCCGCCCGTACAATCCCAGATCGAACTGGTTCGGCTCGCTGGCCGAGAAGACGTTGTGATCGAACGGGTCGGTGTTCGGGAATCGCACGGTCGAGCCGACCGGCGTGACGACGACCCGCGGGCGGTACACTTTTTCGTTGATGGTGATGTCGAGCGTCGCGGGCGCGGCCGCGGGGCCGGCGCCCTCGAGGTAGAGCACCGCCGAGCCGAGGTCGGGAGAGGGCTTGTTGTTCTTCTCGATGATCGTGATGCGGCCGGCCACGCGGCCGGCGCCCCCAGGACGCTGGGGAGGGGTGGAAGCGAGACTCACCAGCGCCAGCACGACTATCCAGCGCATCATCACTCCTTCATCTGACATATCCGAGGGGGTGGAGCTTACTGTATCGCCGCGCATCTCGCCAGGAGCGCGCGGTACCGCTTCTAGGAAATCCGCAGGCTGCGCTGACAGTGGCGGCAGGCGATGTCGCGCGGCACCCGCCATTGGCCGCCGACGTCGAGCTTCTGCTCGCGGCCACAGTCAGGGCACGTTCCCTGCGCGGCGGTGGCGATCCGGTCCGCACCCAGCCGTTGCCAGAACGTGTAGGCGCCGTAGAGAAAGAACGACGGCACCAGCAGGAAGTGTGCGACCGGAATGAACACGCTGCCGAGCGCCGCGGCCCAGAACGTCGCGAGTCCCTTGGCCGCCCGGCGCAGGCGCTCGGAACGCTCGAAGGATCGGACGGTCACCATCGCCGTCGTGGCGCGACCGCTGTACCCGGTCACGACGTACGAGCGCGTCTCCGTCATTCCCGCACCGGCCGCTGCTTGAGCCGACCGCGCAGCCACCGGAAGCGGCCGCCCAGCCAGCCCGCCTCCCGGAGCTGCTCCTCGCGCGTCGCGTGCAGCCACACGGCCATTACGCCGGCCCGCCCCAGAAACCCCACGAGCCGGGACGGCTCCCGGCGGTCCACGACCGGCAGGCGGCCGATATCGTGCGCGATCATCTTCGCGGTCGCTTCCTCGAGCAGCTCGTCGGGATACGAGACGACGAGCTTGCGCGTCGCGATGTCCACCACCGTGGCGCCCTCGCCGTCCTCGCGGTCGAGCCCGCGGATCAGGTCGCCTCGCGTGACGAGGCCCACCAGCCGGTCGTCGTCGTCGACCACGAGCCACTCCTGGCGGCGGGCCATCACCGGGTCTTCGTCGGCCAGCCGCTCGAACAGGCCGTCGACCGGCAGCGACGCCGGGACGGTGGGCACGTCCTTCTCCATGACAGCCGCGACCCGCAGGAGGTGCAGCGGGTTGACGATGTACTCGCGCATGACGTGATGGCCGCGGCGGGCGACCTTCTCGGTGAGGATCGATCGTTTCATCAGCAGCACGGTCACGGCGTCCGCCGCCACGCTCGCGATCAGCAGTCCAGGCAGCAATGTGACGTTGGAGGTCAGCTCGACCATGAAGGCGAGCGCCGTGAACGGCGCCCGCATCGTTCCGCCCAGCATCGCGCCCATACCGAGCAGGGCCCACGTGCCGGGGTCGCCTGTGGGCATCCAGGGAGCGCTGAGCGCGCCGAGCGCGCCCCCCATGATCAGGAGGGGCGCCAGCACGCCGCCCGACGTGCCGGAGCCCAGCGACACCGACCAGATCACGGCCTTGGTGATCAGGAGCCCCAGCAGCACGGCGCCCACCAGGCGGCCGTTCAGGAGGTCGCGAATCACGTCGTAGCCCACCCCCAGCGCGCGCGGGTAGAGCAGGCCGCCCAGGCCCACGACCACGCCGCCGACGGCGGGCCACCACATCCAATGGATCGGAAGCTTGGCGAACAGGTCCTCGCAGCCGTAGACGAGGAGAGTGAGGAGTCCGGAGGCGAACCCCGCCGCGAGGCCGATCGCGAGGGCGCCGAGCAGCGCGTGCCAGGCGAGCGCGGGATGCAGCGGCATCGGGAAGACCGGTCCCGCGCCGAGCAGCGGCACGCGCAGGGCGCCGGCGACGGCCGAGGCGGAGGCGACGGGGATGAAGCTGCGCGGCTTCCACTCGAACAGCAGCAGCTCCACCGCGAGCAGCACGGCCGCGACGGGCGTCGCGAAGATCGCCGACATCCCGCCGGCCGCGCCTGCGACGAGCAGCGTCTTGCGCTCGGCGGCCGACAGGTGGAACGCCTGCGCGAACAGCGATCCGAAGGCGCCCCCGGTCATGATGATCGGACCTTCCGCGCCGAACGGGCCGCCCGTCCCGATCGAGAGGGCCGAAGAAAGGGGCTTCAGCACGGCGATCCGGGGCTCCATCCGGCTCTGGCCGATCAGGATCGCCTCGAGCGCTTCGGGAATGCCGTGGCCCCGGATCTTTTCGGAGCCGTACCGCGCCATCAGTCCGATGAGCAGGCCGCCGGCGACCGGAATGAGCGCGGCCCAGGCCCCGAGGTGGTGGCCGGCCGGCGAGACGAGCTCGGCGGACGAGATCCGCTGGTAGTAGAAGAGGTTCGTGAAGAAGCCGATGAGCCTGACGAGCGCGAGCGCGACGAACGCGCTCATGACACCGATCAGCACCGCCAGGAGGGTCAGCACGAGCACCCGGGGGTCGGCGGTGAAGTCCCCCCGGCGTGCAGCCGCTATGGCATCCTCGGACATGGTCTTTCGGAATAACCCCGGCAGGCGCAGAGGTTTCACTCGTCGCCGGCGGGCCCCCGGTGCTTTGGGTGGCGCCGGTACTGGCGCTTCGACCGGTGCACCTTGTGCGCCGGCGTCTTGAGCCGCTCCTTGACCGGCGCCTTCGGGTTCGGCACCCGCACGATGACCTTCTCCTTCTTCAGAGGAACCTCCGCGCCAACGCGTCTCCTTCCATCAGGAACTGCTCCAACTGCTCGGGCTTCGGCAGGCGGCCGGCGCGCCACCACAGGAAGCGCGTCCCGGCGGCCGCGATCTGTTGTCCCGGCGTGAGCGTCAGGAACTGCCGCAAGGCCGGCGTCAGAAACGCACGGATGGCGGCCTCGTCCTCCCCGCGCAGCCGGTAGGCCCTCGAGAACTCCGGCGAATCGGCGAAGTCGATATCCTGCGCGCCGAACACGCCGGCGAGGCGGGTGAGCAGGTTCTCAGGGCCGAGCGTGAACGCGGGCAGCCGGCCGTCGGGGGTCTCCCACAGGATCGCGTGGACGGCGTGGCGGTGCGAGTTCTTCCCCCCGCCCGTCACCCAGCGGTACTCGAAGGCCGTGATCGGGCGGCCGCCCACCACGCCCGTCAGGGTGTAGCCCCACTTGCGGGAGTGACCGCTCCGGAACGGCTCGAACAGCGCCGCCAGGGCGGCCTCCGCGCCGGGCCGCTCCGGCTCGAACCGGAAGCCTCGCATCAGGCAGAAGCCTTCGAGCGCCTCCCGCCGCTTCCGTTCGGCGGCCCGAGCGAACAGCACGCCACCGGCCGTCAGCGCCGCCACTCCTCCCAGCACGATCCACTGAGGCTCAATCAGCATTAGCTTAAGCGACCCGGCATGCCAGGAATCTGGGAGTGAACCTGCTCAGGCGCCACCCGATCGCGATCGCGCTCGTGGCCTTGCTGCTGGCCACGGCGATCCACCCGCTGCCGGCGCTCGTGGACGCCGTCACCGGCGCGGTGCCGGGCGACGTGGAGCTCGAGCGGCCGGTGCTGTACGTGGTGCTCGCCCCGCTCTCGGACACGCTCGACGCCCTGACTTTTTTCAGTCTCGGCCGTGCGCGCTGGTCGCTCGCTGTGTGGGCGTTGGCGCTCGCCGGCTGGGGCGTTGCCCGGCCCGGCTCCGCGCGGCACCGCGCGGGTCGCGCGCTGCTGGGACCCCTCGCCGTCGTGGCGGCGGGCGGCGCCACCGTCCTGCTCCCCCGTCCCGTTCCCCGCCTGGTCGCGGCCGACTCCGCCGCGACCATCCTCGACTACCACGCGCACACCGAGGCGTCGCACGACGGCCGGGCCGGCTGGACGCCCGCCCGCCTCGCCGCCTGGCACGCGCGCCAGGGATTCGACGCGAGCTATGTCACCGACCACAACCTGATCTTCAGTCTCACCGTCAGGGAGCCGATCCGCCTGCTGCCCGGCGTCGAATGGAGCGTCTACCGGCAACACGTCGTGGCCATCGGTCCCGTGCGGCCCATCGTGCGCGACAGCTTCGGCGGCAGCACGCCGCGCATGCTGCGGCTCTTCGCCGAGCTGGAGCGCCAGGGCGCCCTCAGCATCGCGTCGCTTCCCGAGTACTGGGAGCATCACCGCGACGACCTCGACGCCTTCGTCGCCGCGGGGGTCGACGGGTTCGAGATCGTCAACTGTGCCCCGAAAGCGATCGGCTTCACGCCCGCCGCGCGGCGGGAGGTCCTCGACCTGGCCGCGCGGCACGATCTGCTCGTCGTCGGGGCG
Organism: Gemmatimonadales bacterium; assembly: GCA_036004525.1. GTDB lineage: Bacteria > Gemmatimonadota > Gemmatimonadetes > Gemmatimonadales > GWC2-71-9 > 20CM-2-65-7. The sequence continues at coordinate 3,591 of DASYRJ010000023.1, read as the reverse complement.
AGCGACAACCACGGATGGGGCCAGGTGACCTGCGTCTGGAACCTCTCTCATCCGGGCACCCAGGGCTACCGCGCAAACCGCGTCGTCGCCCGCCCCCTGGCGCTGCTGCAGGGGGAGTGGCTGCCGTGGACCGCGCCGGTCACGCAGCCCTGGTTCATGCTGCGCTCGCTCGGGTGGAGCGAGCGGATCAGCTGGCTCACGTGGGTGCTCGTGGTGTTGCTCTATCGCGCGATGCCGCGGCGCCAGGGGCAGCCGGCGGGCCTCGGCATCCTGGCGCGGTCGATCTGGCCTCGGAAGAGCACGCCGCCGCCCCAATGACGCTGCGCCTCCTCGCTCCCGGCGACGAGCCCGCGCTCGAGACGTTCCTCGCAGGCCACGCCGACGATTCCGTTCTGCTGCGCTCCAACATGCGCGAGGCCGGGTTGGTCGATCGCGGCGAGTGGCTGCAGGGGAGCTACGTCGCCGCGTTCGAGCGCGGGGCGATCGTTGGCGTCGCGGGCCATTTCTGGAACGGCAACATCATCCTGCAGGCGCCGGCCCACGCGGGCGCCGTGGCCTGTGCAGCGGCGCAGCGATCGGGCCGGACGGTCGCGGGCGTGCTGGGTCCGTGGGAGCAGATGCAGAGTGCGCTGTGCGCCCTCGGGCTCGCGGATGCGCCGGCGAGCAAGGCCGCGCGCGAGGGCCTGTACGCACTCGACCTCGCCGACCTCGTCGTGCCAGCGCCCCTGGCGGGGGGCCGGGTCACGTGCCGCCGCGCCCGGAATGACGAGCTGGACATGATCATCGCCTGGCATCTCGACTTCACCGCCGAAACGGGCGGCCGACCGGCCGGTGCCGCGGACCTCATGGCCCTCTTCCAGAGCCGGGGCACGACCTGGATGCTGGAGGACGGCGGCCGGCCCGTGGCGTTCTCGGCCTTCAGCGCCTCGCTGCCCGACATGGTGCAGGTGGCCGCCGTGTGGACGCCGCCCGCGCTGCGCCGACGCGGCTATGCCCGGGCGGTGGTCGCGGGGTCCCTGCTCGCGGCGCGCAGGGCCGGAGTGCGGCGCGCTGTGCTCCTCGCCGATCTCCCGGCCGCGGTCCGCGCCTACGAGGCCATCGGGTTCCGCCGGGCGGGGTATTACGGGATGGCGCTTCTGACCGAACCCCGACATGCCGCGTGCGACTGAACGGGCGCCCCGAGCGTCCTACTCCCCGGAGACCGTCCGATGAGCGTTGCCACCCGTCTGGTCACTCTTGGCGCTTTGCTGGCCCCCCCCCTGCGCCCCGCGCCCGCCCCGGCGCAGACGTCGCTTCCCTTGAAGCACGCCGCCGCGCCCACGCAGACCGCCATCACGTCCGCCGACCTGATGACCCGCCTGTACATCTACGCCGACGACTCGATGATGGGCCGCGCCGCCGGCACCGAGTACAACCTCAAGGCGACGGCGTACATCGCGGCCGAGGTGCGGCGGCTCGGGCTGGTGCCCGCGGGCGATAGCGGCGGCTACTTCCAGAACGTTCCCTTGACGCGCCGGGCGTTCGACGAGCAGGCGGGCGGGCGATTCGTCGTGGACGGCGTCGCGCTGCGGCCGTGGGAGGAGTACGTGCCGCGCGATCAGGGGCTCACGACTCGGTCCCTGGACGGCGCCCAGGCGGTGTTCGCGGGCGCCTGGGGCGACAGCGTGATGCTCGCGCCGGAGCAAGCAGCCGGCAAACTGGTGGTGATCGCGCTGCCGCGGCACCCGAGCCCCCAGGTCCCGGCGTGGTTCGTGCCGCGGCCCGCCGCGACGGCGCGCTATCGCGCCGCCGCGGGGATCGCGCTCGTCAGCGTCGACCTGATGCCCCCGCCGCTGCTGCAAGCGTTCCGGAACCCGCAGGTGACCCTCAAGGGAGCCGCGCCGCCCGCGAGCGAGCCGGTGCCCGCCTACCTCTACGTCACGGCGGCCACGGCGCGGCGGCTGCTCGGCGCGCCGGTGGACAGCGCGCGCGTGGGCGCCACGGGGAAGACGGTGCAGGGCTCGCTCGCCTTCGCGGAGACGCCAGCGCCCGCGCGCAACGTCGTCGCGGTTTTGCCGGGCAGCGATCCGGCGCTGCGCGGTCAGTACGTGGCGATCGGCGCCCACAACGATCACATCGGCTTCGAGCACAACCCGGTGGACCACGACTCGATCCGCGCCTTCAACGACGCGGTGCGGCGGCTCGAGCTGGCGGCCCCTCCCCCGGATCACCAGGTACGCCCCGAGCAGATCGCTCAGATTCGGATCAACGGCGACAGCGTGCGCCGTGGCGGGGCCGCGCGGCCCGATTCGATCGCCAACGGCGCCGACGACGACGGCTCCGGCACGGTTGCGGTGCTCGAGATGGCCGAAGCGTTTGCGGGCGCCCGCCCCAAGCCGAAGCGCTCGCTGATCTTCGTCTGGCACACCGGCGAGGAGCTGGGGCTGTTCGGCTCGCAGTACTTCACCGATCATCCGACCGTGCCGCGGGACTCGATCGTGGCCCAGCTCAACATGGACATGGTGGGGCGCGGGCGGGCGGATGACGAGCCGGGGGGCGGACCGGGGTACCTGCAGCTCATCGGGACACGGCGGCTCTCGACCGAGCTGGGCGACCTGATCGAGCGAGTGAACACGGCGCGCCGGCAGCCGCTCACGTTCGACTACCAGTACGACGCCTCGGGGCACCCGGAGCAGTACTACTGCCGGAGCGATCACTACATGTACGCGCGCTACGGCATCCCGATCGCCTTCTTTACGACGGGGAATCACCGGGACTATCACCAGGTGACGGACGAGCCGCAGTATATCGACTATCAGAAGCTCCAGACCGTTGCGCAGTTCGTGTACGACGTGGCAGTCGCGGTGGCGAACCTGGACCACCGGGTGGTGGTGGACAAGCCGAAGCCGGATCCGCAGGGGAATTGCGTGCAATGATGCGGGTGCCGGGTGCCGGGTGTCGGGTGTGGGGTGGACGCGGGGAAAAGTACCGCTGGCGGCGATTATGGTACGGGGCGTGGGAGGGCCTCACGACATACGTTCATGGCGATGCCACGTGAACAGACCATCCGCAGTTACAGAGACCTCGAGGTCTGGCAGCGTTCCGTGGACCTCGCGATCGAGTCGTATCGGGTCACCGCGGCGTTTCCGGCTACCGAGCGATATGGACTGACGGCACAGGTGCGCAGATGCGCCGTCTCGATTCCGTCAAACATCGCGGAAGGTCGGGGCCGGGCCACCTTGGCTGACTTTCTGCGCCACCTGGCCATCGCGAACGGCTCTGTGATGGAGATCGAAACTCAGGTCATCATCGCAACGAGACTGGGCTACGTTTCCGAAGATCAGAGCCAGACGCTGCTCGCACGCTCAGGAGAGGTCGGCCGGTTGCTCGCTGGTCTCGTGCGCGCGCTGAAGCGCCGCGCTGGTCGGCCGGGCACCTGACACCCGGCACCCGGCACCCGACACCATGGCCGGCTACTCTCCGCGCTCCCTCGTTCAAAAGCTCGGCATCAAGGCTGGGACGCGGATCGCGATCGTGAACGCCCCACGCGGTTACCGGGCGACGTTGGGGGCGCTGCCGGCCGCGGTCACGGTCACGAGCGTCGCTCGAGGA
>DASYRJ010000022.1:0-1779 GCA_036004525.1 Gemmatimonadales bacterium | reverse complement strand
CTCCCGGAAGAAGCGCGGCACGCCGAAGCGCCGGTGCTCTTCGTCCTCGACGCGGACGGCAGTAAGGTGCTCGTCAACTACGCGGTCGTAGGTGGGGATACCTACGTCACGGATCGGCTCTTCGATCACGCGGTCCTCGTGGCGGGTGTCGACGGGAAGGAGCGGCAGGTCCTGATCGAGCGCAGACGGATCGACGGGAGCAGCGCGTCTCCGCCAAACGCCCTCGGAGTTCCCTGACGTGCCCCCGACGCCTCAACTGCGGCCGCCGCCGCCGCTCGCGAAGCGGCTGAACCGCAACGCGCTCACCGTCGCCGCGGTGCTCATGGGGATGACCGTGCTGACGGCGGTCGTCGTCGTGCGCCCGACCCGAGATCCGCAGGAGAAGCCAGCGGCGCCCGCCACGGTCGATGAGACACCCGTGCCCAGCCGCCCGGCGTTCTTGGATGAGCCGGTCCGGGCGTCCCCGACACCCTCCGACACGGCACCAGGCCTGGCGCTCGTCCCATCCGGAGGCGACGGGGGGCACGGCGGTGTGCCGTTTCTTGCCGACACGGCCGCGCCGTACCCCGCGCTGCCCTCGAGTCCGGCGGGCCCGTCGGCGCGCGTGCGGGCGTACCGGGCGGCGGTCCAAAGTGCCGCGGTCCTCCGCTCGGCCGAGGCGCCGACCGCCCCCAGCGCCCGCGCGGACAGTGACCCACTCGCGGCCGAAGAGCAGCAGCTCGTCAGTCTCGGCGACTCAGTCCTCCGCGCCTCGACGCGCGGCGGCGTGGGCGGCAGCAGCGCGACGCCACCAACACTCCGTGAGCGCTCGCACCGGGCGTTTGTCGACGCAGTGGGCGACGCGCGCGGCGCGACTGTGCCCGCGCGCCTCGAGCCTGCAGGGTCGCCCTACACGCTGCGCGCGGGCACGGTCATTCCGGGGTCGCTCATCACCGGGATCAACTCGGACCTGCCGGGCGACCTCGTGGGTCAGGTGAGCCGCGACGTGTACGACTCGCGCACCCAGCGGATCGTCTTGATCCCCAAGGGCGCGCGGCTCATCGGCAGCTACGACAACCAGATCGCGGCGGGCGAGGGGCGCCTGCTCGTCGCATGGACCCGGCTGATCCTCCCCGATGGCCGGAGCCTCCGGCTCCCGGGCCTCGCGCTCAAGGATGTCGCCGGGCAGACCGGGGCCAAGGACAGAGTGGATACGCACTGGCAGCGCGTGTTCGGGAAGGCCCTTCTGCTCTCCGCGATCAGCGCCGGCGCGCAGCTCAGTCAACCGCAGCAGACGAGCATCTTCGCGCCGCCGTCGGCGGGGCAGGTCGCCGCAGGCGCGCTTGGCCAGGAACTCTCGAACGTCGCTCTCGAAATCCTGCGGCGCGGGATGGACGTCCCACCTACCATCACGATCCACCCGGGCCAGCCGTTCAACGTGTTCCTGAACGGCGATCTCGTCTTCGACGCGCCGTACGAGGAGGAGGTGCCCGACGCTCGATCGACGAGCGCGGAACGCCGATGACCGCCCCCCGTAGAAAAACTCCCGCGCTGCCGGGAGGGCCAGCGGAGCCGCCCGTGCACGCGCCGCCCGATCCGCACAGCGACCGACCACTCATCGTGGGCCTGGCCCTCGCGCTCGTGCTTGGCCTCGCGGCGGGCACGCAATACGTGGCCTGGCGCTTTCACTACCACCCGAATCTCGGGACACCGCTCGTCGTGGTCCCCGCCCACACCGCGCGGTGGCTCCGCGCCACGGGCGTGCTCGCTGCAGGGACCGCGCTCGTCGGCGTGCTGCTC
>DASYRJ010000021.1:0-2231 GCA_036004525.1 Gemmatimonadales bacterium | reverse complement strand
CGGCGGGTAGTCGCCGTAGGCGGGACCGCCGCCGCCGGGGCTGAAGTCGACGCGCTCGAAGGCGTCCCAGGAGATCAGCACCCGGCCGTAGCGTGGGTCGTCGACGTAGATCCCGCGGTTGCCGTGGCCGACTTCGCGGGTATCGGAGAGCACGATCTCGCGGCCGTCGAGCAGCGTCACCAGGGCGCTGTCGCGCGAGCGTCGCGCGATGGAGCGGATGGTGTCGAAACGCAGGGTGAGTTCACCATTGTCGGTGTGGCCGTCCAGCTCGTCGGAGCCGACGCACTCCTGCCGGTCCCACTGGACGAAGCCGGTGAAGTCGCCCTGCCGCGTGCGCACCGTACCGTGCAGCCGGTAGGGGGCGGCGCCCAGCCGGGCGGTGGGGAGGAGCTCGATGGTGCGGATCGGCAGACTGTCGAGGTCCACGACGCCGCGCCTGTCGTCCCACACTCGCACGCCGTCGTCGAAGTCGCTGGCCTCGAGGCGGTCGAGGTCGAACACGGTCCCGCTCTTGAGAGTCACCCGCACGTCGACGCCGCGCGCCTCGATACGAGCGATGTCGCCGAAGCGCGCCATGAAAAGCCGGCCGAGGTCGATCTGGCGCTCCCGCTGGGCGATCTCGACCCCGAAGACCTCGATCGGGCGGCGCTCCTTGGGTAGCCGCTGGGGCGGCACGTGGGCGACCCAGGGGTTCTCGTCCTTGGAGCCGTTGAAGTAGTCGCCCCAGAACGCCTCCTCGTCGCCCCCCCAGCGCAGCCGCCCCTCGTAGGTGACGCCGCCATAGGTGGTGACGCGGCCGTAGAGGAAACCCTGGTGGGCCTCCGCCGCCGCCGCGGTCGAGGGGGTGATCGCGGGCGAGGTCGCCGCGGCGGGACCGACGTCCTGTTGGGGGGCCCCGTGGCGGGTGGCGAGGGCGAGGAGTACCAGCACGGTGGCGAACGCCCCGCCGGCGATCATGGCTCTCGTCATGATCGGCTCTCCCGCAGAAGACACGACTCCCATGCCGCGTTGTGGCGATAGATGAATATCGGCGCGTGTGTCTCCATTGGCCGTCCTCCAGCAAGAGCACGCCGCCGAGCGTCCGGACGGCATGCCACAGCGTGGAGGATCGGCGTTCGACCCGCCCAAGTCTTCAGCGTTCGGTGAGCATCGTGTGAGAGTTATGGAAGGTCGCGTTCCCGGCTATCGTTACGACGCGAACACCGTGCCTGAGTTTCTGACGCGGGCGCGCCGGCGAATTGATCGCGCTTCCAAACCATCATTTGTTGCGCGGACGACTCTGCTCCGCCGCCGTCACCCGGTGAAGCCCAACATCGTCTGGCTGGTCCTCGACGACGCCAGCCCGAACCTGGGCGCCTACGGCGACCCGAAGGCGATCACGCCGAACATGGATCGCCTGGCCCGCGAAGGCGCTCTCTTCACGCGCGCGTTTACGCACGCGCCCGTGTGCGCGCCCAGCCGCTCCCGCCTGGTGACGGGGATGTATCCGACGACGATCGGCTCCCACCACATGCGGTCGAAGCTCGTCCACCCGCCGGAGACCGCCCGGCCCCCGCTTCGCGACGAAGACGTCGATCTGGTCAGCTCACGGGACCGGCGTGAGGCTGTGATGGTCTCGGCGCGCAGCTCACCGATTTCAGCTTGAAGCGCTCGCCGGTGCGCTCGTGCACCAGCACGCACCGTGCGCCGTTCTTCACCAGTTGGAAATGCTCCGGCCGCCCCATCTCGCGCCCGCTCAAGGGCACGCCGTTGGCGCCGCGCAGGCGAGCGTGCTCGATGATCAGCGTGCTGTCGCGCGTCAGCGCGTCGTCGGCGATCGTCACCGGCGCGCCCTTCAGCGCCTGGCTCACGACGCGGCGCAACTCGGCCCGGCCCTCCGCGGTGGGACTCGTGACCACCGCGGCTACGTCCCGCCCCGTGGACGTCGTCGCGCACGCCGTCAGGAAGGTCATTGCCGCGACCGCCGGGACCGCCCGCAAGAGCGCACGCCCGATCAGCGGCGGAGGATCCGGTTCTCGCGCCACGGCGACTTGTGCGCGACACCGTCGGTCACGGACGCGCCCCGGACCATCTCCGGATCCCTGGATGCGGCCGCCGCCGGCGGGCAGCCCTGATCGGTGCGATAGCCGAGCGCCGCGGCCAGGCGGTCCTCGGCGGGGTCGCCGAGCGCGTGGCCGAAGTCGTCGGCCACCGAGCAGCCGGGCAGGGCCACGCCCGGGCTGGTCGGCGTG
>DASYRJ010000020.1:0-3252 GCA_036004525.1 Gemmatimonadales bacterium | reverse complement strand
GTTGCGTGCCCAGGTTCTCAGTCACCTGGTAAATCAACTGGGAAACTACAAAAGCCAACTCTGAACTGGCTCTGGCTGCGTAAGCTTCGGCTTATGCACCTGCGTGAGTGGCAGCCCGCCTGAGGCGGCGCTCACGTATCGCAAAGTCGGGCTGGCGTGACCTGGGGCCTCAACGGGTTACGCGAGAGTTGTCAGAGGCTCGTTGCTGCCGAGGCCGGCGAGGCGCCGAGGTGGCGAGACCAATCAAGCGTCGCCTACGCACGTAGCAGCGGTATCGGAGTCATGCTCGGACCGGGGTTCGATTCCCCGCGCCTCCATGGCAGACACGAGAAACGGGACACAGAATGCACACCGTGTCCCGTTTCTCGTTTCGCTTCTCTAGTGGCGTGTGCCGCTGAACGTGCTCAGCTGTGAGGAGGCGGGCACGATGAGTCGGGGTGCGATCGGGAACGCCAGGCCGCGGGACGCCGGCGTCATGGGTGACCGGGGGAGGACCGGCGGCGGTTCCACGAGTCTCCGGAAGCCGCGCGCGACGGGTACGTAATACGGTACGTAGACCGGCGCAGGTGCCGGAGCGGGTTGGTAGACCACCTGAACCGGCGGCGCGGCGGCGCTCGTGATCGAGACGCTGCCGCTGTTCACGCCGCAGAACGAATTCGTCAACGATGCGTTCGTGCAGTCGACGTTATTCGTCGCGACCGCCGTTGGCGCGGGCGCCGCGGTCGCGTGCCGGTAACAACTGAAGCACACGTCGGGCTGGAGCGGCGCGCGGCGCGTCGCAACGGCACCGCCCCTCGCGTACGCCGCCACACCGTAGTCGTACGGACGCCCGCCGGTGACGCGGTCCGCGATGTCGAGGAGTCCCGCGACGGGGTCGCCTGCGGTCGGCTGCAGCAGCCACGCATTGTGGTAATCCCAGGTCGGTCCCCCCCCCCGCAGCGCGGCGAAGTCGAAGGGCCAGCGGGACCGAATCGCCACGAACGTGGCCGGGTTGCCTTGCGCGGTCGGGGGTAACGCCATTCTCAGAGGGGTTTCGTTCGCCACCCATGCGTCGAGGTCGGGCTCGAGTGGGAACAACACGCTGATCCGCCCGTCCGGGTCGACGTGCAGCAACGTGACGTAGCCGCCGCCCTCCAGTGCGACCTGAACTGTGGAATCGGTGCGCCACACGCGGACGGGGTCCGGTGGGGGAGCCTGGGCGAAAAGCCCGAGCGCGGCTGCGAGGGAGAGGATCATGGACTCACCTGATACCCTACACCCGGAGAGGGGGCAGGAAAAGGGGGGATGCTGGATCCGTGTGTCCCGGGCTGAGAGCCCGGGCTCGGCCGGGAGTGCGTCCTGTAAGGACGCACCGGCGCCGAGCGCGCCCTCTCAGGGCGCGTTCCATACGAACCGCTGCACCGCTGCAACAGCCCGCCGGTCTCGCTACTAGAACACTAGTTGACAAACCGGTGTCTCGTCGGTACCATCTACTACAACACTAGTAGATGGAGCCGCCGTGCCTGTCAGCTTCACCGACCGCGAGCTGGACGTGATGAGCGTGTTGTGGGACTTGGGGTCCGCTACCGTCGCCGAGGTCCGCGAGCGGCTGTCCGACGAGCTCGCGTATACCACCGTGCTGACCGTGCTCCGCACGTTGGAGCAGAAGGGCCACGTGGGCCACACCGGAGAGGGCCGGGCGCACCGCTACCATCCGCTCGTGAAGCGTGCGGCGGCCGGTCGTAGTGCGCTGCGCCGCCTGGTAGAGAAGGTGTTCGACGGCTCGCCCGAGCTGCTGCTGACCCAGTTGGTTTCCGACAAGAACCTGAGTGACGAGGAGCTGCGCCGGCTGCGCCGGCTGGTGGACGAGCGGCTCCGGGAGAAGAAACCATGATCGCCGCGTGGATGCTGTATTGCATCGCCATCGTCCTGGCCTTTGTGATCGTAGGCCACGCGCTCGAGCGTGCGCTCCATCTGGCTGGCCGACCCACCCGGTGGGCGTGGGCGCTGGCGTTGGCCGGCGCGGTGTCACTGGCGGCCGCGGCGTGGTTCCGGCCCCAGGCCTTCACGACGGTGGCGCTTCCGGCTGCCGAGCGGGCGATCTCGGCCGCTCCGGCGCCCGAGACCTCGGAGCGGCCGTTCGCTTGGAGCGACCTTGACCGGCCACTCCGCTGGGCATGGGGCGTGTCTTCGACAGCGGTCATCCTGGCGCTCGCGACGGCCGCCTTGCGGCTGTCGGCGTTGCGGCGGCGGTGGCGCGCCGGTGCGGTCGACGGTCGAGCCGTACTCGTATCGGAGAACGTGGGGCCCGCCGTGGTCGGCCTCTGGCTGCCACGTGTAGTCTTCCCGGCTTGGGCATTGACGCTCGCCGAGGGCGAGCGACGCCTGATGGTGGCGCACGAAGAGGAACACATTCGAGCGCGGGATCCGTGGCTCCTGGCCGCCGGCATGGCATCGCTGGCGCTGGCGCCGTGGAATGTCGCACTCTGGTGGCTCGTGCGGCGGCTCCGGCTGGCTGTCGAGATCGACTGCGACGCCCGCGTGTTGCGCCGGGGTCACGCCGCGCCCGAGTACGGTGCTCTGCTGCTTGATGTTGGACATCGGTTGACTCAGCTCCCACTCGGCGCCGCCGCTCTCGGAGAGCCGCGCTCGTTCCTCGAGCACCGTATCCGCCGCATGGCCGAACGCCTGCCGCGGCGGCGCTGGCTCGGCGCGGCAGCAGCCGTCGTCGTCGGTGCTGGTGCGGCTATCGCGGCCTGCGAGACTCCGCGTCCCGTGGCACCCCAGCCCGTAGCCCTCCTCGACAGCGCGCGAGCCGTCGCACTCGCCCGGCAGAATCTGTGCGGTGAGCCGAGTGTTGTCAGGGACACGACCTGCCTCGTCCGGAGCTACCTGCACACCGACATCCATGACATCGTGGTCCTGGACCGCCGGCCGCCGGCCGGGAACGACGTCGTCGCCGTCAAGCTGAGCGGTCGGGACGGGAACCTGGACCTTGAGGCGACTCAAGTCGCGCCGACGGTCGCGGGAACGGCCGGGTCCCACCGCGACGCGGTGCCCACCAGGGTGTCCGTAGTAGATGAGCGTCCCGAGCTGCTCTCCGGGCCGCTGCTCCAGTACCCCGACCTCCTACGCCACGCCGGAATTCAGGGACGCGTGATCGTCCAGGCGATCATCGACACGACCGGGCGCGCGGAACCCGCGTCGGTGAAGGTCATCGAGAGCCCGAACCCCGGGTTCAACCAGTCCGCGACGAACTGGGTCCTGCGGGCG
>DASYRJ010000019.1:0-2993 GCA_036004525.1 Gemmatimonadales bacterium | reverse complement strand
GTGGACCACCAACTGCTCGGGGTCGCATGAATACTCGCTCGTCCGTAGTGCTCGTCCTGTTTCTCGTCGGGTCGTCCGCATCCGCCCAGACCGGCGATCAGCCCAACCTCGTGCTCACGGTATTCGCCGGCGTGAGCGCCGGCCATTCGCTGTGGAGCATCACGGGGCAGCCGTTCTGCAGCGAAACCTCCTGCAACGTCTCGGCTCCGCACGACACCTTCGACCTCTCCCGGGACGTCACGTCCAGCCTGATCGCCGGCGCGGGCGGGACGTTTTTCAGCTCGTCCCACGTGGGCATCCACGCGGAGATCTACTATATGGGGCTCTCGTTCGAGGACCACTGTCGCGACGTGTTCGCGTCGACCACCACGCGCAACGCCGAGATTTGCGCCCGGGCGAACTCGAGCTCGCTCTCCTCTAGCGCCATCGTGTTTTCGGGCGGAGTGCTGCTCCGGGCGTTCGCCCGCCGCTCGATCAGTCCCTATGTGCGGGGAGGCGTCGTCCTGGCGACGTACTCCACCGGCACCATCGAGATGCCCAGCTTCTTCACCGATCCCGCCACCCAGCTGCCGCAGCCCATCGGCATCTTCGAAGATCGCCAACCGAGGAGGAACGGGGTCGGCTTGCAACTCGGCGCCGGGTTCACCACGCGCCTGGGGCCGGGCTATCAGATGCGGTTCGAGCTGCGCGATCTGGTGGCGCCGCTGGACCGGACCAACGGTATTGCCGCAGAGAACCGGGAGCCTCCGAAAACGACCCGGCTTTATCACCATATCGCCCTCGTGTTCGGTATCGATGTTGTCCTCGAAAGGAAACGCGGCCGGCGCTATTAGCGTGCGCGGAGCCGTCCTGGCGGGCGGCGCGGCCAGTCGCTACAGCGGCCAGCCGAAGGGGCTGCTCCCGGTGGGCGGGCGCCGCATCGTCGACCGCGTGGTAGACGCCATCAGCGCCGCCACCGGCGCGGCGCCGCTGCTCGTCGCGAACGACCCCGCCGCAGGGCAATGGCGCCCGGACCTCGCGCGCGTCGCGGATCTCGTGCCCGGCGCCGGCAGCCTGGGTGGAATCCTCACCGCGATCGCGGCGGGCCCGGGGCCGGTGTTGTGCGTCGCCTGGGACATGCCGTTCCTCCCGGCCGGTTTGCTGGTCGCGCTGGTCGAAGAAAGCCGCGGCTTCGATGCGTTTCTCCCGGAGAGCGGCTCCCCGCGGGGACTCGAGCCGTTGTGCGGGGTGTACGGGCCCGCGTGCCGGGCGCCGATTGAGGCGGCCATCGGCCGCGGCGACTTTCGCGCCGTCGCCTTCCACGATGCGGTGCGGGTGGGTACACTATCGCTCGACCGGACGAGGACGTTCGGCGATCCCGACGAGGTGTTCTTCAACGTCAATCGCCCGGAAGATCTTGAGCGGGCGGAGGGGTTGTGGCGGCGACGCGGATGATCTCGATCATCGGGAAGAAGGACGCGGGCAAGACCACGCTGCTGGTCGCGCTCGCCAACGAGCTGCGCCGCAAGCTGCGCGTGATGACGATCAAGCGCGGGACCCACGCCGCCGACGTGGACCAGAAGGGCAAAGACACCTGGCGCCACTGGAACGAGGGGAAGGCCGAGCGGGTCCTGCTCGAAGCGCCGGGCGAGCGCGTCCTGTTCGAGCGCACCGACCAGGAAGGCGATCCCATCGCGCTGGCCCGGAGGTACCTGGACGGAGCCGACATCATCCTGGTCGAAGGATTCTCCGCGCATGCGCTGCCGAAGATCGAAGTGTTCCGGCGCGCGTGCGGCGATCAACCGATCTACGATCCATCCCGCGCGGATGCGGACCAGTGGGCGGCGATGATCACCGACCATCCCTCGTTCCGCGCGCCGTTCCCCGTCTTTCGATTCACCGACACGAGCTGGCTCGTCGCGCTCGCCAATCTCGCGTGGGATCGCGCCCGCATCCTGCCGCCCTGACCTCCTCGAGCTTCCGCACTGGTCTCGAGGCGGGCGAGGCGGCGCGCCTCATCGTCTCCCACGTGCAGCCGTTGCCCGCCGAACGCCGGTCGCTTCGCGATGCGCTCGATCTGGTCAGCGCCGAGCCGGTGATCAGCCCGATCGACCTCCCCCCTTGGGACAACTCCGCCATGGATGGCTATGCGTGCCGCGCGGCCGATGCCCGCGCCGGCGCCGTGCTGCGAATCGTCGAATCGGTGGCGGCCGGTGAACAGCCGGCTCGAGCCATCGGCCCGGGAGAAGCCGCGCGGGTGTTCACCGGCGCGCCGATTCCGGCGGGCGCCGACGGCGTGATTCGGCAGGAAGACGTCGACGCCGAGGGGGGGCGGGGGGGGCGGGGGGGGCGGGTCACGATTCGCGACGCGCGCGACGCGGGCAAGAATGTCAGGCCGAGGGCCGAGGATATTAAGGCAGGCCAGACGGTCCTCGCCGCGGGCGTGCCGCTCGGTCCCGCCCAGCTCGGCGTGCTCGCATCGATCGCGCACGAGCCGGTCGCCGTGCATCGGCCCCCGGTCGTCGCATTCGTGGCTTCGGGCGACGAGATCACGGGTCTCGACGGGCGGGAAGACATTCTCGCCGGACGGCGCATCGCGTCGTCGAACTCCTACACCTTGTTCGGCATGATCGCGGAGACGCGCGGCGTGCCGCGCGACCTGGGGCTCACGGCGGACCGGCGCGACGCGTTGCGAGGGGCGTTCGAGCGCGCCATGGAAGGCGGGGTCGATCTCCTGCTCACCACCGCCGGGGTCAGCGTCGGCGAGCACGACCTGGTGCGATCGGTGCTGGTGGAGATGGGCTGTGAAATGAAGCTGTGGCGCGTCCGCATCCGCCCTGGAGGCCCACTAGGATTCGGCATGCTCGGCGACTTGCCGTGGATCGGGCTGCCCGGGAATCCCGTGAGCACGATGGTCACCTTCGAGCTGTTCGTGCGGCCCGCCATCCGGCGCCTGTTGGGTCATGCGCGGCCCTACCGGCGACCAATCCCCGTCGTGGTGGAGGAGCGCATCA
>DASYRJ010000018.1:0-87226 GCA_036004525.1 Gemmatimonadales bacterium | reverse complement strand
ACCAGGCGTCGCGTCCGCGCGCGGCTCCAGTTCCAGCCGCGCCAATCGCCGTCCGGCCGCGCCTCGTTCTCGCCCCACTTCTTGAGCAGCCCGGCGGCCACGTCGCAGCGGTCGCGCTCAGGCAGAGTCGGCAATGCCTCGAGTAGCCGTGGCACGGCGTCCGCGCCGAGCGACAGCGCGTACTTGGTGTCGAACGGCCGCTCGGCGACCGTTGCGACGCGGTGCAGGTTCGTCCGCACGATGAAGGCGTCGGAGTTGATCACGTGCAGGCCCGCGAGCACCGCGTAGCCCTGGATCAGAGCACCGAAGGCAAATCGCCCGTGTTGGCCGCGCAGCACCGTCGCGGCGAACCACCCGAACACGCCGAACAGGTACACCATGAACGCCGTCGCGTAGAGGCGGATCTCCGAGAGGCCGAACGCCTGCACGTAGAGCCGCATCCGGCCGAGCGCCGACGCCATGACGACGGCGAGGAGCACGAGGAGTACCCCCGCGAGGCTGCGGAACAGCCGCAGATGCGCGGGTTGGGCGCCGCGCACCAGGTGGTCCGCACCAAGCAGCATCGGCAGCACGAGGCCGCTCGCCGTGACGAGCTCGAAGAAGCCGCGCCGCGCGTACTCCGCATACGTGAGGCCCGTCGTCTGCTCGACGAGGGTCGCGCCGCCGAAGAAGTAGCGCAGCTGCACCACGACGAACATCAAGAAGAGCAGCGTCACGAGCCCGAGCGCCGTGGCCACGGGCACGATCCCAAGCGACGCACCCGCGATGGGCAGCGTGGCCGCGCCCGGGCGTGCGATGAGGCTCCAGCGCAGGTAGCCCGCGGCGACCGCGGCGCAGAAGATGGTCAGGAAGGTGTGCGACAGTGCGGTCTCGGCGTCGAACGCGAACACGTTCTTGAGCACGTTCCCAAAGACCTCGTCGGCTGACGCGAACAACGCGCCGAACACGACGAGCAGGGGCACCGCGATGACCGCGCCGAGCGCCACGGCGCGCGCCTGGCGCCAGCGTCCCTCCTTGGACAGCTCGTTCCACTGGACGTCCTGGAAGACGAGCTGGAGGCCGCCGGCCACGGTGCCGGCGACCGCCGTCGCACCGCGATGGAGGTAGTCCAGCGCGCGGAGCGGGGCGATCCGCTCGCCCTGGAGGCTCAGCGCGCCGAGGCCGAGGGTAGCGATGAGGGCCATCGCGTCGAACGAGGCGAGGACTTGCGCATCGCGGCGCACGAAGGCGACGCCCAAGAGGAGCGCGGTGAGCGCGAGCCACGGCGCGTCGGCACTCGGCACGATCCCGTGCCGGCGCACGAGCAGCCAGGTGAGCCCGACGACCGTGGTGACGCCGAGGGTGATGTTGAGACCCCACGGCACCGCGCGCAGCAGCGCGTCGCCCAGCACGCCGAGCGCGAGCGCGACGGCGACCATCTCGAGGCCGAGTTTGGTGCGCGCGGTGATCATACGGCCGCCTGCGCGGAGAGCCCGCCGAAGCGCCGCTCGCGGGCCCGGAAGTCCGCAATCGCGGCTCCGAGGTCGGCGGCTCCGAAGTCGGGCCACATGCGATCGGTGAACCACAGCTCGGCGTAGGCGCACTCCCACAAGAGGAAGTCCGACAGCCGCTGCTCTCCGCCGGTCCGGATCAGGAGATCGACGTCGGGGAGGATGTCGCCGGTCCGGATCGCGGCGCGCGCCGAGTAGTCGATGGCGATGCGTAAGTGCAGCCGGCCACCGTCGGCGGTCGCTCGCTCCGCGGTCTCGATCGCGGAGACGAGCGGGGCGGGGAGGCGGTCGCGCCGGCCCACGATCGTGAGCCGGACACCGTTCGCTGTGAGCCGCGGCACCTCGGCGTGCAGGTGGCGCGCGAACAGCCGCATCAGCCCGCTTACCTCGGTGGCGGGCCGCTTCCAGTTGTCGGCGGAGAACGCGTACACGGTGAGCGCGGTGATGCCGAGTGCGGGAGAGGCTTCGACGGTGCGGCGCACCGCCTCGGCGCCGGCGCGGTGGCCGGCGGCACGGGGCAGGCCGCGGCGCGTGGCCCACCGGCCGTTGCCGTCCATGATGATCCCGACGTGCAGAGAAGTACTTTGCTTCATAAAGCAACTCCTCAAAAAAAAGAGACGGTTACCCGCGCGTGGCGCGGATCAGCGCCTCCATGTGGTCCAGGTACCGCTCGAGCGCCCGCCGCCCCGTCGCGGTGAGCCGGTACTCGGTCTTGGGCACGCGACCTTCGAACGACTTGGTGCACGCGATGTAGTCCGCGTCTTCGAGCTTGCGCGCGTGTACGCTCAAGTTGCCGTCGGTCGTCTTCAACAGGGCCTTCAAGTCGCTGAAGCTGACGCTGTCGTTCACCGCGAGCGCGCTCACGATGCCGAGGCGCACGCGCTCGTGAATGAGCCGGTCGAGCTCGGCCGCCCGCGCCTTGGTCTTGAGCTTCACCGACCGCTGCGGCTCTTCCTGCGGCACGCGGGCCGCGCTGGTCTTAGCCACCGTACCTCCGTGCGATGATCCATCCGAACGCGATGTGCAGGCCGCCGAAACCCGCGGCCATGAACCACGGCCACCACCCCACCGGCACGAACAGGGCTGCCGCGCCCAATGCGATGAAACACAGCCCCATCAACGGCACGATCCGCACCGAAAACGCGCCGGCCGTCATGACGGCCGTGCCGTACAGCAACAGCCACGTGCCCGGCATCACGTGAAACAGCCCGGCCTGGTGCAGCGCGATGGTCAGCAGCCCGCCGACGAGCAATGGCGGCAGGAAGCTGAGGCCGAACCGTCGCCCCGGTCCCGAGAGCAGCGGATCGTTGACGGTGCGCGCCTTGCGCACCATCGCCGCGCCGCCGATTACCACACCGAGGACCGCGTCCGCGAGCCACACCGTCAACCACGCGGCGTCGGTTCGCTGGCGGGCCGCCACCCACGTCGCGGCAAGCGCCGTCACTCCCACCGCGACCATCCCCCAACCCGGCACGGCGGTGAACGAGCCCGCCCGCTCCATCGTCGAGCGGATGTACTGCAGGTTGTCGAGCGCGCGGTCGTGGAGCGGCCTGGGCGCCGTCATGGGTGCACGATAGGCGGCGGGCGCCATTCTGTCAAGTACTTTGTAACACAAAGTCTCATCGGTCTTTGAGCCGCCGGACCAGCTTCAGTCCCGACCACACCTCGTCCACGGCGCATACCTTGACGTCCACCAGGCCGCCCGCCAGCGCCACCGCCCGGACCACGTCCTCCGTGAGATCCGTCGGCACGCCCGAGGCTCGCTTGGGCCAGGAGATCCAGAGGGCGCCGTCGGGTGCGAGCGCGCGCACCAACCCTGCGAACTTCGCCTCCAGGGCGGTGCGGCTCCGCGTAAAGAAGTGGATGAAGGGAAGTGAACGCCGCAGGCCCGTCGTGACGGTCACGCCAGGCGGCAGCTTCCCCAAACTCGAGCGGTAACCACGGGGCGCGTTGAGAATCGCGATTCGCGTCCCGCGCTTGATGCCCAGTTTGTCGACCAGAGATCGCCCGGAGTATCCAGCCATGGTATCGGGTACCGGGTACCGGGTATCGGGTTGAATGCGGCAAAAAGGTAATCCGTGCGGCCGAATGATTGCCGGCGCGTCTCCCGCGTCGACTAAAGTGATGGCCTATGGCTGCTAACGGAAGGCCGATTCGCGGGTATCGCGATCTGGAGGTCTGGCAACGGGCCGTGGACCTCGTTATCGAGGCGTATCGAGTGACGAAGACATTCCCCGCGGAAGAAAGGTACGGCCTGACGTCCCAAATACGACGGTCGGCCGTATCGATCGCTTCGAACATCGCCGAAGGTCGCGGGCGGCAAGGACTCGGTGGCTTCCTTTATCACTTGTCTGTCGCCAATGGCTCGCTAATGGAGGTCGAAACGCAGTTGCTCATTGCTGTGAAGCTTGGCTACGTGCGGGAGGCTACAGTCGAAGGCGTCGTGCGACGTTGCAGTGAAGTTGGCCGCATGTTGGCGGGCCTGATCCGCGCGCTCAAGCGCCGCCGCGCAACGTCTGGACGTAGCCGGTACCCGATACCCGGTACCTGATACCCTGTCCTGGGACGCCGAACCTAGCCATCTTCGCCCCATGCGAGTCTACATCTCCGTCGACATGGAAGGCATCGCCGGCGTCGTGCACGAAGATCAAACCAATCCCGCCGACCCGCGCTGCGCCACCGAATACGCCCGCTTTCGCAAGCTCATGACGGCCGAGGCGAATGCGGCGATCGACGGTGCGGTCGATGCCGGCGCCGAATACATCCTCGTCAACGACAGCCACTGGGACATGCGCAACCTGCTCGCCGAGGAGCTGCACGAGGCCGCCGAGCTGCTCTCCGGAGGGCCGAAGCAGCGCTCGATGGTCGAAGGCATCGACGGCGGATTCGATGCCGCGTTGTTCATCGGGTATCACGCGCGGGCCGGCACGAAGCACGCCGTCCTCGATCACACCTACGCCGACCGCATCCACGAAGTGCGGTTGAACGGCCGGCCCGTGGGGGAGCTGGGGCTCAACGCAGCCTTGGCCGGCTGTTTCGGTGTCCCGGTGGCCCTCGTGAGCGGTGACTCGGCCCTCGCCGCCGAGGCCAAGGATCTGCTCGGTGCGGAAGTGACCGCGGTGATCGTGAAGGAAGCGGTGAGTCGCCACGCGGCGAAGAGCCTCGCCCCCGCCGTGGCCCGGCGGCGCATCAAGGAGGAGACAGCCAAGGCGCTGCGCCGGCGCGCGAAGCCGTTCGTCATTCCGCCCCCGATCACGCTCGAGGTGGACTTCCAGTTCACGGTCCAGGCGGACATGGCCGAGGTGTGCCCCGGCGCGACGCGCACCGGGGGACGGACCGTTGCGGTGACGCATCAGGACTACCGCGAAGTGTTCCGGGCGTGGCGGGCGTTGCTCAATCTCTCGGGGGCGGCGTGACGCGATCCCCTCCTGCACGGGTATTGGCGGGGAGGGGGGCAATGACATGAGAACTCCGATGTTCACTCTGGGCGTCGCGCTCGTCTGCGCAGCGTGTAACGGCCTGACCGCGCCCCGATCCTTCCAGTCCAACATCGACGACTCCGCGTTGCCCAGCGAGCTGCGCGCGGCCTATCGCGACGACGCGGCGCGGCTCGCGTTGCGCGATATTTTCGCCAGCGGCGGGACGGATGAAATCCCGATTCCCGAAGACCGGGTGCGGCCGTACTACAACGCGCTGGTGCTCGTCTTCAACGCGAGCGGGCTGCCGGCCCGCGATACGGTCGTGGACGTGTACCGGATTCACACCTGGCCGTCGCCCGTCACCCGCAGCCTGATGCTCCTGCTCGACCCCGATCAGGACTGGGCCCAGCGTCTGGCGCGCCGCGAGATTCCCACCGGCGAGCCGGCGGTGGACGACCTGCTGCAGCGGTACTCCCTGACGGTCGGCAACGTGCACACCCTGACGCAGGGCGATATCCTCCTGACGCTGGGGCCTGACCAGCCACTGAACATCGCGGCCCTGGCGCCGCTGTTCAGCGCGATTTCGGGGGTGAATTCCTCGAGTCCGAATGGCGCGGTCGGCGACGGCAACGATATCCGTGGATCCCGCACGGAATCCCAGGTGCGACTCGACTACAGCGTCGGCTCGGGCGACTGCCCCTCCGGCTGCATCAGTCGCCGCTTCTATCGGTTCGCGATCGATTCCACGGGCAAGGTCGAGTACCTGGGCTCTTCGGGCGATCCTCCGCTCGCTCCGGCTCCCTGACGCAGCGACGGGCCCGTGAAGCGGGCCCGTCGCGCTTTAGTCGCGCCGGAAGTGTCGGCGTTCCGTCAGGAGAACGAGCCCGTAGTCCCCGACCAGCCGGAACCCGAGTGCGGCGTAGGCGCGGATGGCCGCCGGCATGTGGGCCAGCAGCACGGCTCGGCGCACGCCGTCGGCCCGGGCAGCGAGGAGGGAGCCCGCCACCGCGGCCCGAGCGTACCCGCGCCCCCGCAGGTCTGGCGGGGTCCATACGGCGGCCACCTGCACCATGTCCGGGAGCGCGCCGCTGAACGCCGAGAACGCCACCGGCCGGCCGGCGTCCTCGAGCAGCCACGTCGAGCCTCCGCGGTGAAACACCGCCATCAGATCGGCGGCCTCGCGGCGCAGCATCGGGCCGTCCGTCCGGCCTTGCGTCTCGATCGAGAACTCGGCGTGCCACGTGCTGATCAGCTCCAGCTCGTCGTCCCGCACGCGCCGGCAGGTCACGCGGCCGGTCGCGAGCGGGGCTGGGACTACCAGCTCGTCGAGATCGAGCGCGTACAGCCCCTCGCGTGGCTCGGCGTTGGTGGGCGCGCGCTCGAGCCCGAGCGCGCGCAACGCCTCCTGCGCCTGGGCCCACGGGCCCAGGACTCCGGCCACCACGCGCCCCGACCGCTGGGCGACGGCGCACGCGACCGCGCCCGCGTGCGCCGGCGCCTGGAGCGTGATCATCCCGTTCCAGAAGTGGCCGGCGACGCCGACGATCGTATCACGCTCCAGCGCCGCGACGTAGGTCCCCTCCAGCCAGGCGCCGCGATCCACCAGCCCCGCCGCGCGCATGTTGGACCGCAGCAGCATCGACTCATCGGCATGGCGGACCAGGAACGCCTCGAGGGCCGGCTCGTCGCCAGGGACGAGGACGCGGAGGGTCACTCCAGCGAGCGGGCGAGGATGCCGAGGCCGGCGGGCTGGCCCTGCCGCCGCGGCAGCGCGCGGTACAGCAGGACGACCAGCACCCACGTCAGCCAGCTCACCCGCTCGCTCCAGCTGAGCGAGCGGAGCATGAACCACGGCTGCGTCACGGGCGCGGTCCAGGGCAGCCACTCCCCCTGCAGCAGGGCGAGCGGGCGGGCGAGCACGCGGTTGGCCTGGTAGCCCTGGGCGCCTGGGTACGAGAGGTTCCACACGCACGTCACCTGGCCCCATCCGTGGTTATCGCTGGCGCCTACCACGATCAGGTTGTGGCGCGCGGCGAGGGCCAGCACCTCGCGTCTGAGTGGCGCCGGGAAGCCCAGCGCCTTGGGCGCGCAATTGACGATCTCGAATCCGTCCACGCCGGCCGCGACGAAGGCGTCCAGGTCCTCGCGGTGGTTGCGCCAGTACTCGGGGAGCGAGGCGATGCCGAGGGCGCCCTGGCGGCGGATTTCGGCGAAGAGCCGCAGCATGCGCGGCGTGCTGTCCCCGAAGCTGTCCCGCGCGATCGGCCGCACGGGCCCGATGGCGACGACGTGCTGCCGGTACACGCTCCATTCGACGCCAGGCAACAACCGGATCGGCTCCGTGACCGGCGAATTGAAGATCACGTTGTGGTCGGTGACGTAGCTGGCCTCGAATCCCTGCCGGGCATGCCACGCGGCGAGCCGTGCCGGGGTCCAACCGGCGCGGCCGTCGTGCGACGCCTCGGTGTGGGCGTGGTAGTCGAGGATGGTCGCGGCGGAGTCGGCGGCGGCGAGCCAGGGCACGGGTCGGGGGAGCACGACGGTGGCGCCGCCGAGCACGACGAGCGCCAACGGCCCCACCAGCGCGCGCCCCACGCGCAGGCGCGGCGTGCCCGGCCGCGTGGCGCCCCAGGCCGCGAGCGCCAGCCCCCACACGGCGAGCGCCCAATAGGCGCGCGCCAGACTGAAGAACGTGAATGTGTCGAGCGTGTCGGAGAGCGGCGCGAGCACGACGTAGAGGATCGGTCGTTCGAGTTCCACGTCGCCCGGGACGGAGCCGGTGACGGCGTCGACGAGTGGCGGCAGCGGGTGGATCGCGGTGGCCAGCAGCAAGACCACCAGCGCGATCGCGATCGGGTGGCGGCGCAGCAGGTTCACTCGCAAATTCCTGGCATGCCGGGTCGTCTGGAAGCTACGTACGGACAGCGCGCGGCGCGATGCTGGTAGAGACCCAGTGGTTGGTGTTGGGGGGTGGGCTGGCGGTGGCGGGAGCGATCGCCCTGGCCGTGCGGGCCGCCGAGCGCAAGCGGCGCGCGGCGTACGAGGAGTTCTGCTTGATCCGGGGCTTCCAGTTCGAACGCGAGCGCCCGGACGGAGAACGCCGTTTCCGAGAGTTCTTCGAGTTGTTCGATCAGGGCCGGCGGCGCCAGTGGGGCTTCACGATCGGCGGCCGCCTGCACGGCTTTCCCTTCACCGCATTCGAATACAAGTGGGTCACGGGGGGCGGCAAGAATTCCTCGACCCACCGCATCGGCGGTATTGTTTGGGAGCGCGAGCAGCCGGCGCTCCCCAAGTTCGCGCTCTCGCCCGAGGGGTGGTTCACGCGCGTCGGCGCGGTTTTTGGGATGCAGGACATCGACTTCGACGAATCCCCGGAGTTCTCGCGGGCCTACCGCCTGAAGGGGCCCGACGAGGCGGCGATCCGGGCCCTGATGACGCCGGAGATCCGGCATTTCTTTGCCGCCACGCCCGACCAGCATGTCGCTGGCGGCGGCCGTTTCCTCTTCTGGTGGCGCAACGGCCGCCTGCCGACCGGGGACCGGCTCGACGAGTGGCTGGAGCAAGGCGACCAGGTGAGGCGGCGGTTCTTCAAGGATTGAGGTTCTTCGCCCACGCGCCCGAGACCGCGGGCCTTCCCTTCTGGCGGCGGCCGCTCGGTCCGCTCGGCATCGCGGCATGCTTTGCTGTCGTGCTCGGCCAGGTGTGGGTGATCTTCCGGCTGGCCTTGGGTCCGTTCGCGAGCGCGAAGGCCGACTGGATCGCGCTCGGCGTGCCGCTCGCCCTCGTGGGCGTCGCCCTCATCGTGGGGAGCCTGATCGGTGAGCGGCGCGCCAAGGAGAAAGACCAGCCGTGAGTCTCGTGCTCTCCGATCTTCCCGCGCTCGTGCTCGGCCCCCTCGAAGGGCGGCCCGACGCCGATTGGCAGCGGGCACCCGAGGGCAAGTGGACGCCCGCGCAGATCGTCGAGCATCTCGCGCTGGGGCTGGAGTCGAGCGGAGCGCGGTTCAAGGAACGTCGGGCCCGCCCGCCAATGGTCCGGCGGCCGCGGACATTCGCGGAAACACTTGCGAAGCTCTTCATCTTCGGGTTGCGGCGGTTTCCGCCCGGGCGCCGTGCCCCCGAGGGCGCGACTCCGGCGCCCCGGGTCGAGCGGGCCGCGGCCGAGGGCCGTTTCCGGATTGGACTGGCCCTGTGGGAGGAGGTCGCGCGCGACGTGCTCCCCGCGCGCCCGCACGACTTGTTCGTGAAGCACCCCCGGCTTGGAGACCTCACGATGGATGAGTGGATGCGATTTCACGTGATCCATGCGCGCCACCACGCGCGCCAGATCGTCGCGCGCCTCGCGGGATGAGTCGGAAACGGAAGGACAAAGTGGTGGTGCGGGTGCCCAACCCGAATGCGCCGGTCAAAGAGCGGCTCAAGACGCCGTCCCACAAAGTGCATCGGTCCGGGAAGGCGTACCGGCGCCGTCCGAAACACCCGAGGCCGGAGGAAGACTAGCACGGTGCGGCGCTACGAGATGCTGCTCGTCTCGGCATTGCTGGTCGTGGCGGTGCTCGGGGTCACGCTTGGAGTGACGTCTTTTCAGGCGCACCGCGCCGCCGAGGCCTCGATCCGGCACGCTCTGAGCAACGCGCGCCGGGTGGTGACGGACTACCTCGCCGCCCGCACGCGGACGCTGGCCACGGTGAGCGCCGTGAGCGCCGAGGTGTCGGAGTTCCGCGAGCGCCTGCTCACCAGTCGCGAGCGCGAGGACGTGCTCGACCAGGCGGCGGAGTACCGCGACCTGATCGGCGCGGCCTGGGTGCTCGTGACCGACCGCGAAGGCCTCCTGCTGGCGCGCACCGACTACCCCGAGGAATACGACGTCGACGTGTCGCGCGGCGCTCTGGTCGCCGACGCCCTCGCGGGCAAGCAGACCTCGGGGGCGTTCATCGACGACCGCGACACGGCGGCGGTGAAGCTCTACCTGGCCGTGGCGGTGCCGCTCGCGGCGCGCGGCGCTGCACCGCAAGGCGTGCTGGTTGCGGCCTACGCGCTCGACGACTCCCTCGCCACGACGATCAAGCGGGTGACGAATACCGACGTGGTGTTCTTCGCGCTGCGCGGCGACAGCGTGTCCCGGCCCATCGTCGTTGGCGGCACCCTGCCCGCGGCCGACATCGCCGTGGTTCTCAGCGACGGCCTGCGCGTGGATTCGCTCGGTGCCGACACGGCCGGCATCCACATGTCCGCTCGAGTACACGACCGGGACGTGATCGGGCTCGCCGCGCCGATCTACTCGGCCGGCGGCGACGTCTTCGGGGGCTTCCTGACCCTGCGCTCCCGCGAGGAGGAGTTGGGCGCGTTCCGCGTGGTGCGGCGAACGATGCTCTTCGCCATCGCGGGCATGGTCCTGCTGGCGCTTGCCGCAGCGGCCGTCGTGGCCCGCCGGCGTCGCCCGTTTACATCTTCTTCTTGAGCAGCCGCATCGCCGCGCTGTCGTTGCCCCGCACCATCTCGCCACCCGGCATCGTGTCCAGCAAGCTGTCGGCTTTCATCGGATCCGGCATCACGCCCGAATCCGCCAGGGGCCTCTCGAAGCGGTCGGCCATCGGCCGGTTCTCGCGGCAGGCGAGCGCCGCCAAGCCCAGCACCATCAGAGTCCCGCGAACCATGGATATCCCTGATCCTCCCAGTATCCTCCCGGCCGTTTGTCCATGAACGTCATCGACACGAGATACTTCGTCATCTTGTAGCCGAGCTTGGTCGGCGAGTAGAGGCGCAAGGGCGCGCCGTGGGCGGCGGGAAGGGGGTTGTCGTTCAGGCCATACGCCAGGATCGTCTGCGGGTGCATCGCGCTCGCGAGGTCCCAGCCGTTCGAGTAGTCCGCGTCGAACGATGCGAAACGGATATAGCGGGCGGCTGGCAACGGCTCGCACCGCCCCGCGACCGCCGACAGCGCCACGCCGTGCCACGTTGCGATCGCCGTCCACCCCTCCACGCAGTGGTGCTTCACCGTGTACGTCGTTCGCGGAAGGGCCGTCAGATCGGCGAGCGACAGGTCGAGCGGCTGGCGCACCAGCCCGTCCACGCGCAGCCGCCAGGCCGCCGGATCCTTGAGCATCGGCGTCGTCCGCGAGATGAAGTAGCTCGGCAGCTGTGCCGTGCGCTCCGCCGGATCGTACTGGCGCGCCAGCCGGGTAGGCGAGAAGAAGATCTTCTCGCCGACCCAGTCGTTCACCCGGCTGACGGCGAGGAGCTGTGGTCGCACGGCGTCGCCGCCGTCCCAGCCGCACGCCGCGACCAACGAGGCCGTCCCGCCGGCGAGGCCCAGCTTCAGGAAGTCGCGCCGGTCAGTCATGACTGGGAAACCGGCCGCGGTACCACCCGGTGAGCATGGCGCGGAACGACGGCGGGTCCACGACGAAGACCAGCACGACGTGCACGAGGGTAAAGCCGACGAAGATCCAGACGGACCAGAAATGCCAGTAGCGGGCCGCCTGGAACCCGCCGAACAAGGCCGTCAGCCAGGCGAACTGGAGCGGCTTGTAGATCGCGATTCCCGTGAGCACGGACAGCACGCCGAGCAGGACGATGAATGTGTAGGCGAGCTTCTGCAGCGGGTTGTGTTTTCCCTGCGCCGGATGCTCCTTGCGCAGCCGCAGGTAGTACTTCTGCATTTCGATCGCGCCCCGGATGTCGCGCGGCCGGAACAGGAGGGAGCGCCACTCGCCGCTGGCGACCAGGTACGCGAGATACACCAGCCCGACGGCGACGAGCGGCCACATCAGCGCGAAGTGCCAGTTCAGCCCGCCGGCGAGCCAGCCGCCCAACCGGCCCCAGCGTGGAAACTCGACGTTGTGAAGCGGATTCACGTAGTAAGGACCGCCGCGCTCGCCGAACCGCGCATACGCACCGTAAATCTGGAGCCCGCTCGTCACCATCCCGGTGAGTAACAGCAGCGTCGCCCAATGGGTCAGTCGGACGATCCAGTGGTGTCGCCGGACGGGGGGCCGGGCCGCGGGGCTGACGGTGCCTGCGGGGCCGGCGGGAGCGCGCGGGGGGGCCGGGAGGTCGCTCATGGTCTGGAGTATATTGTCTGCCATGCGGCGGGCAACGCTACTGGCCCTCACGCTCGCCCTGCTGGTGGGTTGTCAGGCACGGCGGGCGTCGAGCGATTCGGGTCGAACGGACTCCCTGGACATCGAGCTCGCCCCGCGGGACTCGGCGGACAGTGTGCTGCTCGCTCCACGGGTCGTCACGGAGCCGACCGTGCTGGTGTTCTGGCTCCCTTCGGCCGACACGCTCCATCCCGACGACGCGGCGGCGGCGCTCGACGAGATGACGTACTACACCGGGCGCATCGCCCCTGCGCTCGAGCGGTACGGCATCAAGCTCCTGCCCACGAACGCCGAGACGGTCTATGTGGCGCTGCCGAACCACCGGCAGCGCACCATCATGCTATCGGGACTCGATTATCCGTTCGGCTATATGATCGTGGAGCCGGGCGGCACCGAGCGCATCCTCACCGGCGTGTACGGCGACGAGGAGCTGCTGGCGGAAGTCCGGGCCTACTTCGACCTGTCGGACGATTCGACGGCGGCGCGGCCGCGGATCACGACCTAGGCGCGTGACCTCCGCTCGCCCCGTCGTGCTGACGGGCGCCCGCGTCGTCACGATGGACGCGCAGCGCCGGATCGTGGACGCGGACGTCGTCGTACAGGACGGCAAGATTCGGGCGGTCGGGCGGACCCTAAAGGACACCGCGGGCGGACGGGGGGACAAGAAGACTGTGGTCGACTGCGCTGGGATGGTGATCCTCCCGGGGCTCGTGCAGGCGCACATCCACCTCTGTCAAACGTTGTTCCGCGGCCTCGCCGACGACCTCGCGCTCGAGGACTGGCTGGCGAAGCGCATCTGGCCGCTCGAAGCGTCCCACACCGAAGAGTCGGTCTACTGGTCCGCGATGCTGGGCGCGGCGGAGCTGCTGCTCGGCGGCACGACCGCCATCCTGGATATGGAGACGGTGCGTCACACCGCCGCCGCGTTCGAAGCGCTCGAGACCGTCGGGCTCCGCGCCACGGCGGGGAAGTGCCTGATGGACGCTGCCGCGAATCCCCCGTCGCTGCGCGAGCCGACCGATGCCGCGCTCCAGGAAAGCGCCGACCTGTGCGCGACCTGGCACGGGGCGGCGGATGGGCGGCTGCGCTACTGCTTCGCTCCGCGCTTCGCGCCGAGCTGTACCGGCCCGCTGCTGCGCGCGGTGAGCGACCTGGCCGAGAGGGCCGGTGCCATGATTCACACCCACGCCGCGGAGACACCGGTCGAGCTGCAGATCGTGAAACGGGAAACGGGAAACGATGAGCTCGCGTATCTCGACGCCGTAGGGATCTCGGGCCCACGCGCGGCGCTCGCGCATTGCGTGTGGGTCGATCCGGCGGGCATCGCCCGCCTGGCGCGGCAGCAGACGAACGTCGTGCACTGTCCGAGCTCGAACCTGAAGCTCGGCAGCGGAATCGCCCCGATCCCCGAGATGCTGGCGGCAGGCTGCCGCGTGGGCCTCGGCGCCGATGGCGCCCCGTGCAACAACCGGCTCGATGGGTTCGCCGAGATGCGGCTCGCCGCGCTCATCCAGAAGCCGCGGCGGGGACCGGACGCGCTCCCCGCGGCCCAGGTCCTCGAGCTGGCGACGCTGGGTGGGGCGCGGGCTGTCGGGTTGGAATCCGAGATCGGGTCCATCGAGGTCGGCAAACGGGCGGACCTCGTGGTGCTCGACTTGGCAGGCCCGCACGCGCAGCCGGAGGACGCGGACCTCGTCTCGCGCATCGTGTACAGCGCCCGGGCCGCGGACGTACGGCACGTGTTGGTGGATGGCCGGCTCGTGGTGAAGGACGCAACGCTCAAGACCGCGAAGGTCGAGGAGATTCGCCGTGGCGCGAACGCTCAAGCTCGCCGCCTGCGCCGCGCTGTGGGTCTCTAGCCTCAGCGCACAGGCTCCCGCCGACTCGGGCGCCGTGCTCTACGCCGCCTGGTGTGCGCGGTGCCACGGAGCCGACGCGCGGGGGACGCCGGCCGCGTCGACTCGGCTCGAGGTGCCCCCCGCCGATCTTGCATCCTGCGCGGTCTCGAGCGCCGAGCCCGAGGATCAGTGGGCGGGCATCGTGACGCGCGGCGGCGCGGCATTCGGGCTGTCGCTCGACATGCCGTCCTACGGCGACGCGGCGACCGACGAACAGGTCCGGATGGTCGTGCGCTATCTGCGCTCCCTCTGCCGCGAACGGGGCTGGCCCCCCGGCGAGCTGAACTTCCCGCGAGCCTTCCTGGTCGAGAAGGCGTATCCGGAAAATGAAGTCATCGTCTCGGCTCACGGGCGGGCGCAGAACCTGATCTACGAGCGACGCTTGGGTCGCCGTCTGCAACTCGAGGGCGCGCTCGCGACCGTCGTGGACTCGCTGGATCGACCGTTCGACGGCGTCACGGTCGCGGCCAAGTACAACGTGTGGCACAGTCTCGAGCGTCGTGCCCTGGCGTCCCTCGGCCTCGAGGTGAGCCCGCCCCTCGGCCGTCGGGACGCGTGGGAGCTCGAGCCGTTCGTCGCGGCTGGGTTCGAGAGGGCGGGGTTCGTGACGCAGGGGGAGATCCTAGCCGCGTGGGAAGAAACCGAGGGGGTCAGCGGGGCGTCGGTGCGCGTGGGCGTCGGCCGCGAGGCAGCGGGGGGGCGCTTCGTCCCGATGGTCGAAGCCGGCTGGGACCTGCCACGGGAGGGTGACGCGACCCTGTCCCTGTATCCTCAGGTGTGGATCCAACTCTCGCGGCTGGGCCACGTGGCGGCGTCGCTCGGCGCGGAGCTCCCGGCGATCGGACCGGAGCCACGCCGGCCCAGGCTCACGGCGTTCGTGTTGTGGGACTTCGGCGATGGGCCGCTGCTCAAGGGCTGGTAGCTAGCCGCCCGTGCCGTTCACCGTGAACTGCTGGACCGTCCGGGCGAGCTTCGCCGCCGCCGCCGACAGGTGCTGGGAGGTCGCGCTGAGCTCGCCGAGCGAGACGATCTGCTCCGCGGTCGCCGCCGACGTTTGGTGCGCTCCCTCGGCCGCGCCCTGCGCGATCGTCGCGACTTCTTCCATGCGACGCAGCACCTCGCGCATCCGCTTGGTCTGATTCTCGGTCTCGGCGGCGAAGGTCGTCGCGAACTGGACCGTCGTGTTCAGGTCGCCGAAGATCGCGTTCAGCGCCTCCTGGACGGTCGTCGCGACCTTCCCGACGCCTTGCGCGGCTTCGCGGCCCTGGCCCATCGCGTCCACGACTCGCCCGATGTGATCCTGCGTCTGTCGCACGCGGACGCGCACCTCTTCGGCGGCGCGGGCACTCTGCACGGCGAGCTTCCGGACTTCGCCCGCGACCACCCGGAACCCGAGGCCGTGCTGCCCGGCGCGAGCGGCCTCGATGGCCGCATTCAGAGCCAGCAGGTCGGTCTGACTGGCGATGCGCGTGATGCCCTCGACGAGCTTGCCGATTTCCCGCGACTCGCCGGCGAGCGCGACCGCCACTTCCGCCGCGTGGTCCATGTGGATGAGGAGGTTGAGCAGCAGTTGGCCCGCGCGGGACACTTCGTCGCCGCGGCGGCGCGCCTGCTGCGCGATTTCCGTGATCTGATGCTCCGCCTGCTCGGCGCGGGCATGGAGGGTGACCGCCACCCCTGACGCGGCCTCCGAATCCTCACGCCCGTGCCCGATGAGCTCGCGCTGCCGCGCGGTGCCCTCCGACAGCTGCAGGGTGGTGGCGGAAATCTCGTGCGACGCCGTCTGGAGCTCCTTCGCGGAGGCCGCGAGCTGCTGGGCCATCGCAGCCAGCTCCTGCCCCTGGCGCTGGATCTGGCGCACGATGTCGGCGATGGCGTCGGTCGTGCGGTTCAGGCTGACGCCTAAATAGCCGAGCTCGTCCAGCTCGGCGTCGTGCACCCGACCCGTCAGGTCGCCCCGCTCGAGCTGGGCGAGCACGCCGCGCGTGCCGCGCAGCCGTTCGACGATCCGCACCAGGACGGGGATGAGGGCGACACACGCCAACAGCAGCACGAGCGTTTCCTGGAGGGCGACGGACCACGTCCAGCCGCCGCCGCGGCCGAGCGCGGTGACGATGGCGAACCCGGCGACATTGATCCCGAGCGCGCCCCACGCCTCGCGCTTCCCCAGGTACAGCGCGGCCTGCAGCGGGGCAATCAGGTACGCGCCGTACAACACGTGCCCCGTGGGACCGATGGCGTACAGGACTGCCGAGATCAGCAGGCACCCGACGACGAGGTTGAGCTGGGCGTACCAGGGCTGGAACGCTGTGCGCTCGGCGAGGCGCCGTACGCTGTAGTTCGCCACGGCGAAGGCGGCGGCAAAGGCGGCGATGAAGACGTACGAGACGGGGACTAACCCAGCGAGCCGCACGAGCGCCAGCAGCAGGATGCCGAGCCCCACGAAGCCCCAGCGGGCGCGGGTGTTCGCGAGCACGTATTGGCGCTGCTTGGCGTGCTGCTCCTGGACGAGCTGGTCTTCGAGCGTCGGCGCGCGGTCGGTCACCACAGGAAGATGACCGCGCCGGGGCTACATCCGGAAGAGGTAGCTCGCCTTGAGGAAAAGGCCGTCGGAAGCGCGACGCAGGTCTCGGAACGCAAACGCTTCGGGCTCGCTCAGCGAAGAGCCATAACCGAAAAAGAACAGGGTCCCAGGCGTCGGCTTGTAGGAGAACAGCACGTCGCTGCGGAAGTCGTTGCGGCTGGTCGCAGCCACGCCGACGTACCTGCCGCTGTCGGGGTCGAACTGCATGAGTGGCCGCCCGGTCCTCGGGTCGCGCAGCGCGGCGACTTGCTCGGCGGTGTATTGGCCCACATAACGGAAGAAGATCGACCGTGTGAGCTGGTACTCCAGTTTCAGCCGCGGGATGTTGGAACGGGAAAACCGGCTCCCGCCCGCGGCACGCGTGATGCGCCGGTGGTTCCACCGGGCTTCGAGCCGGATCGACGGTGTGGGGCGCCACGCAAGGGTCGTCTGCGCCGAGAATTGCCGCCCTTCGGCCGCCTCGGCGAAGATCGGGACCGCGCCAAAGGCAAACGCGACCCCCGCGGAGAACGCGCGATTGGGCGTGTTGGCCGCTGCCGAGGCGCTCAACAGGTTGTAGAGCCCGTGGGGCAACGGGAACGGCAGCGGCGTGCCGGAGCTGTCGACTCGATAGCTCGCATACGCCGCCGAATCGAACCGCTGCTGGTCGTCGGCGAGGCGCACGTTCAAGCCCCAGCCGCCCCGCAGCGTGCCAAGCCAGTTGCTCTCGATCCCGCCTTCGATCGTGCTCTTCAACTTGAGGAAGTCGTCGTAACGCCACAACGGCGTGAGGCCCGTGAACGTCGTCACCTGCTCCACGAGCGCGCCGGGCCGGCCGTACCAGGTGAAGCGGTTGAAGAACCGTCCGACCACGAAGTTCGTCCGCGGCACGAAGCCGCTCGCGGCCTCGAAGTCGGGGCTCGCGCCCAGCAGGCCGGCATGGTTTCCGTACGAGCGGCCGGTGCGATCGTAGAAGGTGACGTCCCACAGCGTCCCAGCGCGCGCGCCCGCCGCATCTTGCGTCCAGGAGCCGACGATCTGCGCTTGCGAGAACCAGATCTTGCGCCACACGACGCGGACGTCGGCGCCGAGGAGGCGGTTGTAATCGCGATCCTCGATCCGGTCGGTATAGATGAGCCCTGTCGTGGAGCTGGCGCCCAGGTCGCGCCGGACGCGCAGGATATTGAAGACGGGGTTCGCGTCCGTCGCGGCGTTCCGCTGGTCGGCCGCCGAGAGAAACGCGACATTCGTCCCGCCGACCTTACCCGTGAGCTTGGCGCCCGCGACGGGCTGGACGATACGTCGCGTGTAGATGAGGCGGTTCGGCGTGTCGTATTGCTCGAGCCCCTCGAGGAAGAAGGGACGCTTCTCCGGGAAGAAGAGCGGGAACCGCTCGTTGGCGAGGATCTGCCCCACGTCGGCCTCGACCTGCGAGAAGTCGGGGTTCGCGGTCGCGCTGAGGCTGAGGTTCTGCGTGACGCCCCAACGCAGGTTGCCCCCCACGTCCGGCTCGGCGGTGTACAGGTAGGGTTGCGGCGGACGTCGGCGGCCGTCGACCTTGGTGGTGACCTCGGGCGTCAGATCCATGACAAGGCCGCGCTGCAGGCGGGTGAGGCCCGCCAGGCGCCCGGACTGGATCAGGAAGCTCGCGCTGGCGCGGATCGCCGGCGTCCAGGTGTCTTCGTATCCGGTATGCTGGGTCACGCGCATGATCTGGAGGCCCCAGGCCTGGGGGTCGGCCGCCTGGTAGCGCAGGCTCTTGAACGGGATCCGGACCTCCACTTCGTACCCAGCCAGGGTGAGCCGACCGCGCGACTGGAACACGAAATCGGGATTCAGGTCGATCGTCGCGTCGAACCGGAAGCCGACGCTCGGTCCGCCCGCGCTGGCGTCGACCCCGTCGCTCCACACGCCATCCTGTTGCGCACCGAGCGGGTTCACGGCGAACAGCCAGGCGCGCCGGTGATCGTTGTACGTGTCGAGCAGAATCTGGATCCGGTCGTCGGCTTCGATGTGATCGCGGTCGGCGAGCGTGGCGCGCACCACCGCCCCATGCGCCTCGTAGGCGCGGATACCGAAGTACACGGCGTCGGGCGCGTACCACACGAGCACGTCGGTCGAGTCTTCGGCGGGCCGGCTGTCGACGGGACGGTACTGCGAGAAGCCGGTGAGTCGCGCGGCGCGGCCCCACACCGCTTCGTCGAGGACGCCGTCGATGCGGACCGTGGCCTCGATGCGGGGCAGGGGCACGTCGACCTGATGCGACCGGCCGTCGTAAACGCGCGGCGGATCGCCCGCCGTCTGCAGGAGCAAGAGGAGTGCGGGGAGCATGGAGAGAATCTAAGACCGGGATGCGAGAAGCGGGATGCGGGATGCGTCAACAATCCGTCACCACGCATCTCGCATCCCGCATCGCCCATCCCGTTCCGCCGACGCTTCGTCGGCGAACCGTCTATTCGTAACGCAACGCCACGATCGGATCGAGGCCCGCGGCCCTTCGCGCGGGCCAGATCCCGAAGAACAGTCCCACCACCGCGCTGAACACGAACGCCAGGAGGATGGCGTACAGGCTGATGGCGGTATTCCAGTGGGCGAGCTTGGAGAGCACGACCGCGCCCAGGGACCCGAACAGGATGCCGAGCAGGCCGCCCACGGCGCACAGCACCAGGGCCTCGACGAGGAATTGGAACAGGATGTTGAAGCGCGTCGCGCCCAGCGCCTTGCGCACGCCGATCTCGCGCGTCCGCTCGGTCACGGAGACGAGCATGATGTTCATGATCCCGATGCCGCCGACCAGGAGACTCACGGCCGCGATCCCGGCCAGGAGGTACGTAAACGTCTCGGTCGTCTGTTGGAACGTGGCCAGGATGTCCGCCTGATTGCGGATCTGGAAGTCGTTCTCGGCGCCCGGCCGGATCTTGTGCTCGCGGCGCAGCACCCGCTCGATCTCGATCATGGTGAGGGTCATCTGATTCAGGTCCGCCGCGTCCACCGTGATCGACCGGAGTCGGTCGGTGCCCATGATGCGGTAGCGCGCGGTCTGGAGCGGGATCAGAATCTGCTCGTCGGGATTCCCGAACCCGCCGACGGAGCCCTTTTGCGACAGCACGCCGATGATCTCGAAGGGGATGCCCCGGATTTGGACTTCCTGGCCGACCATCGCGACGGGATTGGCGTTGAACATCTCGGGGATCGACGAACCGAGCACCGCGTAGCGTCGCCGCGACTCGTCCTCCCCGGGGGTGAACATCCGGCCCGCCGTGAGCGTGTAGTTCTTCACCGCGACGTAATTCGGCGTCGTGCCGACGACGCTCACATTGAGGTTCTGGCCGGCGCGCTTGACCTGAAGATTGCGGGTCAACTCGGGCACGACCGCCTTGACGTAGCGCGCGTCGCGGGCGAGCGCTTCGTAGTCGTCCACCGTCAGGCTGACGCGCATATCGAAGGCGATCCCGCCGCGGAACGCCTGACCGGGATAGAGGGAGAGGAGCGTGGGGCCGAGGGCCTGAATCCGCGCCTGCACCGCCTTTTGCGCGCCGTTGCCCAGCGCCACCATCGTGATCACGGCGCCGACGCCGATGATGATGCCCAGCATCGTCAGGAACGACCGCAGCTTGTTGGCCCGGATCGCCTGGAGCGCCACCTGGAAAATCTCGCCGAGCAGCATCGGTCAGGGCCTCGTCTGGACCTGCGGGCGCTGCCCTGCCGCCCCCCCCGACGGCTGCTGCTGCAGGCCGGGGAGTCCGCCGCCCGTCATCGTGCGCATCCGGTCCCGCATGTCGCGCTGCGCGTTGAGCAGTGAGGCGCTGGGGAGCACGAGGACGGTGTCCCCCTCAGCGAGGCCGCTCACGACTTCGATGTAGTCGAGATCGGAAAGGCCGGTGCGGATCTGGACCGGCGTCGGCTTCCCTTTGCGCAACGCGAACACGATGTAGGTCGAGACGTCGCCGGCGCCCGGACCGCGGCCCTGGCCGAATCGGAACCCACCCCCCGCCCCCCCGCCCCCCGCGGCCAAGAGACGCTGGAAGATGGCCCGGCCGGCCGCCTGTTCTTCGGCGGTGGGCGTCTCGCCGCGCGACCGCTTCTGCCACGCCGACTGCGCGAGCCTGACTTGCTCCGGCGTCACGCCGGCAGGGACCGGGATGGTGCGACCGTCGGGGGTGGTGATGGTCGCGCCGCCGGATGCCGGTGGACCGGAGTCGCGCGGCGCCCGGGTCCCGCCGAGGGACGCGCTGTCCCGATTCGCCGGACCCGCGGCCTGGCCGGCGGCCGAAGGAGCCGGCTGTCTGGCATCCGCGAGCTCCTGCTGCACGGCCGCCGGATCGAGCCCGAGCACCTGCGCGGCCGACGCGACGTCGCGCTGGGTGCGCAGCGCCGCGTTGGGGATCGCCAGCACGTTCTCCCGACGGCCGACGTGAATCTCGACCTCGGTATTCATCCCGGGCTTCAGCCGGTGATCGGGATTCGCGATGCGCACCAGCACGGGGAACATCGTCACGTTCTGCTGCACCGTCGCCTGAGGCTCGATCTTCAGCACCGACCCCTCGAACGGCTGGTTGGGGTAGGCGTCCACGGTGATCGTGGCCCGATAGCCGGGCTGCACCTTGCCGATGTCGGTCTCGTCCACCTGCGTGCGGACCTGGACGGTGTCGAGATTCGCCATCTTGAACAACACGGTGCCGCCACCGACGTCCGTGCTGGGCGAGGAGATCACGGTCCCCAATTCGACGTTCTTGGCGATGATCGTCCCATTGAGCGGCGCGCGGAGGCGCGTGTCGGTCATACGGTCACGCGCGTTCTCGAGATCCGTCTTGGCCCGGATCACTGCGGCGTTGGCGTTGGCAAATGCGAGCTTGGCGCCTTCGTATTCCGTCTCCGTGATGGCCTGCGCCTTGAAGAGCGTGTCGGAGCGCGCGAGTTGCGCCTTGGCGTTGGCCAGCTGCGCCTCGGCCACGGCGAGGTTCGCGTCCGCCTGCGCCAGGTTGTTGCGCGGAATGCGCGGGTCGATGGCGGCGAGCAGCTGGCCGCTCTTCACGTCGTCCCCCGTTTGGACGTTCATCTCGATGATCTCGCCCGACGCCTTGGACTTCACGTCGACGGTGAGCACGGGCTCGATGGCGCCGGATGCCGAGGCCGAGACCACGACGGTCCGCCGCTCGACCGGCACGGCCTCGTACATCGGTGCCGCCTCCGGCTTGCCGCAGGCGGTCGCACCGAGCAGGAGCAGGGCCGCGGCTCGCATGTATGCGTTCACGTCTACCGTTCCATCCTCTCGTCGCGCTCGATCTTCCCGTCGAGCAGGTGAATCTGGCGGCGCGCGTGCGCCGCGATGTCGTGTTCGTGGGTGACCAGGAGGATCGTCTGGTTCGCATCGTGGAGCTCCTCGAACAGCCCCATGATCTCATTGCCGGTCGCCGAGTCGAGGTTGCCCGTCGGCTCGTCGGCGAGCAGGATGCTGGGCTCGTTGACGAGGGCCCGGGCGATCGCCACGCGCTGGCGCTGCCCGCCCGACAGCTCGTTGGGGCGGTGGTCCATCCGGTCACCCAGGCCGACGCGCTCGAGGGCGTGCGCGGCGCGCTTGCGCCGCTCCCCGCCCGGGAGGCCGGCGTAAATGAGGGGCAGCTCGACGTTGTGCAGCGCGTCGGCCCGCGGCAGCAGGTTGAACGTCTGGAACACGAATCCGATCTCCTTGTTGCGGATCCGGGCCAGCTCGTCGTCCGCCAGCTCGCTCACCTTCTGGCCGTTGAGCCAGTACTCGCCCGTCGTGGGCGTGTCGAGGCAGCCGATCAGGTTCATGAGCGTGGACTTCCCGGAGCCCGACGGGCCCATGATGGCCACGAACTCGTTCTTCTGGATCTGGATGTCCACACCGCGCAGCGCGTGGACGACTTCGGCGCCCATCTCGTACTCGCGCGCGAGCTTGTGCGTCAGGATGACGATGTCCGGGAGGGGCGTGTCGCCCGTCCGGAAGGACATGGCCTGCGCGGTGGTCACAGGGCCCGTCCCACCAGCGCCTCGACCTGCGCGCGCGCGATCAGGTAGTCGAAGCGCGCCTGGACGAGGTCCTTTTCCGCGGTGGTCAGCGCGGTCTGCGACGTCAGGAGGTCCAGGATCGTCGCAGCGCCGACGCGGTAGCGCTCGTTCTGCACGCGCAGGTCTTCGGTCGCCGCCGCGACATTGGCCTGGCCGATGGTGATCTTTTCGAACGTCGTCGCCATTGCGGCGAGCTGTTGGGTGAGCTGCGCGTTCACCGACCGGCGCGTGTCGGCCGCTCGGGCCTCGGCGTTGTCACGATTGACGCTGGCTGTGACCTGCGCCTGCTCGCGCGAGAAGCCGTTGAAGATCGTCCACGACACCCCGAACCGCCACGAAAACGTCTCCGGGTAGTTGCTCAGCAGCGGATAGTTGGGTGTCGCGGTGCCCTGGCGGTTGTTGGTGTAGCTGACGGTGAGCGACGGCCAATACTGCGCGCGCGAGGACCACACCTGGGCCCGCGCGGCCTTCGCCTGCGCATCCGCCTGCTCGACTTGCGGCGCGCGGTCGAGCGCGCCCGCCCGCAGCGCTGCGGTATCGGGCAGGGTCGGGAGCGCGCTATCGGGAACGGCGCGCACGGGCTGGTCGACGCCGATCTGCCGCCCGAGGTTCGCCTGGGCGGTCGCGAGGTTCGCCTGCGCCTGGAGCAGCGCGATCCTGGCGTTGCCGTAGTCCACGGTGGACCGTAGGGAGTCCGAGCGCGTCGCCGATCCGGCGCGGAGTTTCTCGACGGAGATCTGGAGCTGCTGCTGGGCCCGGCGGACCTGCGACTGCGCCACGCGCACCAGGTCCTCGCTGGCGAGGGCCGCGTAGAACATCTGCTTGGTGGCGAGTGTCACCTGGAAACGCTGGTTCACGACGCCCGCCTGCGCGGCGTCCGTGTTCGCGCCCGTACTGCGGATGTTCGCGTAGCGCCGAAACCCGTCGAACAATTCGAGGCTCGCGGTCAGCCCGCCGGAGTACGAGTAGACCGGCGGAATGCGGATCGTGTCGCGGAACGTCCACTGATTGCTGCGCGCCGCCCCGGCGCTCACGGAGAGGGTGGGCAGATACGATCCCAGTGCGGAGCGGCGGCCCGCCCCGGCGTTGCGCGCGTCACCGCGCGCCTGGATCATGGCCGGCTGCACATCCAGCGCGCGGGTGATGGCCTCCTGCAGCGTCACCTCCGCTTGTTGCGCCACGGCCGGAACGGCCAGGCCCAACGCGAGAATACCCGTCATCCACCGCATCAGTCGCGCCCTCCGTCGGCCTTGGCCTTGGTCGAATCCTCCCTCCGATGATGCTCGGCCTCCTCCAACAGTCGCTGATAGCGCGCCTGCTGGTCGGGGGAGAGCTGCGCCGCCACCTCGCCCCGGACGACGGTTTTGAGGGAATCGAAGCGCGGTCGGACGCCGGCCCACAGCGCCTCGAACTCGGTGTGATGGCGCGCGAAGATGGCGCGGACCGAGTCCCGCTGGGCGGGCGTGAGGCGCAGCTCGCTGCTCAGGCGGTCCACCATCGCGTCGGGTCCCCGCCGGCCGCGACTATCGCACCGGGCGCCCTCGCGAGCCCCCCAGCCGGCGGCGCCGCCGGCGACGAAGACGCCGGCGAGCAGCGCCAGGGCGGCGATCTTGGATCTGTTCGGCATAGTTGGCTCTTCCTTACTTGAGTTCAACGTTGCTCCACCAGCGATGCGAACACGACGCTCGCGTCGGGCGGGTCGGAAGCGGTGACCAGCGCGGCGAGGCCCGGCCCGCTCGCCGGCTCGAAGGCCGTGTCGAAGCTCGCGGGCGCGTCGCGGCTTTGGAGCGCCCGGCCCGCGAGGAAGCCGCACAGGGCCGCGGCCACCACGGCGGCCGCGATCCGGGGGCCCGCCCACGCGGCGAGCACCTGCCACGTGGGGACCGTCCGCTCCGCGAGAGCGGCGTCATACCGCGCCAGGACGCGGGCGACGAACGCCCCCTCGGTGCCGCCCCGCGGCTCGAGGGCGTTGCGCAGCGCGGCGCCGAGCTCGGGGTCGGGCCGGTGATCGAACGTTCGCTCGTCGGTCATGCTCATGCTCCCTTCCAGTCCGCCAGCAACGCCCGCAGCCGGCGCCGCGCATGGAACACCTCGGATCGCACCGTCCCTTCGGGGATCCCGAGGATCTCGGCGATCTCCGCGTGCGAATAGCCCTCGACGTCGAACAGCACCACCGCCGTGCGGCGCCGCGGCGGCAGCTCGCCCAGCGCCGCGCGCAGGAGCTCCGCCAGCTCGCTGCGCACCGCCTCGGCATCGGGCCGCGGGCCTCCGCCGACGAGCCCCGGGTCCAGCGGCTCGGCCCGCCGCACCTGCCGCCGCCGCCGGCGGTCGGTCGCCGCGTTGGCCACGATCCGCATCAGCCACGGCCCGAACGGCCGCCGGGCGTCGTACTGCGCCAGCTTGACCAGCGCGGAGAGAAACCCGTCCTGTGCCGCGTCGTCGGCCTCGTCGGGATCGCCCAGCACCGCCCGGGCAACGCGCCGGGCCTGCGGCGCGTACCGCTCGACCAGCAGACCGAAGGCCGCCTTGTCGCCGGACAGCGTCCGCGCGACGAGGTCGGCCTCGGGCCCGCCTGCTATACGCGCGGCTCCCTCGGGAGGTTGACGCTCAGGCGCCATCGGCCTGACGGCGCCTGCGGCGCCGCGCCAACGCGTAACCGGCAAAGCCCAGCGCCGTGCCGAACGCGGCCGCTGCCAGTACCGCGCCCGCGATGGTCGGAAAGAGAATCAGCAGCGTGCCGGCGAGGGCCAAGACGCTCGCGGCCGCGCCGGCCAGCATGCGCCGGGCCCCGCCGGCGACCTGCACGAGTGCGACGACGGCCGCCGCGCGCAGCTCCCGGCGCGACCGCTTGTGGGCCGGGGGCGCGGCGACGGGCTCGGGCGAACCGGGCGCGGGAGGCGGTACGCGCACCAGCCGCGCGGGAAGGCGGCGGCGCTCGAGCAGTACGATCTCCCGGCTCTGCGCCTGGTCGTGGCGGAACTGCTTCGCCAGCGCCTCCGAGAGCGAGTCGCAGTCCGCCACGATATCCAGCTCGTAGTTGCCCAGCAGGCTCGAAACGTTGAGGTTGGTCGAACCGACGCGGGCCCACTCGCGGTCCGCGACCGTCGTCTTGGCGTGCAGCATCGGCCCGCGGTACTCGAAGATGCGCGCGCCCGCCCGCAACAGATCGCGGTACCCGATCCGGGTGAAGGTGCGCACGATCGGAATGTCGCTCGTCCCCGGGAGGAGCAGGCGCACGTCCACGCCGCTCTTGGCGGCGTCCACGAGACTCGCGTACAGGGGGGGCGGGGCCACGAGGTAGGCGTCCGTGATCCACAGCCGCTCGGTCACGGCCGCGGCGAGCAGCTGCACCGCGCGGTACGCCCGCGAGAGGCCGGGCTCTCCATCGACGACCCGCACCACCGACGTGCCGCACGGTTCCGGAGAGGGCGCGAATTCGTCATCGGGCAGGCGCGTGCCGGCGCGGGCCCACACACGCGCGAAGGAGCTGTCGAGCGCGGCGACGGCGGGGCCGCACACCCTGACCATCGTGTCGCGCCACGGGAGGCGCCCGTGCTCCCGGTCGCCGGCCCATTCGTCGCCGATGCACAGGCCTCCCAGCATCGCCTCGGCGCCGTCCGCGACGACGAGCTTGCGATGGTCGCGGCTCATCACCTCGAAGGGCCCGCTCGTCAACAGCGGGCGGAACGCCCGGACATCGACGCCCGCGCGCCGCAGCGCACGCCAGAAGCGTCGGCCGGTGCCGACGCTGCCAAGGGCATCGTACAGGACCCGGACGCGCACGCCCGCACGGGCCCGCTCCGCCAGGGCGTCGGCGAAGCGGCGGCCGGTCCGGTCGTCCCGGATGATGTAGTTCTCGAAGTGGACCGTCTCGCCGGCGCCCGAGATCAGCCCGAGCATCGCGTCGAGCGCAGCCGCGCTGTCGGGAATGTGCCGCAGGGCGTTGCCGGGGATCGGGCGCGCGCCGGAGGCGCGGTCGAGCGCGCGCGCGAGGCGGTCGCTCACCCCCCGAGACCCAGGGTAGCCTCCACCGGGCGCAGCGCCCGGATACAGAAGGCGATGTGCTCGTCGAGCGCCACGCCCAACTCCTCGGCGCCCTGACGCACTTCATCGCGGCTCACCCCGCGCGCGAACGCCTTGTCCTTGAGCTTCTTCTTGACCGAGGAGACCTCGAGGTCCGCGAAGCTCTTTGACGGGCGCACCAGCGCGCACGCCACGAGGAACCCGCACAGCTCGTCCACGGCGAACAGCGTCTTGGCCATGGCGGTGTCGCGGGGGACGCCGGTGTAGTTGCCGTGCCCGAGAATCGCGCGGCATACCGGCTCGGCGACGCCCTTCTCGCGCAACTGCTGCACGCCCCACGCCGGGTGCCCCTCCGTAGGCGAGTGTTCGGGGTTGGGGTAGCGCTCGTAGTCGTAGTCGTGCAGCAGCCCCGCCAGCCCCCATGCCTCGACGTCCTCGCCGGACTTGGCGGCGTAGGCACGCATCGCCGCCTCCACGGCCAGCATGTGCTGGCGGAGGGAGGGGGACTGCGTGTGCTCCTGCATGAGAGCCAGGGCTTCGTCTCGCGTCATCCCACCTGCACCTCCCAACGCTCGGCCCACAGGGCGAGCATCAACAGCGGCCACAGCTTGCGAGCGTGATTCGCCTTCCCCGACCGGTGCTCGGCCAGGAGCGGCGTGTCCAACAGGCGATCGGCGAGCGGCGCGAGGCCGGTGTTGAGCCAGCGCGCCACGGGCACCGACAGACCGCGCTTCCGGCGCCTGATCACCGCCTCGGGGACCAGGCCGCGCGCCGCTTCCTTTAATATCGCCTTGGTGGTGAAGCCCCGCACCTTGCGGCTGGAGGGGGCGGGCAGCACCAGCTCCAGCACCTCGCGATCGAGGAACGGCGCGCGGGCCTCCACCGACGCCAGCATCGTAGCGCGATCTACCTTGACGAGGAGATCGTCCGGTAGATAGGTGACGAAGTCGAGCCACAAGATGCGGTTCAACGGGTCCTGGTGCGGGAAGCCCTCCAACCGGCACGCCAGCTCGGCGATGACGCCGTCCTCGTGGCCCCTCGCTTCATCGCTCCCCAACGCGCCGAACCAGGCGACGTGGCGCTCGAGCCACGGCCGATCGGCGGCGGCGACAAACTGCTTGAGCAGGAACTCGAGCGTGACCTTGCCGGTGGAGGCGGGCCAGCGCTCGACCGCCCACCGGATCGCACGCCGCAACGGGGCGGGGAGCCACCGCCACCCCGCTGCGGCCTGGTGGCCGAGGTAGGTCGGGTACCCGCCGAACAACTCGTCCGCGCCCTCCCCGGACAGCACCACCTTGACGTCGGCGCAGGCCGCGTCGGCGAGCAGATACGTCGGCAGGAGCGCGGGATCGCCCAGGGGCTCC
Organism: Gemmatimonadales bacterium; assembly: GCA_036004525.1. Lineage (GTDB taxonomy): Bacteria > Gemmatimonadota > Gemmatimonadetes > Gemmatimonadales > GWC2-71-9 > 20CM-2-65-7. Next base: position 59,334 of record DASYRJ010000018.1, on the reverse strand, counting down.
GCCACCGAGCGGGACACGACGTCGAGCGCGCGGCCCAGCGCCTCGTCGTCCGCCGTCACGACATGGTGCACCGTCTTGATGTTGTGGGTCACCGCCTCGGCGTAGGCGCTCTCGTCGTAGCCCCGCTCCACGAACCGCACGGCGTACGTGTGGAGCCGGTCGCCGGGGAGCACGCGCGCGGCCGCGGCCACGAGCAGCGACGAGTCGAGGCCTCCGCTCGTGAAGACGCCGAGCGGCACGTCGGACATCAGCTCGCGCTCCACCGCCCGCAGGAGCGTCGCGCGCAGCTCGGCGGCGGGGAACGGCGGCGACGGGCGGCTGGCCGCGGCGGCGGCGCTCCAGTACGGACGCACGTCCACGCGCTGCGCGTCGGCAACGAGGATGTGCCCGGCCGGGAGCTTCTGAATCCCTTCGAACATGGTGTCGGGGGCGGGGACGTAGCCGAGGGCGCGATACAACGACAGCGCTGCCCGGCTCACCCGGCGAGGCTGGTCGGGGAACGCGAGCAGCGCCTGGATCTCGGACGCGAAGCGCAGCTCGCCGTGCACGCGCGCCCAGAAGAGCGGCTTCTCGCCGGCGCGATCGCGCGCCAGCAGCAGCCGGCCGCGCCGGTCGTCCCAGATCGCCAGTCCGAACATCCCGTCGAGCCGGTCGACCACGCCCTCGCCGTAGCGCTCGTAGAAGGGAACGATGTTCTCGATGTCGCCGCGGGACCGAAACGGGTAGCCCCATCGGGTGGCCTCGCGCCGCAGGTCGGGCGAGTTGTAGATCTCGCCGTTGCACACCATCCAGACGGCCTGATCCGGGCTCTGGAACGGCTGGTCGCCCGTGGTGAGATCCATGATGGCGAGCCGGCGGGCGCCGACCCGCGCCCGCGCATGGCCCACGGTGCGCTCGCCGTCCGGGCCGCGGTGGCGCAGCGACTCGGCCATGCGGGCGAGGCACTCGGGGTGCCGCAGGTCGCCGCCGCCGAACGCTACCGCGCCGAAGATGCCACACATGCCTCACCCCCTGACCCCCTCTCCGCGTTGCGGAGAGGGGGAACGAACGGGGAGACACGGACCGTACGCGGCGTAGCGCCCCTCCACGGCGAGGACGGGGAGAGCGCGCTCGAGCGCCGCTCGCGTCGCCTGGTCCCCGGTGCGCGTGATGAACACGGTCGGGGCCCGACAGCGGGCCAGCACTTCGCGCCAGGAGCCGGCCGGCTTCAGCGGCGAGCCGGGGACCGCCCGGAACCGCTCGACCTGGTCGGCGATGAAGTTGCTGGTGAGCTCCCGCCCCGTCTCGGTGGCTACGTCGATCGGGCGGCGGAGATAGAAAGGAAGGGACGGCGGGAAGGCCGAGATGCCGAGCACCGCGCTGTTGCCCGGCCGGGCGTTCCGGATCACGCTCGCCAGGGTGGCGGCCGACCGGTCGTCGCCGACGGCGTCGAGCAGCGGGCCGGTGACGAGCGGGATGGCCATCACCACGAGGGCGTAGCCGCTGGCGCCGAGCGTGGGGCGGCGCAGCCGCACCGCGAGCCACACGACGGTTGCGGACACGACGAGCGCGACTCCGAGGGCGAGGGCCGTGCCAGGCACCGCGGCCCGCTGGGCGGGGGTGAGCGCGATCGGGGCGGGGAGCCAGAGGCGGAGGGAGCCGAGCGCGAGGCCCAGGGCGGCGGCCGCGGCGACGTAGCTGCGCCACGCGACGCCGATCCCGTCGCGTGCGAGGATGCGCGCGGCTGCGAGGGCAAAGGCCGGCATCAGCGGCAAGACGTACTGCGGCAGCTTCGACTGGTTCAGCGTGAAGAACGCGAGCGGCGCGAGGACCCAGCACGTGAGATAGATCGCCTCCTGGGCGCTCGCGTTCACGCGCCGCGCGAGCCACGCCCAGCGCCAATGCTTCAGGTGGGCGAGGGCGGGTACGATCCAGGGAAACGCGGCGACGGGGACGATCGGCAGGTAATACCAGGCGGGCGCCGTGCGGTGAAACGCGGCGGTGGTCACGCGCTGCAGCGTCTCGCGCACGAACACGTACCGCGGGAACTCGGGGATCCGGGCCGAGACGGCGAGGAACCAGGGGAGCGCGACAGCGGCGAAGACCGCCAGGCCGAGCCACGGGAAAAGACGGCGGAGCGGCCGGCCGGTGAGCCAGAAGGCGGGCACCAGGGCGGCGAGCGGAACGAGGATCGCCACCGGCCCTTTGGTGAGGGCGCCCAGGCCGATGGCAGCCCACGCGATCACGGGCCGCTCGTCCCAGAACGCCAGGATGGCGGCCGTGGTGCAGAAGGACAGGGTGCTGTCGAAGATGGTGGCACGGGCGTAGGCCATGACGAGCGGCATCGTGCCCAGGGCGAGGCCGGCCAGCCAGCCCGCGTCGGGCCCCCACCGCCGCCGCGCGAAGCGGACGACGATCGCGATCGTCGCCAGCGTGGCCAGGTACGCCGGCAGGCGCGCCGCCGTCTCGGTGGCATCGAGGACTTCCATGATGGCGGCCGCGGCGGCGAAATAGACGACGGGCTTGTCGAGATAGGGCAACCCGTCGAGGTGCGGCAGCAGGTATTGATTCGACTCGGCCATCTCGCGGGCGACTTCGGCGTTGCGGCCCTCGTCGGGATCGAGAAGGCGGTGGCCGCCCAGGTCGAATCCCAGCGCGAGCGCCGCCGCCAGGACGAGGAGCGGCAGCCGCGCGTAGGCACTAAGCTTCGGATGTGGGTGATCCAAGTCGGGCGGTAAAGTTATTCGAGCGCGCGTACGAGTGCCAGTTGGCGGGCGATTGGGACGGCGCCGCCAAGCTGTACCAGGCCTCGATCGCCGAGCATCCGACGGCCGAGGCGCACACGTTCCTCGGCTGGGTGTATTCGTTTTCGCGGCGCTACGAGGAAGCGATCGCGCAGTGCAAGCGGGCGATCGCGGTGGATCCCAGCTTCGGGAATCCCTACAACGATATCGGCTGCTACCTGATCGAGCTGGGGCGTTGGAGCGAGGCGATCCCGTGGCTCGAGCAGGCGAAGCGCGCCCCGCGCTACGAGGCGCGGCACTTTCCGTACGTCAACCTGGCCCGTGTGTACGAGCACCAGGGCGACCTGCTCAAGGCGGTCGCGGAGTACGGCGCGGCGCTCGCGAAAACCCCGGCGTACCGGCCGGCGCTGGAGGGCCTGCGACGCCTCCAGACGCGGGTCAATTGACGGGATCTGCGGGGGCGGCCGGCTGCGGCAGCTGGGACACCGTGATCGGCACGGTCGCCTTGAGCTCGTCATCCACGGTGATCTCGAATCGATACTGACCGGGATGGGGGAAGGGGACGTCGAAGACGAGGACGGCCGCCGCCTCGATCTCCGTCACGCCGGCGGGGGGCTCGGCGAAGTTCACCGTCCCCGAGCCGCCCAGCAGCTCGCCATCGCCTTCGTCCAGGAGGCGGATCCGCACCCCGTGCTCGCCGATCTCGGTGCGTTTGCCCTTGAGGCGGAGCACGAGGTGCAGCCGGGGATGCATCGCCGGGAACTGCTGGACCCAGATGTGCTGGAAGATCCCGAGGACCGACATCTTCCCCGCCTGATCGACCAGCGCGTAATCGGCGACGACGGCGAAGTCGAGGTGCACTACGGTTTCTTCGACACCGGCACGGAGACGCGAGTCCGATCCCATTCCATCCGGAGCACGGTAGCCGCGCCCTGCGAGTCGAACGCGATCGTGAACTGCTCGATCGGTTGGGCCAGCGTCTCGACCTTGAGGTCGATCCGCACCAAGTCGCTGTCGGCGTGGTACTCCGTGCCCCACTGCCCGTGCTGCTTGTTGATGATGAGCTTCCAGCCGGTGGGGGAGGGCAGAGACCAGACCGAGTAGATGCCGGCGGGCACGGTCGCCCCGCCGATGACGAGATCGGCCGAGGTGCTGAGCTGCGTGGCGGCGTTGGCGCCGGTGCGCCACACCTTGTTCCACGGCTCCAAGGCGCCGAATATCTCGCGGCCGCGCTTCTGCGGCCGGCTGTAGTCCACCCACACCGCGGCGCCCCCCAGCGTCGTCCGCGCCGTGTCGCGCGGCGACAGCTGGCCGAGCGGGCGGTTCGCGAACATCGGTCCCGCCGTGGCTAGGGGAACCGACGCGACGCGCTCCACGTCCACCTGAATCGTGCTGCCTCTGCCCGTGAGCCACGCCAACCGGCCCTGCCGATCGAGCCGGAACGTGAACGGCCCCAGCCCGGCCAAGGGACCCCCGGTGAACGCCAGCGTGAGGGTGTCGCCGCCGCGCCTTCGCACGACGCCGGTACTCGCGGCGGTGGCGGTGGAGACGGCCGTGATGCCCACGCTGTCACGACCGGCGGCGCGTGCCAGGCGGCCGACCTGCTCCACGAGCCCGTAAATGTGCAGGGTATAGGGAATCGTACCCCTGGGGACGGCGAGGCGCGTGGTGACGGTGCTGTCGCCCCGCGGCGACGTGACGATCGCGCTGTCCCCCACAAACTCGACCGTCCCCCTGGTCTCGGCCGGTCCGGGGCCGCCGCCGATGTTGTGCGTGATCAGCTCGAAGCGTCGAATCGAACCGTCGGGGTTCAGGTCCGCCGTGTAGATGCGATGGACTGTGCGAGGCGCGCGGATCACGTACTGCCCGCGTAGCTGGGTCGCCGTACGCGAGTACTGCTCGAGCGACAGCGTATCAGTGCCGAGCCGGACGACGAACGCGCCCGTGTCGTTCTGGGCGGCGAGGCCTGCGGGGACCGCCAGGGCGGCGACGAGGATCAGATGACGTGTACCCATGAGCGCTCCGGAGTTGGTCAAGACACTCTAATCGATGTGACTTCGTCGTTCTGAGCAATCTTGTTCACCACATCCTGACCCTTGGTCACCTGGCCGAACACGGTGTGGACGCCATCCAGATGCGGTTGGGCCGAGTGGCAGATGAAGAACTGACTGCCGCCGGTATCCTTTCCCGCGTGTGCCATCGAGAGGGTGCCGGCGACGTGTTTATGCGTGTTGCGCTGGGTCTCGCACTTGATCGTATACCCCGGTCCCCCGGTGCCGACCCGCCCCTTGCCGGTCTTGGAGTAGGGATCGCCCCCCTGGATCATGAAGTTGGGGATCACGCGGTGGAACTTGGTCCCGTCGTAGTAGCCGGCGTTGGCGAGCTTCTCGAAGTTGGCGACCGTGCCCGGCACCTCGTCGGCGAACAGCTCGACCTCGATGGCGCCCTTGGCGGTCTGGAACAGCGCTTTCTTGTTCGGCATCTACAGCCCCGTGTTGAGGTTCTCGTCTACCTGCGCGACGGTCTTCATCCCGACGATGGCGACGGCGATGTCGGCGCGGTCCAGCACGAACTTGAGCGCGAGCTGGGCCGCGGTCATCCCCGACTTGTGGGCAAGCTCTTTCACCCGCTGGCCCAGGGCGGCGATCTGGGCGACGTAGGGCCGCGGCATACGGGCGCGGATGTCACCGCGCTCCCAGGTGCTGTCGGGCGCGTAGCGTCCAGCCAGGAACCCGTTGGCGAGCGGCTCGCGCGCGATGACCCCGACGTTGGCGGCGTGCGCGGTGGGGAGAAAGATGTCTTCGGCTTCCCGCCGCGCCAGGCTGTAGACGATCTGCACCGTGTCGGGCATCGTGGCGGTCACCGCCGCGATCCCTTCTTCGGGGGGGTGCACCGATACGCCGTAGAACCGGATCAGCTCCTCCCGCTTCAGCTGCTCGAGCACCTCATACGTCTCCATCGTCGAGATGACGGTGATGGCGGGGTTGTGCAGCTGCAGCAGGTCGATGTAGCCGGTGCGCAGCCGCTTGAGCGATCGCTCCACGGCGAACCGCAGGTACGCCGGGGTGAAGTTGACGTCGTGGGTCACGGGCAGCACGGCGCCGGCCTCGACCTCGTCGAGCGGCCGGCCCACCGCCTGGCCGATCCGGTCGCGCATCAGGGGATGGACGTCGCGATTGTAAAAATTCCCGCCCACCTTGGTCGCGATGATCACCTTGTCCCGCACGTCGTGCAGCGCCTCGCCGATCAGCTCCTCGGAGTGGCCGTGGCCGTACACGTCGGCGGTGTCGAAAAAATTGCATCCCAGCTCGTAGGCGCGCCGCACGGCGCGCATCGACTCGGCGTCGCTGGTCGGGCCGTAGGAGTTGCCGTAGGCGTTGCCCCCGATCCCCCATCCACCGAAGCCGATCTCGCTCACCTGCAGTCCGGTGCGGCCCAGTACGCGCCGGTTCACCCGAGCAGCTCCGCCAACCGCTCAGGAGAGGCGACCGGCAACGAGCAGGCCGTCCCGACGCATACCGTCGCGGCCGGCGCCTCCGCCACCCTGCGGATCACCACTTTCCTGGGCCGGTACGTCTGGAGGGCGAGGAGGTGCATCGCACACGCCGGCCCTTGTCCTGCCGGGCCGGCCACCTCGACCCGCGTGACGGGGTGCACGGCCCAATCCACGGCGCGGAGCACGGTGGCGCCGTACAGCGAGAGATCACCGGCGCCGCCGGCGAACGCCGCCAGCTGGCGATCGAGCCGGGCGCGCCATTCGGGCTCGCCGGTGAGGGCCCAGAGCCGGGCGAGCACCAGGGCCGCGACGCCGTTCGGGGACGGCGTGGGAGCATCCTGGATCGGCTTGGCGCGCGTCCCGAGATACGCCACGGCGCCACTGCCGCCTCGCCCGCGGGCGACGTCGAAATAGCCGCCGGCGGCGTCATCCCCGTGGGCGCTCGCGCAGTACTTCATCACCCCCACCGCGCGCTCGAGCCACGCCGCCGCGCCGGTCGCCTCGTAGGCGTCGAGGAAGGCGGCCGCCGCCTGCACGTTGTCGTCGAGCATCCCGCGCGGCGCGGCACGACCGAGGACATGCGACATCCCGCTCGTCGCGTCCCACGCGTCCTTGTGGATCCGTTCGAGCACTTTCAGCGCGAGCGTATTGCACTCGGGCCGGTCGAGTGCCGGGCCCGCCTGCAGAAAGGCGGCGGCCATCATCGCATTCCAGCTCACGTACGGGGTCCGGTCCACGAACGGCGCCGTGCGCCGATCGCGCGCGGCTTTCAGCTTGCGCATCGCCGTCCGCAGGACCGGCCACTCATCGTCGCCCGCCGGATCCTGCTTCCACCACAACACGTTCTTCTTGGGATTGTGATGCATCTCCCCTACATCCCCAACATCGAACACACGCGCCACCACCGCGCCCTCATGCGCATTCAGTTCCCCCGTTGTTTCCTCCAACGTCCAGGTCCAATAGTCGCCGTCGTCGCCGAACGTGACGTCGGCGTCCTGGGACGCGAAGAACAGGCCCTCCCGGGGGTCCGACAGGACCTCGAGCACCCAGTCCACGATCCCGGCGGCCGCCTCGCGAAACAGCACCGTGCCGAGCGCCGCGTACGCCGAGAGGTAGGCCTTGAGGAGCTCGGCGTTGTCGTAGGACATCTTCTCGAAGTGCGGCACGATCCAGCGCTCGTCGACGGCATACCGATGGAAGCCGCCGCCGACGTGGTCGCGGACCCCGCCGCGGGCCATCCCGGTGAGCGTCTTCTCGACCACTTCGCGCTGCCAGTCGAGCCGCGTGTCGTGCCAGCGCGCGAGCAGGAACTCGCAGGCCGCGGGATGGGGGAATTTGGGCGCGGATCCGAACCCGCCGTAGCGAACGTCGAACAGGCGGGCGATCTGGTCGGCGCCCTGCGCGACCAGTTGCGGATTGACGGCGCCCGGCTTCGCCTCGTCGAGCGCCTCGGTGACGTGCTGGCGGATCGCCTCGGCGCTCTTCGCGACCTGGTCGCGCTCCTCGCGGAAGGCGCGTGCGATCTCGAGCAGCACGGAGCGGAATCCCGGACGGCCGTAGGGGTTGTGATCCGGAGGGAAGTACGTCCCGCCGAAGAACACCTCTCCTTCCGGAGTGAGGAACGCGGTGAGGGGCCAGCCGCCCTGTCCGGACAGGGCTTGCACCGCGCGCTGGTAGCGTGCGTCCACGTCGGGCCGCTCGTCGCGGTCCACCTTCACGCACACGAACTCGCGGTTCAACACATCGGCGGTCCCGGCGTCTTCGTACGACTCGCCGTCCATCACGTGGCACCAGTGGCACCACACCGCGCCGATGTCGAGCAGGATGGGCTTGTTCTCGGCGCGGGCGCGGGCAAACGCCGCGTCGCCCCAGGGGAACCAGTGGACCGGCTGGTGGGCGGCGGACTTGAGGTAGGGAGAGGGTTCGGCCGCGAGGAGATTGGGCATGGCTGTGAGTAATGTATCCGTGGGTTGAAGCCCCGGCTCGGCTACTACGGGCGTCCTTTAAGGACGCGTGTCTTGGCCGAGCCGGCCCTTCAGCACGGATCAAGACTCGGGTTACACCGTTCCCTCCAGATACCGCACCACGACTCGGCTCAACAGCTCCGCCCCGACCACCAGCGACTCCTCGTCGATGTCGAAGGTCGGGCTGTGGTGCGGGGCGGCCTTGCCGTTCGGAGGTGCCGAGCCGACGAATGCGAAGCAGCCGGGCACCTGCTGGAGGAAGTACGCCATGTCCTCTCCGCCCATGGTGCGCACGCCCGCTCTCACGTGGTCCGCACCGACAATCTCGGCGGCGACGTCGCGCAGCAACGCCGCCATGCGTTCGTCGTTGACGAGCGGGCCGGAGAGCCGCCGGTAGCGCACCTCGGCCCGAGCGCCGAAGGCGCCGGCGATACCCTGCGCCGTCTCCTCGATCATGTGCGGCGCGTCGTCGAAGAAGGTGCCGCCGAAGGTGCGCACCGTGCCCCGCAGATCGGCGCGGCCGGGAATGACGTTGAAGGCATGGCCGGCGTGCACCTGGGTGACCGACACGACGCCTGCTTCGAGCGGGTTGCGGCGCCGCGCGACGAGGCTCTGAAGCGCGGTGACGACGTGCGCCGCCACCAGCACCGGGTCCACCGTCTGATGCGGCACGGCCGCGTGTCCGCCGCGTCCGTGAATCGCAATCTCGAATTGGTCCACCGACGCCATCATCGGCCCCGGCATCACGCCGACCGTCCCTACCGGAAGCTCGTTCCAGAGATGGATGCCGAACGCGGCGTCGACCTTGGGGGCGGCGAGTACGCCGTCGGCGATCATCGCCTGGGCGCCGTTGGAGACTTCCTCCGCGGGCTGGAAGGCGAACTTGACGGCGCCGGCGAGGCGGGCGGAGGCGAGCCGGCTCGCCACCTCGAGCCCGATCGCGATGTGCCCGTCATGCCCGCAGGCGTGCATCTTGCCCGGATGCTTCGAGCGGTAGGGGACCGAGGTGGCCTCCTCCACAGGGAGGGCGTCCATGTCCGCGCGCAGCAACACGCAACGGGCGCTCCCGCCCTCCTTCCCTTTGAGAGCGACCACGCCCGTTTTTCCGATGCCGGTCTTCACGTCGTAGCCGAGGCTCTTCAGCCGCTCGGCGACGAGCGCGCTGGTCCGCGTCTCCTCGAAGCCCAGCTCGGGGTGCTGGTGCAGGTCGCGGCGGGTGGCGATGAGCGACGAACGGTCGATGGGGGGGAGCGTGACGGTCATGGTTCTACGCTGTATGACGCTACGTTGTACGATGCATGACGTACAACGTAGCGTCGTAGCGTCGTGCAACGGTTCATACGCTGGAGCTCGGGCACAACCGATTCACCACGCACTCCTCGCACATCGGCCGCCGCGCGATGCACACCTGGCGGCCGTGCTGGATCAGGGTGTGGGAAAACCAGGTCCACTTGTCGCGCGGCAGGAGCTGCATCAGGTCCTGCTCGATCTTCACGGGATCGTCCTGCTTCGTGAGCTTCAGGAGCCTGGCGATACGGTGCACGTGCGTGTCCACCACCACGCCCTCGTTCTTCTTGAACCAGGTGCCCAGGATCACGTTCGCGGTCTTGCGACCGACGCCGGGGAGTTGCGTCAGGTCTTCCATGGTGTCGGGCACCTGGCCCCCGTGGCGCTCCACCAGCGCCTGCGCCATCCCGATGATGGACTTCGTCTTGTTCCGGAAGAAGCCCGTGGATTGGATCTCCTGCTCGAGCACGCGGGGGTCCGCCGCCGCGTAGTCGGCCGCGGTCCGGTATTTCGCGAACAGCGCGGGGGTGACCAGGTTCACACGGGCATCGGTGCACTGGGCGGACAGGATCGTCGCCACGACCAGCTCGAGGGCGCTCGCGTGGTGCAAGGCGCAGGTCGCGTCGGGATACGCGCGCTCGAGGCGCGCGACGATCTTGCGCGCCCGCGCCCGGCGCTCCGCGGGTGACTCGGCGCGTCGGCTGGGCCGGGCCTTGGTTCTCATCCGTACACGGTGCTTGTCCATGCGAATCGAATCGTAACACGGGAATGCAAAAACGGGAAACGGAACGGGACACGCGAAACGGGAAACGTCCGGCTCAGACGACGCTGACGAAGCGTTCCGACGTTTCCCGTGTCTCGTTTCCCGTGTCCCGAGGGTCGGGGGCCGGAAGTAGGGCGAGCAACCGACACGTGAGTAACAGCAGCTCCCCCGCGTTCGCGAGCGAGTAGAGGCCCGCCCGTTCGCCGCCGGCGAGCATCGGACTGAAGGAGGGGCTGCCGTCTTCGCGCGCGGCGGCCACCTCGATCTCTCCTCCCGCCGGGTCGTCGGCGTCGGCGCGGCCCTCGAGGCCCACCGCACTGAATCCCGGCCGGCCCTCGCGCAGGCCGAAGATCGCCAGCAGCGCGATCTCGCCCGGCTCGGCGGTCTCGGTGACGAACATGCCGTCGAGCGGCTCGGCGGGGCCTCCCACCGCCGGCGTGCCCCACACACGCAACTCGGGCAGTTGGAGGTACAGCGCCGGACGGGAAAGGCGGGACGTGATGGAGCCTCCGGTTCCCGCCGCGCGCAGCGCGCCCTCGCCGATCCGATACACCCAGCCGCCCGCGGTCCAGTGCCGGTGGGCGTGGTGCAGCATGCGAACGTGCGCCTCCAGCGCGTCGGGACCTGCCTCCGCCGGTACGATCTCCCGGAGGAGCCGGCCCACCGGCGCCTGGAGCACGAAGCGGTCGCGGTCGGGTTCGTCGGCGATGAGGGCAAACCGCTCACGCGCCAACTGCTCGAAGGCGAGTCCGAACGGCGTGGGCCTCACCGTTTGGGGAGAAAGCCGTCCAGCGCGCGGACGAACTCCTCCGTGGCCTCGACGTGGGGACAGTGGCCGACGGGGAGCTCGACCAGGTCGGCGCCGAGCAGCTGCGCCAGCTCGCGGGAGCCGGCGACGGGGATCGGATCGTACAGGCCGTGGATGACGCGGGTATCGGGCAGCGGGTACCGGGTCGCGTGGTCACGAAGTCGGGGGCGCAGGTCGAACTCCCCCAGGCTGTCCCAGACGGCCTGTTGCGTCCGGGCGTTCACGCGGAAGGACGTCAGGTGCTTCGCGTCGCGGAAATCGCGGAAGTAGCCGGCGACCGACAGCTCGAAGGCGCGGCGTTGGTACGCCGCCGGATCCCGCTCGCGTAACCCGCTCACGCGCAGCTCCTCGCGCGCCCGCTCGATTTCGGGCGCCGCCATCCGCCGCGCGAACTCCTCGTCGAACTGGCGCCGGTAGGCCGCGGTGACCGAAGCGGGGGAGACGAGCGCCAGGCGCTCGACCCGCTCCCGGTGCTCGAGCAGGTACAACACGGCGAGCAACCCGCCCCACGAGTAGCCGCACAACGTCAGCCGTTCGAGGCCGAGCTGCACGCGGATCGCTTCCAGATCGGCGACGTGCTCCCGCCATCCCACGGGCGTCTCCCGCGGCACGGGCGACCGCCCGCCCCCGCGCTGATCGTAGTAGAACAGGTCCCGTCCCTGCGCGAGCAGGTCATACTGGGGAAGCAGGTAGTCGTGGTGGGCACCGGGGCCGCCGTGCAGGATCACGACGAGCGGGGCCCCCCCCGCCCCCCCCGCCCCCCCCGCCCCCCCGCCGGGGCCCACGCGGCGGGTGAAGAGGGTCGGCGCTACAGCAGCACCGCCAGCGCGTCGGCCACTTCCTTCACCTCGGCGTGTTCCCTGTCGCCGAAACCGGCGGGGACGTCCGAATCGATGTCGAGCTGACCGAGGATGTCGTCGCCGCGCCGGATGAGCACGACCAGCTCCGACTTGGTGAAGGCGTTGCACGCGAGGTAGTTGCCGATCGCATTGACGTCGGGGACGTTCTGGTCCTGCCTGGTGGCGACCGCGGCGCCGCACACGCCCGTGCCGACGGGAATGCGCGCGTGGTCGGTGTCGCGCCCCGCGTGGGCCTCGAGCACCAGCTCCTCGCCGTGGAGCATGTACGCGTACACGGACGTGTAGGGCGCGCCGCGGGCCCGCAGGCGGTCGCAGGCCATTTGCAGCAACCCGCGCCGCCCGATGTCGTGCAGGTGCGCGGCGCGCAGCGCGCGCACGATCTTGCCCGCCTCGGAAACGACGGTCACGTCCGCTTTCCCAGGACGGCCGTCAGCCGGACCTCGACGCCCTCACGTTTCGCGACGATCACGACCGTGTCCCCCGCCTGATGGCTGCGCAGCGCGTCCGTCATGTCGTACAGGTTGACGACCGCCTTCGCACCGATCGCCGTAATGACGTCGCCCGCCCTGAGGCCGGCCTGCTCGGCGGGACTGCCGGCGCGCACGCCCGTGATCCTCACGCCGCCGGGGGAGCCCGTCATGTCCGGAATGGTGCCGAGGTACGCGCCATAGCCTGAGCCCCCGGCGGTGGGCTGCGGGCGGGGGGCGTCCACGAACGTGAGCGGGCCGGGTCGGTTCGCGAGCGCCCACGCGAGGTCGGCGACGAACTGCGCCACCTGCGCCAGGCCGGTCGCGTTGATCTTCTCCCAGTCGTCGGTGGAGGTGTGGTAGTCGGCGTGCAGGTCGGTGAAGAAGTGCAGCACCGGCCGGCGGGCGGCGAAAAAGACGGCGTGGTCGCTCGGGCCCCAGCCGTCGCCCGACGCGCGCAGGTCGAAGCGGGGCGGCGTGTTGAGCGAGTCGAGCAGGGCGGGGAACTCCCTGGCCGTCGCGGCGCCCAGGGCGAGCAGCCGCGCGCTGCGGAGGCGCCCCACCATGTCGAGGTTCAGCATGGCATAGATGGAATCGACCGGCTGGGGCACGGGATGCTGCACGAAGAAGCTCGAGCCCAGCGTACCCAGCTCCTCGCCGCTGAAGGCGACGAGCACGATGGCGCGTCCCGGCCCCGGCCGGCGGACGGCGAGCAGGCGCGCGATCTCGAGCAGCGCCGCGGTGCCGGAGGCGTTGTCGTCGGCACCGTTGTGTACCCGGCCCGTGGAGTCGGGGTCGAGCGCGCCGAAGCCGCCGAGTCCCAGGTGATCGTAGTGGGCGCCGATGACCACGACCTCACCGCGCAACGCGGGCGCCGCGCCCGGGAGCACGCCGACCACGTTCCGCGTCCGCGCGCCGCCGAGCGTCGTATGCAGCACGGCGGGGGCATCGGCCGGGATCGTGAAGTCCTGGAACGACGGGCGCAGACCCGCACGCACGAACTCGTCCCGGATGTAGGCGCCGGCGCGCTCGAGACCCGCGGTGCCCACGCCGCGCCCCTCCTGGCGGTCGTCGGCCAGGAAGCGCACGTCCGCGAGCACGCGGCGTCCGGCCGCCGTCAACGTGTCCTGTGATCTGAACGAGACCAGGCCGGCGGTGACGAGCAGCACACTCGCGATCATGACGTAACGCTAGCCGCGGCTGTGCGTGACGGGAAGCGTTGCCGGGGTCCGGCGCGCAGTCTTAGATTCCCGGGCCCCATGTTCGCCCCCGAAACCTTCGCCTCCGCGTTCGCCCGCACGCTGGACCTGTTTCGCGATCCCGCCGCGAAGGAGGAGCAGAAGGCACAGTTCCGCGCGCTGCTCGCGCTGCTCCAGGGCGAGGCCGCGACGATCGCGACCGACGGCGGCCGGTTGTCGGTCAACGGCAGGCGGCTCGAGGGAGCAGGGCAGGAGTATGCGTGGTTGCTGCAGCGGCTGGAGCTGCACTCGGTGGAGCACATCGCGATCCCGGCGGGCCCCCCGCCGGCGCAGGTGTTCGAGCTGCTCCGGGCGCTCGCCGATCAACCAGGCCAGGACGACGTCGCCACGCGGCTGCGCGCCAACGGGGCGGACCGGATCACGGTGGCGATCCAGGCGCTGCTGGTGGATCCGGACCTCATGGTTCCGCACGCCGCCCCACAGCCTACCCCTCCTCCCCTCGCCCCCGATGTGCCGCCCATCGTGCACGACGCGGGGCCGGCGGCGTTCGCCCCCGCGGCCGCGGCCTCCCAGTCGACGGCGGACATCCTCGCCGAGCTGGCGCGGAACCCCAAGGGGCCGCAGGTCGGGGACCTGCTCGCGACGCTCGGCCGCCAGCTCGAGACGGCGCTGCGGACGAACCGCATCGAGCAGGCGCTGACGATCGTGGCGGGAATCGTGAGTGCCGAGCAGCAGGTGGGCGACGAGAGCCGGCGGCGGCAGTATTCGATCGCACTCAAGCGGATGTACACGAAGGAGCTGCTGGACGGCGTGGCGCATCTGGCGGGGGCGCCCGCGCACCGGTCGGCGGCGCTGCTCGTGCTGCAACGGGCGGGTGGGGACGGTGTGGAGGTGCTGCTCGACCTGCTCGCCGCCGCCCCGACGATCGAGGAGCGGCGCGGCGTCTTCGACGCGCTCACGCAGATGAAGGAAGGCACCGACCAGCTGGTCCACATGCTGGGTCACGAGCAATGGTTCGTGGCACGCAACGTGGCGGAGCTGGTGGGCGAGCTGGGGCTCGAGGAAGCCGTGCCGGCGCTGGCGCGTCAGCTCGAGCATCCCGACGAGCGGGTGCGCAAGGCGGTGGCCCTAGCGCTCGCCAAGATCGGCTCGCGCGCCGCCGCCGAGCCGGTGCGCCGCGCCCTCAAGGACCAGTCGCCCGAGGTGCGGATCCAGGCCGCGCTCGGCGTCGGCGGGAAGAAGTCCGGGGCCCTCGCCATGCCGCTGGTCGTCGCGATGGGAGAGGAGGAGGACGAGGCGGTCGAAAAGGAGCTGATGCTGGCGCTGGGGCGCATCGGCAGCGCCGACGCGGTGCAGGCGCTCATCAAGTTCGCGCAGCCCGGCGGCAAACTGTTCGGCCGCAAGCCCGTGGCCCTGCGCGTCACCGCCGTCGAGGCGCTGCGGCTGGCCGCCACGCCCGCGGCGGTGGGTACGCTGGAGGGCCTCACCGACGACGGCGACAAGCAGGTGCGCGCGGCGGCCCGGGCGGCATTGCAGGATTTGAAGCGCAAGTAAGGCGCCTGTTCAGTTGATGGGATGTGGTGTGAATCATCTTTCTCGCGTTACGTGATCAGGTCCCTCCGCCGCGTGACTCCCTGGTGATGCAGTCCCGCCAAACTCCCCATGGAACCTCGGTCCCCGTAGGCGGCTGCCCGCCGAGTCTCCGGGGACACCATCACGTCGAGCCACTGTGGAGGGTGCCATGCCGAATCCGGGCCAGGAGCTAGCGAGTCTTGATTTCGAATCCATGATCGGCGGTCCGCTCGTCGCTGTCGTCAACGCGCAAGCGCAGGCGGCGATCAGCACGGTCAACTTCATCAAGGAAGTCGGGTTCCAGAAGCCCGTTGGCGATCAGGACCCCACGGCCGCCAGCGTCAACAACCCGATCTACGTGACGTTCAAGTACCCGAAGGAAGTCGCGGCCTATCAGCCGGCGGTCGGGAAGGGTGACGGCTCGATCAACGTCACGCTGGGGGCCGGAGGGACGGGCTACACGGTGAGCACCACGCCGGCTCTGACCATCGACCCGGCGCCCGCCGGGGGGGTCAACGCGGCCGGGACGGCCACCGTCGATGCATCCGGCGTCGTCACGGGTGTGACCATCACCAACGCCGGCAAGGGCTACACATCAGCCCCCAGTGTCACGCTCCCGGCGGCGGTCGGTGGAACGGCTGCCACGTTCTCGGTGACCGCCGACACCGCGCAGGTGCCCGCGCAGATCCAGGAGATGAAGCTCGAGGTGCCGATTCTGACGATGGTGCCCGTGCCGTTCATCCGCGTGGAGCAGGCGACCATCGACTTCAACGCCAAGATCAACTCGGTCGAGTATCGCAAGACCGATACGAATATCAAGGTCGACGCTGCACTCGAAGCCAAAGCGGGTTGGCTTTGGGGTTCTGCCAAGCTCAAAGTGTCGGCGTCCTTCCAGAAGAGCACCACGGAAGGGATGAACGTCGAGCGTACGTTCTCCATGGCGATCCACGTGCGGGCCGTCCAGGACGAGATGCCGGCTGGCCTCGACCGCATTCTCGGCATTCTCGAGGACTCGATCCGCGGGCAGCCGTCCAAGGCCCCCGTCCCCGTGACCGTGTAAGCCGGGCGCCCGGTGCCGTTACTCGGTGATTTCCTGGGCACGCTCCTCGCAGAGCTCGTGGTGGGGCGTGCCCAGGCCGACGCGCAGGCGCTCGCCGTCGCGAAGCAGCTGTACCGCGGCGACGAGTTCCTGCGCACGTTCCCCGTCCCGCGCTTTCGGCTTCCCACGGTCACGATTCGGGTTCCCGTGGCGGTCCGTGGGCCAGGGGCTGATGTCGCGGGCTCCGGGGCGATCGGGGCGCCCTACACCCCGATCCAGGTACGCGAGGCGACGCTTCGCGCCCTGGCCGTAGAACTGCGTCGTGCGAACCTGAGTCTCCCGGTCCAGGCCCGCGATGCGGTACGGGGGAGCGTTGACCGGACAGTCACCGGACTCATAGGGCGGCGCGAGCCCCCTGGGCTCCACGAGACCGCTGCCGCGATGGCGGACGCCGTCCGGAGCGCGCTAGGCTCGGAGGCCGCGTTGGTCGAGTCCGAGCTGACCTTTGCGATCCTCTCACAGCTCGTGCAGGCGAAGCTCTCGTCGCCTCGCCTCGACGTCGCGGTCACGGCCGCCGAGCTCAAGGAGGCGACACACACCATGTCCCTCGACTTGACGGTGCGCGAGGAGGCGGTGGAGTGGACCGCGATCGAGACCGACGGGAAGACCCACGATCGCTTGGTCCCGGAGTAAGTCGTGCTCCGCCTGTTGCAGTTGGAGGAGATCGAGGGCTTGCTGCTGGACGTGCCGCTGCTGGTTCGGCGGTACGAGGCCAGGGAGCCCCGCTTTCACGCGGACGTCGGCGCGTGGCTGGGGCTGGTGAGCGAAGTTCTGCGGCGGAATCGGCTTTCCGGCTCGGCGACGGTGGCGGGTTTGCAGGGTGAAGTGACGGCGGCCGCGCGCGGCGTGATTCCCCCCGACCTCGGCGTGCGGGCGAGCGTCTCCAAGCGCCAAACGACCGCCGCGGTGGCGCTTCGGGCCCTGCAGCGCGCGACGGCGCTGTTGCGTGGCGAGATCGAGTCGCCGCGTGCGCGCGCGAACGACGCGCGGCTCGTGGCCCGGGCAGCGCTGGCGGTGGCTCGCGCAAAGGGGCTGTTGGGCCCACTGTCTCCGCAGGCCCAGTTCGCCGCGCTCGAAGGGGACAACGACACAAGGGCCATGGTGACACACATGGTGGGGCTTCTCAGCAGAGGCGACGCGCTCATCGTGCTCGACCGGGCGCGGGTGGACGTGGAATGAGAGCCTGGAGGCTAGTATGGCGACGAGCCTGAGTGGTAAGGACTGGTGGCATGCGAATCAGGCACGGTATCCCAACAGTCGTGACACGGCCGATCTCGATCCGGAGTTTCAGGCGCGCACCGAGCGGTTCATACGATCGTTACGCGCGGCGGGGGCCACGGTTGTGATCAACAGCACCCGCCGGAACGCGATCCGGGCGCACCTGATGCATTACAGCTGGAAGGTCGGTCACGGCGACATCGATCCGGCGGAGGTGCCCCGGAAGAGCGGATTGACGATCGACTGGGACCACGGCGATTCGGACCAATCGCGTGCCGCGGCCATGGAGATGGTCAACCTATTTCACATGGCCTACATCGCCAGCCTGACGTCCAACCACATCTCCGGGAAGGCGATCGACATGACGATCAATTGGAAGGGAATCCTGGAGCTCACGCAGCCGGCACCCCTCTTGTACCGCATCGAGTCACTCCCGCGGACCGGCAATGAGAACCGCGAACTCCATGAGGTGGGCGGCGACGTGTTCCAGATGTACAAGCTGCGCTCGGATCCACCGCACTGGTCCTTCAACGGCAGGTAGCGGGAGGTCGCTTCGGGCTACCGCGGCACGAAATCCAGTTTGGGCTCGAGGAGCCGCGCGAACGCCGCGAGCAGCGACGCCGCCCGGTCCAGATCCTCCAGCGCCACCATCTCGTTGGGGCTGTGCATGTAGCGGTTGGGCACGCTCACGAGCCCGGTGGGAATGCCCCGCAGCGCGTTGTAGATCGCGTCGGCATCGGTCCCGGTATCGCGGGGGGCCGCCTGGATCGTGTACGCGATCTGCGCTCGGTCGGCGCACTCGATCAGCAGGTCGAACACGACCGGGCTCACCGACGAGCCGCGTGACAGCACGACGCCGCCCCCGACCCGGTGGTCGCCGGTCTGCTTCTTTTCCGCCCCCGGGTAGTCGGTTGCGTGCGTCACATCCACCACCAATGCGACCTGGGGGTCGAGCCCTGCCGCGCTGGTGCGCGCACCGCCGCCCGCCCAGGCGATCTCCTCACGCGTCGTGGCGACGGCGAACACGGCCGCGTGCTTGGGCCGGTCGGCGGCAAGGCGGCGCACCGCTTCCGCCACGACGTAGGCGCCGATGCGGTTGTCGATGCTGCGCGACACGATCCGCCCGTTCGGGTACTCCCGCACCGCGGTGTCCAGCACGCCGGCGTCGCCCACCCGCACGTGCCCCAAGGCCTCCGCCTTGTTCGCGACGCCGATGTCGATCCACAGGTCCGACGCCTTGGACACCTTGTCCAGTTCTTCCTTCTTGAGCTGGTGAACCGCCTTCTTGCCGATCACGCCGGGCACCGGTCCGCGCCGGCCCAGCAGGAGCACCCGCTGTCCGACGAGCACCTGCGTGTCCCAGCCGCCGATGCCGCCGAAATAGAGGAAGCCGTCGTCGTCGATGTGCGTGACCTGGAGGCCGATCTCGTCGATGTGCCCGGCCAGCATGAGGCGCGGCTTTCCCTTCGGGTTCAGCGCCGCGACCGAGTTGCCGTGCACGTCGGTCTGCACGTCGTCGGCGAAGGTCTGCACCTCGTCGCGCCAGACGCGCGCCGGCGCCTGCTCGAAGCCGGAAGGGCCGGGGGTGTCGAGCAGCTTCTTCAGGAATCCCAACGTCGGAATTGTCATGGCGTCTCTAGCTCTTCTGCGACGCGACCCGGTGGAGCACCGTTCCCAGCAGCGCGAAGAGCGCGAAGGCGAGGAGGTTCGACTCCGCGATCCCCCCCAGGGCATGGAACAGGGGCACGCGCTCGGCGAGCGCGTCCGCCGACCCGAGCACGCCGGCGATGGCGGCGAGGACGATGCCGCAGATGGCCCCCCCCGCGATCAGGCCGCTCGAGAACAGCACCCCTGGTCCCGATTCGACCTCGGCGATCGACTGCTGCGCGGCCTGGGCGCGCCGTTCGATGAGCCAGCGGACGACGCCGCCCACGAACATCGCCGACGACGTGGAAATCGGCAGATAGACGCCCACGGCGACCGGCAACGCCTGCACGCCCATCAGCTCGATCGCGATGGTGATGAACACGCCGAGCAGCACCAGCGCCCACGGCAGCTTGTGGGTCAGGATGCCGTCTGTGACGAGCGCCATGATCGTCGCCTTGGGCGAGTCGAGCCGCGGGATGACGCGCCCCTCGAACTCGTGGATGCGTCCCCCGATGCCGGGGTCGAGCACGTACCGCAATTCGTGACTGGCCGGGTCCATCAGGTACTTGCCGGCCGCCACGCCCTCGGTGACGACGTACACCCGGACCACCTGGTACGCGGCGGCGTCCACCGAATCGCTGCCCGCGACGCGAAAGCCCGACATCGTCTGGGGCAGGATCTCGACCGCGGCGCGCTTGCCGCCGGCGGCCGGGGCGAGGGCCGCGGCGCCGAAGGCGGGATGCATCTCGGGGACGGGGTAGGTGTACGCTCGATTCAGCAGGGTGAGTGTCCAGCCGACGACGAGCGCCGAGCCGAGCGCCCCCACCAGGATCGCGATCTGCTGGCGGCGCGGCGTGGAACCGACGAGGAAGCCGGTCTTCAGGTCCTGCGAGGTGTTGCCGGCGTTGGCGGTGGCGACCGCCACGACGGCGGCGATGGAGATCGCTTGCACGCGGTGGTCCACGCCCGTCCAGCCGATCGCGACGAAGAGCAGGCAGGTCCCCAGCAGCGCGGCGATCGTCATCCCGGAGATCGGATTTGCCGAGGAGCCGATCTGCCCGCAGACGCGCGAGGAGACGGTGGCGAAGAAGAACCCGAAGATCACGATCAGGACGGCGCCGAGCAGGTTGACGCCCACCTGCGGCAGCAGCGTGAGGGCGATCGCGAGGGCGATCGAGCCGCCGATCGTGACGGAGATGGGAAGGTCGTCCTCGGTGCGGAGCTTGGTCACGGCCTGCCCGAGCCGCGACTCGCGCAGGTCCTTGATGCTTGCGGCAAAGGAGCTGATGATCGTCGGCAGGGACCGCGCGAGCGCGATGATCCCGGCCGAGGCGACGGCGCCCGCGCCGATATAGAAGATGAAGCTCGACCGGATCTCACCGGGGCTCATGTCGCGGATCAGCTTGACGGGCGGGAACCCGAACGGCTCCGCGAGGCCCGACCCCACGAGCTTGATCGCCGGGGCCAGCACCAGGTAGGCGAAACACCCCCCGGCGAAGAGATAGCCCGCGATCCGAGGGCCGATGATGTACCCCACGCCCAGCAGCTCGGGCGAGATTTCGGTCGACACGGCGGCGCCGGGATAGAAGGACAGCGCCTTGCCCGGCACGTCGCGCCACAGCTTCAGCCCGCCCATCAGGAACTTGTAGACGAACCCGACGCCGAACGCCTGGAACACCCGCTTCGCCTGGAGGCCGCGCTCTTCGCCCGCGATCAGCACCTCGGCGCAGGCGGTGCCCTCGGGGTAGATCAGCGTGCCGTGCTCCTTCACGATCAACGCGCGGCGCAGGGGAATCATCATCAGGATGCCCATCAACCCGCCGGCGGTCGCGAGCACGGCCACGCGACCGATGTCGAGGTCGTAGCCCATCAGCAGGATCGCCGGAATGGTGAACACGACCCCGGCGGCCACCGAGTCGCTCGCCGACCCCGTCGTTTGCACGATGTTGTTCTCGAGGATCGACGTTCGCCCCAGCGCGCGGAAGATCGTGATCGACAGCACGGCGATCGGAATCGACGAGCTCACCGTCAGGCCGATCTTGAGCGCCAGGTACACGCTCGACGCGCTGAAGATGAGTCCGAGCGCCACGCCGAGCAGCAGGGCGCGCGGGGTCAACTCGGCGGGTGACTGCGAGGCGGGTACGTACGGTTGGTGGGCGGGCATGAGCCGCAGAATCTGCGCCCGAAAGGGCGCCGGTGTCCAGGCGGTTGAGGCGGCGCGGAGCGCGAACCTGTGGACCGCGGCCGGGTATACCGAGTCCCCATGTCAGCGACCATCGACCCGAACCTCCTCGAGCTGCGACAGGCCCTCGCCGGCGCCTACGAGATTGAGGCGCCGATCGGACGGGGCGGCATGGGGCTGGTGTATCTCGCGCGCGAGCGGCGGCTGCAGCGGCGCGTGGCCGTCAAAGTGCTGCCGCCGGAGCTCGCCGGCGATGCCGCGTGCCGGCAGCGGTTCGTGCGCGAGGCGCGCACCGCGGCCGCCCTGACCCATCCGAACATCGTCCCGATCTTCGCCGTCGACGACGCAGGGGCCTTCGTCTTCTTCGCGATGGCCTACGTGGCCGGAGAGACCCTCTCGCAGCGCGTCGCGACCCGCGGTCCGCTCTCACCGGAGGAGGCGGGGCGGCTGCTGCGGGACATCGGCGGGGCGCTCGCCTACGCACACGAGCGCGGCGTGGTACACCGCGATGTGAAGCCCGACAACATCCTGATCGAGTCGGCCACCGGCCGCGCCCTGCTCTCCGACTTCGGCATCGCGCACGTCAGCCCGGATGGCCGGCCCGGCCCGGCCCCGGCCCCCGCTCCGTGGGCACCGGTGCTGGGCACGGCGGCGTTCATGAGTCCGGAGCAGGCGCGCGGCGGGCCGGCGGATGCGCGCAGCGACATCTACTCGCTGGGGGTCGTCGCCTACTACGCGCTCTCCGGCCGGCTGCCGTTCCACGCGGCGACCGACGTCGCGCTCCTGGCCCTGCACCTCGCGGAGCCGGCGCCTCCACTCGCTTCGGTGGCGCCCGGCGTGCCGCCGCGGCTCGCGCAGATCGTGGATCGTTGCCTGGCCAAGGACCCGTGGGCGCGGTTCCCCGACGCGGCGGCGCTGGTGCGCGCCGTGGCCGAGGCCGTGGAGCCGCCCGCGGCGCCGCTCGCGGTGCGCGCGTTCCTCGTGCGCAGCAAGCATCTCGCCGGGCCGGCGCGGATCCACGCGGCCCTGACGGGTGTCGTCCTGCTGCCGGCGGCGGTCGCCAGCTGGCTGGATCCCGGGGACCCTGCGTGGCGGGCCGCGGCGACCGCGGCGCTCGGCGTCGCGCTGCTCGCGCCCCTCGGCGTGGCGGCCGCGCGTGTGCGCCGCCTACTCGCGGCGGGGCACCGACGCGAGGAGCTCGTCGCCGCCCTCGCCGCCAACCGAGCCCGGCGGCGCGAGGAGCTGGCGTTCGTGTACGGCGCCCGCCCCACGCCCTTCGAGCGTGCCGTCGCGTGGCTGGCGCGTCTCGCCGTGCTCGGTGCCGCCGCCGCGGTGTATCTGGGTTCCGCCGATCTGCCGCCCGAGGTTGCCCTCGCCCTCCCGGCCGTGACCGCGGGGGCGGGCGGGGTCGCGCTACTCGCCGCAGTCGTGGCGCGCAGCCGCACCGAGCAGCGCACCGATCCCGCCGGGGAGCGACGGCTGCGCTTCTGGCGGGGACCGCCGGGGCGCTGCCTCTTCCGCCTCGCGCGGGTGGGCCTGCGGCCCGCGCCGCCCTTCGTCACGATCCTCGGCAACCTCGAAACGCCGGCCTGAGCCGAGCGTTAGTATAGGGGTGCCATGGCGCACCCCACCCCTGACTCCCTCTTTCTCGATTTCCAGTCGGCCCTCGCGGGTCGCTACTCGCTCGAGCGCGAGTTGGGGCGCGGCGGCATGGGGATCGTCTACCTCGCGCGTGACCTGCGGCTCGAGCGCGTCGTCGCGGTCAAGCTGCTTCCGCCGGACCGCGCGCGCGACGCCGTGGCGCGCGAGCGCTTCCTGCGTGAGGCCCGCATGGCGGCGCAGCTCTCCCACCCGCACATCATTCCGATCCACGCGGTCGAAGAGATCGGTGCCTTCGTGTTCTTCGTGATGGCGTTCGTGGACGGCGAGACGCTCGGCGCGCGCGTGCGGCGGGAAGGCGCCCTCAAGCCCCCCGAGGCGGCTCGTATTCTCCGCGAGGTCGCATGGGCGCTCGCCTACGCCCACGGGCAGGGGGTGGTCCATCGCGACGTCAAACCCGACAACGTCCTGCTCGAGCGCGCCGGCGGCCGCAGCCTCGTCGCCGACTTCGGCATCGCTCGATCGGTGCAGGCGCCGGGCGTGTCGGGAGAACACGAGCTCCTCGGGACCCCGGAGTACATGAGCCCCGAGCAGGCGATGGGTGGGGGCGAGCCGCTCGACGGCCGCAGCGATCTGTATTCGCTCGGTGTGGTGGGGTACTACGCCCTGTCGGGACGCCTTCCATTCACGGGACCGACCGTGGCCGCGCTCCTGGCGCAGCATCTCGGCAAGACGCCACCGCCCCTCGTCGTCCCGGGGGCGCCGCGCCCCTTCGTCGCGGCGATCGAGCGCTGCCTCGCCAAGGATCCGGCGGAGCGTTTTCAGAGCGGTGAGGAGCTGGCCGCGGCGCTCGGAACGGCGTTGGAGGCGCGGCGGGACCTTCCCGTTCCCCTGCGCGCCTTCCTCGCCGCGAGCCGGACCGGGTTGCGCGGTGAGCTCGTGGCCACGTGGGCGGCTGCCGGGATCCTGGTGCCGACCGGGCTCTCCATGCTTCTGCGGGCGGTATTCCCGGCCGCGGTCCCCGGCATCTTTCGCCACGGGGTTACCGTGATCGCGCTGGGACTGGGTGCCGCGACGATCCTCGCCCCGATCGTGTGGGAGGTGCTTCGGGTGCGGCACCTCCTGCGCGCCGGGTATTGCCGGGAGGATCTCGTCACCGGGCTGGCCGTGGAAATCGAGCGCCGCCGGGAGGAGCAGGAGTACGCCGAAGGGAGCGGGCCGGGCGGAGGCGGGGGGGGGCCTACCAGGTGGGAGCGTCTGATGACCCGCAAGGCATACGGCTCCCTCGCGCTGGCGGCGCTGTGCGGCGTCGGGGCGTTCTTCGTGCCCTACCCCGCCGTGCTCGGTGTCTTCGGGCTGTTCGCACTCTCCAGCGCCGCCGCGGTCGCCACCGGCCTCGCGGCGCACGCCGCGGCCCGCGGCCGCATCGGCTTCGAGGAAGGGGCTCGGTTCAAGTTCTGGAACGGGCGCGTGGGCCGGTGGCTCTTCAAGCTGGCCGGCATCGGCCTGAAGCCGGCGCGCGGGGCACTGCCGGCAGTGGACCGGCCGACCGAGGTTGCTCTGGGGCTCGCCGCGATCGATCTGTTCGAGGGACTCCCGAAAGAGATCCGGGGCCGCCTGGGCGACCTGCCCGCCGTTGTGCGCGGGCTCGAGGAGCGCGTCCGGCGCCTCCGGGGAAACGGGCAGGAGGCGCGGCTGGGAGAGGCGCTGGGCGCACTCGAGACGCTTCGGTTCGACCTGCTGCGACTGCACGGCGGCGTCGGCTCGCTCGACGGGTTGACGGCCGACCTCGGCGCCGCCCGCCGGATCGGCGAACAGGTGGACGCGTTGCTCGAGGGGCGACGCGAGGTGGACGACGCGCTGTAGGGGCACGGCATTGCCGAGCCCCTGCTAGTCCCGCACCCGGCCCAGGCGCTCGGCCGCGTCCCGCAGCATCTCGTCCGTCTTGCAGAACGCGAAGCGAATCCACGTGCGCCCCAGCTCGGGGCGCGAGCAGAAGCTCGACCCGGGCACCGTCGCGACGCCATGCTCGATCGTCAACCACTCGGCAAACTTGTCGTCCGCGAGATCGGAGAGGGCTGAAAAGTCGGCGATCACGTAGTACGCACCCTCCGGCGGCCGGCAGGTGAAGCCTGCCCTGACCAGCCCGTCGCAGAGGATGTCTCGCCGCCGCCGGTAGTCGCGCGCCAATCCGTCGTAGTAGTCGTCGCCCAGCGTCTCGAGCGCGACCGCCACCGCCTCCTGCAGCGGCGCCGGCGCGCCCACGGTCAGGAAGTCGTGCACCTTACGGATCGCGTCGGTGACGTCGGGAGGCGCGACGATCGTCCCGATGCGCCACCCCGTCACGCTGAACGTCTTCGACGCTCCGCTGATGGTGATCGTCCGCTCCGCCATCCCCGGGAGCGTTGCGATGGGGATGTGCTTCCCCTCGTAGTAGATGTGCTCGTAGATCTCGTCCGTGACGGCGTAGGCATCGTGGCGGCGGCACAGCTCCGCAATCGCCTCGAGCTCGGCGAGGCTCAAGACGCGGCCGGTGGGGTTGTTGGGCGTGCAGACGATGATCGCGCGCGTGCGCGGGCCGAAGGCGGCCGCCAGCCGGTCCAGGTCGAGCAGCTGGCCCGGCGTGAGGGGGACGAAGACGGGGCGGGCGTCGCACAGGATCGCGTCGGGGCCGTAATTCTCGTAAAAAGGCTCAAAAACGATGACTTCGTCACCCGGGTTGACCACGGCAAGCAGCGCCGAGGCCATCGCTTCGGTCGCCCCACAGGTGACTGTGACCTGCGTCATTGGATCGATGGCCAGGTGGTACCAATCTTGGTACTTGCGGGCCAGGGCATTGCGGAGGCGGGCCGCCCCCCAGGTGATGGCGTACTGGTTGACGTCGTCCCGGATGGCGCGGGCCGCCGCTTCTTTCAGGACGTCGGGGGCCGGAAAGTTGGGGAAGCCCTGGGCCAGGTTGATCGCGCCGTGCTCGTTGGCCAAGCGCGTCATCCCCCGGATCACCGATTCCGTGAAACCGTGCGTGCGGCGAGCCGTGCGCATGGATCAAAGATACCGCAAACTCGCCGGCCCTGGATCCGGGATCATGCACAGCCTCGTGAGACAACTCTAGGTGTCGCGCCTCCCGCCCGCGCTCGCCGCCCTCGGCCTGGCGCTCGCCGTCGCCACCTGCCGGGACGCCCTGGGTCCGCGGGGCGCGGGTGGCATGGCCCGGATCGCGGTCGCCCCCGTGCTGGCATCGGACGCGAGGCTCGCGGCCTTCGGGCTCGCGATCGACAACGTGCGCTTCGTGGTGGTCCGGCCGCCCGCCGACACCCTCGCCGATACCACGGTCGCCCTGCCGCCGGACGCCGCCGCGCTCGACCTCGACCTCCGCGTTCCACTCGTCTCGTCACCCGAGACTCTGAGCGTCTCCATCATCGCGCTCTGGGGCACGACGCCCCTGTTCGAAGGCACGAGCCTCGTCGAGGTGCAGAGCGGCGGAGCGACGCCTCCGCCGACCGAGATCCCGGTCACGACCTACATCGGCCCCGGTGCCGAGGTGGACAGCATCGCCATCCAGCCGGCGGCCCCCTTCATCTATCTGAACGATTCGCTCCGCTTCCAGGTGCAGGCGTTCGACAGCAGCGGGGCTCCGGTCACCCAGTTCTACGTCGCTTGGAGCACGAGCGACACGGCCGTGGCGCGCGTCAACGCGTACGGCGTGCTGCGCGCGCCGGGGACCCGCACCTCGGTGCGGGTCCGCGCCCGCACGCCGTCCGGGGTCAGCGATGCGGTTACCGCCAGGTTCGTGCCCGCCGCGACGCAGCTCGTCGCGATCGGCGGCGGCGGGCAAACGGACACCGTGGGCGGCTCCCTCACCGTGCCGCTCGAAGTGGAAGCCCGCGCCGCGGACAACCTTGGCGTCGGCGGGGTCGCCGTCCGGTTCCGTCCAGTAACGGGTGGCGGCTCCGTGAGCGACACCCTCGTGATCACGGACAGCACGGGCCGGGCGCGCACGACCGCGACGCTGGGCGGCGTGCTCGGCGGGCAGACCTTCGAGGCGAGCGTCGCAGGGCTCACCGGCAGTCCCGTCACGTTCAACGCGACCGGGCTGGCTGGGCCACCTGCTCAGCTCCTCGCGAGCGCGGGCGATGCGCAGGTCGCCGCGGTCGCCACGACCCTCCCGGTTCCGCCCGCCGTGCAGCTCAAGGACGCCGGCGGCAACCCGGTTGCAGGGGTGACCGTGATCTTCACCGTCGCTTCGGGGGGCGGGGGGCTCACCGGGGGCACGCAAGTCACCGACGCGGGCGGCCACGCGACGGTCGGTGGCTGGACCCTCGGCACGCTCGCCGGTACGAACACCCTCACCGCCACAGTCGCGGCCGGGGGAGGGCTCACCCGGACTTTCACGGCGACAGGTGTCGCCGGCGCGGCGACGCGGCTCATCGCGACGGCGGGCGACCTCCAGAGCGCGGTGGTCGGGACCCTGGTCGGCGCCGATCCCGCGGTCCGAGTCCAGGATCAGTTCGGCAATCCCGTGTCCGGAGCCTCGGTCACGTTCACCGTGACCGGTGGCGGCGGGAGCGTAACCGGCGCCACGCAGCTCACCAATGCCGGCGGTGTGGCGACGGTGGGGAGCTGGACGCTCGGTACCGCGGTGGGTGCGAACGCGCTCACCGCGAGTGTCTCGGGCGTCACGCCCGTCACATTCACCGCGACCGCAACGGCGGCTGGCGCGAGCCAGATCGTCAAGCTTGCCGGCGACCTCCAGTCGGGGGTGGTAAACGCACCCCTCGGGACCGCCCCCTCCGTGCGGCTCACGGACCGGTTCGGGAATCCCGTGGCGGGCGTTGCGGTCACCTTTACGGCGGCGTCGGGTGGCGGGAGCGTGCTGGGCGCGACCCAGACGACCGACGCATCCGGCACGGCGACCGCCGGCAGTTGGACGCTCGGCACCGCAACGGGTCCGAATGCGCTGACCGCCACGGCGGGAGGGTTGTCGGCCGCTTTCACCGCCACCGCGCTGGCAGGTGCACCGGCGCAAATCACCCAGCTCGCTGGCGATCTCCAGACGGGCGTGGTGAACGCTGTTGTCTCCACTCCGCCGGCCGTGATCGTCCGGGACCAGTTCAACAACCCCGTGCCCGGGGTCGCCGTGACGTTCGTGGCTTCGGGGAATGGAAGCGTCACGGGCGGGTCGCAGACGACGGACACGGCCGGTGTGGCGGCCGTCGGAAGCTGGACGCTCGGTACGCTTGCGGGGGCGAACACGCTCCTGGCATCGGCTGGTCCGTTGTCGCTGACGTTCAACGCGACCGCCCTCGCCGGCGCCGCCACGCAGATCGCGTCGTATGCCGGTGACCTCCAGACCGCGGTGGTGAACACCGCCGTGGGGGTGGCGCCGTCGGTGAAGGTCACCGATCAGTACGGCAACCCGGTGGCCGGGCTGCCCGTGACGTTCACCGTCGCCACGGGCGGGGGGAGCGTGACGGGCGCGTCCCAGACGACGAACGCCGCCGGCATCGCGACTGTCGGCGAATGGACGCTCGGCGGCATCGTCGGCCCGAACACGCTGACCGCTGCTGCGCCGGGTCTCGCGGGCTTACCGGTGACGTTTACGGCCGGCTCTGTGGCGGCTGCGGCACGTCAGATCATCGCGGTCGCGGGCGACGGGCAGACGGCGATCGTCGGCACCGCGGTGCCGGCCGCGCCGGCGGTCCGGGTGACCGACGCTTTTGGCAACGCCGTCGCCGGCGTCACGGTCACCTTCGCTGTCGCGTCGGGCGGCGGCAGTCTCGCCGGTTCTGGCGTGGCGACGGACGCCGCTGGCATCGCCGCCTCGCCGGTGTGGACCCTCGGGACCACAGTGGGCGCGAACAGCCTGACTGCGACCGCGACGGGACTCACGGGTAACCCCGTCACGTTCAGCGCCACGGGCCTCGTGGGACCGGCGTCTCAGATGATCGCGTTCGCAGGCGACGGCCAGACCGCCCTCGCCGGATTGGTCGTGCCCACTCCGCCGTCGGTCAGGGTGACGGACGCGTTCGGCAACGCGGTGGCGGGCGTGCCGGTCACGTTCGCCGTCACGGGCGGCCTGGGGTTGGTCCTGCCCACGACCGCAATCCTCACCAACAGCGCGGGCATCGCCGCCGTCACGAGCTGGACGCTGGGAACCGTGGCTGGATTGAACACCCTGGCCGCGACCGCCACCGGCCTGCCGACCGTGTCGTTCACGGCTACGGGTCTCGCGTCGGTCGCGACCCAGATGGCGCTCAGCGCGGGCGACGGCCAGACGGGACTCCTCGGCACGGCGCTCGGCACGGCTTACGCGGTCGTGGTCCGTGACGTGCTCAACAACCCCGTCGCGGGCGTCCCCGTCACATGGACGGTGACCTCGGGCGGCGGATCGATCACGCCCCAGTCCACGACCGACGCTTCGGGCATCGCGGTCGCGACCCGCACCCTCGGCACGATTGCCGGAGTCCAGACTGCGACGGCTTCGGTCGGCGGACTGGCGGGCTCGCCGGTGACGTTCACCGCGACCGCGCTTGCCGACGCCGCGAGCCAGGTCGTCAAGATTGCGGGCGATGGGCTGTCGGCCACCGTCAATACGCTGGTCGCGACGGTACCCCAGGTTCGCGTAACCGACCAATACGGCAACCCGGTGGGCGGCGTGGCCGTGACGTTCGCGGTGACGTCGGGCGGCGGCCTGCTCACGGGTGCGAGCCAGAGTACGGACGCCGCCGGTCTCGCCACGCTCGGCAGCTGGCGGTTGGGTACCATCGCGGGGGCGAACACGCTCACCGCCAGCGCCGCGGGCGTCGCGTCGCCGGCGACGTTCACGGTGACAGGCCTGGCCGGTGCCGCATCGACGCTGGCGCTCGACGCGGGAGACGGCCAAACCGCGACGGTGAACGCCCTCGTGTCGACGCGCCCGTCGGTGCGCGCCGCCGATCAGTTCGGCAACCCGGTGGCGGGCGTGCCCGTGGTCTTCGCGGTGCTGTCGGGCGGGGGCACGATCAGCGGGGCCAACCAGACGACGAATACGAGCGGCGTCGCGACGGTGGGCGGGTGGAGGCTCGGAACGCTCGCGGGCACGAACGCGCTGACCGCGACGGCGGCGGGGCTCGGCGGTTCGCCGGTTGGGTTCACGGCAACCGGCCTCGCTGCGGCGGCGAGCCAGATCGCGGCGTTCGCGGGCGACGCCCAAAGCGCCGTCGTGAGCACGGCCCTCCCCGTGGCGCCACAAGCGCGGGTCAGCGATCAGTTCGGGAATCCGGTCGCGGGCGGAGCGGTGACGTTCGCGGTCACGTCCGGCGGCGGCAGCCTGGCCGGGCCGGGCGGCGTGACGACCGACGCGGGCGGGATCGCGACCTCCCCCGCGTGGACCCTCGGCACCGCGGCGGGACCGAACACCATGACCGCGAGCGCCGCCGGCCTCTCGGGGAGCCCCGCGACATTCAGCGCGCTCGGCATCGCGGGCGCGGCGACGCAGATGGCGATCAAGGAGGGGAACGACCAGAGTGCGGAAGTCGGGACCTTGGTCGCGGTCAAACCCTCGGTCGTCGTACGCGACCAGTTCAACAACCCCGTCCCCGGCGTGAAAGTGACCTTCGCGGTCACGCTGGGCGGCGGGGTCATCACCGGGTCGAGCCCGAACACGGATGGCCAGGGCATCGCGACCGTCGGCGGCTGGACTCTCGGACCGCTCCAGGGATTGAACCAGCTGTCCGCGAATGCGACGGGCGTCCCGGGCGTCCTCTTCTCGGCGACCGGCGTCGCGGGGCTCGCGACGCAGTTGGCGTTCATCGTCGCTCCGTCCCACGCGCTCGCGGGCGACACCATCGAGCCGGTGCGGGTGGCGTTCAAGGATCTGCTCGGCAACATCGTTCCCAGCGCGACCGGGGTCGTGAGCCTCGGACTCGGCGTCACACCGGCTCCCGGCGCCAAGTTGCTGGGCACAGTGGACGTGGCGGCGGTCGACGGCATCGCCGAGTTCCCCGACCTGGCGATCGATTCAGCCGGAGCAGGCTACACGCTCGTCGCAACGGCGGCAGCGCTGGGCGCCGAGAGTGGGCCGTTCGATGTCGGCGGTGTGATCGCCGCGATTACCTTCGACCGGTGGCAGCCAGTTGCGGCGGCCGTGAACCCGGTGACGGGCCTCGCGTACATCCCCGGTTTGAACAACGGTGTGGGCGTGCTCGATCCTGGCAAGGGTCAGGTAACGATGGTTCCGGGATTCGAGACGCCGTTCGGCGTGGCGGTGAACATCGTCACGAACCGGATTTACGTCACGACGCTGCAGGGGGTAGTCGTGATGGACGGTCGGGACAACGCCCCGATCGCAACGATCCCGGTCGGGCCCGATCCGAAGGGCATCGCCGTGGACGAAGGGACAGACCGCGTGTTCGTTGCGGTCGCGGGCGATCCGGCGAAGGGCGAGCCCCCCGCCCTCGCGCTGGTTGACGGCAAAGACAATCGCGTGCTCGCGACGATTCCGTTCCCCGAGGGCGCCTTGGCCGGCGTCGGGGTCGCCTTCAATCCGAACGACCGCCTCGTGTATGTCGCCATCCCGAACGTGGGCGTCGGCGTCTTCGATCCCGAAGGCGTCAAGTTTGTGGGGGCGATCTCCATCGTCGGCGATAAGGGGGCGGCAGGCACGTACGGCGTGGCGCTGGATGTGCGGACCAACCTGCTGTACGCGACGAACCGCGAGGAGAACACGGCGTCCGTGATCGAACTGTCGACGCTCAAGGAAGTCCAGCGGCTGCGCGTCGGCTCCCGGCCCGAGGGAATCGGCATCGACGCGGAGCGCGGAGCCGTCTACGTGGGGAACAGCGGCGACAACACCGTCTCGTTCATCGACGCCGGCAAGCTCACGGTGTCCGCGACGCTTATGGTGGGGCCGAACCCCAAGGCCGCGGCGGTGAATCCCGGCACCGGTCAGGTCTACGTGCCCACCGTGGGCGACGACCAGGTGCGGGTCGTGCAGCCGTAGGGCCGCGGCATTGCCGCGCCCCTACAGCTTCAACCGCACATTGATGTCCACCAGAATCGCATCCGGCGTGTCCACGAAGATCACCCGGTTCTCGACCCGCCGCACGATCATCTTCACGAGCGGCCCCTTGCCCTTGCCTCGCCCCATGTTGCCGCGGCGATAGTAAATCACGCGGTCGTTCCCCACGACCTCGATGCGGACCACCTCGTACCCCTGCCGTACCAACACCTCGCGCGTCACCGACATCGCGCGCTCGGGTGCCACGGCGAACTCCTTCTTGTGCCCGCGCCCCTGCGCGCCGAGCGGCGCGACCATCAGTAGCGCGAGCCCCACCACGAGCATCGTTTGTCGCTTCATGACCCCTCCTTCGCCGCCTTTCGCCGCCCTCCGCCGCCCTATTTCAGCAACATCTTCGCAATCGTGTTCAGCTGCATGTTACTCGTCCCCTCGTAGATCGTTCCGATCTTCGCGTCCCGGTAGAACTTCTCTACGGGATACTCCTTGGTATAACCGTATCCCCCGAAGAGCTCGACGCACAGCGACGTGATCCGCTCGGCGACCTGCGAGGCGAACAGCTTCGCCATCGCGGCCTCCTTGGTGTACGGCTCGCGCGCGTCCTCGAGCCGCGCCGCGTTGTACACCATTAGCCGCGCGGCCTCGAGCTCGGTCGCCGCCTGCGCCAGCTGGAACTGCACCCCCTGAAACTCCGCCACCGGCTTCCCGAACTGCTGGCGCTCCTTCACGTATTTGAGCGCTGCGGCGAGCGCCCCGCGCGCCACGCCGATCATCTGCGCCCCGATCCCGATCCGCCCCGTGTTCAGGGTCTCGATCGCCACCTTGTAGCCGACGCCCACCTCACCCACGACGTTGCCCGCCGGGACCTCGCAATGATCGAGGATCAGCTCGGTGGTGCTCGACGCGCGGATGCCGAGCTTGTCCTCCTTCTTGCCGACACCGAAGCCCTTGAAGCCGCGCTCTACCGCGAACGCCGTGATCCCCTTGTAGCCCTTGGCGAAGTCGGTGTTGGCGAAAATGAGATAGAATCCCGCTTCGGCGCCGTTCGTGATCCACAGCTTACGGCCGTCCAGGATCCACGTGTCGCCCTGCTTCGTCGCCGTGGTCGCGAGCCCGAAGGCGTCCGACCCCGAGCCCGGCTCGGAGAGCGCATAGGCGCCGACGAGATCGGTGGCAAGGCGGGGGAGGTAACGGCGCTTGAGGTCGTCGTTCGCCCACTTGAGGAGCAGCGCGTTCACGAGCGTATTCTGCACGTCCACGAAGATGGCCGCCGAGGCGTCCACGGCGGAGAGCTCTTCGACAGCGAGCACCGTCATGAACAGGCTGCCGCCGGACCCGCCGTGGGCTTCGGGAATCTCGATGCCCATGAGGCCCAGCTCGAAGAACTTGGGGATCAACGCGGGATCGAGCTGCGCGGCCTGCTCCATCGCGTGGACGCGGGGCCGGATCTCCTGTTCGGCAAAGTCCCGCACTGCGCCCTGCAACATCTGCTCTTCTTCGGACAGCGTCGTCAGCGGTAGGGCGCCGGTGGTCGCCGGCATCAGCCCTTCTTCTCCGACGGACCCGCCAGCATCTCCCGGATCCCGCCCAGCGAGCTGAGCACGGCCGTCGCCTCGAACGGCAGGTACACGACCTTGTTGTTCTGCCCCGAGACCATCTCCTTGAGCGTCTCGATGTACCGGATCGCGATCAGGTAGCGCGCGGGGTCTCCGCCCGTGCCCTTGATCGCGGCGGTGATGCGCTCGATCGCCTGCGCCTCGGCCTCCGCCACCTTGAGGCGCGCGGCGGCCTCCGCTTCGGCGTGCAGGATCTTCGCTTGCTTGTCGCCCTCGGCGGTGTTGATCTCCGATTGCCGGATGCCCTCGGCCTGGAGGATGCGCGACTGCTTGTCGGCATCGGCCGTGATGATCGTCGCCCGCCGTTCCCGCTCCGCGCGCATCTGCTTTTCCATGGCGTCGCGGATGTCGCGCGGCGGGTTGATGTCCTTCAACTCCACCCGGCTGACCTTCGCGCCCCACTTGTGCGTCGCCTCGTCCAGGATCGCCCGGAGCTTGGCATTGATCGTGTCGCGCGACGACAGCACGTGGTCCAGCTCCATCTCGCCGATCACGTTGCGCAGCGTGGTCTGGGTCAGCTTCTCGATGGCGTCGGGGAGATTCGCGATCTCGTAGGTCGCGCGCACCGGATCGGTGATCTGGGAATAGATCAGCGCGTCGATCTCGACGACGACGTTGTCCTTCGTGATCACGTTCTGGCGCGGGAAGACGTACACCGTCTCGCGCAGATCGATCTTCTCGGTGCGGAACCGGCGCGAGTAGCTGTCACCCGCCGGGGTGACGAGCGTCTGGTGCCAGTCGATGGATCGCGGCTTGTCGATCCACGGCATGATCAGGTTGATTCCCGACGTCAGCGTCTTGTGATACTTCCCGAACCGCTCGACGATCATCGTTTGAGCCTGCTGCACGATGCGGATACCCTTGGCGATCGTCACCACCACGAGCAGCGCGACCCCTCCGACCAGTACGAGACCGGGACCCATCGCTCAACTCTCCTTTTCCACCACGAGGGTGGTGCCGTCCACCTGGATCACCGTGACGCGGGTGCCGGGTTCCAGCACGGCGTCGTCCACCGACGCCCCCCGCCAGTCTTCCCCCTCGACCTTGACCCGCCCCTGCTGCGCCTTCGGGCCGACGCGCTCCAGCACGACGCCCGTCTTGCCCAGGAGCGCGTCCACGCCGGTGCGCACCCCGGCGCCCGGGCCCAGCTGGAAATGCCGCATCATCAGGGGTCGTAGGCCGATCATGCTCGCCAGGCTGGTGGCCGCGAAGGCGATGGTCTGGAGGGCTGCGCCGGCGAACGGGACCAGACCCACCAGGCCGGCCGCCACGCAGCCGACTGCCAGGCAGGCCATCCAGAAGCCGGTGGTGAACATCTCGGCCACGATCAGCACGACGGCCGAGAGAAACCAGATCAGCCAGTCTTCCATGGCTGCAAAGTTGCAACCGTGGCGGGCGTTGCGCTATCCAACGGCAGGTAAACCGCCGAACCCTTGAGGATGCGAAATGACTTACACGGCTGCCGCTGGGGCGGGTCCCGCGTCGACGAGCCGCTTGCTCACCGGGTCAACGCGAAGGTTGAGCCCCTCGAGGGTGCGCGAGCCCAAGAGCACGAGGTCACCGGGCTCGCCGAACACGACTTCATCGACCGTCGACAGATCGGCCAGATACACCGATGCCCATCCCGCCGGGCGAGCGAGCACCGTGCCGTCGGCCTGCCGAAAGCGCCAGACCTTGCGTCGTTCGACCCCAAGTGACTCGAGCAGTTCGGCGGGAAACCATGACAGCTCCGCACCGGTGTCCACGAGGACGCCGCGTAGGGCGCGTCTCTCACCTGGGCGCGCCGGGTTTTCGACCTCCAGATCGACACGAAAGGTTCCCATCTCGCGCGACATGCTAACTCCTGATTGTGTGCCCAGTAGTACCATTGCAACGCCCGTGGTGTCAATCGGCCGCGGCGACGCGCTGAAACGAGCGCCTAGCGCGGCCCGTATCGCTCTCATTCCTGCCATTCTGGAGCCCCTATGAAGACCCGCTGGTTGCCCCTCGCTCTCGCCGCGGGCGTCGCTGCGGCAGCTCCCGCCACCCCTGCTGCCGGACAATCGACCGGTTACACGCTCAAGGGCGACTCTGTCGCCCTCTACAACCTGGTCGGCGAGCTGCGCGTCGAGCCCGGCCCAGGCGGCGACGTCACGGTGGAACTCAAGCGCGGCGGTGCGGACGCGGCGCGCCTCGAGGTGCGGACCGGCCCGCTGCGCGGCCGCGAAACGCTGCGCGTCATCTATCCCGACGACGTCATCTCCGTGCCCGCTTGGGGAGGGGGGGGCGGCTGGAACACGACGCTGCACGTGCGGGACGACGGCACGTTCGGAGATGGCGGCGGCTGGAGGCGCGACGGAGGACGGGAGGTGCGGATCACCGGGCGCGGCCGCGGCCTCGAGGCCTACGCCGATCTGCGGGTGAGCGTCCCCGCCGGCAAGAACGTCGTGCTGCATCTCGGCGTGGGCAAGGCGTTCGTGAGCAACGTGGACGGCGTGATCCGAGTGGACGTGGCCTCGGCCGACGTCGCCGCCGACCGCACGCGCGGCACGCTCAAGATCGAAACGGGATCGGGCAACGTGGACCTGCGCGACGCCGCGGGCGACGTGAGCCTCGAGACCGGGTCCGGCGACATCAGCGCTGCCGCCGTACACGGGACACGGCTCAAGTTGGAGACGGGGTCGGGCAACGTCACGCTGACCGGCGCCCAAGCGACCGACCTGCACGTCGAAACGGGATCCGGCGACGTGACCGTGACGGGCGCGCAGGGGGACGAGCTGTCGTTCGAGACGGGCAGCGGCAACGTGAACGTGGCGCTGCTCGCGACCTTCCGATCGCTCGCCATCGAGACCGGCTCGGGGGACGTCACCCTCAAGGTCCCGCCCACGATCGGCGCGGAGGTGGATCTGGACACGGGGAGCGGGGAGATCGATCTCGGCGGGTTGACGATTCAGGTGCGCCACCTGGAGGAAGATCACATCACCGGAACGATCGGCGACGGGAAAGGACGGCTGTCGATCGAGACGGGATCGGGAAACGTGCACTTGGTGAAGCTCTAGCCGTCTCCTTCCTCAAGCCGCTCGATCTCGCGGCGCTGCTTCTTGGTCGGCCGGCCCTTGCCCTGGTAGGCGGGGGCCGGCGCCATTTTGAGCTGCTGCGCGAGTCGCTCGCGGGCCGTGCGGCCCGCAGGAGACTCCTCGTACAGCGCCTGCGCCGCCTTCGGCGGCCCGCGCCGCTCGGAGAGGCCGCGCACCGTGACCAGCCACTCATACGGGCCGACCCGTATGCGCACCGCGTCACCCACCTGCACCTGTTTGGCGGGCTTTGCCCGGCCGCCGTTGACGTGCACCTTCCCGCCCGCGACCGCGGCCGCCGCGGAGGCCCGCGTCTTGAAGAAGCGGGCCGACCACAGCCAGCGGTCGAGGCGAACTCGGGAGGCAGCGCCGGTCACTCCCCAAGGTACTCGCAGGCCGGCGGCATCGCTGGTAGGATTAGAGCGACCCTCACCGGAGCCGCCTATGCGCGTCTCTCTCGTCTCCCGCTGCATCCTCGCCGCCACGTTCGCCGCCTGTACCGCGGATCGCGCGGCCCCCACCGCCCCCGCGGCTCCCACCGCCTCGATGGCCGGCGCATCCCTGGGCGCCCTCGCCTCGAGCGCCAGCAACGCCGCCGCCGAGCGGAACTACATCTCCGCGCCGATCCATGGCGACGAAGAGGTCCCCGCGGTTGCCACGGCGGGGCGCGGAGTGGCCAAGTTCCAGGTGAACGATGACGGCACGTTGAGCTACAAGTTGATCGTCGCAAACATCGAGAACGTGACCCAGTCGCACATCCACCTGGCTCCCACGGGGGTGAACGGGCCGATCGTGGTGTTCCTGTTCGGGTTCGTGGCGGGAGGCGTCACCGAGGACGGCGTCCTGGCCGAAGGGACGATCACCCAGGCGAATCTGATTCCGCGCCCGGCGATCGGGTTCGGAGGCACGATGGCCGAGCTGATCGAGGCGATCGAGACCGGCGGCGCGTATGTGAACGTGCACACCGTGGCGCACCCGGGCGGAGAGATGCGGGGACAGACGCGCGTGGCGGGGCCGAACTAGGGAACCGGTTGGAACTGCGGTACGCGGTGCGCAGTGAGCGGGCGTACCCCGCGCACCGCGCACCGCCTACCGCGCACCTTTATCTGCTGCGCAGCTTGCTGAGCAACCGCAGGATCTCCAGGTAGAGCCAGATCAGCGTCACCATCAGCCCGAACGCCGCGTACCATTCCATGAACTTCGGGGCGCCGTGCTCGGCGCCGTGCTCGATGAAATCGAAGTCGAGCACGAGGTTCAGCGACGCGATCACCACCACGAACAGGCTGAAGCCGATCCCCAGCCACCCGCTCTCGTGAATGAGCGGGATGCGAATGCCGAAGAAGCCGAGCACGATCGAGACCAGGTAGAACAGCGCGATCCCGCCCGTGGCCGCGACGACGCCCAGCCGGAAGTTCTCGGTGACGGGGATCAGGCCCGAACGGTACGCCAGGAGCAGCGCGAACAGCGTCCCGAAGGTGAGTGCGACCGCCTGGATGACGATCCCCGGGTAGCTCGCCTGAAACAGGGCCGAGATGCCGCCGAGTGCGAGGCCTTCGAGCGCCGCGTAGATTGGGGCCGTGACCGGGGACCAGGCCGGCTTGAAGATGGTGACGAGGGCGACCACGAATCCGCCCAACAGGCCGCCCAGCATGAAGCCGCCAGCCGGGACCCCCGCGAAGGTCCGGGACCAGGTCCACGTGGCGGTCGCCACGAGAAGGAGCAGCAGGAACGCGGTGCGATTGACCGTACCCTCGACGGTCATCCCTTCGCCCACCGCGGCGGCCGGTCCGAACCGCTCGAAGGCTTTGGCGTTCAACGCGGGATTGCTGGTGCGCATCGCGGGCTCCTAGGCTGAGAGTCGGTTCATGGCTGGCTCAGGTAATCTACCGCGAGGTGCGCCAGCGCGCGCACCCCGACGGGCAGCGCCGCCTCGTCCACGAAGAAACGCGGCGAATGGTTGGGGGCGACCGTCCGCGGGTCGGCGCCGGGCGGCGTGATGCCGAGGAAGAAGAACAGGCCCGGGATCCGCTGCTCGTAGCGCGAGAAGTCTTCGGCCGTGGTCTGTGGTGTATTCAGAGCGACGGAGCCCGCCCCCGCGACCCGGCGCAGCGTGGGCACCATCCGCTCGGTGAGGGCGGGATCGTTGTACGTGACGGGGTAGCCGGCATCGATGTTCACCTGCGCCGTGGCGCCGGCGCTCTGCGCGATGGCCTCCGCGGTGCGCCGCACGCGCTCGTGGATGTCGTGCTGCTCGGCGGGATCGAACGTGCGGATCGTCCCGATCATCACGACGCTGTCCGGGATGATGTTGTTACGCACGCCGCCGGTGATCGCGCCGATCGTGACGATCGCCGGCGCCGCGGTGATGTCCACCTGCCGGCTGACGATCGTCTGGAGGCCCAGGACGATCTGCGACGCGACGACGATGGGGTCCACTCCGGCCCACGGCTGGGCGCCGTGCGTCTGGCGGCCCCGCACGACGATGCGCAGCGCGTCCGCGGCCGCCATGGTGCCGCCGGGGCGGTAGCGGATCTGGCCGGCGGGGTAGGGGAAGACGTGGAGCCCGAAGATCGCGGCGGGCTTCGGGTCGTCGAGCGCGCCTTCGGCGATCATCAGCTCGGCGCCGCCCTGCTCCCCCGCGGGGAGGCCCTCTTCCGCGGGCTGGAATATGAACTTTACCGTTCCCGGCAGGTCGCGGCGCATGCCGGCCAGCACCTCGGCCACGCCCATCAGCATGGCGACGTGTGTATCGTGCCCGCAGGCATGCATCACCCCGACGTCCTGGCCATTGTAAGTCGCGCGCACCTTCGATGCGAACGGTACGTCCACCTCTTCGGTGACGGGGAGCGCGTCCATGTCGGCGCGCAACGCCACCACCGGCCCCGGGCGGCCGCCGCGCAGCACGCCCACCACGCCGGTGTGCGCCACGCCGGTGCGGACCTCCAGTCCCAGCGCGCGGAGGTGGTCCGCCACGAGCTGCCCGGTGCGGACCTCGCGGTTCGACAGCTCGGGGTGTGCGTGGATGTCGCGCCGCCACGCCACCACTTTTCCCTCGACCAGGGCGGCGCGGCGGTCCACCTCGGCGTCGAGCCGGCCGGTCTGGGCGACGGCGGGCGCAGCGAGCGCGAGCAGCAAGAACGGCACGATTCGCATGGGAGACCTCGGGTCAGTTCGGCAACGAGAAGCGGGACAGGAACCGCCAGATCACAGTGTTCGCGTCGATCACGTCTGTCGCGGCGCCGACGTATTCCTGCCACGACTGCACGCCGGCGCCGGGCCAGGTGTGTCCCGCGCCGGTCAGCTTCCAGAGTACCACCTCACTACCGCTGGCGCAGGGACCGTAGGCGAGAGGCACGGCGGTGTGCGTCGCGGAGGGCGACCCGGCTCGCCCCCGCACCGTGTCGCCGACGGCGGGCGCGGCGGGGCAGCGATCGAACGCGACCCAGCGTGCGATCACGCTCTCGACGCTCGGGTGCATCACGCGGACGTTCGTGAGCGGGAAGGGCGGCCCCAAGCCGCCGTTGTAGAGCGCGCGCGGGTCGTCGACACTGTGAATGTGGAGCACCGGGACAGGGCGCGGCGACCGGATCGAGTCCACCACCAGGCCCCCGGCCACGGGCGCAACCGCCGCGATGCGGTCTCCCGCTTCCGCCGCCAGGCGGTACGCCATCATGCCGCCGTTCGACAGTCCGGTCGCGTAGACCCGCCGCGCGTCCACCGGCGTGCGTCGCGCGAGGTCGTCGAGCAGGGCGCGCACGAAGCCGACGTCGTCCACGTTGCGGTCGTGGGCGTAGCCGCAGCAGCTGCCGGCATTC
Source organism: Gemmatimonadales bacterium (assembly GCA_036004525.1). GTDB lineage: Bacteria > Gemmatimonadota > Gemmatimonadetes > Gemmatimonadales > GWC2-71-9 > 20CM-2-65-7. The sequence goes on along the minus strand of DASYRJ010000018.1, from coordinate 18,971 downwards.
CAGGTGTGCAGCGTGCGCCGGAACCGTCCAGTTCCTTCGGGAAACACGAGGAGGAAGCCTGCGCTGTCGGCGAGGGCGTCGGCGCGGACGTACTTCTGGGTCGCGGCGGCGCTCCCGCCTCCGCCGTGGAAGTTGAGGACGACGGGGCGGGGCGTCTGGGCGCCGGGCGGCACGCGCACGATGTAGCGCCGCGTCCGCCCACCGAACGTGAGGGAAATCGTGTGGTTACCGGGGCGCAGGGGGTCGGTGCCCTCCGCGCTGACGTGGGCGCAGGCTGACGCCAGGGCCGGCAGGAGCAGTAACGCTCTCACGGCGCGTAAGTTAAGCGAATCCCTGCAACCCTGGCGCCGTAGGGTGTGTCGAACCAGCACTCACACCTTCATTCCCCACGGCCGGAGTATCCCGATCACGGTCACGCTGAATGGCAGCGTCCGCGACCGCATCTCGACGAAGCTGGGCGACGGCGGCCCGCCGATCCGCGTGGTCACGACGAACGGCCCGATGACGGTGCGGCGCCAGTAGCCGTCACTCGCCGATATCCTCGTTCCACAACGTGGGGTGCGCCCGGATGAAGTCGGTCATTATCCGGACGCACCTGTCGTCTTGTAGCACCTCGATCTTCACTCCGCGGGCCCGCAGCAGCTCCTCCTCGCCGGTGAAGGTCCGGTTCTCCCCGATCACGACGCGCGGGATGCCGTACAGCAGAATGGCGCCGCTGCACATGGCGCAGGGCGACAGCGTGGTGTACAGCGTCGCGGCGCGATAGACGGCGGCGCCGCGGCGGCCGGCCCGCTCCAACGCGTCCATCTCGCCGTGGAGCACGGCGCTCCCCTGCTGGATCCGGCGGTTGTGCCCGCGGCCGATGATCTCGCCGTTGTGCACGAGCACCGCGCCGATGGGAATCCCGCCTTCGCGCAGACCCTGCTCGGCCTCGGCGATGGCCGCGGCGAGAAAAGGATCGCGCGTCGAAGGGCTCACCCGGCCCAAAGTAGTTATTATCCCGTCCGTGGCCACCCTGCCCGTCGTGCTGTCCGGGATCTCCGATGCGCTGCAACATCGCCCACTGGTCGCGGTCCCGCTGCTCTTCGCGGCGGGCCTCGTGACGAGCCTCAACCCCTGCATCTACCCGATGATTCCCATCACCGCCGGGGCCCTGGCAGGGGTCAACACCGCCGGCCAGGCGCGCCGCCGCTCCATCGGGCTCACGCTCACCTATGCGACCGGCCTCGCGTTGTTCTACGCGGTGCTGGGCCTGATCGCGGGCCTCACCGGGTCGCTGTTCGGCAGCATCGGGTCGAGCCCGTGGGCGCGGCTCGTGATCGGCAACCTCCTGCTGGTCTTCGCGCTCGCGCTGTTCGACGTGATCCCGGTCCGCGTTCCCACGCGGCTCGCCGCGTGGGCGGGAAGCCTGGGCGGGGGATCGTACCCGGCCGTGTTCTTACTGGGCGCGACGTCGGGGATCGTGGCCGCCCCCTGCGGCGCGCCCGCCTTCGCCGCGGTACTCACCTGGGTCGCCGCCACGCGGAGCGGCGTGCTCGGCTTCGTCTACCTGTTCGTCTTCTCGCTGGGGATGACGGCCGTCCTGGTGGTCGTGGGGGTGTTCTCGGGTACGCTCGCCGCGCTCCCCCGGGCGGGAGCGTGGATGGTGTGGATCAAACGGACCGCCGGCGCGGTTCTACTGCTGATGGCTCAGTACTACTTCGTGAAGGCGGGGCAGGTATGGTGAACAACAAGGGCCTGGGGCCTGGGGGCTGGGGGCTAGGGCTGGCCCTCGCGCTCCTTGTCCCCGGCACCGCCACCGCGCAGGACGACGTCCTCGGGATTCCGGTCGGGCAGACACCGCCCGCGGTTACGATCGAGGACCTGGACGGCAAACCGGTGGATCTGACGCGCTGGGTGGGTAAGCAGCCGGTGATCGTCGAGTTCTGGGCCGCCTGGTGTCCGATTTGCGCGGAGCTGCTGCCCCGGATGGAGGCGGCGCACAAGAAGTACGGCGACCGGGTGGAGTTCCTGGTGATCGCGGTGGCGGTGAACGAGAGTCAGAGCACGGTGCGCCGCCACCTCACGCGCCACCCCATGCCGTTCACGTTCCTGTGGGATGCGGGAGGCAATGCGGTGCGCGCGTTCCAGGCCCCGGCGACGTCATATGTCGTAATCCTCGATGGCCAGGGGCGCGTCGTCTACACAGGGATCGGCGCAGATCAGGATCTGGATGCTGCACTGGAAGAGGCGGTCAGAGGCGGGAAGGGGCGGTAGGGGGCGGTACCGCCTCTGACCGCCCCAGACCGCCTCTCACCGTCCCGTCGAGTCTGCAGGGAGCAGTTTCCCGACCGCCGCTCCCAGCTCCGTGTAGGCAGTCGGATCGATTTCCCGGAACGGCGTCGCGCGGTAGGCGATCTTCCCGTCTGGTCCCACGACGAAAAGGTTGCGGTTGGTCACGCCGGCCCGGCTTGCGAGGGCGCCGTACATCTTCCCGACAACCGTCCCGGTGTCGCTCGCGAACAGGAACGGGAACTCGGCGTCCCGGGCCCAGGTGTACAGGGCGGTGTCGGGATCGGCGCTGATGGCGATGAGGACCACGTTGCGGCCGTTCTTGAAGACCTGTGCGTACTGATCACGGTACGCATTCATTTGGATCGTTCAGCCGCGCGTTCGGGCCTTGAAGAAGAACGCGAGGACGACCGTCTTCCCCTTGAAATCACTGAGGTGGATCGGGTTCTTGAGCACGCCGTAGCGCGTCGCGCCCGAGAGCGCAAAGTCCGGCGCGACGGCGCCGACCTCGAGGGGCGGCGGCGCCGGGGTTTGCTGTGCGGCGGCGCCCGTGGTGACCGCCGCGGCGAGGCCGATGGTGAGAGAGAGCTGTCGCATGCCGGAAGTCTACCTCGCGAGCTCACCCACCGCCATCGCCCCCACGGTCTTCCCCTCGCCCGTGAGCGTGCGCCGGTGATAATCGACCTGCCCGAGATGGTACGCGAGGTGCACCGCGAGGTGCGCGAGGAAGGCGCCGGTCGTGGGCGTCACGCCCCCCACCGGCTCCGGGAAGGGCGTGCCGAGGTCCGCGTCGCTCACGCGGCGGAGTCCGGTGTCGACCGCGGCGATGGCGCCGTCGATCTCCCGCAGCACCTCGGCGCGGGGCACGTCGCGGCTGTCGAATTCGGCGTCGCGGTAGCGCTTGTACCCGGTCCCGCCCAGCACGGTGCCCAGGAAATACTGGATGTTGCCCGCGAGGTGGAGGGCGAGGTTCCCGCCGGGATTCGCGATGCCCGGCACGAGGCGCCACATGTCGGCGTCGCTCGGATACGCCTCGATCTCCCGCTTCAGGGACTTGAGCTCCCGCGTCATCACCGTGTGGATCCAGTCTTTCATCATACCCTCCCTGCCCGAACCGCGAGCGGCCACCGTGCGAGCCGGGGCGCGGCGGGATCGCCCCACACCGGGCCCAGCTCGGCGACGAGACCGTCCACCGGGTCGCGGCCCTTCTGCTCGATGTACGCCCGCGTCGCCGACCAGGTGCGTATGTAGCCCGCGACGTCGTCCAACGTCACCGGCTGCTCGATCATGAAGCCCGGGACCGTGAACTCCGTGAATGGAAAGTCGATCGTCCGGTAGCGGTCTTCGACGACCCGCCGCTCCGCCGGCCAGAAGGGGCCGACCGTGTCCTTGTAGAACCGCCGGATGATCGCATCCAGTTCCGCCTCGATGGAGAAGAACCAGTACGTCCACACGGCGATGACGCCGGCCGGGCGGAGCACGCGGCGCGCCTCGGCCCAGAATCGCGGCCGGTCGAGCCAGTGCAGGGCCTGCGCGGCGGTGACGAGGTCCACCGAGCGATCCTCGAGACCGCTGCGCTCCGCGAGCGCCACGCGGTAGGTGATCTGGGGATGGGGCGTCGCGTGGGCAATCTGGGCGTCGCTCGCGTCGGTGGCGGTGACGCGCGCGAAGTGCCGCGCGAGACCGAGCGCCGCCTGGCCCGTGCCGGTGGCACAGTCCCATGCCGCTTCCCGGGCCGGCGCCACGGCCGCCAGGAGATCGAACAGCGCGTCCGGGTAGCGCGGCCGGAACGCGGCGTAGGAGGCGGAGACGCGCGAGAAGTGGTCCGGGAAGGTCACGGCTGTCCGACGATGCGGGCCGCCCGCTGAACCAGCGAGTCCAATGCCGGGTAGGGAACCGTCGTGCCGGCGCGGACGTCGTACAGGAACGCTCGCTGCCGCAGCTCATCGTCCGAGCCGCGCCAGCCCGCGGGCACCTCGAGCGCCGTCACGACCAGATGGCGGCCGTCGCCCGCGGCTGCGGCGTTGAGCAGGCGCATCCCGGCAGGCAGCACGCGCCGCAGATTCGTGCCGTCCACGTCACTCACCCAGAGCGCCGCGTGGTCGTCCGAGTCGAGGCGCCCGTCGCCGTTGGTATCTTCGAGGGCGACGCGATAGGTGATCCACGGCTCGAGCGAGTCGCTCTTGGTTTCCGGATAGTCGAACCGGGCGACGTAGGCGGGCCGATCGAACAACACTCGCCCGGGCGCGCCGTCGGGGCCGAGGAAGAGGAGATTGACCGTCGGGCCCGCGTCCTCGCCGGAGTAAGAAGAAAGCTCCATCGAGCCGAGTCCAGGGCCCGTTTGCGGGCGCTTGCCGTAGTAGACGATCACCAGTCGGGTGGTCGTGCCCCAGATCCGGCGGGGCGACGAGAACCGGACGGCGCGTGGCGTCGCCGCGCCGTGCGGGGTCGAGTCCGGAGCGACCACCGCCTGGTCGCGGGCGAAGAGTCCCGACGCCCACCCGATCACCAGCGTTCCCGTGCCGAGGACGAGGAGCGCGAGCAACAGAACGCCGTTCACGGCCCACAGCCGCTTCAGCCAGCGATCCAGGTCGAACATGCACCCTCCTCCGGTCAGGGTCGCGCGGGCGCCGGCGCCGGGGTGGGTGGCGGCACCGGCGGAGGCGTGCTGCGCTGCGGCTGCCGGCAGTCGGGCCACGCTCCCGGCTGGCCGTTCGGCCGCGGCGGGAATACGTCGCGACGGTCGCGCGGCGTCCGCACCGAGTCCTCGGACGCGAGATAGACGAGCATCGCCGCGAGCGTCGCGTTGTTCTTCACGTCGTCGAAGCTGACCTTGTCGTAGGTGTCGCGGTTCGTGTGCCAGGTGTAGCGGCCGTAGTCCCAGTCGCCCGAGCCAAGGCCGAAGCCGGGCGCGCCGCAGCTGACGAACGAGGCGTGGTCGGTGCCGCCGCCCCCCGGCGCGCCCGGGAAGCTGAACTTGATGTTGCGCGTGATGTCGGCGGGGATGCGGGACAGGTACCGCGCAAGGTTCGCCGGGGCGTTGGGAAACCCCGATGCGCTCATCGACTCGACGCGCCCCGTCCCGTTGTCCTGGTTGAACAGGGCTTGCAGGCCCGTGACGACGTCGGGGTGATCCTGCACGAACGCACTCGAGCCGTTCAGCCCTTGCTCCTCGCCGCTCCAGTGACCGACGAGAATGGTCCGCCGCGGCGTCGGATAGACGAGCTTCAGGATCCGCATCGCTTCGAGCATCGTGAGCGTCCCCGTGCCGTTGTCGGTCGCGCCCGACCCGCCGTCCCAGGAGTCGAAATGCGCCGACAGCATCACGTACTCGTTGGGCAGTCCGCTGCCCTTGATCTCCGCCACCACGTTGAAGACGGGGACCTCGCCGAGTGCTTGGGACTCCGCGGTCAGCTCGACGATGGGGCCTTGGTTATTCTGCGCAAGCCGGAAGAGCATGCCGTAGTCCTCGCACGAGACGTCGACCACGGGCGCGCGGTCGGTCTGGGTGGCGAAGATCTTGTCCACGCCCCAGCCTTGCGACCAGGTGCTGCTGATGATCCCCGCGACGCCCGCCGCGTCGAGCCGCCGGGACAACAGAGGGCCGAGGTAGCCGGTGCGCTGGACGCGTTGCTGCCAGGCCTGCAACGCGGCGGTGCGCTGGGCTTTCATCGAGTCCGTGGTGGCCTGCGTGCCCCATTTCTCCCAGCTGTCGTCGGGGCGGCACGTGGGTTGGGGGAAGGAGATGAGGACGAACTTGCCCTTGGCCTGGGGAAGCCAGCGGACGAGGGCGGCGCTGTCGGCGACATCGGGGAGGATCACGGCGGGAGCGCGCACGGGGCGGCCGCGGGGCGTGCCCGGACTCCAGGCGAGCATCGTGCCCTCGAGCGAGCGCACCCGCGGTGCGACCAGGTCGATGTGCGACTTGCCGCGGCGCCAGCCGCGCCAGGTGCCGTACTGCTCCTTGCGGGCGCTGATCCCCCACGACGTGTAGGTCGAGACGAGCCAGTTCTGCGCCGCTTCCATGCCTGGGGATGCCGTCAGCCGGGGGCCGAGCGAGTCGAACAAGACCTGCGCCAGGCGCGGCAGCTGCGAGCTGTCCATCCCGATCGCCCAGATGCGGCGCAGCGCCGGATTCTCGACGATGAAGCCGGAGGGCTGGGGCGGGCCTTGGGCGGCGAGAGGCGCGGTCAGCGTGACGGCAAGGAGCAGAGATGCGAACAGAGAGCGACGCACAGAGGAGACTCCTGAGGTCGTGGGGGCGATGGACTGATTAGGAAGTTTGGGACGGGTGCGCGACGTTCGGAAGAGGATGATTCCCGGGCTGAGAGCCCGGGCTCGGCGCGTCCACCCAGGCCTCGGCCGCTCAGGTCAGCCGAATCCGGTAGCGCACCTCCGGCACGTCCGTCCCCGGGTACGTCTTCTGCCCACCGTCCTCCTGGAACCCCACCTTTTCGTAGAACCGCCGGGCGCTCGCGTTCTCCTCGAGGACCCACAGGGTGACGTCGGCGTAACCGCGCCGCCGGAACTCGGCGAACGCCTGGGCCAGCAGGGCGCGGCCGTGGCCGTGGCTCCGCAAGTCGGGCAGGACATGGATCGAGGTGATGTGCCCCGTCTTCTGAGCGTCGTCGTCGGGGTCGGGCGACGGGATCATGTGGCAGAAGGCGACGACCTGACCGCGGTCCTCGATTACGAAGACCGGCCACTCGCGCACCGCGATCCGCTCCGCCCAGAACGCCGTGCGCGTGGGGAGGTCCATCTTCGCGATTCGGTCGGCGGGCATGATGCCGCGGTAGGCGACCTTCCACGACTCGACGTGCACGCGCCCGACCGAGGCCGCGTCAGACACGGTTGCGACGCGAATCGTCATGAGCCGAGCCTCGCCTCCCACTCCTCCAGCGACCGCGGCCAATCGTCCTTCAGGAGTCGCGACAACGCGCGGTCCGCGAGCACCCGGCCGCCCGTCTGGCACGTCGCGCAGTAGTTCGCCTCGTTCTCGGCGTAACGAATCCGCTGCACCGGAGAGCCGCAGACGGGGCAGGGTTGCCTGTATCGTCCGTGGACGGCCATCCCCTCGCGGAACGCGGTGACCTTCTCGGGGAACTCGAACCCCGTCTCGGCGCGCAGCCGGTCGATCCAGTCGACCAGCGTGCGCCGCGCGGCGCCGTGGAGCCGCGCGACCTCGTCGTCGCTGAGCCGCCCCGTCAGCTGAAAGGGGGAGAGTTTCGCGGCGTGCAGGATCTCGTCCGAGTAGGCGTTCCCGATCCCGTCGAACAGCCGCGGGTCGGTGAGGGCGCGCTTCAGCGTATGCGACTCGGAGCGGAGCGCGGCGCGAAACGTCGTCAGGTCGGCCGTCAACACGTCGAGCCCGCCGGGGTCGTGCGCGGCGAGCCCGCGCTTTCCCCGAACCACATGCAGCGAGGCGCGGTGCTTCTTGCTCGCCTCCGTGAGGAGCAGCGTGCCGTCGGGGAAGTCGAACGTGGCGAGCCCGATCTTCCCGGGCGGCTTGGCGCCGCGCTTTCGCCATTTGAACCGGCCCGCGATCATGAGGTGAAAGACGAGAAACAGGTCCTCCTCCATCGCCCAGACTATCCGCTTGCCGAGCCGGCGCAGGCCGGTGACCGTCTTGCCTTCGACCGCCGCGAGCGGCGGCTCGGCGGTGCGGAGCAGGAACGGGCTCATCACCCGGGCGCGCTGGAGCGGCAGGCCGAGAATGCGCGGGGCGAGGGCGTCGAGATAGACGACGATGTCGGGCAGCTCGGGCATCGCCCTCGCCGTCAGGGTGTCGCGTTGGCGGCGGTTGATATCCCGGCAGGACCGACTGTCAGGCCGAGGGTGAGCGTCGTATAGTCGAGGTTCCACACGGTCACGGTCGCAGGTCCGGCCGACCGCCCCTTGAGGTAGAACCGGCGGCTGAGCGCGGTGGACGCGGGTACCGCGATCTCGCTGATCGCGCGTGTCCCATCGCTGAGGGTGATTCCTGGGGTCGCCGACAGCGAGAAGACCGTGACGTCGGCGACCGCTCTCACCCTTCCGCTCGAGTCGGCCGTCGCGAGATAGACGGCCACCGAGTCACCCACCCGAACCGCCGTCGGGGGGCCGAGTCCGGGAGCGAACAGCGTTACGCGACCTTCGGTGACGTGGATGCGTGCCGTGTCGGAGGAGTATCCGTCGGCCGAAAGTACGAGCGTGTCGGTACCGACCGAGCGTCCGACAAGCGTGTACGTCAAGGCACTCCCGCCGGCGGGCAACGTCGGGTCCGTACTGGACGACGTCCGCTCCCCGGTGTGGGTCACCGAGACCGTGACCGGGTCCGCGACGACGTTCGAGGGGCGTGAAAGGAGCGCCGAAAGGACCTGCCCGACCCCGACGGTGCCGCCGTTCGTCAACAGATTGAGGGGCGGGCGAACAACGTGGACTGTGGCCGTGTCGGGGCGATACGGCGTAGCCACGGCGCGCCGGTCTTCCGCGACGAGCCGCACAGCCCCCGGCGTCGTGAACGCGACGCGGACCGACTCGCTCACCCACGCCCCCGCGGGCACAGCGAGGGTTGGCTCCCCGATCGTGACTCCCGGATCGAGGGCGCGCACGGTCGCGACGACCGTATCATCGGGCTGCCGAGCTATGCCGCGCTGGTCTAATGGAGACACGTACAGCAGATAGCCGGTGCCCCCCGCGTAGGCTGTGTCCGGAGCGCGCAGATCGGACCGCGGGATGCCGACTTCGATCGGTTGAGAAGACGCCGGGATGAACCCGGGCCGCGAGGCGATGATGCGAGCCGCTCCCGGCACGGCGCCGCCCGCTGTGGGGATGTGCACGCCGGCAGGAAACGTGATATCCAACGAGTCCGGAACCTTCAGCACTGCGGGATCGGTGCTGGCGAGATATACCACGCCCGGCCCCGGTGTGAGGGCGACGAGGCGGACCTCCTCGAGCCGTTGGCGCGTCCCGATGGCGAGGGGTCCGTACCCCGCGTTTTCGACGACGGACAGATCGGTGCGCAGGCGCAAATGGAGAACGATTGAGTCCGGTGGAAGGACGCCGGCCGAGTCGGCCACGTGGAGCGTGACGTATCCGGAGTCGAGAACGGTCAGAACGACAGTCGCGGTGCCCCAGGGATCGCTTGGGAGTCGCACTGCGCGTGGGGGCCGGCCCACCGCGGTGTCGCTCGACGTCAGAAGCAGCGTGGTGGTGTCGAGCGGCAGGTGCTTCGCGCCAAGCGAGTCGCCCACGGCTGCGGCGAAGGCGCCGGCGTCCACGCTGTCCGCCATCAGCAAGCGCGGCGTCGTCACGACCAAGACGGCCGTATCCGATTCGAAGTTCGGAGCGGTGGCGACGATGGTGTCGACGCCGAGCGCCAATCCCTCCACGGCGAAATCGAGGTACTGATGCGTGCTCGGGAGCGCGAGGTCGGTCGGAAACGTCGCGATCGTGGGATTCGAACGCGTGAACGTGACCGCCGCGTCCGGGTGGGTCCAGACACCGTTGGTCGTCAGTCGCCACGGGCGGTCGAAGGTCTTCTGCCGCAGGCCAATCGTGTGCCAACCGGCGAGCTCGAGCTTCGGCAGGGAAGTTACGCGCAGCCTCAAGCTGTCGGTCCGAAAGCCCGGCGCGCTTGCGTAAACCGTGACCTCGCCGGGTGCCCGGGCGTCGGCGTATTCCACCGGAGTGCTCTCGGCCCCGGCGTAGAGAATCAGCTCGGGGTAGGGCCATTTGAGGACGGTCGTATCGGACGAGGTGAACGTGACCGTCACGGTCTGCAGGAGCCGTCGGCGCACGCCCACCGAGTCCCCGATCTGCGCACCGAACCCGACGCCCGTGCCGACCGGGAGGCTGTGGATGGTGATGGGCCCGAGATCGTTCGCCGAGAACATGGCCCGAGATGCCGACACCGAAACCCATGCCGTATCGGCGTGGAACCCGGGAGCTGACGCGATGACCATCGTCCGGCCGGGCTGGCGGGCAGCGACGGTAAAGGAGCCGGTCAACTGGACCCACAGCACGCTGTCGGGCGCCGTAGCCACGCTGGTGTCACCGATCGTCAGCGTCACGTAGTTCCCGAGGAGAGCGACGTAATAGTCGCTCGGCCCCGCCCAGAGCGTCTCCGATCCCTGGCCTGTGCCGAGGACGATTGAATCGACCGAAAGAACGATCCCTGGCATGTCCTCTACGTGTACGACGGCCGTGTCCGGAACGCCGGCGCCCATTTCGGCGATCAGATGCGTCGTGCCGATCCCGCGATAGGAGAGCAGGCCAGCGGCGGTCACGGCGGCGACTGTGGTGTCGAGAGTACGCCAGCCGATCTGCGCACCGGGGATCGGGTTCCCGCGCCGATCGAGCACCGTTGCACTTACCTGGGACGACCGCGCGAGATATCCCTCGAGCTCGTCGAACGGCAGGCTCACACGGGCGGCCTCCTGGCGCACCACGATGAGCGTAGAGTCGCGTGTGCCCATTCGCTCCACGACTCGCACGTACGCGCTGCCGACGCCTGCGGCTTGCACAGTGACGAGGGAGCGGTCCGGGTCGAACGAAGCCCACGCCACGCCGTAGTCCGACGACGTGACGTTATAGTGACCGCCCCGGGGCCCTGCGGCGCTCGCGGAGGTGATGGCGATAATGCGGCTATCCCCGAGCGCGGTAAGCGTATCGAGCTCGCTGGATAGCGTCGTCGCGATTATCGGCGGCAGCACCAGGGCCTGCACCGTGTCCGCGTGGACGCCGGCCTCGGCGATGATCAGGCCCTGCCCTGGGCCCGTGGCGCGAGCGTTCCCGGTGGCCGAAACGGTCACGATATTCGCCGGCACGGCCGACCACGTTATCGTCGCTTCGCGAATGCGGTCGCCGATGGCGTCGCGCGCCTCTGCACGTAGGAGTGCCGAGTCGCCGACATCGAGAGCCACGAAGTCGCGGGACGCTATGACTTGTACGACGCGCCGGAGCGGGTCAACCGGGCCATCGCTGCAGGCGAACCAGACGACGACTGCGGACGGGATGACGGCCGCGGCAGCGACGAGGCGCAGGCGCATGCCCAATCATGCGCCTGGACGGCCCCCCGGCAAGAGGGGCTTCCTCAGTCCCTGAACACCTCCAACGCCACCTCGACCTTCCCGAACGGCGCGCTCACCTGCACTCCCTGCACCATCCCCTTCACCCGCGCGAACATCTCGCGCGCGATCACGACGCCCTCGGCGAGCGCCGCCTCCTTCCCTCCCTCCTGCGCCTTCCGCATCCGCCGCAGGATCTCCTCCGGGACCGACACTCCCGGCACCTCGTTCGCCAGGAACTCGGCGTTGCGGAGGTTGATGAGGGGCCAGACCCCTGCGACGATCGGGATCCGGAACTGCTCGACCCGCTTCAGGAACGCTTCGAGCTGCGCGGGATCGAACACCGGCTGGGTCACGGCGAACTCGGCGCCGGCGTCCACCTTCCAGGCAAAGCGCGACAGTTCCCGGTCCAGATCGATCGCCCCGGGATTCACTCCCACGCCGACCACCCACTTGGTCGGCGCCCCGATCGGGTTGTTCCCCGGGTCGAGCCCGTGGTTCAGCCGATAGACCAGGTTCGTCAGACCGATCGAGTCGATGTCGAAGACCGCCGTCGCCTCGGGGTAGGGGCCCATCTTGGGCGGGTCGCCGGTGATGATGAGAATGTTGCGCAGGCCCGCCGCGTGCGCGCCGAGGATGTCCGACAGCATGCCGAGCAGATTGCGGTCACGGCAGCAGTAGTGAATGACGGTCTCGACGCCGACCTCGCGCTCGATCAGGATCGCCGAGGGCAGGACGCCCATCCGGCTCTGCGCCCGCGGGCCGTCGGGGACGTTGACGGCGTCCACGCCCGCCGCCTTGAGCGCGCGGCACTGCGCGATCATCGGCGCCGGGTCCACGCCCTTGGGCGGCACGATCTCGACGCTCGTGACCAGCTCCCCGCGGGCGATCTTCGCCCCCCAGCGCGACCGCTCGGCGAGCGGGACGGGCGTCACGCCCGCGGGCGCCTGCACCTGCGCGCGCGACACCACGATGCTCGGCTGGCGCGGCACGACGCTCGCGACGTAATCGCGGATCTTCTTGATGTGCTCCGGCGTCGAGCCGCAGCACCCACCGACGAACCGCGCCCCCGCCTCGATCATCCGGCGGGCGTAGCTCGCCATGTACTCGGGGCTCGCGAGATAGATCTTCCGGTCGCCGACGTCCTTGGGGAGGCCGGCGTTGGGTTGCCCCGAGATCGGGCGGTCGGTGGCCTTGACCATCTTTTCGACGGCCTCGAGCACGCCCGCCGGGCCCACCGAGCAGTTCACGCCGATCACGTCGCCGCCCCAGGCCGCGAGCTGCTTGGTGAACGTCTCGGGGTCCGTGCCGTAGTAGGTGAGGCCGTCGGTGCCGATCGTCATCTGGCAGACGACGGGGAGATCGCACGCCGCGCGCACCGCGGAGAGCGCCGCGTGGATCTCGTCCAGGTCGCTGAACGTCTCGAGGATGAAGCCATCGACCCCGCCCGCCAGCAGCCCCTGCACCTGCCGGCCGAAGAAGGCCTCGGCCTCCTGGCGCGACGTCGGGCCGAACGGCTCGATGCGGATGCCGAGGGGTCCGACGGCGCCCACCACGCTGGCATGGCCGCCCGCGGCGGCGCGCGCCAGCTCCGCCGCGGCGCGGTTGAGCTTCTCGGTGTCGTCGGCCAGGCCGTAGCTGCCGAGCTTGACGGGGTTGGCCCCGAAGGTATTGGTCTCGAGGATTTCGGCGCCGGCGCGGACGTATTCCTCGTGCACCTCGCGCACCAGGCGCGGCTGCTTCACCGACAGCTCGTCGTAGCAGACGTTGAGGAAGAAGCCCTTGGCGTAGAGCATCGTTCCCATGGCGCCATCGAAAACGTGCACACGGCCGTCGGTGATGAGCGATCGCAAGTTGCCAGACATCAGCGGCTAGTCGCCAGAAAAGTTGCCCAGACGGCAAAGTTGCAAAGTGGCCGCCAGAATCGAGCGCAAGCCGCCAGCTCGGCTTGCAGCCGCCAGCTTGGAGCCACTTCGCAACTTTGCCGTCTGCGCAACTTTTCTGGTGCCTGGTGGCTGGACACTTGTCGCTCCCAAAGGAAATCCCCCTCGCAGGCACCGGCCCCAAGGGGGACAATCGCTTGTCGTGTCACAACATAGCCACCCGGGGAAATAATTGCCAGGGTGCCGCGTACTCTTAGAGACCATGGGCACCGTCCCGGCCGATGTCCTGCTCGCCGAGCATGCTCCCGCGCTCCGGAACTTCCTCGGCGCGCGCTGCCGGGACGACGATCTCGCCGCCGAGCTGATGCAGGAGGTGGCGGCGCGGTTGGTGAGGGCGGCGCCGCGGCTCCACGTCAATGGCAACCTCCGGGCGTATCTGTTTCGCGTCGCGGCGAACGTATGGCGCGATCACCTGCGCCGCGAGCTGGTGCGCCGCCGCGCCGCCGTCGCCCTCGCGCAGGCCGAGCCGCTGACTGCCGCGACGGCGGACGACCGCCTGCTCGCGCGGGAGCTGCGCGTGGCTGTCCGGCGCGCGATCGCGGCGTTGCCGGTCCCCCAACGCGAAGTGATCGAGCTCCGACATGGGGCGGGGCTCAAGTTTCGAGAGATCGCCGAGCGGCTGGATCGTCCACTCGGGACGGTGTTGACACAGATGCGGGCCGCGCTGGAAACGATCGGCGTGGCTCTGGAGGGCTACCGATGACGCACCCCACCGACGACGCGCTGCTGCTCTTCGCTTACGGCGACCTGCCCGACGCGGAGGCCGCCGCGCTCACTGAGCATCTCGGCGGCTGCGCGAGCTGCCGTGCGCGGCTCGCGCCGCTCGAGTATGGCCGCGTGGCCGTCGACTGGGCCGTCGGCCGAGGGGTGCGGCGGCGCCGCGCGTGGACCGTTGCGCTCGGCGCGCTGGCGGCAGCCGCGGTCCTGGCCGTCGTACTGCTGCGCGCGCGGCCCGAGACGCCGTCACTGTCCCTCACGCTGCCCCGGTACACCGCGCCGGGGCTTGCCCCGATCGATTCGCTGCTCACCAGGCTGGAACAGGAGAAACCCTATGCGATTCCCTAAGCTCGTCCTCGCCGTAGCCGCCGTCGCGACGCTCCCTCTGGCTCCGGAGCGGGGGCAGGGGCAGGAACCGGACTCGGCCCAGGCGGCCCAAATGGCCGCGCAGCAGGCGCAGCTCCGGACCATGATCGAGCAGATCACGCGGCAGCGGCCGCCGCAGGCAGAGGCCGCGGCGCGCGAGCTGCTGCGGCGCGCCCAAGTCCGGCAGCAGATGCTCGACTCGCTGCTCGCTCACTCGCGCGATCAATATTGGCAGGAGGTCGCGCAGCTGACCGTGCAGCAGCAGATGCTGAGCCAGATGCGTGACTCGATGCGGCAGCAGCTGATGACGCAGATGTTCGGTGCGGAAGCGCGGGCCCGGGCGCTGCAGCGGGATTACCGGCAAATGGTGGACAGCGTCACCGGCACCCGGCGACCGCAGTACTACGTGGACGGCGTGCCGGTCAACCAGCCGCCGCTCGTCGCGGGCGGCGTGCCGGTCAACGCAACCGCTGACAGCGCGCGCGTGCGGGCCATCCGGGAGCAGCTCCAGGTCGTCCTCGAGCGCCACTTCGTGGCGGAGGACTCGCTGCGCGCGCTCGAAATCGCGGACGTGGAGCGCAGGCTCGCGCAGGTGCGGGCCGAGACCGCGCGCCGGCGGCGCGACCGCGCTGAGTTGGTGCGTCAGATGGTCGAACAGGTGCTGCGGGACGCGAAGCGGCCGGAATAGCGGAGCCGTTGTGAGACGTCCTTCAGGACGCGCGTTTTAGCCGAGCCGGGGCTTACAACCCACATCCCCGGTTCAGAACACCCTTCCGCTCACTCCTCAAACACCCGCCGCGCCACCCACCACGCCGCCACGCCCCCCGCGATGAAACCGAACACGGCCCCGAACGCGCCGAACAGCTTGTTGCCGAGCACGCCGGCGACAGTGCCGACGACGAAGCTGACGAGTGCCTTGAGCAGTTTCATGGGCTCTCCAGGATGCGCAGCGCGGCCGCGGTCTCGATGCCTTCGATCTTCACCGTCTTGCGCCGGCCCGACCGGCCGGCGGCGATGGCGACGGCGCCCTGCGGCACCCCCAGCCGCTTGGCGAGGAACCGCACCAGCTCGGTGTTCGCCGCGCCGTCTACCGGCGGAGCGGCGAGCCGGATCTTGAGTGCGTCGCCGTGCCGGCCTGCGACGGCGCTCTCACGAGCGCGCGGAACGACGTGCACCGTCAGCGAGGCCGTCAGGCCCGGAGACCCGCCAGGAGGATCACCTTGAGGCCCCACAGCACGAGGAGGGCGACGAGCGGGCTGATATCGAACATGCCCACCGGCGGGACGTGACGGCGGATCGGCTCGATCAGCCAGTCGGTGAGAGCGTAGACCGGTCGCATCCACCGGGCGTAGCGAAACCAGCCGAGCCAGGACGCCAGGACCCGTATGATGACCGCGAAGAAGAACACGTTGTAGGCGAGGTTCACGGTGAGCGCGAGAACCTCCCGGGGGCCGTGCTCGGCGGCCCACGCAGCCGTCTCGTAGCTCCGGAGCAACCAGCCCAGCAGCGAGAGGAAGATGACTCCGCCCACGGCGACGAGCACGACGAGCCACCCCCCGGCGTGCACGGGGTTGCCCCCCATTCGCACGAGCCGGCGTTCGACGGGCGTGACGATCCAGTCGGTCGCCGAGCGCAGGCCGCGGCCGAGGGGGCCGAACGGGGAGACGCGGCGCGTGCGAACGAGCCAGGAGCCAAGGGCCGCGAGCACGGCCAGGGCGAAGACGCCGAACACCGTGTAGCGGGCGACGGTGAGGGTATCGAGCATCGTCCACGCCTACCGGTTTCTGCCGAACGTGCCGATGAGCTGTGCCTGCGCGAGCACGTGCCCCTGCATCGCGCGCTCGACGTCGGCTTTCGTGGCGCCGGCCTTGAGCGCGAGCGAGGCGTCTAAGGCGTACAGCTTGAAGAAGTAACGGTGCGGCTTGCCCGGAGGCGGGCAGGGCCCGCCGTAGCCGGTCTTCCGGAAGTCGTTCCGCCCCTCCGTCCCTGCACCGGATGCGTTCTCCGGCAGCTGCGTCACGGTGGCGGGCACGTTGAAGAGCACCCAATGCACCCAGGTGCCTGCGGGGGCGTCGGGGTCGTCGCAAATCAGGGCGAAGGTCTTGGTGTTCTTGGGTGCGCCAGTCCACGCGAGCGGCGGCGATACGTCAGCCCCGTCGCAGGTGTGCTTGACCGGGATCGAGGCGCCCTCCCGGAAGGTGCTGCTCGTGAGGGTGAAGGTCATGCGCCGTAGGCGGCGGCCACGATCTTCGCCTGCTCGGCCTGATGGGCTGCGGGATAGCCCTCGGCGGGGCTCGACCGTTCGGGACGCGACACGTCGCCGATCGTGACGCTCGCGGGCGCCACGTCGCGCAGTTTGGGCAGCACGAACTTGCGGGCGCCCATGTTGCGCGGCTCCTCCTGCACCCAGACGATCTCTTTCAGGTTGCGATGGCGCGCGAGATACTGCCCGATCTCCTCCGACGGGAACGGATACAGCAGCTCCACCCGCCCGATCGCGATGTGCGGTGTCTCGGCGCGGCGCGGCGACGCCGTGAGGTCGTAGTAGACCCTGCCGCTGCAGAGCACCAGCCGCGTCACCTGGTCCAGCGCCGGCCGCTCGGCGTCCCACAAGACCGCGCGGAACCGCCCCTGCGTCAGATCCTCGAGCTTGGAGCTCGCGGCCGGCAGCCGCAGCAGGCCCTTGGGCGTCATGACCACGAGCGGCCGGATTTCCTCGTGCCGGGCCTGCCGGCGCAACAGGTGGAAGTACTGCGCGGGCGTCGTGCAGTTGGCGACGCGGATGTTGCCTTCGGCGCCGAGGGATAGATAGCGCTCGAGGCGCGCGCTCGAGTGCTCGGGGCCGCCGCCTTCGTAGCCGTGCGGCAACAGCAGCGTGAGCCGCGATGTGTCGCCCCACTTGGCGAGTCCCGCCACGAGGAACTGGTCGATGATCACCTCGGCGCCGTTGGCGAAGTCGCCGTACTGCGCTTCCCACAGCACCAAGGCGGGATGCGCGGCGGTGGCATAGCCGTATTCGAACCCCAGGCAGGCCGCTTCGGACAGCGGGCTGTTGTGCAGCTCGAACGGTGCGCGGGCGCCGGGCAAATGCTGAATCGGCGCCCAGCGCTGGTCATTCGTGGGATCGTGCAGCACGAGGTGGCGCTGGCTGAACGTGCCGCGCTCGACGTCCTGCCCCGTGAGGCGAATCGGTGAGCCCTCGACCAGCAGCGATCCGAACGCCAGCGCCTCGGCGTGGGCCCACTCCATTCCGCCGCGCGTGATGGTCTCGCGGCGGCGCTCGAGTTGCCGTTTGAGCTTGGGATGGACCGTGAACCGGTCCGGGACGGCGAGCAGCGCGTCGTTCAGGCGCGTGAGGACGTCGGCCGGGACGGCCGTCTCGGGCTCCGCCACCTCGGCGCGCACGATGCGCCGCTCTTCGCCGGACGTGCGCGACCGCCGCGCCTTGAGCGCCTGCTGCACCTCGCCCAGCTTCGCATAGGCGGCGTCCGCCTCCGCCTGCGCGGCTTCCGGCGTTACCAGACCTTCAGCCGCGAGCTGCGCCGCGTACTTCTCGCGCACCGGTGGCGTCTGCTTGATGATCTCGTACATCAGGGGCTGTGTATAGGCCGGCTCGTCGCCCTCGTTGTGGCCCCACCGCCGGTACCCCACGAGGTCGATCACCACGTCGCCGTGGAATCTCTCGCGATACATCCACGCGAGGCGCACGCCCGCGATGCACGCCTCGGGATCGTCGGCGTTGACGTGAATGATCGGCACGTCGAAGCCCTTGGCGAGATCGCTCGAGTAATCGGTGGAACGCCCGTCGCGCGGATCGGTGGTGAAGCCGATCTGGTTGTTGGTGATGAGATGGATCGTGCCGCCCGTGGTGTAGCCGCGCAGCCGCGCCAGGTTGAACGTCTCGGCCACGACGCCCTGGCCCGCGAACGCGGCGTCGCCGTGGATCAGAACCGGCAGCACGGTCGAGACGTCGTAACGCGGCTCCGGGCCCGAGCGGTCGGTCTGCTCCGCACGCGTCCATCCCTCCACCACGGGATTCACGGCCTCGAGGTGGCTGGGGTTGGACAGCAGGGCAACCGTCACTTCCTGGCCCTTCGTGGTCTTGTACGTCCCCTCGGCGCCGAGGTGGTACTTCACGTCGCCGGTGACGGCTTCCGGGTCGGACGCCGAGCTCGCGCCGCCGCCCTCGAATTCCTCGAGGATGGCCTCGTAGGGCAGGCTCACGACGTGCGCCAGGACGTTGAGCCGCCCGCGGTGCGCCATCCCCATCACGACCTTGTGCGCGCCGAACGCGGCCGCGAGCTCGAGCGTGGTATCGAGCATCGGCACCGTCATGTCCACGCCCTCGATCGAGAACCGTTTCTGCCCGAGGTAGGCGCGCTGCAGGAACCGTTCGAGCGCGTCGACGAGGGTGAGACGACTGAGCAGGCGGCGCTTGTCGTCGGCGGAGAGCGCCTTGCGGTGCTCGCCCGACTCGATCACGCGGCGCAGCCACACGCGCTCTTCGTGGCTCGCGATGTGTTCGACTTCGTAGGCGATCGTGCCGCAGTAGGTGGCGGTAAGTTGCGGCAGCGCGTCGGCGAGCGTCTCGCCGCGGACGTAGCAGCGCAGCACGTCGGCGGGGATA
>DASYRJ010000017.1:0-79218 GCA_036004525.1 Gemmatimonadales bacterium | reverse complement strand
CATCGCGGCGAGCGCGAGTTGGAGGGTCTTGGGGAAGCGCTCGATCAGATCGCCCAGGACGGGGCGCTGGGTGATGTACGAGCGGCCCAGGTCGCCGCGGACGGCGCCCCAGAGGTAATGCCCGAACTGCACGGGGAGCGGGTCGTCGAGACGCAGCTGGGCGCGCAGCCGGGCGATCGTGGCGGAGTCGGCCCGCTCGCCTACCATCTCGGCGACGGGGTCGCCGGGCACGACGTTCAATAGCAGAAATGCGACAACCAGAACGCCGAACAACGTCGGGATCGTCGACAGCAACCGTCGGCCGATGAACGGAATCACCTGGCGGCCGGAGCTGGGCGCACGCCGGTCCAGCGCTGGCCGTTGAAAATGACCGGGAGGTCCCAGCCCGCCGCCGCGGGATGCGCGCCCCACAGGTCGACGGGAAACCAGAGGTAGAGCCACGGGGCGGCGTCGTACACGCGCGCGTCGGTGCGGCGGTACAGCGCCTCGCGCGCCGCGTCGTCGGTCGTGCGGCGCGCCAGGCCGATCAGCGAGTCGGTCACGGGATCGCTGTAGAAGGAAACGTTGCCGCCCGGCCCGAAGCTGGCGCTCGAGAATAGGGGATAGAGAAAGTTGTCGCCGTCGGGATAGTCGGCCCACCAGTCGAGCAGCGCCATGTCGGTCTGGCCGTTGCGGGCCGCCTCGCGCATGCTCGATGGGTCGCGCGCCACGACCTCCACCCGGATCCCCACGGCCGCCAGCTGCGCCTGGATCGCCTGGGCGACGCGCCCCAACTCCACGTTGCTCCCCGAGCGCCACAGCTGCACGCCGAAACCGTTCGGATAGCCCGCCTGCGCGAGCAGCAGCCGTGCCCGCACGGTGTCGTGGACGTAGCGGGTGCGGGTCGTGTCGCCGCCCCCCAGGGAGGGGGGAATCGACCCGCGGGCGGCGATGCCGCGCCCGTTCCACACGGTGCGCAGCAGCTCCGGGACGTCGACGGCGTGGTTGATCGCGCGGCGCACGCGGACGTCGCGCAGCGGGCCGCGCCGGTTGTTGAGCGCGAGATACACCACGCGCAACGCGGGCTTGCGCTGGAGCCAGGCGGGGTGTTCGCGCTCCCATTTGGCCGTTTCCCCGAACGGGATCTCCACGACCGACAGGCGCCCCGCGAGGAATTCGGCCGCGCGCGTGAGCGGCTCGGGGATGATGCGCACGGTGAGCGACTCGGCGGCGGCCGGGCCGCCCCAATAGCCGTCGTTGCGCACGAACCGCAGGTAGTCGTCGTGCTGCCACGCGACAAACCGCCACGGGCCGGTCCCCACCGGCCGCTGCCCGAAGTCCGCCGGGACGGGCGCCGGCACGATGGACGCGACGGGCATCGCCAGGAACTTGGGGAACACGGCCAGCGGCGCACCGAGCGTGAACGCGACCGCCGTATCGCCGAGCAGCTCGATCCCCCGCACGCCGGTCGCGCGGCCGGCGGCGTAGTCGTCGGCGCCGGCGATCGGGAGGAGGGGCCAGCTCCGGCCGCCGCGCGTCTTGGGGTCGAGCACGCGCAGGAAGGAGCGTTGCACGTCTCGGGAGGTCAGCGGCCGGCCGTCGTGGAACTTCACTCCCCCGCGCAGGTGAAACACATAGCGCTGTCCGTTCCGCTCGGCGCGCCACCGGTCCGCGAGGCCCGGCAGGAGGCGGCCGTTAGGGTCGAACTGCGTGAGCCCGTCGAATAACAGCGTCACCATCTCACCCGTCGGCACGTCGGTGGACAACGCCGGATCGAGGGAGCGGGGGTCGTAGGTCTCGTAATAGACCGGGCCCGCGCCGGTCCCCGCGCCGCCGCGGCCGCAGCCGAGCGGCAGGCACACGACGAGCCCGACGAGGAAACGAAGGAGACGGATGCTCACGGTGTCGAAAAGGTTGACAGTGCGGTGCAAGTGACGCAACATAGGGAAGTTGCCAAACCGCGTCAATTGCGTGCCGCTTCTCTCCTGCTCGCCGCGCTGGTCGCGGCGCCGTCCGTCCTCTCCGCCCAGGACCAAGAGCGAGTGGTGCGGGGACTGAAGTTCGCCGGTAACCGGGCACTCGATGACTACACGCTCAGCACTGCCATCGCGACGTCGAACTCGAGCTGGGCGGCCCGGTATTGGTGGATCCGCTGGGTCGGCCTGGGCGAGAAGCGCAGCTTCGACGAGCTCGAGTTCCGGCGCGACGTGGTCCGGCTGCTCCTCCTGTACCGCCAGAGCGGCTACATGAGCGCCGTGATCGATACCGTGGTGCAGCGCCGGGCCAAGGACGTCTTCATCACGTTCCGCATTCACGAAGGCGAGCCGGTGCGCGTGCAGCGGCTCGAGATCAAGGGCGTCGGCGGTGTCCTCGACACGGCGGAGTTGCGCCGCGCACTTCCGCTTCAGGTGGGCGACGCCTTCAACCGGTTTCTGCTCCAGGCGTCGGCGGACACGATCGTCGCCCGGCTGCGCAACAGCGGCCATCCTTACGCCGAGGTGCTGCGCAACTTCGATTCGGAAGCCGGGGTGCTCCGCGCGGACGTGGAGTTCGAGGCGATTGCGGGGCCGCTGATGCGCGTGGGGGAGGTTGCGATCCGCGGACTCGAGGCGCTCGACACGGGCACGGTGCGGCGGATTCTGACGGTACGCCCCGGCGACCTGTACCGCCAGGAGGCCCTGTACCAGAGCCAGCGGGAGCTGTATGGCCTCGGCGTCTTCCGGTACGCGAACGTGATGCTCGTGGACTCGCTGCCTCCGGGGGAGGGGGGGGGAGCAGATGGGTCTGGAGACGGCGGGCGGGACTCCACGGTCCGGGTGCTGGTGCAGGTGCAGGAAGGACCGCGCCACCGGGTCCGGTTCGGCGCGGGGTACGGCAGCGTGGAGTGCTTCCGCGTCCAGACGGGATGGACCGCGCAAGATTTCCTCGGCGGCGCGCGCGTGCTCGACCTCACGGCGCGGATTTCGAAGTTGGGCGGTGGGGCGGACACGAGCACGAATCGCAGTGGGTTCAGTCAGGTGTGCAATCCCTTCTTTGTGCACTGGACCCCCGATACGCTGAACTACAGCGTGGGCGTCACGCTGCGGCAGCCGGTGTTTCTTTCCCGGGCCCACACCGCGGCGTTGGGGGTGTTCGCCGAGCGGCGCTCGGAGTTCCGGATCTACACGCGCGACGCGGTGGGAGGGAACGTCGACGTGACGATCAACGCGCGCCGCCAGGTCCCCGTCACGTTGGGATACGGCTATTCGGTGGGAAAGACCGACGCGGAGGGGGCGATCTATTGCAGCGTCTTTCAGTTGTGCGACTCCGCCAGCCAGGTGTTCCTCAAAAAGCGGCGGCCGTTCGGCGCGGTCACGGTGACCGCCGTGCGGGACCGGGTGAACAACCCGCTGGATCCGTCCGCGGGAAGCCTCGTGACGGCCAGCCTGCTGCACGCCTCCCGCTTGACGGGTTCGGACACGCTCTACGAGTTCAATCGTGGCGAGCTTGAGATCACCCGCTACTATCCCATCGGCCGCCGCACCGTGTTCGCCTGGCGTGTGCGCGCGGGCACGATCCTGCCGCAGAAGATCACGCTCTCCGGCCCCCCTGTGCGGTACGTGCCGCCGGACCAGCGCTTTTACGCGGGGGGGCCGAACTCGGTGCGCGGCTACGGGCGCAACGAGCTGGGTCCGCGTGTCTACATCGTGACCGACACCTCAACGGCGAACGTCGATACGATCCTGCCCGGCGGGACCGTGTACACGAACGTGCGCACCGCGCCTACCGGCGGTAACTCCGTCATCGTCCTGAACGCGGAGCTGCGCTTCCCCTCGCCCATCTTCGCCCAGCGAATGCGGCTCGGCGCATTCGTGGACGTGGGCCAGGTGCGGGAGCGCGGAGAGGAGCTGGTGTCGCTGGAGGGGGTGCGCGTGACGCCCGGAGTCGGGGTGCGCTTCGCGACCCCGCTCGGTCCCGTGCGGATCGATGCGGCCTACAACGGCTATCCCTTGGAGCGGGGTCGGCTGCTGCTGGAACAGGGCTCGGACATCAGCGAGTTCCAATCGAGCTACCCACCCGTCGGCGCCACGCGGACGCTCTGGCAACGGATCATCTGGCAGTTCGCCGTGGGGCAGGCGTTCTGATGGTCCGGCGTTCGCTCGGGGCCGCCCTCTGGTCGCTCGTCGGGCTGCTCGCCTGCTTCCTCGGCGCCCTGAACGGGTTGGTCGGCACGCGCGCCGGCCGCTCGCTCCTCGCCCGCATCGCCAGCAGCGCCGCCCACCGGGCGCTGTCGGGCACCATCGAAGTCGGCGACGTGCGCGGCTCCATCCTCTCGGGCGTGATCCTCACGGAGGTGCGCCTGTACGACGCCGACACGTCGCTCGTCGCCTACCTGCCGCGCGCAGAGCTGAGCTACAACCCGATCGATTTCGCCGCCGGGCGCGTCGTGCTGCTCGAGGTGGATCTCGACCGCCCCGCCTTCAACATCGTGCAGCACCCGAACGGCAAGATCAACCTCGAGGAGTTGCTCCGGCTCGACGTGAAGGACAGCGGCTCCGCCCCACGCGGTCCGCGGCCCCTCGTGTTGCTGCGCAACGTCCGCATCACCGACGGCACCGTGGCGTTGCGCCTCCAGGACCGCGTGTCGCCGGGCGATTCGGCGCTCGAGATCGACCGCTTCGGCCGGGACGGCCGACGCCGCATCCGGCGGTTCGAGCACTTCAACGCCCGGCTCGCGGCGCTGCGCATCTCCGCGCCGGCCGAGCGGGGCATCCGCATCGACGTCGCCCACCTGGCGTTCGAGAGCAGCGACCCGCGCCTCACCCTCGCCGGCGCGACAGGTCGGATCACCGTCACCGGCGACACCCTCGACGCCGATCTCACGCGGGTTCGCTTCCCGGGCTCACAGTTCAGTGCCCGGGGCCGGGTCAGCTGGCCCGGAGGCCCGATCCTCTGGGATCTCGCGCTGCACGCCGACTCGGCCACGCTCACCGACATTCATTTCATCGATCCGCGGTTCCCGGCGGGGGCCGTGCTGCACGGCACCGTGGGCGTGCACTCGCACGGCGCCCGGGTCCTCGAGGCCCGGCTCGATCCCGTGGACGTGACGTACGGTGGCGGCCGCCTCACGGGGCGGGTCACCGCGCTGTCCGCGGCCGATTCGGGCATCGTCGCGCTGCGCGACGGGGATCTCGTCGCGAGCGACCTCTCGCTCGAGCTGGTCCGCCCCTTCCTCGACACCCTTCCCTTCGCCGGCCGGCTGACGGGCCACACCGTCGCCGACGGCCCGCTCGCCGACCTGCACCTCGAGACGGACTGGGCGTTCCGCGATTCCCTCGTCCCCGGCTGGCCCGAGACGCGGATCCGCGGCCAGGGCCAGGTGGACGTCGCGGGCCGGGGCAAGGACCTCGGGTTCCGGCCGTTCGAGGTGGAAGCGGCCACGATCGACCTCGGCACGGTGCGGCGGCTGGTGCCGTCCGTCAAAGTCCCAGGCGAGCTGGATGCTGTGGGGACGCTCACCGGCACGTTGCACCAGGCGCGGTTCAGCGGGTCCCTGCGGCAGCGTGATGGCGACCGGCCCGCGAGCGTCGCCCGCGGCGTGGTGGCCCTCGACAGCCGCACCGACACCCTCGGCGTCTTCGCCGAGCTGACGGTGGATTCGCTTTCGCTCGACCGTCTGCACCCGCTGCGCGGGACCGTCGCGGGCACGATCAAGCTCGACGGCTCCCTCGCCGCGCTCGAGACGCATGCCGACCTGGTGAGGCCGGGAGCGGGGAGCGGGGAGCGGGCGAAGCTGGACGGCGTACTCGTCCTCGGGATGCCCGGCTACGGGATGCGCGACTTCACGCTCCAGGTCCACGACGTCAACCTGCAGCGCTGGCTCGCCGGCGGACCCCCGTCCCGCCTGGCGTTGATCGTAACCGGGAGCTTGGTGGGCGACAGTCTGAACCCGCCGTCCGGCGACCTCACGGCCGCGGTCGCTCCGTCGTTCTTTGCCGGGACCGTCGTGGACAGCGGCGCGGCGAAGCTCCACTTCGCGGACCGCCGGCTGTACGTCGAGTCGCTGCGCCTCGAGCAGCCGGGCCTGCTGACGCGCGGCTCGGGGTCCCTCGGCTGGGAGCGGCCGACGCACGGGACCCTCTCCCTCGACTTCGACGCCGACAGCCTCAGCGTCCTCGACTCGCTCGTCACCTGGCTGGCGGGCCCGGGCGTCGCCGGGCCGAGTCCTGCCGAGGCGCTCACCGGCTCGGCGCGCCTGCTGCTCACCCTCGACGGCGCGCTCGACTCGCTCGCCCTCGAGGCCCGCGTCAATGCGACCAACCTGGCGTGGCGCGGCTGGCACCTCCCCTCGGGCCGCGCGCGCGGCACGTATCAGCCCGGCCCCGAGCCGCGCTTCGCGGGCGAAGCGACCCTCGACTCGCTCGCCTACGACCGCCTCGGCTTCGGCGCGGCCTCGGCCAGCGTGCGCGGCACGCGGGATTCCCTCACCTGGTTCGCCCGCTCCCGCGTCGGCGACCTCGGGGCATTCCTGGCAGGCGGCCGCTACGCGCGGGCCGGCGGCGTGCAGCACGTCGGGGTCGACTCCCTGGCGGTCCTGCTCCCCGGCAGCGTGTGGTTCCTCGAGCGGCCCACGGCCCTGTCGCTGAGTGATTCCGCGGTCGCGGTGGATACGCTGTCGCTCAAGAGCGCCCAGGGGTCCGGCCGCCTGGTCCTCGAGGGTGACCTGCCCACCCACGGCCGCGCCAACGCGCGCGTCTACCTCGAGACATTCCCGCTTGCGGGGGTGTATGCCCTGCTCCAGCGCGACACGGTGGGTGTGGCCGGCGCCGTCACCGCCACACTGGGGATGAGCGGCACCCGCGCCGACCCGGTGTATGGCGGGTCGTTCGCGCTGTCGGACGGGTCGTTCGGCGCGTTCCGCGCCCCGTTCATGGACGGCACGATGGAGTACCGCGGCCAGCGGCTCGACGGGCAGGTGCACCTGTGGCGGTCCGGGCAACAGGTGCTCAACGTCACGGCCCACCTGCCGCTCGACCTGGCCCTGACGAAGGTGTCCGAGCGCCAGCTCCCGGACACCTTGTCGGTGCAGGCGAGTGCCGACAGCGTGGATCTGGCGGTGCTCGAGGCGATCACGCCGCTGCTGCGGCAGGTGCGCGGTGTGTTCACGGCCGACCTCGGGATCGCGGGCCGGTGGGACGCCCCACGGATGCAGGGCGGCCTCGAGATCTCGGGCGCCGGCGCCACGATTCCCGCCCTGAACGTCCGGTACGACGACATCAACGGCCGGCTCGTCCTGCGCGGCGACACCATCCGGGTGGAAACCCTCACCGCCGAGAGCGAAAAGGGGCGGGCCGAGGTGACGGGCACCGTGCGGCTCGACCGGCTCACCAAGCCCGTGCTCGACCTCAACATCGCGGCGACCAACTTCAAGGCGCTGGATCTCAAGGGTTACCTCGCGGTGACGGCGAGCGGTCAGCTGGCGCTCTCGGGCCCCGTCTTCGGCGCGACGCTGACCGGGCGGGGGACCGTCACGTCGGGAGTGCTGCACTTCGCCGATCTCGTGAACAAGCGGGTCGTGAACCTCGACGAGCCGTGGGTGCAGGATCTGATCGACACCTCGCTCATTCGTACGCAGCGACTCGGTCCCGAGTTCGAGAGCGTGTTTCTCGACAGTCTGCGGATCCAGGGGCTGCAGCTGACGATGGGAAGCGACGTGTGGCTGCGATCCACCGAGGCGAACATCCAGCTGAGCGGCACCGTCACCGTCACCAAGGCGCAGGACAATTACCTGCTGCGCGGCACGCTGCAGGCGCTGCGCGGCACCTACCGGTTGGTCGCAGGTCCGGTCACGCGGGAGTTCGTGGTGAGCCAGGGGACGGTGCGCTATTTCGGCACCCCTGACCTCGACGCCGGGCTGGACATCGAAGCGCGGCATGTGGTGCGCCCCGTCCCGGGCGGACCGCCGTCCCCCTGCGGTGACGAGATTGCGATCGTGGGACACATCCGGGGGACGCTGCTCGTGCCACAGCTCACGCTGGAAGCGGAGCGCTGTCAGCTGTCTCAGACGGAGATCATTTCCTACCTGATGTTCGGCAAGCCGACGTTCGAGCTCGCGGGCAATCAGGGTGCGATCGCCCGGACCACAGTGGCGAGCCTGGTCTCGGGGGAGCTCGAGCGGACGGTCGTGTCGGACCTGGGCGTGCCGATCGATTACGTCGAGGTGCGGCCCGGCGACCCGAGGAACCCGCTGTTGGGGGCGCAGCTCGCGGCGGGATGGCAGATCGGCAATAAGACGTTCCTCGTGCTCAACGCCGGGTTCTGCCAGCGGCGGACCATCAGCGTGACCAACGCACTGGGCGCGAGCTTGCAGTACCGCATCAGCCCCGAGTGGCGGACCGAGGCGAGCTTCGAGCCGGTGCGCGACTGCCTCGCCGCCGGCGCCAACGACCGGCCGGCGGCGCCGCGCCAGGTCGGGCTCGATCTCTTCTGGGAGAAGCGCTACTGAGATGACGCGGGCGCTCCTCATCACCAACCCGGCCGCGGCGCGCATGGACGCGCGGGCGGTGACCGCCGTGCGCCAGACGCTGCGCGGCGGAGGGTGGGACGTGGAGGTGCTGGCCACGCTCGGCCCCCGGGACGCGCGCCGCTTCGCCGAGGAGGCGCGCGATCAGGGGTTCGACGCGCTGGTATGCTATGGCGGCGACGGCACCGCGATGCAGATCGCGTCAGCGCTGGTGGGGACGGACATCCCACTGGGCCTCGTCCCGGGCGGGACCGGCAACCTGCTCGCCGGCAATCTGCGCGTGCCGCGCGGGCCGGCCCAGGCGGCGCGCGCCCTGCTGACCGCGCGGCCCCGCCGCATCGATCTCGGCCTGGTCGAGCGGACCGACGGCCTGCACTACTTCGCCGTGGCCTCGGGCGCTGGGTTCGACGCCCGGCTGATGGCGGGCACGGCGGCCGCGGCCAAGCGCCGCTGGAAGTTCGGGGCGTATGTCGCGCGCGCCATCGCGATGCTGGGAGACGTCCGCAGTGCGCCCTACCGCATCACCGTGGACGGCGTGCCGCACGAGGTGCGCTCCGCGATGCTGCTCGTGCTGAACTGCGGCGAGCTGGTTCCACCCTTCGCGCGCCTGGGGAAGAACATCATGCCCGACGACGGCTGGCTCGACGTGATCGCGTTGCGCGCCGACGGCGTCGTCGAGAGCGCGCAGGCGGTGCTGGAGGCGCTCCGCGGGACGTCGAACGGTGCGGGGCGGGTGTGGCGGGGGCGTGGCCGGACGGTGCGCGTGGAGGTCCTGGACGGCCCGCCCGATCCCGTGCAGCTCGACGGCGAGATCGTGGGCGAGACGCCGTTCGAGACGCGGATCCTCCCCGCGGCGCTCGCGGTCCTGGCGGGCGCGCATGGCTGATACGCTGCTCCTCATCGACGACGAAGAGGCCGTGCTGCGGGCCGTGGGCGACTACTTCGAGCGGATCGGCTACGAGGTGTGGCGCGAGGCGCGGGGCGAACACGGCATCGAGACGTTCCAGCGCGCGCGGCCCGACGTGGTGATCCTCGACCTTCACCTTCCCGACACGAGCGGGCTCGTGGTGCTGGAGCGGCTGCGCCGCGACGGCGCCGCCGTCATCCTGCTCACTGGGCAGGGCGACATCGAGACGGCCGTTCGGGCGATGCAGCTCGGCGCGGAGAACTTCCTCACCAAGCCGGTCGACATGAACCACCTCGCGGCCGCGACGGCGCGCGTGGTCGAGAAGGTCCGGCTCTCCCGGCAGAACCAGTTCCTCCGCGCGCTCGACCACGAAGGGGAGGGCCTCGGCTCGCTTGGCGTGTCGCCCGCGATCCGCGACCTGGCCCGCCAGGTGGAGCTGCTCGCCGCGAGCGAGCGCTCGACGGTGCTGCTCCAGGGGGAGAGCGGCACCGGCAAGGGATGGGTGGCGCGCGTCATCCACAACCTCTCTCCCCGGGGCCAGGGGCCCTTCGTCGAGGTGAACTGCGGCGGCCTGTCGGCCACCTTCCTCGACTCCGAGCTGTTCGGCCACGAGAAGGGCGCGTACACCGACGCCAAGGAGCGCAAGATCGGCCTGTTCGAGCTGGCCGACCGCGGCACGCTGCTGCTCGACGAGATCGGCGAGCTCGCCCCCGAGCTCCAGCCCAAGCTGCTGAAAGTGCTCGAGACGAAGAAGTTCCGGCGGCTGGGCGGCACGCGCGAGCTGACGGTGGATGTGCGGCTCGTCGCCGCCACCAATCGCGACCTCATCGCCGAGGTCGAAGCGGGGCGGTTCCGGGAGGATCTCTACTACCGCCTCAACGTGATGCCCCTGACGCTGCCGCCGGTGCGCGACCGATCGCGGGAGGACCGGCTGGCGCTGCTCACGCGCCTGCTCAGCGACCTCAAGGCGCAGATCCCCGGTTGCCCCGCCGAGTGCACGTCGGAGGCGCTCGACCGGCTGGTGTCGGCGCCGTGGCCCGGGAACGTGCGGGAGATGCGGAACGTGCTCGAGCGGGCGATGATCCTGTCGCGCGGCCAGCCGGCGATCGGGGTCGAGCACCTGCCCGTGGACCTGCGCCAGCGCGCGCCGGCGGAGCGGCGCCACCAACCCCAGTCCCTCGACGACGTGGAGCGGCAGCACATCGAGCGCACGCTGCGCCATCACAGCGGCAACCGCACGCGGGCGGCCCAGGAGCTGGGCATTTCGCGCGCGACGCTGATCAATAAGATTAAGGCGTACAGCCTGAACCTCTGAGGCGCCTATGGAAAAGCCGCAGCTCAAAGAGCACGACGGAATGGTCTGCCGCTACTGTGGGAACGAGGAACGGGCCTCGGAAGGCTACCCCTGCTCCGACTGTGGAACGTTCATCTGCCTGATCTGCACCTTCCGTGGGATCACGCGCTGCAAGGCGTGCGAGGAGAAGGCCAAAGCGGCGAAGGCCTAGCCGCGCCGTCGCTTCACCTCCGCCGCGACCTCTTCCGGCTTCGCCGCCAGCTCCTCGGCGAGCTTCGTAATCGCCGCGTCCGCCCCCGCCCACCCTTTCGCCGCCGCGAGCGCGTCGAGCACGATCTCCTCGATCGCCGCCGTGCGCTCCTCCAGCTCGCGCGTGCGGACGGCCACCTCACGCGCCAGCCATTGCTCGAGCTGGCGGCGGTCCACCTCCAGCTCGCGCTGCCGCAGGGCGTGCTGCAGCGAGAGCTGCAGCTCGTCCAGGTCCACCGGCTTGATCAGGTAGTCGTACGCGCCGAGCTTCAGGCACTCGATGGCGGTCCGCGGCTCGTCGATCGCGGTGAGCATGATGACCGCCAGATCGGCGTCGACCGCGAGCACCTTGGGCAGCAGCTCGACGCCGGTCGTGTGCGGCATGCGGATGTCGCACAACATCGCATCGGGGTGGTCGGCGGCGACCCGCTCGAGTGCCTGGTTCGCGTCCGCCGCCAGGGACACGCGATAGCCGAGACGCGTCAGGAACCGCTCCAGCGCCTGCCGGATCCCGTCCTCGTCGTCCACCACCAGCACGGTCGTGCGCTCGTTGTCGGCCATGGCCGTGAACGTTACGCGCACTCCACAACGCCAGCAAGCGGAGGTATCTTCGCGCGTCGATGACCGCGCACCTCACGCTCGCCGCCGTCCCCGGGATCACCGTGGGACACGCCACCGTTCCCGCCCACGGCACGGGCTGCACCGTCGTGCTCGGCCCGGCGGCGGGCCTGCGGGCGGCGGTGGCGGTCCGCGGCCGCGCCACGGGAACGCGCGAGATCGACGCGCTCAGTCCCCGGCACATCGTGGAGCGCGTGGACGCGATCCTGCTGACCGGCGGCTCCGCGTACGGACTCGGCGCGGCCGACGGCGTGATGCGCTGGCTGCGCGAGCGCGGCCGCGGACTCCCGGTCGGCCCGGCGGGCACCGTGCCCATCGTGCCGACGGCGGTGCTCTTCGATCTCGGCAACACCGGCAAGCCGGTCGGCTGGCCCAGCCCGGACGATGCCTACCGGGCCTGCGAAGCCGCCGGCAGCGACGTCGCCGAGGGGAGCGTCGGCGCGGGGACCGGCGCCACCGTCGGGAAGGCGGCGGGTCTCGACAAGATGATGAAGGCGGGCCTCGGCACCTCCGGCGCGCGCGCCGGTGCGGTCGTCGTCGGCGCGCTGGTCGTGGTGAACGCCGTGGGTGACGTGCGCGACGGCCGCGGCGAGATCATCGCCGGCGCGCGCGGGGAGGGCGGCCGCTTCCTCGACTCCCTGCGGTTCCTCGCCGAGGGTGGGGCTCCTTTTGGCGACCCCGGCCGCCTGGTGCGCAACACCACACTCGCCGTCATCGCCACCAACGCCGCGCTCGACCGGGTCCAGCTCGAGGCTCTCGCCCAGACGGGAAGCGACGCGTTGGCCCGCCGCATCACGCCCTACGGCACCCTGTACGACGGCGACGTCGTGTTCGCGGTCAGCACCGCGGCCGTCCCCGCGGCGTCGCCGCTGCAGGCTGAAGCGCTGGCCGCGCTGGCCGTGCCGGAAGCGGTCGAGCGGGCGGTGCGCTGATGGACAAGGTCGCGCGCGCGATCGACGACATCCGCCGGAAGTGGGTGCCGGATGACCGGCTGGGCGTGTTTCAGGTGACCGTCGCCGGCAACGCGGGCGCACGCGCCGGTGATGTAGAGGCACGGCCTGCCGCGCCCCTCCTCACCGGCGTCACCTCCAGCCGCTCGGCCCAGGAGGCCCTGCGGCGCTTCGCGACCGACGCCGGCATCGCCGAGGAGGTGCGTCTCCTCCCCGACGCGACGGTCGGCCAGGACGCGGCGGCGGTAGTCACGGCGGCCCTCGCCCCGCTGCTGCGGGATCCGACACTCAGCGCACCGCGGGTGAGCGAGGTGTTACACGGTGAGTGCCTGGAAATCCTGGAGCGGCGCGACGATTGGCTGCGCGTGCGCGCCCCGGACGAGTACGTCGCCTGGCTGCATGCGGGCTACGTGGCGACGGGCCCGGCCGAGTGGGCCCTCGACTGGGCGGAGCGCGCCACGGCGCGCTCGCTCGCCGCCGAGATCCAGACCGCGGACGGCCGGCGCCGGCTCCCGACGGGGGCGCGGCTGGCGCTGCGGCGCGGCCGCAAGGGAGGAGGAGGAGGAGGGGGAGCCGTCGAGCTGGCGAACGGGGAGGCCGGCGCCGTGGCGGGCGGCGCAGTGCGGCCGGAGGCGGAGCTCCGCGCCGAGGCGCGCCACCTCGCGCTCCCCGAACTGGCGTTGCGGTGGTACGCCGGCGCGCCGTACCTCTGGGGCGGGCGCACCGAGTGGGGGATCGATTGCTCGGGGCTGACTCAGGCGGTGTACGCCGCGCGCGGGATCCGTTTGCTGCGCGACAGCGACCTGCAAATCGCGCAAGGGGAGGAAGTCCCTCTGTCGGGCGAAGGCGCGAATTACGAGGCGGGCGACCTGCTGTTCTTCGTGGAGCGCGGGCGCGTGTCGCACGTCGCGTTGTGGGCGGGCGCCGGCCGGATCGTGCATTCCGCGCTGTCCCGGGGCGGCGTCGGCAGCGACGACCTCTTCGGGAACGAGCCGCGGATGCGGCGGCTGGCCGGGAGCCTGGTTGGGGTTCGGCGGCTTTGAACCGGTGCCGGGTGTCGGGTGCCGGGTGTCGGGTGGTGCAAAACCCGGCACCCGATACCCGATACCCGACACCCGAGAGATCGCTGATATTCCTCGCATGAAGCTGATCCTGTTCGACATCGACGGCACTCTTCTCTGGACCGACGGCGCGGGACGCCGCGCGATCCACCGTGCCCTGCTCGACGAAACGGGCACGGCCGGCCCGATCGAAGACTACCGCTTCGACGGGAAGACCGATCCGCAGATCGTCCGGGAGCTGCTCACGTTGGCAGGCCATCCCGCGGCGGAGGCGGACGAGCGCGTCGCGGCGGTGTGCCGGCGCTACGTGGTGTTCCTCGCTGCCGAGCTTGCCAAGCCGACGCAGGCGACCCGGGTCTTCCCGGGTGTGGTGGAGCTGCTCGCGGCGCTCGAGCCGCACGAAGCCGCCGGGCGGGCGCTCGTCGGGCTCCTCACGGGCAACCTCGCCGATGGCGCCGCCCTGAAGCTGCGGTCGGCGGGTCTCGACCCCGCCCGCTTCAAGGTCGGGGCGTTCGGCTCGGACTCGCATCGCCGGGCCGACCTGCCCGCGGTCGCCGCGGAGCGCGCCGCCCGCCACACCGGCCGGACGTTCGCCGGGGCGGACGTGGTGATCGTGGGCGACACGCCCGACGACGTCGCGTGCGGGCGTCCGATCGGCGCGCGCGCCGTCGCCGTCGCCACCGGCTTCTACTCCGCCGCCCAGCTGCACACCGCCGGCGCGGCCCACGTGTTCGAGCACCTGCAGGAGACGCCCGCCGTGCTCCACGCCCTGCTCGCATGAACGAGTCGCGCGACGAGCTGGAGCTGAAGGCGCGCGTGGAAGATCCGGAGGCGTTGCGGCAGGCGCTGCTCGCGGCGGACGCGCGGCTCGTGTACCGGGGAGCGATGCTCGATCGCCGGTTCGATCGGAAGGGACGCCTGGACGCGCGCGACGAGGTCGTCCGCCTCCGCGTCTTTCGACCGGCGGACGGCTCCGCGATGTGGGGCGTCCTGGGCTGGAAGGGTCCGGCGGGAACGCGCGGCGCCTATCGACACCGCGAGGAGTGGGAGTCCCGGGTGGACGACCCGCAGGCCACGCTCGTGGTGCTGCGTCGGCTCGGGTACAAGATCGTGCGCCGCATCGATCGGGCGGTCGAGCAGTACCGCGTCGGCGACGCCACCGTCCGCCTCGAATGGTTCCCCGCCATGGACGTGCTGGCGGAGGTCGAGGGAGCGCCAGACGCGATCGAGCGGGCCATCGCGGTCATGGGACTGCCGCGGGGCGCCTTCCTGCCCGAATCGCTCCCGTATTTCACCGCCGCGTACGAGCAGCGCACGGGCCGCGCCGCCCGCACCGCGCGAGGCCGCACGTGAGCACGCCGCTCAAGCTCCCGATGCCGCTCCGCGTTCCGGAGCTGGCCCCGTCGCTGGGCCGCGTCATCGTGCCGCGGCACCGCCAGGCGCCCTGGGTACCGCTCGACGACGTGCGCGAGGAGCTGGCCACACGGGTGCTCGAGCTGGGCGGGGAGGGGCGGGCGGCGGGAGGGCGCGAAGACCGCGACGTGGTGCTCGAAGTGACGGGACGGCGCGCGTGGGCGGCGGCGTGGGATCACGCCGTCCGGCGGGCCGCGGCGCGCGTGGCCGACGCCCTCGACGCCGAGATCCGGCGCACCGCCGGGCAGGTGCGGCTCCCGCGCCGCCGCTTGCGCCGTTACCTCCTCGCGGGCGCGGAGCGGCGCGCCATCGCGGCGCGGCTCGGAACGGGCGGGGCCGCGTTCGTTGCGGCGCTCGACGATCTGGAGGCCGCCGCCGAGCGCGTGCGCGACGCGTCGGTGCTCGACAAAGAGGCGCTGGCGGATTGGCAGGAAGCGCTCCGCACGGTAGGCCGTCGCCTCGAGGCGGCGTGGTTGGCGCTCGAGGGGGAGGTCGAAGCGGAGCACCGCCGCTGGGCCCCCGAGCTCGAAGCACTGGTCCGCTGGCGCCCAGCGGTGTGGCCCCTCGTCGTGCTGTGGGCGCCGGTCGCGGCCGTGCTCCTATGGCTCGGCCTGGTCCTCGGCGGGTACCTGCCCGCCCCCGCATGGCTCGCCGCGCGCCTCGGCTTCTAGCGCTCCTCGTCCTCGCCGCCGTCCCTACTGCCGCGGCGGCCCAGCTTCGCGTGGTGCAGGTGCCGATCGGCGGGCGCGCCGGCGTGGACTCGCTCGGCGCCCTGGGCTTCGAGGTGGCTGACGTCCGCTCGATCGGCGGCGCGCTCTATGCCGTCGTCGTCGTCGGGCCCGGCACCGAAGGGCTGTTGGCGCGCCGCGGCTACGCCGCCGCACCCCCCATCGGGTGGGTGCCTGCCGCCGCCGCCGCCGACACCTTCACGGTCTATCAGTCCTTCGACAAACCGGGCACCGGCATCCGCGCCACACTCGAGGCGTGGGCGGCGGCCGATACGGCGATCCGGCTCGATTCGATCGGCGCCTCCGTCGAACGCCGGCCCATTCTCGCCGTCAAGGTGGGACCACCTGGGGACGACCCGGCGCGCCCCAACGTGCTGTTCATGGCGACCCATCACGCGCGCGAGTGGATCTCGACGGTGATGGCGATGAAGCTGATCCGCTGGCTCGCCGACTCGCTCGCCCCGGCGCTGCGGGACACCCGCGACCTGTGGGTCGTTCCGGTCGAAAACCCCGACGGCTACCAGTACACCTTCACGGACGACCGCCTCTGGCGGAAGAATCGCCGCGCGAACGGCGACGGCACCTACGGCGTGGACCCGAACCGCAATTACCCCGTCTTTTGGGGGTTCGACGACGTCGGCTCGAGCCCGCAGCCCGTCACCGAGATCTACCGGGGCTCGGGGCCCGCTTCGGAGCCCGAGACGCAGGCGGTCATCGCGTTCCACGCGGCGCATCCCCCGGTCGTCGCAGTGTCGTATCACAGCTATAGCGGCTTGGAGTTGTACCCGTACGGCTACAGCCCAGGAGCGCTGTCGCCCGATCTGTCGCTCTATCAAGCGCTCGCCGGCACCGACCTCGCACCCGCCGTCTGGGACAGCGTTCCCGGCTCGCCCAACGCGCATTATCACCCCGGGCCCGGTTGGAATCTGTATCGCACCAACGGCGAGTACACCGACTGGGCCTATCTCGCGCACGGTACGATCGCGTTCACGACCGAGCTGACGAGCGGCTGCTGCGTCAACGGCCTGTATTACGGGTTCGACTTCCCCGACGACAGTGCGCTCGTGGAGCGTGTGTTCCGGGACAATCTGCCGTTCGCGATCGCGCTGATCGCGGCGGCGGGCGACCTGCGCGCGGCGGAGGGGCCGTCGGGGCTTCGGCCCGCGGCGCCGCGGTTCGAGTCGCTGTGGCCCGAGGCGTGGCTCAGCCTCGACGAGGCGACACCGCGGCCGCTCTCGCTCACGCTACGCACCGCCACCGGCGCGCCGGCGTTCCGGAGCGCCCAGACCGACTCGCTCCGGCGCGGCACGATCCGCACCGTGTGGCGCACCGACGTCCGCACCGACACGGTGCGCGCGCTGCGGGCTGACGGGACGGGCGTCGC
Source organism: Gemmatimonadales bacterium (assembly GCA_036004525.1). Taxonomy (GTDB): domain Bacteria; phylum Gemmatimonadota; class Gemmatimonadetes; order Gemmatimonadales; family GWC2-71-9; genus 20CM-2-65-7. The sequence goes on along the minus strand of DASYRJ010000017.1, from coordinate 62,132 downwards.
CGCCGAGCTGCTTCTCCTCGCCGGTGCCGAGCCGCTGGACGCCGGTTGGACGGGCTGGACGCGGGACACCGTGCGGTTGGCCGGTGCCTTCGCCTGGAGCACGGTGGGTGGGAACGACACGCTCGTCTCGCCCGTCGTCGACCTGCGCGGCCGGACCGCGGTGTGGCTGCACCTCTGGACGCGCCACCGCGGCTCGACGTTCACTCCCGCGCAACGCGGCCGGATCCAGTTCTCGGGCGACAGCGGCAGCAGTTGGAGCGACGTCGCGGTGATCGCCGGCGACGGGCCGGGCTGGTACCCGGTGCGCGTGGACCTGCCGCAGGCGGCGGGGCGGCGGGGCGCTCGCGTCCGATTCATCGCGGAGCAGAACTTCGCCTGGTGGCTCGACGCGGTGGGGCTCGCGACCGACGCCACACCCGCGTTCGACCTGCTCGCCGGGCCGGGCGAAGCCGAGGTCTCCGAGAATCCGGTGCGCGGCGACCAGGTCGTGATCTCGTGGCCGGCCGGCACCGGCGTGGCGCGGGTCGTGGTGTACGCCTTCACCGGCGAGCGACTGCATCTGGCCACGGTGCCGGCGCCCACCAACGAGTATGTTTGGGACCTGACGCTCGGCGGAGGCACGCGGCACGTGGCGAACGGCGCTTACATCGTGGTGGTGGACGTGGACGGGCGGCGCTATCGGCGCCGGCTGTTCGTGGCGCGGCGAGGTCCATGAGCGCTGCCGGGGTCGGCGTGGACCTGGTCGAGGTGTCGCGCACGCGGGCCATGCTCGCCGACAAGGGCGCGCAGGTGTTCGACCGCCTGCTCACGCCCGCGGAGGCCGACTACTGTCGCTCGCGTCCCGACCCCGCCGAACACGTTGCGGTGCGGCTCGCCGCGAAAGAAGCGGTCTACAAAGCGCTGCAGGGCAGTGACGCGGCGCGCGGGATCGGATGGCGCGAGATCGAGGTCACCCGCGCGCCCGACGGCCGGCCCGACGTCACGCTCACCGGAGTAGCCGCGGCCCGGGCGAGCGAGATGGGCGTGCGGCGCGTGCTGCTTTCGCTGTCCCACACCCACGAGGCGGCGGTGGCGGTCGCAGTCCTCTCGACGGATTGAATTCCCGAGTAATTCACTCTAGTATTGGTCGTGAGTTTCTTGAGAACCATTCTCATCTCTTTCGCCTGCCTCACCGCGCCGCAGGCGACCGATTCTTTAGCTGCCTCCCGCCGCGTCGTCGCCGCCGCAGCCCTCTCGGCCAAGGAATACGCCCAAGGCGTGACGCCCCAGGGCGGGCGCATCGTGGCGCCCGAGGAGGTGGACGAGGCCAAGCTGTTCATTCAGCAGGCCCGGTTCGACCTCCCTGGGCTGCCCGCCGCCGTCCGCCCCGCGGCCGACAGCGCGCTCCGCGTCCTCGCGGCTCTGCTCGATCGTCTGGCGGCGCCCGATTCCGTGGAGCGGGTGGCCGACGCGCTGGTCGCCCGGATCAGCGCTGCGGTCGGCGGGGCGCTCGAGCCGCCCCCGTCGCGGCCGCCGTCCTTGGCGCGCGGCGCCGCGGTCTACCGCGAGCAGTGTGCCGCCTGCCACGGCGAAACGGGCCGGGGCGACGGCCCGAAGGCCAAGTCGCTCAAAGGTCCCCCGCCGGCCAACCTCGCCGACCCTGCGGTGATGGGGCGCACCTCGCTGCTCGAGATCTTCCGTAAGACCGCGATCGGCGTTCCCGGCACAGCCATGCCGGAGTTCGCGGAAGATCTCTCGGAGGACGACCGCTGGGCGGTCGCGGCCTACGTCGCCACGATGCAGTACGGCGGCTCCGCGACGGCGGCCACCTTCGCGGCGGTGCGGCGCCAGATCGACTCCGCCCTCGTCACGCGTTCCGACAAGATTGCGTTCGACGCCTACCTCACGTTCGAGCAGGTGGAGACCGAGGTACGGGCGAAGAACGCGGGGCTCGCGAGCGACCTCGAGGGGGCGTTCGCGTGGCTGCGCACGCGCGTCGCGCGCGCCGACTCCGCCGAGCTGGCGGCGATCCGGCAGCGGCTCTTGAGCGGGCTCGAGCGCGCCGAGCGCGTCGTGGCCGACCGGCCGTCGGCGATGAGCCTGTTCGCGTCGTCGTTCGTCCTGCTGGTGCGGGAAGGATTCGAGGCGATCCTCATCGTCGCGGCGCTGATGACGTTCCTCAGCAAGGCCGGCGCGCCCCACCGGCGCCGCGACGTGGGGCGCGGCGCCTGGCTCGCGGTCCTCGCCAGCCTCGTCACCTGGGCGCTGGTCGAGCTGTTGTTCCAGGTCACGCCCGGGCAGCGCGAGGTCATCGAGGGCTTCACGATGCTCCTCGCCGCCGCCGTCTTGTTTTACGTGAGCTACTGGCTCCTCTCGAAGATCGAGGCGGCCAAGTGGACGGCGTTCGTGCGCAGCAAGATGGAAAGCGCCCTGTCGTCGGGCTCGGGGCTGGCGCTCACGGCCGTGGCGTTCCTCGCCGTGTACCGCGAAGGGTTCGAGACGATCCTGTTCTACAAGGCCCTGTTCACCTCGTCGGGCGGGGCGGTGCTTCCGGTGCTCGGGGGGCTGGGGGCGGGCGCGGTGGGGCTCGTCGCGGTGTACGTCGCGATCAACCAGCTCGGCCTGCGCGTGGCGATGAAGCCGTTCTTCGCCGTCACCGGCGTGATGCTCTACTACATGGCGTTCGTATTCGCGGGGAAGGGCGTCGCCGAGCTGCAGGAAGGGAGAATCGTGCCGCTCACCCTGATCGATGGGGCCCCGCGCATCCCCGTGCTGGGCATTTATCCCACGCTCGAGTCGCTCGTCCTGCAGGGCCTGCTCGTGCTCCTGGCACTGGTGGCGCTCGTTTGGACGATGAGGCCGGTCGGGCGCCAGCCGTCGGCCATCAGTGGTGAGGCGGGGGAGCGGCCTTCGGGGCCAGGGCCGCTGGCTGAGCGCTGACGGCTGACGGCTCACGCCACGCCCGCAGCAAGATCACCCCCGCCACGAGCAGCACCGCACTCGTCGCCTGTGCCACGGTGAACGGCCCGAGCAGCCGGTCGTCCTTGGCGCGAAGGAACTCCACCAGAAGGCGCTCCAGGCCCGCCAGCACGAGGTACCAGCCGAACAGCCAACCGGTCGCGTGGCCGTGGTCGCGCTGCCGCCAGATCCACCAGAACGCCAGGAACATCAGCAGCGTCTCGTAGATCTGGGTGGGGTGGACCGCCACCACCTGCAGCGGATCGGCGGTCGCGGGGAATTTGACCCCCAGCGCGGTCAGGCTCCCGACCGTCGTGGGCGGCAGACCGCGGGGGAACTTCATCGCCCAGGGGAGCGCGCTCGGAATCCCGTAGTCGTCGCCGACCAGGAAGCATCCCACGCGGCCGAGGGCATGGCCGAGCATCAGCGGCGCGGCGCACAGCTCCATCGTGAGCCGGGCCGGCACCCGCTTGCGCCAGCCGTTCAGCAGGACACCGGCCGCGCCGCCGATCAGCCCGCCGTACCACACGAATCCGCCACGCCGCAACAGCGCGTCCCAGTCGCCGGTGAGCAATACGTACCAGATCTTGGCACCCACCAGGCCGCCGATCACGCCGGCGATCACGATGTCGGCGGCGTATTCCTCGTCCAGCTGGCGGCGCCGGAGGTCGAGCTGGATCGCCCAGCCCGCCATCAGGAACGCGATCATCATCATCAGACCGTAGCCGGTGAGCTCGACGGGGCCGAGCCGGAGGACGAGGGGATAGACGGTCATAGTGATTGCGGATTGGGGATTGCCGATTGCGGATTGGCAGCCTCGAGTCCCGGGAGGGGCAGGTCGGCCCGAGCGTCGAGGGTCCAGTCGCTGCGCTCGCCCAGGCCGAGCCGGTACCAGCCGGCGCGGGCGATCATCGCCGCGTTGTCGGCGTTCAGGCGGGGGCTCGCCACCGCCACGCGGGCGAGGCCCGCGAGCCGCTCCGCCGCACGCGCCGCCAGGGTCCGGTTGCACGCCACGCCGCCGCCCAGCACCGCCGTGCGATAGCCGGTCGCGCGCACCGCGCGCTCGAGCTTCGTCACGAGCACGTCGAGCACGGCGTCCTGGAATCCGCGCGCCAGGTGCGCCCGGTCGCGCGCCAGGTCGTCCGAGGCCCGCACGGCGTGCAGCACCGCGGTCTTGAGCCCGGAGAACGAGAAGGCGAAGCCGTCACCCAGCATCGGGCGGGGGAAGGTGAAGCGCGCCGGGTCGCCCTCCTGGGCCAGCCGCTCGATCGCGGGCCCCCCCGGATACCCGAGCCCGAGCAGCGTGGCGACCTTGTCGAACGCCTCACCCGCGGCGTCGTCGCGGGTCTGCCCCAGCAACCGATAGCGGCCCCAGGCGGGGACGTCGAGCAGCAACGTGTGGCCGCCCGAGACGAGCAGGGCGACGAACGGCGGGGCCAGGTCGGGATCCTCGACGGCCGGGGCGAACAGGTGACCCTCCATGTGGTGCACGCCGATGAGGGCACGGTCGCCCGCGTACGCGAGCGCCTTGGCGTACACGACGCCCACGAGCAGCGCGCCGACCAGGCCCGGTCCGGCCGTCACCGCGACGGCGTCCACCGCCGACAGCGCGAGCCCGGCCTCGGCCAGCGCGCGGTCCACCACCGCCGGCAGGGCGGCGAGGTGCGCCCGGCTCGCCAGCTCGGGCACGACGCCGCCGAACACGCGGTGAATGTCCTGCGACAGGATGACCACGCTCGCGAGCTCGCCCGAGACCAGGACGGCCGCCGAGGTCTCATCACACGACGTCTCGATGCCGAGGACGACGTCAGCCACGGCGGGTCCGGCGCCGCAGCGTGACCGAGTCGGGGATGGCGCGGGCCGTGATGCCCGGCGGCGCGACCACGGTGATGCGGGCGACGCCTCCCCCCGCTTCGGCGGTGCTCCCCGTGATGTGGGCGACCACGCGCAGGCTGTCGCGGGTGAGCGCCTGCACGCGTTCCTCGGGGCCGCGCACCGTCACGGAAACGCGCGGCGGGGTCACGATGAAGCCCGTGATGGCACCCGCGCCGGTCTCCACGGGGATCCCCGCGAACGACCGCTCGGCCAGCATTCCCATCTCGCCGGTGACCGTGACCTGCTTCGGCGAGATGCGCACGATGCCGAGCGGCATCGTGTCGATCGAGACGGCCCGCGAGAACGCTCCCGACACACCGGTGATCTCGGTGGACATGGTCGTGACGGACTCGATCGCCGCGAGATTCTTGTTGGGTCCTACGAGGCGCGCGATGGTCGGCGAGATCGACACGCCGCCGTGCAGCACCTGGCCCGATTCGGGTACGACCTTGATCAGCGGCACGATGCGGACTTCCTTCCGCGCCACGCTGTCGAGGGCGACGGTGATCTCGCGCGGCCGGATCTCGAGCACCCGCACGTCGCCCGCGCCCTTGGGCAGCTGCGCCTCGACCTCGCTCGGCTCGAGGCGGATGGTCCAAGTCGGGGTCGATAGGGTGTCGGGCATGCGCCGGCTCACGTCGCCGCGCAGCGAGCGGAGCCTCAGGATCTGGCTCCCCTTGCCCGAGATCTGGGCCCGGATCTTGGGGAGCTTCTGCTGCAGCGTCCGGCCCGGCGGCAGCTCGACGTTGAGCCCCAGCTCGAAGTCGGTCGTCACCGGCTGCTGCAGCTGCACCGCCACGTACAGCATCAGCGACAGAAACAGGGCGGCGCCCTTGATCGGCCAGTTTCGCGTGATCAGCTGGATCAGGCTAGCGCGCATCGAGCAGCCGCCGGATGATGGTCTCGTTGACCGGCCCGTCCCACTGCGCCGCGCCGATCACCTTCTTCACGATGACGCCGTCGCGGTCGATCAGAAAGCTCTCCGGCACCCCGGTGGTCTGGTAGACCTGCTGGATCGCGCCGGCGGGGTCGTGCAGCAGGTCGAAGGTGAGCCCCAGGTCGTTCGCGAACGCCAGGACCTTATCAGGTCCTTCTTCCTTGTCCACGCTCACCGCCACGATGCGAAAGTCCGTCCCGGCGAGCTTCTTGTGCAGTTGCTCCATCGACGGCATCTCGACCCGGCACGGCGGGCACCAGGTCGCCCAGATGTTGACGAGGATGACCTGGCCGCGGTAGTCCGCGAGCGTCGCCGGCCGCCCGGTGCGCAGGTTCGTCGCGTGAAACGCCGGCGCCCGCGAGCCGACCTCCACCAGGTCGATCTGCGGCCGCAGCCGGATCGCGAGGGCTACGCCGAAGACGACCGTGGTCACGATCCCGCTGATCAGGGTCCACTGCTGGCGGTTCGTCACACCGTCACCAGGCAGCGGCGGCGCAGCTCGTGCACCTCGCGGGCGGGGTCGCCGCTCGCGAACACGGCGTTCCCCGCCACGAACGTATCGGCCCCCGCTTGATGCGCCGTGGCGATCGTCTGGCGCGTGATCCCGCCGTCGACCTCCAGGAACGCCTGGGAGCGGTGCGCGGCGAGCAGCGCGCGGGCGCGGCGGATCTTCTCCGTGGCCGCGGGGATGTAATTCTGCGCGCCGAAGCCCGGATTGACGGTCATCACGAGCAGGAGGTCGAGATCGGCCACGACTTCCTCGGCATAGGTGAGCGGCGTACCGGGGTTGAGCGCCAAACCCGCCAGCATCCCGTGTTGCTTCGCGGCCTCGAGCTGCCGCTGGACGTGCACGGTGGCCTCGGGGTGAAAGGTGAACACCGACGCTCCAGCTCCGGCGAACGGCTCGATGTACCGCTCGGGCTCGACCACCATCAGATGCACGTCGATCGGTTTGTCGGTCAACGTGCGCAGCGCGGCGATCATGTTCGCCCCGAACGTCAGATTGGGCACGAACCGCCCGTCCATCACGTCCACGTGGACCCAGTCGGCGCCGCCCTCCAGCACCTGCGCGACCTGCTCGGCGAGCCGGGTCAGGTCGACCGCGAGGACGCTCGGGGCGATGCGGATGCCGTTGGTCATGGTCACGGGCTCCGGGCGACGACGATATCGACGACGGTGCCGGGCGACGCCAGCGTGCCGGCCGCCGGCCGCTGCGCCACGATCGTGCCGGCCGTCGCGTCGGAGGTGCGGCGGCGCGTCATGGTGCCGAGCTGCAGCCCTTCCATCTCGAGCCGCGTCCGCGCGTCGGCGGCCGCCATGCCGAGCAGGTCGGGCACGGTGATCGTGGGCGCGCCGCGGCTCACCACCAAGGTGAGTCCCGCCCCCGGCGCCAGGGCGGTGCCGGCGGGAGGCCGCGTCATCATCGCGAGGCCCTGCGGCGCCGCCGCCTGCACCGACTCCACCTGGGTGACCGCCAGCCCCGCCGCGGCGACGAGCCGCTGGGCGAGACTCGCATCGAGGCTCGCGACGTCGGGTACCGGAATCTTGGGGGGCCCAGCGCTGACCACCAGGGTCACCTTCAGGGCTTGCGGGGCGATCACGCCGGGGGGCGGATCCTGCCAGATCACCGTGCCTTCGGGGGCCGTGGGGTGGGGCTCGCTGCCGCCGTCGGTCGCCTCGAGCTGCGCCTCCCGCACCTGGGCCTGGGCCTCGGCGAGGGAGAGGCCCAGCACCCGCGGCACCACCTGGTGCCCCGGCAAGATCGGCGCCGGGAAGAGGAGCAGGTACGCCGTGAGGTAGCCGGCGAGGAGCACGCCCAGGCCGATGAGCGCCCAGCGGCCGGCGCGGCGGCGGTCGAGCCCCGCCGTAAGGCCGTCGAACGGCGGCAGGTGGCGCCGGATCCGCATCAGGCGCGCCGCGCCAGCCGCGCCGCGTAGGCGCCGTCGATCCCGTGCCGCTGGGGGAGCGACTGGAAGTCGCCCGCCGCCGTCAGCAGCTCGGCCGGCACCGCGCCCCGGAGGAGAGGGGCAACGGGCGCGCGCGAGAACTCTGGATGTCGGCTCACGAAGTCCTCCACGACGGCGGTGTTCTCGTCCGGTTCGAGCGAGCAGGTCGCGTAGATGAGCAGCCCGCCGGGCCGCACCAGCGGTGCTGCCGCGGCGACGAGCCGCGCCTGGCGCGCGGCCGCGCGGGCGAACACCCCGGGGTCGAGTCGCCAGCGCGCGTCGGGGTGCCGCGCCATCGTCCCCGTCGCGCTGCACGGGGCATCGACCAGCACCGCGTCGAAGCATCCCGGTGCGAACGGCGCCGCCTCAAGATCGGCCGCGAGGGAGCGAATCGCCACTCCCGCGCGACGCGCCGTCTCCGCCAGGCGCGGCAGGCGGTCGCGGCGGGCGTCGCCGGCCACCACCCGTGCCCCCGCCGCCTCGAGCGCCACGGCCTTGCCACCGGGGGCGGCGCAGGCGTCGTACACCCGGGCGCCCGCGGGGATCGCTGCAAAGCGGCAGACCAGGGCGTGGGCGGGGTCTTGGACGATGAACCCACCCTCGCTGAAGCCGGGTAACTGACTGGGTATCGGGTGTCGGGTGCCGGGTACCGGGTTGATGTGCAGGCCGGCTCCGAGTGGCGCTTCTGTTACCCTGACACCCGACTCGTGGAGCCGCCGCGCCAGCGTCTCTCGATCCCAACGAGCGGGCTGCAATGTGAGCGCCGGCTTCGTGTCGTTCCACGTCAAGAGACGCTGGGTATCCGCTTTCCCGAATCGAGCCTCCCATCGTCGCACCAACCACTCGGGATGCGTCGACCCGGCACCCGACACCCGATACCCGACACCCGTCAGTTTTCTGAGCGCCTGATTCACGAACCGCGCCGGCCCCTCGCCCGCGGTCTCCCGCGCCAGCTCCACGCTCGTCGCGACCGCGGCGTGGGGAGGGACGCGCGTCAGGCAGCGGAGCTGGTAGGCGCCGAGGCGGAGGACGTCGTGCAGGCGGGGATCGGCGCGGGTCAAGTCGAGCGTCCGGTCGAGCTCGGCCTGGCGGCGCAGCACGCCGGCCGACAGCTCGTACGCCAGCCGGCGGTCCCGCTCGGCGAGGCCGCCCAGGTGGCGGTCACGCGCCTCGCCGAACGGCGTGCCGGTGCGGACCGCGCCGAGAATCGCGAGCGCCGCCCGCCGCGCAGCCGTCGCCGTCCTAATCCAGCATCCCCTCGACCGGAGAGGACGGCATGGCGACCTCGCGCCGCGGCATCCGGCCCGCGAGAAACGCCGCGCGGCCCGCCTCCACGGCGAGCCGCATGGCGTGCGCCATGGCGACGGGGTCCTGCGCCGCCGCGATCGCCGTGTTCATCAGGATCCCGTCCACGCCCTGCTCCATCGTCACGCAGGCGTCCGAGGCGGTTCCCACTCCGGCGTCGACGACCACCGGCACGTGAAGCCGTCGCTTGATCGTCCGGACGCTGAACGGATTCAGGAGGCCGAGCCCGCTCCCGATCGGCGACGCGAGCGGCATCACGGCGGCGCACCCCGCGTCCTCGAGCCGCAGCGCCGTCACGAGGTCTTCGTTGGTGTAGGCGAGTACGTGGAAGCCTTCTTTCACGAGGACGACCGCCGCGTCGAGCAGGCCCTGGACGTCGGGCAGCAGCGTCTCCTCGTCGCCGATCACTTCGAGCTTCACGAAGTCGTTGAAGCCGGCCTCGCGGGCGAGGCGCGCGTAGCGGATTGCGTCGGACGCGGTGTAGCACCCCGCCGTGTTGGCGAGCAGGAAGAAGCGCTTCGGGTCGAGGTAGTGGAGGACGCTCGCCTCTTTGGAGCGGTCGAGGTCCACGCGGCGCACGGCGACCGTGACGATCTCGGCCCCCGAGGCCTCGATCGCCCGGGTCATCGTGTCGTGGTCCTTGTACTTGCCGGTCCCGACCATCAGGCGCGACTGGAAGGTGCGCCCGCCGATCGTCAACGGCGCGTCGCGGACCAGATCCACCGCGGTGGTCACCGGCTCACCCTCCTCCCACGAAATGCACCAGCTCGATCGCATCCCCGGGGGCGACGCGCACGTCGCCCAGCGCCGGGCGGCGCACGATGCGGCGGTTGTGCTCCACCACTACCGCCCGCGGGTCGAGCGCCAGCTCGGCGAGCACCTCGAGCAGGGTGGCGCCCGGCGCGATCGCCCGACGCTCCCCGTTGATGACGACGTCAATGGTGTCGTTCACTGCCATGCCTCCAGCATCCCCCGAGCCGCCGCTGCGGGCTCGGCCGCGTCCCACAGCGCGCGGATGGCCGCGGCGCCGTACGCACCTGCCGCCTTCACCTCGCGGGCCCGCTCGGGGCTCACGCCGCCGATGGCGATCACCGGCAAGTCGAGCCGGGCGATCTCCCGGAGCCGCTCGAGCCCGAGGGGGGAGCGGTCGGGGTGACTAGCCGTCGCGTACACCGGCCCTACCACAAGATAGTCGGCTCCTTCGGCCTGTGCGGCCTCCGCCTCGGCCAAATCGTGCACCGACTTGCCGATCCACCACCGCGGCTCCAGCTGGCGCGCGGCGCTGACGGGCAAGCTGCCGCCGCCGAGCTGGACGCCTGTGGCCTGGAGGGCCAGGCCTACGTCCAACCGATCGTTCACAAACAACGGCGACGGAAGGACGGAAAGACGGAACGCGAGCTCGTAGTGCTCGAGGCCGCTCAGTTGCCGTCCCCGCGCATGGAGCGCGAGATTCGCGCCGCTGGTTTCGGCCAGCTCGCGGCCCACGTCGTCCAGGTCCGCTCGGCGGGCGATGCGCTCGTCGGTGATCGCGTGCAGGCGGGGAAGGGGCGGCCTCACACGAAGCGCCGGCCCGCGGCGAGGCGGGCGCCGCGCAGCCACTCCCCCGCGTGCATCCGTTCCTTGCCGGCAGGCTGCACCTCCTCCACCTCCACCGCCCCACCGTCCCCCGCGGCGATCAGCAGTCTGGGGGGGAGGGGGGGGGGACCGGGGGGACCGTCAGCGGTCAGCACCTCACCGGGCTCGCCCCGGCTGCCCGTCGCGCGGGCGCTGAACAGTTTCAGCTCCGCGCCGTCCAGCTCTGTCCAGGCGCCGGGCCGGGGGTCGAGACCGCGAATCAGGCGCGCGATCGCCGCGGCGCCCTTGGTCCAGTCAATGCGTGCGATCTCCCGCGTCAGCTTGGGGGCGTACGTGGCGCGGCTGTCGTCCTGGGGCACGGGTCGAAGCGCATCTTCCTCGACCAGCGTCAGGGTCTCGACCAGCGCCAGCGCACCAACCTCGGCGAGATGGTCGGACAACTCGCCGCCGGTGACGTCGGGATCGACGTGGTGCGGGATCTGATGCAGGATCGGGCCGCTGTCCATGCCGGCGGTCATCTGCATGATCGTCACGCCGGTCTCTTCGAGCCCACGGATGATCGCCCACTCGACCGGCGCGGCGCCGCGCAGCTCGGGCAAGAGCGAGGGATGCACGTTGACCATGCCACGGGCCGGCAGCGCCAGCACCTCGGGCTTCAGGATGTGGCCGTAGGCGACGACGACCCCGATGTCGGGGCGGGGCTCGAGCCCCTGCAGGCGGGCGACGAATCCACGGTCGGTGGGCTTGTCGGGCTGGAGCACTAGCAGCTCTTCGGCATCGGCCGCGATTTTCACGGGCGGGGGAACGAGCCGGGAGCGGGAGCGTCCCTGCGGTTTGTCGGGCTGGGTGACCACGGCGACGACGTCGAACCCCTCGCCCACCAGGGCGCGGAGCGATGGAACCGCGAACTCGGGGGTGCCGAAGAAGACGACGCGCACCTACAGCTCGCCCGCCGGCTCGGGCGTGACCTCCTTCAGGTACCCCTTCTTGCCCTTCCGGGCCTTCTTCCATTTGGCTAGCAGCAGGCCGCGTTTGACCGCGCTCAGGTGGTCGAGGAACAGGATGCCGTCCAGGTGGTCGATCTCGTGCTGGATCGCCCGCGCCTTGTAGCCGTGGGCTTCGGCGCGGTAGGGCGTGCCGTCGCGATCGAGCGCTTCCACGACGACCCGCGCCGCCCGCTCCACCTCGCCGAAGATCTCCGGGATGGACAAGCAGCCTTCCTCGGCCACCGCGACCTCGGTGCCGCGCTCGACGATCACGGGGTTGATGAGGACGAGCGGGGGCGGGTCGTCCTCGCCGACGTCCACCACCGCCACCCGCCGCGCCAGGCCCACCTGATTCGCCGCGAGGCCCACGCCGCGCGCCGCGCGCATCGTCTCGAACAGGTCGTCCACCAGTTGGCGCACGTCGTCGTCCACGCGGGCGATACGCGCGGCGTGCTGCCGCAGGACCGGCGAGCCGAGGAGGTGGAGCTTCCGGACCGTCACGCCTGCTGCTTCGCCTCCACGGCGGTGCGGTTCGTGATGCTAGTGATCCCGCTCCGCAGCATCACGAACTTCGCTTCGCCGCTCCGGACCGTGACCTGGTCGTCCTTGATGTGCACGACCTCGCCCACGATGCCGCTCGACGTGACGACCAGGTCGCCGCGCTGCAGCGAGGCGAGCAGCTTCTTGTGCTCCTCCTGTTGGCGGCGCTGCGGCCGGATCAGGAGGAAGTAGAAGATCCCGATGAACAGCGCGATCTGGATCACGAAGGCGCTGAGGCCCGGCCCGCCCTGGCCGGAGGGAGCGAACAGCGAGGCAAGCACGGTCATGGGATTCCCGGTTGAGTGTAGCGGCGGCGCCAGTCACCGGCCCACGCGGCCAGCGCGCCTTGCCGGATCGCCGCGCGCATCGCTTCGGCGAGCCGGATCAGGTAACGGACGTTGTGCAGCGACAGCAGCCGCAATCCCAGCAGCTCCTCGGCGGCGAACAGGTGCCGGAGGTAGCCGCGCGAGTACGTGGTGCAGGTCTCGCAGTCGCAGCTCGGGTCCAGCGGGCGCCCGTCCGTTCGAAACGCCGCGTTGCGGATGTTCACCGGGCCGTCGGGCGTGAACGCGGTGCCGTTGCGCCCGTTGCGCGTGGGCGCGACGCAGTCGAACAGGTCCACGCCCCGCTCCACCGCCGCGACGAGGTCCTCGGGAAACCCCACGCCCATAAGATAGCGGGGAATGGGAGCCGGGAGTCGTGGCTCCAGCGCCTCCAGCACCTGGTACATCGTGGTCTTGGGCTCGCCGACGGACAGCCCGCCGATCGCGAGGCCGGTCCAGGAGCCCGTCTCGAGGATCCGGTTCAGCCCCTCGTCGCGGAGCGCGAGGTGGGTGCCGCCCTGGAGGATGGGCCAAAGAGTCTGAGGGAAGGTTGGAACGATGGAACGTTGGAACGATCGTTCCGTCGATCCATGTTTTCCTCTGTCCATCGTTCCATCTTTCCATCCTTCCATCAGTTCCGTATGTCTCCGGCCGCACCGCTCCAACCACTTCAGCGTCCTTTCCAAGGCGTCCCGGGCGGTGGCGAGATCCGCGCCCCCCGGCACCACATGATCGAACGCCATGGCGACGTCGGCGCCGAGGGTCCACTGGATCTCGGTGGCGCGCTCGGGGGTGAGGATGCGGCGCCCGCCGTCGACGTGGCTCTGGAACTCGACGCCGTGGTCGTCCACCCGGCGGAATCCCTCGAGTGAGAACACCTGGAACCCGCCGGAGTCGGTGAGCAGGGGGCGGTCCCAGGCCATGAACGTGTGGAGGCCGCCGAGCTGCGCCACGACGTCCTCGCCGGGACGCACGTGGAGGTGATAGGTGTTGGCGAGCACCATCCCCGCGCCGGCGGCTTTCAAGTCGCCGGGCGACAGCGCGCGCACCGTCCCCTGCGTGCCGACGGGCATGAAGACGGGCGTCTCGACCGTGCCGTGGGGCAGGGTGAGAGTGCCGGTGCGGGCGGGGCCGGATGTGGCGTGGATGTGGAATTCGAACATCGTCCGAGACTATCCGTGCCCTGAAGGGCCGGCTCGGCCAAACCGCGCGCCCTGAAGGGCAATGCCACTGCGTCCTTGAGGACGCCCGCCGTCGCCGAGCCGGCGCTTCAACGCACGGATCGGCGGCGATATCCGCCGGATCACGCGATCACTCCCACATCGCCAAGTTGCGGACATTGAAACCAGTGTGTCATCACGCGCATAATGCTAGTCATGCTCTGCACCCGCTGTCACGAGCGAGAGGCCGTCGGCTCGCCGTCCCCTGAAGCCCGCGCCCGCATGGAGCAGCGGTTTGGCGCGCCGTGGCCGTTTCCCGACGGCATCTGCGCGAAGTGCCTCGCCACTGGCGATCAAGGATCCCGACGGGAGAGCCCGCTTTCGGGAGTTCCAGAAGAAGGTGAACGCGAGGATGCTGGCGGACGCCGGCGCGGCCATCCGCTCGGGGGTGCTCAAAGCGCTGGATGTCGCCGATCGGATTGCCGGCGCGGGGCGGTAGGCCCCCGTCGCGGTCGCCCGCGTCTTTCAGCCCCCTCCCGCAACGAAACGATGACGTCGCCAGCAGCCGCCCGGCCCATCTTCGCGCGTGCCGCACCCTTGCCTCACGCGCGCCGAGGAGTCCATCGTATGGGCATGGCTGCCCCGACGTATTACACCACCGACATGGTTCGGCAGATGCCGGACGACGGGAACAAGTACGAGGTGGTGCACGGGGAATTGCTGGTGACGCCGGCGCCTCGTGTGTGGCACCAACTGCTTGCACAGCGGTTGGGCGTCGCGTTGGACGGCTACCTTCGAGGCGAACCGGTCGGCCACGTCTTCGCCTCGCGCTCCGACATCTCATGGGGCCTGGACGACGTCCTGGTGGAGCCGGACGTGTTCGTGGCTCCACTCGACCAGGTCCGAACCCTCGACTGGGCGCAGATTCGCAATCTCCTGCTCGCCGTTGAGATCCTGAGCCCGTCGTCGGTCCGGTATGATCGCTTCACGAAGCGACGGCTGTATCAGGAGCAGGGCGTCCCGCTCTACTGGATCGTGGACGGCGAGGCTCGGTTGGCAGAGGTGTGGCGGCCCCAGGATCGGTTTCCCGCGATCGAGCGGGAGCGGCTCGTGTGGCATCCCGCGGGCTCCGGGTCTTCGTTCGCGCTCGAGCTGGCCGAGCTGTTCAGGCCGATCTGAGCCCCCCCCCCGGTGGCGCGTCACACCACCGCCATCGCATCCCCGTAGCTGTAGAACCGGTACCCCTCCTTCACCGCCTCCCGATACGCGTCCATCACCGCCTCGTAGCCGCCCAAGGCGCATACCAGCATCAGTAGGGTTGAGCGTGGAAGATGGAAGTTGGTGAGCAGGCGGTCCGCCACCTTGAACTGGTACGGCGGATAAATGAACAGGTTCGTTTCTGCCGCACCCGCTCGGACCAGCCCCGCAGCGTCCACTGCCGACTCCAGCGCCCGCACGACGGTCGTCCCCACGCACCAGACGCCACGCCCCACGGACCGCGCCTCGTTGATCATCTCCGCAGTTCGGGCCGGGATCTCGTAGACCTCCGGCTGCATGGTGTGGGTGCCGATCTCCTCGGCCTCGACGGGCCTGAACGTCCCGGGCCCCACGTGCAAATCGAGCGGCGCGATCGTGACGCCCTTGGCGCGCAGGCGGTCGAGCAGCTCCGGCGTGAAGTGCAGCCCGGCGGTCGGCGCCGCCACGCTGCCATCGTGCTCGGCGTACACCGTCTGGTAGCGCTCGCGGTCGGCGGGGGTCGGCGGGCGGCGGATGTACGGTGGCAGCGGGACCTCGCCGTACTTCGCCAGCGTGGCCCGACCGTCAAGTCGGCCGATAAACCGCAGGCGGCGCAGGCCGCCGCCCAGCTGCTCGACGATCTCGACGGCGCTGTCCGGACCGAAGCTCACCCGGCGGCCCGGCTTGAGCTTGCCCCCGGGGTGGCCCATGGCCAGCCACGTGCCGTCGGCCAGCTGGCGAACGAGCAGGATCTGGGTCGCGGCGCCCGTCGCGCGGCTGGGCGTGTCCCGCTTCCCGTGCAGCCGCGCCGGGATGACGCGCGAGGTGTTGAGGATCAATACCGCGCCGGCGGGGACGAGATCGACCACGTCGCGAAAGTGAAGATGGCGGATCGCGCCCGTGCCCCGCTCGAGGACGAGCAGCCGGCTCGCGGCGCGGTCGGGGAGGGGGTGTTGGGCGATCAGCCGCGGGGGAAGATCGTAATCGAAGTCGGAAGGGCGGTGCATGACTGTGCGGGGTGCGAAGTGCGGGGTGCCGCGTAGAACGGTGGGCGTCGACTCCGCCGCCCTGCGCACCCCGCACCCCGCACTAGCCGTCGAAGATATTCGGTTGCTCAACGGCCTTCGGCGGCACGAATCCGAAATGGCGGTACGCCGCGGCCGTCGCGCAGCGGCCGCGCGGCGTGCGGGCGAGGAACCCCTGCTGCATCAGGAATGGCTCGTACACTTCCTCCAGCGTTCCCGGGTCTTCGCCCACGGCGGCCGCGACCGTTTGGACGCCCACCGGGCCGCCCTCGAACATCTCGATGATCGTCTTGAGAATCCGCGCGTCCATGTCGTCGAGGCCGAACTCGTCCACGTCGAGCCGTTTCAGCGCCTCGCCGGCGACGGCCCCGGTGATCTTGCCCGCGGCGCGCACCTGAGCGTAGTCGCGCACGCGCTTCAGCAGACGGTTGGCGACGCGCGGCGTGCCGCGGCTGCGGCGCGCGATCTCGGCGACCCCCGCCGCGTCGGCCGGAACGCCCAGGATCCCCGCCGAGCGGGTGATGATCTGGACGAGATCGTCGGGCGGATAATAGTGCAGTCGCTCGACCAGGCCGAAGCGCGCGCGCATGGGAGGGGTGAGCAGGCCGAAGCGCGTGGTCGCGCCGATCAGCGTGAACCGCTCGAGGGGCATCGGGATCGTCTGGGCGTGCGGCCCGTCCGCGATGCGCACGTCCACGCGGAATTCCTCCATGGCGGGATAGAGAAACTCCTCGAGCGCGGGCCGCAGGCGGTGCACCTCGTCGATGAACAGGATGTCGCCCGCCTTGAGCGACGTCAGCATCCCCACGAGGTCCCCCGGCCGCTCGAGCACGGGGCCGGACGTCGTGCGGATCTCGACGCCCAGCTCCTTGGCCATCAGCAGGGCCAGCGTCGTCTTGCCGAGGCCCGGCGGCCCGAAGAACAGGGCATGGTCGAGGGGCTCCTTGCGCTGCTTCGCCGCGTCGATCGCGATCTGGAGCGATTCCTTGACCTTTGCCTGGCCGACGAACTCGTCGAGGCGCGACGGCCGCAGGGCAGCGTCGGTGAGGCGCTCGTCGGGCAACGCTTGAGGCGTGGTGATCTCGCTACGGGCCATCTATCCCACCCTAAAGGGTGGGCTCGGCCAATCCCTGTCCTTAAGGACAGCGCCGTGCCGAGCCCAGGCTTCAGCCTGGGGATTTCGCGAGTCCAAACGCCTCTCCCGAGAGATCACCTGGTTTGAGGCCGCGCCCGCCACCGCACCGGCCGGGAGTCGGCCTCGATCTCGTGCCTGGCGTGGCACGTCACGCACGCGTCGTCGGCGCGCGTCGCCGTCGCCGGCACGAGCCGGCGGTTGGTCGAGCCGCACCGGGTGCAAATCCATTCGGCGGTGATCGTGCCCGTCCTTTCGGTGCTCACGTCGTCGTGAGAATCTGCAGGGCGCGGCGCACGAGGGTCTCGGTCTCGCCGGCGAGGCCGCCGTTGCCCGTGAGCGCCTGACGCAGGGCCCGGTCGGCTTCGGCCGCGCCGTACCCGAGCCGCTCGAGCGCCTTCAAGGCGGCCTCTGCGCCCGTCGCGAGCGGCGCGGCGGGCGCGCCCTCCACAAACTCGTCCACCTTGTCGCCCAGTTCAAGCGCGAGCCGCTCGGCCGTCTTCTTGCCGATCCCGCTCACCGACGACAGGAGGCCGATGTTCTTCTCCTTCACCGCGCGGGCGCCGCGCTCGACGCCGAGCGCCGACATCACGGCAACAGCGAGTTTCGGCCCAACGCCCGATACGGTCGTCAAGCGTTGAAAAAACCGTCGTTCAGATTCGTCAAGAAACCCGTATAACGACCACCCGTCCTCGCGCACCACCAGCTCGGTGTTGAGCGTGACCTCCGCTCCCGGTGCCGGCAGCCGCTCCATCACGCCCAGGGGCACGACGACCTCGTAGCCTACCCCGCCCGCGGTCTCCACGACCACGCGGTCGGCGGATTTGGCGGTCAGGCGGCCGCGCAGGTGGGCGATCACGAGCGGATGATGTGCGTCAATGCGACTGCCACCCCATCGGCCGCATCGTCGGGTTGGGGGGCCTGCGCGAGCCGCAATAGCCGTGCGACCATTGCCGCCACCTGCCCCTTCTTGGCACCGCCCTTACCGATGACCGTCTTTTTCACGGTCGCGGGCGCGTATTCCGCGATCACGAGTCCGGCCTGCTGGGCGGCGAGGAGCACCACCCCACGGGCGTGCCCAAGGACAAGCGTCGTCCGGACGTTCTTATGATAGAAAGCGCTCTCGAGTGCGAGGGCGGTGGGGCGATGTCGCTCGATCAGGTTGCCGATGGCCTCGTGCAGCTCCGCGAGACGCTCGGGGAGAGGGCTGCGCCTGCTGAACGATACGACGCCGCACTCGATGAGCTCGCCAAACCTGGGGGCACCGTTGCCTGTTTCTACTACGCCGTACCCCCAGACGTAGCTGCCCGGGTCGACGCCCAGGACCCTCACGTCACCCCGTCACCGCGGCCATCGCCTCGGCGTCGATGTCGAAGTTCGAGAACACCTTGGCGACGTCGTCCATCTCCTCGAGTCCCTCGATCAGCTGCAGCAGCCGCTTGGCGTCGCCCCCTTCGACCTTCACGGTGCTCTTCGGGATCATGGCGATCTCGGCGCTCTGCACGGGAAGCCGCTTGGCCCGCAGCGCTTCGTGCACGGCGTGGAGCTGGTTCGGCGGCGTGGTGATCACGAAGGCGTCGCCCTCGCGGTTCATGTCCTCGGCGCCGGCGTCGAGCGCCGCTTCCATGGTCACGTCTTCGTCGGCTTTGGCGTCCACCACGATCTGCCCTCTGCGGTCGAACATCCACGCCACCGAATTCGCGGCGCCGAGGTTGCCCCCGTGGCGCGTGAACAGATGCCGGATCTCGGCGACGGTGCGGTTGGCGTTATCGGTGGTCGCCTGGATGAGGATCGCCGCGCCGCCCGGCCCGTACCCCTCGTACAGCACTTCCTCGTACGTGACTCCCTCGAGCTCGCCGGTCCCTTTCTTGATGGCGCGCTCGATGTTGTCCCACGGCATGTTCTCGGCTTTGGCGGCGTCGATGGCGGTGCGGAGTCGGGGGTTGCCGGCGGGGTCGCCGCCACCCTGCTTTGCGGCGATCGTGATCTCGCGGATGACCTTCGTGAAGGCGGCGCCGCGCTTCTGATCGGTGACGGCCTTCTTCCGCTTGATCTGCTTCCATTTACTATGCCCCGCCATGCCATCAACTTACAACTTGACCGCGCGACCGCGCCACAGGTAGCATTCCCGCCCATGTCCCGCGCTGCTCCCTTGTTGCTCGTCCTGCCGCTCCTCGTCGCCGGCTGCGAGCGCCGCGCCGACAGCCAGCCAGAGCGCACCTTCGCCGCTCGCGCACTGCGGGGCGTGCTCGCTTTTCCGCAGTCGAGCCTCGTCAGCGTAGCGGCGGGAGAGGAAGCCGCCGAGGTAGTGCTTTCGACGCCGGTCGCGATGACCGACGTCGCGCAGTGGTACCGGACCAACCTCCCCGCCAACGGTTGGGAACTGAAGACCGATCAGGTCGACCGGGCCGGCGCCGTGACGATGTACGCCGAGAAGGGCAAGCGGCCGTTGTGGCTCACGTTGCGGGCGAACGCCGGCGGGGCGGGGACGACGTATACCCTGGTGGGGGCGATGGTGGCGGGGGACACGATCAAATAGGCGTTGTACGACGCTACGTTGTAGCGTCGTACAACGTAGCGTCGTACAACGTACGTCTATCTGTCGGGATCCAGCATGTCCTCGAACCGCATCCAGCGCCGGTAGAAGTACAGGTCCACGAACCCCGTCGGGCCGTTGCGGTTCTTGGCGACGAGCAGCTCCGTCGCTCCCTCGACTCCTCGCCCAGGGTTGTACATGTCTTCGCGGAAGATCGACAGCACGACGTCGGCGTGCTGCTTGAGGGCGCCGAGCACGCCGTAGTCGTCGAGGGTGGGGCGCGGGTTCGACCGCTGCGCCTCGAAGCGCGGCAGCTGGGCGACGACGAGCAGCGCCACCTGCCGCTCCAGGGCCAGCGCCTTGAGGCGGCGCAGCACGAGCGCCGTGTCCTCATCTTGGGTGACCCGGGCGGTGCCGCGCGGGGGCGGGACGAGCTGCAGGTAGTCCACCACGATCAGGCCGAGCTGGCGCAGTGGATCGAGCCGCTCGACCACCGTCTCGAAGTCGTCGGCCGCGAGCGGCAGCACGGTGAGCGGCAGGCCGCGCAGGCGCACCGCCGCCCCGCCGATCCCGGCCCGCGTCTGGTCGCTCATCTTGGCCGCGCGCAGCTCGTCCACGGCCACCCGCCCCTCGATCGCGAGGGCCCGCTCCATCAGCCGCTCCTCGTCCATCTCACCCGACAGGAAGGCCACGCCCAACCCCTGCTGGGCGACGCGCAGGGCGATCCCGAGCGCCAGCGCCGACTTGCCGGCGCCGATATCGCCGCCCAAGGCCACGAGGTCGCGCCGGCGCAGGCCGCCGCCCAGCATCTTGTCGACGGACGGGAATCCCGTGGGAATGGTATCACCGGGCACGTCCCCGGGATGCTGGCGATCGACCCGCTCGACCAGGGACTCAAGGGACGGCCGTTGCTCCAAACGACGTGCACGCATGGCTTATAAATGTACGCGGGCCGCGCGGGCGGCAACGCCCACGGCCTCCGCTGCGTCCGTCCCCAGCACGTCGCGGGCCGGCGCGACGAGCTGGCTCAGCACCATCGCCGCCGCGCGCGCCGACGCGGCTTGGAGGTGGTGGCGCGCCGCGGTGAGCGCGCGCTTGAGCGGCGCCGGCAGGGCGAGGCCCCCCAGCCGGGTCTCGAGCGCCTGCAGGCGGCGCTGATGGTTCTTGCGGCTCACCGGCGCCGGGGGCAGCAGCGCCTCCGCGGCGCGCACCACCAGCCACAGGGCGAAGAGCCCGTCCCGTTTTGGGCCGCGCTCCGCTTCCGCGATCAGCGCCACGAGGCGCTCCTCGGCGGGCGTGGTCGTCTGGATCATGCGACGAGCCGCTCCACGGCGGCGGCGACCGCGTCGGGGAGCAGGTCTACGAGGCAGCGGTGGTGCCCCAGCGGACAGCGCGCCGTCCCCGACGCCGAACACGGGCGGCAGGCGAGGTCCTGCTGCAGCACGGCGGTGCGCGCCCGGTAGGGAAAGAACCCGAACGCCTCGACGGTGGGCCCGAACAACGCGACCACAGGCGTGCCGACGCCCGTCGCCATGTGCATCACCCCCGTGTCGCCCGAGACGAGCACCCGCGCGCGCGCGAGGCAGGCGCCGGTCTCCTGCAACGTGAACTCCCCCGCGGCGCTCTCGACGGGCGGGCCCAGCTGGCGGGCCGCGCCGCGGTCCTCGGGCCCTCCCAGCGCCACGACGCGGAAGCCGGCGGCGCGGAGCCGCTCGGCGAGCGCCTGCCAATGCGTGACCGGCCAGCGCTTGGTGGCGTGCGCCGCGCCGGGCGCCAGCGCGGCGAGCGGCCCCGTATCGAGCCCCCGTTCCGCGAGCCACCGGGCGACGCGCTCCCGCGCCGCCGCGCCCAGGAAAAACTCCGGGGGGGCGCCGTCGGGCCGCACGTCGAGCCGCCGCGCCGCCTCGAAGTAGCGCTCCGCCACCGGCACCCGGCCGCGGTACAGGTCGAGCTTCGTGTTGATGAGGACCGAGCGGGCTAGCTTGCGCTTCGCGTACCCCGACCAGCGGCACCGCACCAGCAGCCGCAGCGCCGCGCTGCGCAGGCTGCCGTGCAGGTCGAGCCCGTGCGTCGGGTGGAGGGCGCGGAGGCGGCGCGCCAGGTGCGCGATCGGCTCGTCGGGCTCGAGCGCGACGACTTCGGCCAGGTGCGGGTTGTCGGCCACGAGGGGCGCCATGGCCCGCTTCGTGACGTAGATGACTTGGGCATCCTCGTGGCGGCGCTTCAGCGCCCGGACGAGCGGGGTGGTCAGGAGGATGTCGCCGATCGAGCTGAAACGCACGAGGAGGATGCGCAACACGCGGCCAATGTACTAGCTTTTGCCGCAGTATGCCCCGTCCGAAGAGCATTCTCTGGGTCGACGACGAAGTCGAGGGCCTCGCGGCGCACCGCAAGTTCCTCGAGGGGCAGGGCTTCGCGGTCGAGCAGGCGGCCCACGGGGACGATGCGCTCGCCCTGCTGCGGCGCCAGCCGTACAGCGTCGTGCTGCTCGACGAGCAGATGCCCGGCCGCCGCGGGCTCGACCTCATCCCCGAAATCCGCGCCATCGATCCCGCCATGCCGGTCGTGATGGTCACCCAGAGCGAGGACGACGGGCTGTTGCGCGAGGCGATCGGCATCAAGGTGGACGACTACCTCGTGAAGCCGGTCCACTCGCGCCAGATCCTGTCGGTGGTGACCCGGCTGCTCGAAGGCGACCGCATCCGCCAGCAGCGGTTGGCGCGCGACTTCGTCACGCGGTTCCGCGAGCTCGAGGGGCGCCGCGTCGGCGGCGGGGGGGGGGGCCTCGCGTGGCGCGAGTGGATCGAGCTGGTGGTCGAGCTTTCGCGCTGGGAGGTGCGGCTCGGCGCCGCGGATGAGCCGGGACTGTCGGAGGCGTTGCGCAACCTGCAGGAGAGCCTGCGCAAGGACTTCGCGGCGTTCATCACGAAGCATTACCCGCGCTGGCTCGCCGAGCCGGAGGGGGACCGGCCGCCGCTCTCGGTGGATGTGGGCGCCGAGTTCCTCGTGCCGGCGCTGAAGCGCACCGGCCGGGTGCTGTTCGTCCTGATCGATTGCCTGCGCCTCGACCAGTGGGAGGTGCTGCGCGACTTGATCACCCCGCTGTTCGACGTGGAGGAGTCGCACTACTACAGCATCCTGCCCACCGCCACGCCGTTTTCCCGGAACGCCATCTTCAGCGGCATGTTCCCGATGGAGATCGCGGCGCGCCACCCTGAGTGGTGGGGTGCGCCGGCCGACGACGAAAGCCTCAACGCGCACGAGCCGGCGTTGCTCATGGAGCAGCTCCAGGAGCTGGTGGGCAAGCCGGTGCCGGTGCGCTACGAGAAGTTGTTCACCGCCGCCGACGGGGCGGACCTGCTGCGGCGCCTCCCGGCGCACCTCGCCCAGGACGGCGTGACGGCGCTGGTGTTCAACTTCATCGACCAGTTGACGCACGGCCGGTCGGAGAACGCGATCCTGTACGAGGTGGCGCGCGACGCCGACGCGCTGCGCGGCTTGACGCGCACCTGGTTCGAGCGCTCGCCCGTGCTCGCGGCGCTCGAGGAGGCGGAGCGGCGCGGCGTGACGGTGCTGCTCACCACCGACCACGGCTCGATCCACTGCGAGACGCCGGCGACGGTGTTCGCCAAGCGCGACGCCACCGCCAACCTGCGCTACAAGTTCGGCGAGGATCTGCGGGCGGAGGACCCGGAAGCCGCCATCACGGTGGAGGACCTGAAGGCGTTCGGGCTGCCCGGGATGGCCCTGGGCGTGCGGCTGTTGCTCGCCACCGCCGACCGCTTCTTCGTCTACCCGACCAAGCTGCGCGAGTACCAGGCCCGCTACCGCGGGTCGTTCCTGCACGGCGGCGCCACGCCGGAAGAGATGATCCTGCCGGTCGCCCTGCTGACCCCGCGCAGCGGCGCCGGGAAGACCGGAGGCAGTCGCTGAAATGGGGCGCGGCGCCCGGCTGCTCTCGCTGCTCCGCCCCTACACGCTCCTCTTCGTCGCCAGCATCGCCGCCACGGTCCTCTCGTCGGTGCTGGATGGGTTTACCTTCGTCCTGCTGATCCCCTTCCTGCGCACCTTGTTCGGCGACACCGCCTTGCCGGGCGGCGGGGGAGGAGGGGAGGGCGGCTCGGACGTCGAGGCGGTGCTCGATAAGATCGCGGGGCCGTTCATCCACGCCGGCACGCCGGAGCTGGCGCTCCGCAACGTCGTCATCGTCCTGCTGGTCGCGCTGCTCCTCAAGAACGCCACAGGATATCTCGCCTCCCTGGGGAGCGTGGCGATCCAGGAGGGCGTGGTGCGCGATCTGCGGCTGCGCCTGTTCCGCCACCTCCAGACGCTCCCGCTCGCGTACTTCCAGCGCACGCGCGGGGGCCAGCTCGTGGCCCGGATCATCAGCGACACCGACCAGGTGAAGACGGCGGTGAGCGCGGCGCTCGCGTCGCTGCTCCAGAACGCCGTCATCATCGTCGTCTACGTGGTGATCCTGTTCGGCCTGTCGTTGCGGCTCACGCTCCTGGCCCTGCTGCTCGCGCCGGCGCTGCTGCTCATCATCCGGCCGATGATCAAGCGCCTGCAACGACGCTCGCGCGAGCTGGCGGCGGAGCGGGGTGAGGTCACGAGTCACGTCGGAGAGATGATCGCGTCGGTGAAGCTCGTGCGCGCCTACGTGGCGGAGGCGTTCGAGCTGGAGCGTTTCCAGCGGCTCGCCGAGCGGTATCGCAAGCGCGTGCTGCGGGCGCAGCGGTTCTCGAGCCTCACCAGCCCCGTGAGCGAGGTGTTCGGCGGCGTCATGATCGTGCTGATCCTCGTCGTCGGCACGAAGCTGGCGCTGGGAGTGGGCGCGACGCTCCATCCGGCGGTCCTGATCACCTTCCTCGCCGTGAGCCTGCGCCTCATGTCGCCGGTCAAGTCGGTGGCGAACTATCCGACCATGATGGCGGGCGCCGTCGCCTCGGCCGAGCGGGTGTTCGAGGTGCTCGACCTTCCCGCCGCCGAGGGCGACCGGCCCGGCGAGACCGCGGCGGTGTTCCGCGAAGGCCTCGAGTACCGCGGCGTCTCATTCGAATACGAGGCGAGCGAAGCGGTGCTGCGGGACGTGGACCTCGAGGTGCGCCGCGGTCAGGTGGTCGCGATCGTCGGGCCCTCGGGAGCGGGGAAGACCACGCTGGTCGATCTCCTGCCCCGCTTCTACGAGCCGACACGCGGCGAGATCCTGATGGACGGCGTCCCCATCACGCGCTACACCAGGCGCTCGCTGCGCCAGCTGATGGGGATCGTATCCCAGGAGACGGTGCTCTTGAACGACACCGTGCTGGCGAACGTCGCCTACGGCCGCACCGATTTCACGCTCGAGCAGGTGCGCGCCGCCGCCCGCGCCGCCAACGCCGACGAGTTCATCCTGCGCCTCCCCGAGGGATACGCGACCGTGCTGGGGGAGCGGGGCACGCGGCTGTCGGGCGGCCAGCGCCAGCGCATCGCCATCGCCCGGGCCCTGCTGCGCGACCCGCCGATCTTGGTCCTCGATGAGGCGACGAGCTCCCTCGACACGGAATCGGAGCGCCTGGTTCAGGAGGCGATCGACCGGCTCATGGCGCACCGGACGGTGCTCGTCATCGCCCATCGCCTGGCGACGGTCCAGCACGCCGACACCATCCTCGTGTTGGCGGAAGGGCGGATCGTGGAGCGTGGCAGTCACGACGACCTGCTCGCCGGCGACGGGCTCTACCGGCGCCTCTACAACCTGCAATTCCGGACCTGAGATGCTGTCGGGCTTCACCATCGTGCGCAACGCCGTCAAGCTCGACTTCCCCATCGTAGCGGCGATCCGGTCGGTCCTCGAGGTATGCGACGAAGTCGTCGTGAACGTGGGCAAGTCCGAAGACGAGACGCGCGACGTCGTGGCGTCGATCGGCGATCCGCGCATCCACATCCTCGACACCGAGTGGGACTTCACCAAGCGCAACCTGATGCTCTCGATCGAGACGCAGCGGGCGATGGACGCCTGCCGGGGCGCGTGGGGGATCTACATCCAGGCCGACGAGGTGCTGCACGAGACCGGGGCGCGTCTCCTGAAGGAGAAGGTGGCCGAGTGGGACCGGGACGACCGCGTGGAGGGGTTGCTCGTCAAGTACGTGCACTTCTACGGCGGGTTCGACACCGTCGCGACCAGCCGGCGCTGGTACCGGCGCGAGGTGCGGTGCGTGCGACTCGGCAGGGACCGCGACATCCGTCCCTACCAGGGGGCGCAGGGGTTCCGCGTCGGCCCGCGCTACCGGAAGATCCGCGCCCGGGTGACCGACGCCGAGATGTTCCACTACGGCTGGGCCCGCCCCGCGAAGGCGATCAGGCAGAAGCTCGAGATCTCCAAGACGATCTACCCGTGGGGGAGGAAACGCATCGAGGAGGAGCTGAAGCGCGGCTACCTGGAGTGGATCCCGCTGCTGCGGCCCTTCGCGGGCGACCATCCGCGCGCCGCGCGCGACTGGCTGGCGCCGCGGGTGCACGATCCCGACCGGGTGATCGGACCGCGCCGCTTCAAGCTCGAGCACCTCCGGTTCTACGTCTCGGACTGGATCGAGCGGCTGACGGGAGCGCGGGTGTTCGAGTTCCGGAATTACGAGGTGATCTAGGGGCGGGAGGCGTAAGGCGTCGGGCGCCCGGCGGGAAGCTTGCCCGTGTCTATCATGCCCTGGTACATCCGCACGTACTCTTCCGCCATCGCCAGGTGCGTGAAGTAGCGCTCCGCGTGAGCGCGGCAGGCGTCAGGGGAGCGGATGCCGATCGTCTCGGCGGCGGCGAGGATCTCGTCGAGCGTGTCGCACAGCGCGCCCACCTCGGACGTCACGATCTCGGGCAGCGCTCCCCGATGTGTCCCCAGCACGGGTGTTCCTGAGAACAGGGCCTCGATGGTCGTAAGGCCGAAGGGCTCGTCCCACAGCGCCGGCATCCAGAGACAGCGGGCCCGCGCCAGCAGCACCGCCTTGCGGTTGCCGTCCACCTCACCCACGTACTTGACCGCGCCGGTGAAACTGGGCCGCCAGCCGCCCGCCACGATCAGGCGCCGGCCGGTGCGCTTCGCCGCCTCGATCGCCCAATGGTACCCCTTGGCGCTGTGCAGCCGGCCCAGGAACAAATCCCACTGCTCCTTGCGGCGGCGGAAGATGAACTCGGCCGGGTCGAGCCCGTTGTACACGAACGCGGCGCTGTGGTGCCGTTTGGCATGGTCGCGGGAGAGGAAGATCGTGTGGGGCGGGAGGGCTACGCCGGGCTTCACGTTGCCGTGGAGCGTCTGCACGAACGGCCGTCCCGGAGGTCCCTGCTTCAGAGGAAAGTGCGCGTGGACGACGTCGGCGCCCGGAGGGAGGAACGGCGTCAGGTCGGCGCCGGGATCCTTCAGGACCTTCGGCGGCACCTCGACGACTTTGGCGGCTTCGCCGACCCGCGAGCCCGGCTGCGCGAGCAGCGTCACGCGGTGGCCGAGCGCCGCGAGCGCGCGAACCAACGCAACCACGACGCGCTGCGTGCCGCCGTAGCCCTCGACCGGCAGTCGGTGGTGCGATGCGACCACGACGTGCATGGGCGCACCAGTATAACTAGCTTCGGGACATGACGCCTCCGCTCACGATCCTGCAGCTTACGCATCAGGGCCAGGGCGCCGGCTCCACACAGTCCATCTTCAGTCTCAGCCTGCACCTGGCGCGTCGCGGCCACCGCGTGATCGTGGGCTGCCCCGCCGGGACGCTGCTGGCCCGATTGAGCGCGGAGGCGCGGCTGGAGCACCTGCCGCTCGACTTTCGCCGCGTGCGGCCGCTCGCCGCGGCGCTCGCGGACGCGATCTCACGCCGGGGTGTCGACGTCGTCAACAGCCACGCGACCCGGGACCGCCGGGCGCTCGTATGGCTGCGCTGGAGTGGGCAGCTGCCGCAGCCCCTCGTGGTCACGCGCCGCACGATGCCGCTCACATCGCCGGTCGAGCTGGTCGCCGTGGGCCACACGGCCGACCGCACGATCGCCGTCAGCGCCGCCGTGGCGCGGGCGCTGCGCCGGCGGCTGCACCCGGCCGCCCGCCTGCGCGTCGTGCCGAACGGCATCGACGTCGAGCGCGTGGACGCCGAGCCGTCGGAGCTCGATCTCGCGGCCGCCCGCAGCGCGCTCGGCGCGCTCGACGGACGCCCCCTCGTCGTCGTGGTCGCGCGGCGCAAGGATCAGGACGTCGTGCTGCGTGCCCTGCCGATCATCCGGCGGCCGGTGGCGGTGGCGTTCGTCGGCATCGAGCCCGACCGCGACCTGACCGCGTTGCGGGATGCCCTCCCCGGCCGCCACGTCGCTGCCTTCGTGCCCTTCACCGAGCGCCCGCTCGCGTTCTACCGCCTCGCCAGCGCCGCCGCTCTGCCGTCGCGCATCGAGGGACTCTCGCAGGCGCTGCTCGAGGCCATGGCCCTCGGCCTGCCGGTGATTGCGTCCGAGGCGGGCGGGAACCCCGACCTCGTGACGTCGGGCGAGACGGGCCTGCTCGTGCCGCCGCTCGATCCCGCCGCGTGGGCGCGGGCGCTCGACCGCGTGCTCAGCGACGGCGCCTTCCGCGCGCGGATCGGGCGGGCGGGGCGGGAGCTGGTACGCCGGGACTTCACCCTGGAGCGGACCGCGGAGCGGACCGAGGCGGTGTACCGGGAGGCGGTGGAGCGGCGGCGATTGCTCGGCGGGGAACGTTCCCGTTAACATTGGGAACAATGCCCGCGCCGCTCACCGTCGTCATCCCCACGCTCAACGAAGCGAGCCAGATCGCCGAGTGCGTGCGCGGAGTCGCGTGGGCGGACGAGGTCCTCGTGGCGGACGGCGGCTCGATCGACGGCACGCCCGAGCGGGCGCGCACGGCCGGGGCGCGGGTGCTGACCGGTGATTGGGCCACGATCGCGGCCCAGCGCAACGCTGCGATCGCCGCCGCGCGGCACGAGTGGGTGCTTGCCCTCGACGCCGACGAGCGCGTGGCGCCGGAGCTGGCGCGCGAGATCGCGGCGGTCGTCGCGGCGCCGGCGCACGAGGCGTACGCCGCCCGGCGGCGCAACGTCTATCTGGGGCGGGCGATCACGCACGCCGGCTGGGGCAGCGACTGGGTGGTGCGCGTGTTCAAGCGGACCAGCCGGTTCGTCGAGCGCCGCGTGCACGAGGCGCTCGAGCGGCAGTCGGACGTGGGACGGCTGCGCGCGCCGCTCGATCACGTGCCGTACCGCAATCTGGAGCACCATCTCGAGAAGGTGGACCGTTACGCCGCGTGGGCGGCGCGCGACCTGGCCGACCGCGGCCGCCGGGCGCGCGTGACCGATCTGGTGCTGCGGCCTCCCGCCCGCTTCTTCCGCATGTACGTGTTGCAGCTGGGTCTGCTCGACGGATGGCACGGCGCCCTCCTGTGCGGGTTCGCGGCCCTCAGCGTCTTCCTCAAGTACGCCCGCCTGTGGGAGCTTCAGCAGAAGGTCGATGCCTAAGACGTTTCTGTTGACCGACGAATTCCCGCCGATGCAGACCGGCGTCGCCCGGATGATGGGCGAGATCGCGCGTCGCTATCCGCGCGGCGAACTGCTCGTCTCCACCGGTCAGCACCGCGATTCCCAGGATTCCGACGTGCGGTTCGCGGGCGTCGCGCTCGATCGCCTCCCCATACCCACCCGCGCCCTGAAGAACCTCGCCGGGCTGCTGTTCTGGTCCCGTCGCGCGGCGTCGTTGGCACGCCAGCACAAGCCGCGCTTCGCCTGGTGCGACTCGATCCGGCCCTGCGCCTACCCGGCGAAGTGGATGCACGAGCGCGTGGGGACGAAGTACGGGGTCATCGTCCACGGCGGCGATCTCCTGAAGGAGCTGCACGCCATCCATCACTCCCGCTTCGCGCGCCGCACCGCCAAGGCCCTCCTGGGCTCCGCGGTGTCCGTGGTCGCGAACAGCCAGTGGACGCGCGAGCAGGCGCAAAAGGTGCTGCGCGAGCTGGGTCTCGATCCGCTCGCCGAGCACGTGAAGCTCGTGCCTTTGGGCACCGACCCCGAGCAGTTCCGGCCGGGGCTCGACCCGCGGGAGGTCCGGGCGCGCTACCGGTTGAACGGCGATCCCTGGGTCATCACCGTAGCGCGGCTCGAGACCTACAAAGGCGTGGACACGGCCCTCAAGGCGGTGGCGGAGTGCCGCCGCGGCGGGCTGGACGTGAATTACCTGGTGGTGGGAGCGGGGAAGAAACGGTCGGCGTACGTGAAGCTCGCCGAGGATCTGGCCATCGCCAACGCGGTGCGGTTCGTCGGCAACGTGCCGGATCAGGATCTGCCCGCGCTGCTCAACGCCGCGACGGCGTACGTGGGCGTCTCGCGCCGCGCCGACGGCACGCGCGTCGAGGGGTTCGGGATCGCGCTGGCGGAAGCGAGCGCCTGCGGCCTGCCCGTCATCGCGGGGCGGTCGGGAGGACTGGCCGAGGCGGTGCACGACGGCGAAACGGGGCTCGTGGTCGACCCCGACGATCCCGCGGCCGTCGTCGCCGCGCTCAAGCGCCTGCTCGAAGACCAGCTGCTCGCCCGGCGGCTGGGCCAGGCCGGCCGCAAGGCGATCGAGACGTATTACAACTGGGACCGCGTCATCCGCGATCTGCGGGACATCGAATCACAAGTCTCCTCCTAGCGTTCAACTTTCCCCCGCACGGAGGCGGCATCGCCCGCATGATGAGCGAGCTGGCGCTGCGCTACCCGCCGCGCTCCCTCGTCGTTTCGACCGGCGCCCATGCCGGAAGCGCGGAGTCGGATGGGCGCTACCCCCAACAAATCGATCGCGTCGGGATCCGCGCCACGCGGCTCCGCACCCTGCACGGCCTGGCGCTGTGGACCTGGCGCGCGAGCGCGCTCGCCCGCGCGTCGCGGCCGGGATTCGTGTGGTGCGGCGAGCTCAAGCCGGCCGGCTACCCCGCCCGCTGGCTCCGCGCCCGGCGCGGCCTTCCGTACGGCGTGATCCTGCATGGAACCGAGCTCCTCCTCCTGGCGGAGAAAAGCCGGCGCAGCCTGTTCAAGCGACGCACCGCCGGCAGCCTGCTTGGCCACGCGGCGGTCGCCGTCGCCAACAGCCGCTGGACCGGCGACCTCGCGCGGTCGGTGCTCGAGGGCCTGGGCCGGCCCGACGTCCCGGTCGAGGTCGTGCCGCTGGGCACCACACCGACCCATTTCCGTCCGGGCGTCGATGCGAGGGCGGTGCGCGCGCGATACGGACTCGACGGCGGGCGACCGTGGCTCCTCACCGTCGCGCGGCTCGAGTGGCACAAGGGGATCGACACCGTGATCAAGGCGCTCCCCGCGGTGCGCGCCGCGCACCCGGCGGCGCGGTACGCCGTCGCCGGCGTCGGGCCCCGCCTAGCGCACTTCGAGCGGCTGGCGCGCGAGATGGGAGTCGCCGATGCCGTGCGTTTCCTCGGCGCGATTCCGGACGCCGACCTGCCCGCCGTATACAACGCGGCGGATCTCTACGTCGGCGCCTCGCGGCGCCACGAGCTGCTGGTCGAAGGATTCGGGATCTCGCTCGTCGAAGCGTCGGCCTGCGGGCTGGCGGTGGTGGGCGGCCGCTCCGGGGGCGTGCCCGACGCGGTGCGGGAGGGGGAGACGGGGATCCTGGTGGACCCAGACGACCCGCACGCGGTCGCCGCCGGGATCAACACCCTCCTCGCCGACGCCGGCCTGCGGCAGCGGCTCGGTGCAGCCGGCCGCCGCGCCGTGGAGACGTACTACAATTGGGATCGGGTGGCCGCCGACCTCATCCGGATCGACGCAGCGTTTCGCTCGCCTGCGCCGTCGGCCGCGCGGTGATCGCGTAGGTCGGGCAGTGGCGGATGAATCCGCCGTCGACCGGCGACCAGTCCTGCTCCGCCTGCGTCACCACCGCCTTGCGCTCGGCGTCCAGTACGAACATCCCCTGCGGTGCGTGGACCAGGCATGCCCCGCAGCCGATGCACCGGTCGCGCTCCACCCGCACCACCACGCGGCGCTTCGGGAATACTCCTTCTTCTCCCGGCGCGGGCCACTCTTCGGGGCGGTCGAGCGCCGCGATCGTGGAGCGGTACCCCTCCTCCACCACCTCGCGCAGGTGGTCGAACGAAAACAGCGAGACGTGCTCGACGCGGGGGTGGACGTAGTAGATGGGCGGCGTGGTCCACGTCTTGAACCGCATCTCGAGCAGCGACTCCATCAGGATCTCGGTGGCGCGTGCGAACACCCCGGCGAAGCCCTCGTCCTGCGTGTCGGCGCGGAACGCGCTCGAGGCGGACACGTCCACCGCGAGAATCAGCTCGCCCCCCAGGGCGCGCGCGGCGGGGAACGGCAGGTTGGCCACGACCGCCCCGTCCACGTAGAAGCGCCCGGCGATCTCGTGCGGCGGCAGGTAGCCCGGGAGCGCGCACGAGGCGAACACGGCGTCCGCGACCCGGATGTCGTCGAGGCCGGGAAGGCCCCAGAAGACCTGCATCCCGGAGTTGATGTCCACCGTGCTGACCACGACGGGCGGGTCGAGCTGCGCGAACGTGGCCTCGCCCACGAGCCGCTGGATCAGCTGCTCGAGCGGCTCGCGGCGAAACAGGGCGGGGGAGTGCATCCGCTTGAACGCCATGTCGGCGTGCGCCACGGCGAACACGTCCTTGCGCTTCAAGGACAGGGCGATCTCGCGCAGCCGGGCGAGGCCCATGCCGCCGGCCCACGCCGCGCCCACCAGCGCGCCGACGCTCGAGCCGACGATGCGCGTGGGCCGGAGGCCGCGCTCGAGGAGCGCCTGGAGTACCCCGATGTGGGCGAGGCCCTTCATGCCGCCGCCGCCCAGCACCAGGGTGAATGGTGTGTCCCGCTTCACGTCGTGTGTCCGCTTGCCCGGAGGGTGAACGTCCGAGTAACGTAGTCGGGTCCCCCATGCCGGCGCCACTCGTCTGGACCCGACTCGCACATGATCGCTGGGCCCGCTCCGGGCTCGCGATCGTCGCCGTGCTGGCGATCGCGGCCGTCGCCGCGCCGTGGCTCGCGCCGGGCGATCCGTTCCGGGGCGACCTCGCGGCGAGCCTCGTGACGCCCTCGCGCGCCTTTCTCCTCGGCAGCGACGCGCAGGGCCGGGACGTCTTGTCGCGCGTGTTGTACGGCGCGCGTCTCTCGCTGGCGGTGGGTCTCATCAGCCAGGGGATCGCGCTGGCCCTGGGCGTGACGCTCGGTCTCGTCGCGGGCTACTACGGGCGCTGGGTGGACGGCCTGGTGATGCGCGCCGCCGACGTGACGCTCGCCTTTCCCTCGCTGCTGCTGCTGATCGCGATCGCGGCGGCCGTCAAACCGTCGCTCCCCGTCGTGTTCGTGGTGATCGGCCTCGTGGGTTGGGCCGGGATGGCGCGGCTGGTGCGGGGGCAGGTGCTCGTGGTGCGCGGCCTCGAGTACGTGCAGGCGGTGCGCGCCCTGGGCGCGTCGGACCTGCGCATCATCGCGCACCACCTCCTGCCCAACGTCGTCGCCCCCGTCATCGTCGCCGCCACCCTGGGCATCGGCGGGGCGATCATGGCCGAGGCGGCACTGTCGTTCATCGGGCTGGGCGCCCAGCCGCCCACGCCGTCGTGGGGCGCGATGGTGGCCGAAGGGCGCGACCTGCTCCGCGTCGCGCCGTGGGTGTCGCTCGTTCCCGGACTCGCGATCGGCGTCGCGGTGCTGGGCCTCAATCTCTTGGGGGACGGCTTGCGCGACGCGCTGGACGTCCGGGGTCGCGCCGCATGACCGACATCGCGTATCATCCGACGCGCGTGCGCGCCCTGCGCGAGAGCTTCCGCGCGCTGCGCGCGGCCGAGTTCCCCTGGACCGCCGACACCGTCTACCTGAACAACGCCAGCATCGGCCCCATCCCCGAGCGCACCCGCCGGGCCCTCGATCAGTTCACCGCCAAGCGTACGGCGCCGCACCTGCTCCCCGATCGCGAGCTGTTCGCGGGGCTCGCCGCGGCGCGGCTCGGCCTGGCCCAGCTCCTCAACGCCGACCCGTCGGAGATCGCCCTCGCCACCAACACGAGCTTCGGCCTGCACCTCGCCGCCCGCGCGCTTCCCCTCCAGCCCGGCGAGATCGTGCTGCTGTCCGACAAGGAGTTCCCGGCCAACGTCTATCCGTGGCTGCTGCTCAAGAAACGGGGCATCACCGTGGAGATGGCGCGGTGCGGGCCGGAGGGCTGGCCCGACGAAGAGCACCTGCTCGAGCGCCTGCGCGATCCCCGCGTGCGGGTGCTCGCCGTGTCGTTCGTGCAGTTCTCGAACGGCTACCGCGCCGACCTGAAAAAGCTGGGCGCGGCCTGCCGCGCCAACGGGACGTATCTGGTGGTGGACGGCATCCAGGGCGTGGGGAACTCGGTCCTCGACCTGCGCGAGACGCCGGTGGACATCCTCGCCTGCGGCGGCCAGAAGTGGCTGCTCTCGCCGTGGGGCTCGGGGTTCGTATACGTGCGCAAGGAGCTGATCGCCTCGCTCGAGCCCGCCATCACCGGTTGGATGGCGTTCGAAGGGACCGACGACTTCTCCCGCCTCACCGAGTACAACCCCACCTTCCGCGCCGACGCGCGCCGCTTCGAAATGGTCACCCTGCCGTTCCAGGATTTCTTCGGGATGACCGAGTCGCTCGGGCTGCTGCTGGAGATCGGGATCCGCGACATCGCCGAGGTGACGCGCGCGGCGCACGAGCCGGTCGTGAAATGGGCGCAGGAGAACGGGGTGCGGATCGTGTCGCCGCTCGAGGAACGCCACCGCTCGGCGATCCTGTGCGTGGCCCCGCCCAAGGCCGCCGAGGCGTTCCATGCGGTGAAGCGCGCCCGCATCGTGTGCAGCCTGCGCGAGGGCGCGATCCGGCTATCGCCGCATGTCTATAACACGGTCGAGGAGATGGAAAAGGTCGTCGAGGTGCTCGACGACGCGACGTGATGTGTGTTGTACGACGTTACGTCGTTACGTCATACGTACAACGCACCGTCGTAGCGTCCTATAACGCCTCTCGATGTTTATCAACCCACCAGCCGACCAGCACGAACAGCCACCCGAACACGATCCCGAAGACGGCGACCGCGGTCATGTTCGTCGGCGGTGGCGCGAACAGCGTGCTCACGTAGGACCCCACCAGTACGACGATGAACGCCCAGAAGCCCCAGCGCCCAATGCCGTCCCGCGGGCGGGTGGTCCGCATGTAGATCACCATGCCGGTGATGAACAGCAGCCCTTCGACGATCAGCGTGCCGGCCACCGAGTTCCACAGACCGAGCCCGACCTTCACACTGCTCGGGTAGAGCGGCATGTCGGGGCGGTGGGTGACGACGTCGAGCACCCAGTGGCTCACGACGAGCAGCCCCACGACGAGCGCGCCACGCGCGTACCCGGTGCGCGTCCGGTACAGATAGCCGAACAGCACGCCCCACCCGATCAGAGTCAGGAGGCTGTGCGAGATGGGAATGTTGTCGAGCCACAAGTTGAGGAACGGATTGGGCCCCGGAACGACGCGCGCCTGCTCCCACCCGAGCAGGAGGAACACCGGCCACAGCAGATCGGCGAGGGTCGGCGCGGCGAACAGCGTGCCGAGCGACGTGCGGGGCGCCAGGCGTTTCGCCGCGAAGCCGAGAGCGTAGTGGCCGATGAACATGACGGATCCGTTCTAGATTGTACGACGCCACGTTGTACGCACAAAACGTAGCGTCGTAGCGTCGTACAACGCCTTCTATTTCATGAGTCGCTTGATCAACTGAACCTGCCCTGCATGATACAGATCGTGCGACGCGATGCCGTAGATGTTTTGGGCGTTGGTCCACCGCGAGCGCCAGGCGCGGCGGCCGAGCTGCGCGGGCTCGACCCGCACGATCGCGCGGCGCAGCAGCGCGTGCTGCTCCGCCAGGAGCGCCCGATCGCGCTTCCAGGCGGCGTCGTCAGGCCGCGGCGAGAGCGCCGGCCAATTGGCCCCGGCCCGGGGAAAGTGGATGTCCGGATCGCGCAGCAGGCGTCGGCGGACCTGGCACTTCCAGTACGCCGTGTGCAGGACCAGCTCCCAGATGTTGTGCCGGCCGGGCCGCGGGCGCCACAGCGCCTCACGCGCCGTGACTCCGCGCAGCGTTCCCGAGAGCGGCGTGCCGTGCCACGCCGGGCTCGCATAGGCCTGGTCGAACATCTCGAGCAGCAGCCGGATGCGTCGATCCATCACTCGGCCTTGAGCAGCGCGTAGTCCTTCTTGCCTTTGCGGAGGAGGAGGCTGGCGCCCGCGATCCAGTCGCCGTCGCCGATCGTGCGCTCGGCGTCCTGCGCGCGCTGTTGGTTGACGTAGATACCGCCCTGCTCGATGGCGCGGCGGGCTTCGCTCTTCGACTTGGCGAGGCCCGCCCGCACCACGGCGTCCACGAGCGTCAGCTCGTTCCGTGCGACCGCGGTCGTGGGGATCTCCTGCGCCAGGATGGCCACGGTGCGCGCGTCGGCGCGCCGCGGGTCGAAGTCGCCGAACAGGATCCCCGCTGCCGCCGCCGCGCTCGCTGCGGCGTCGGGGCCGTGCGCCCGGATCGTCACGTCCTGCGCCAGCGCGACCTGCGCCTCGCGCGCCGCCGGCTGTTTCGCGTGGCGGGCGAGCAGGTCGTCGATCTCCGCGCGCGGCTTCAGGGTGAACAGCCTGAGGTACGCGGCCACGTCGCGGTCGTCCACGTTGATCCAGAACTGGTAAAACTTGTACGGTGACGTGAGCGCCGGATCGAGGTAGATCGCACCGCTCTCGGTCTTGCCGAATTTCTGGCCCGACGCCCGCGTCACGAGCGGCGCGACGAGACCGTGCACCTCGGCGTTCTCCACCCGTCGGATCAGCTCGACGCCCGCGGTGATATTCCCCCACTGATCGCTCCCCGCCACCTGAAGCGTGCACTGCCGCTCGCGATAGAGGTGCAGGAAGTCGTATGCCTGGAGCAACATGTAGCTGAACTCGGTGTAGGACAGCCCGGCCTGCATGCGCGCCTGAACGGATTCCTTCTGGAGCATCACGTTGATGGTGAAATGTTTGCCGACGTCCCGCAGGAAATCGATCAACCGCTGCTCGACCAGCCATTTGGCGTTGTCCAGCAGCAACGCCGCCGTCGGGCCTGCGCCGAACTCCAGAAACCGCGCCACCTGGTCCCGCTGGCGTCGCACGTTTTCCTTGATCTCGTCTTTCGAGAGCAGCGGACGTTCCCGGTCCTTGCCGGAGGGGTCGCCGATCATGCCGGTGCCGCCGCCCATCAACACGATCGGCCGGTGGCCGTGCCGCTGCAGGTTCGCGAGCAGCATCAACGGCATCAGGTTGCCCACCTGGAGACTGGACGCGGTCGGATCGAACCCGCAATACGCCGTCACCGGTCCGCGCGCGAGGTGGGCATCCAGGCCCGGCGTCGCCTCTTGCACGAAGCCGCGCCACTCGAGTTCGGTGAGGAGGTCGGCCATGGCCGCGAATCGTACGAAGCGCCCCGTATACTGGCAAGCGCTGGCAAGCGCAGAGCGCCCTGACTAGGTTGTAGCCAAGATGGCCGCGCCGATCCGCCCCCCCGCTCCGTCCTCCGCCGCCCTCCGCCCGTCCGCGCCTGCCGCTCCCTTCGGCCTGTCGCTGCTGCGGAGCTGGTGGCGGCAGCCGCACCACCGCAAGCAGGTCGCGACGGGCGCCGCCCTCGCCTGCCTGTTCACCGGGGGCCTCGGCTACGGGTCGTGGACCCGGGTCTGCGCCGCCGAGCGCTGCCCCAGCATTTCCCGCATCATCGGGTCCCAGGGGCCGCAGCAGACGTCCAAGGTGTTCGCGGCCGACGGCCGGCTGATCACCGAGCTGGGCATCGAGCGGCGCACGGTCGTCCCGCTCGCCGAGATGCCCCTGCACGTGCGGCAGGCGTTCATCGCGGTGGAGGACAAGCGCTTCTACTCGCACCACGGCATCGACTACCTGCGCGTGCTGGGCGCGCTCAAGGCCGACATCCTCTCCCTCTCGTGGGCCGAGGGCTTCTCGACGATCACGATGCAGCTGGCGCGCAACGTCTTCCCCGACCAGATCAGCCGGGAGAAGACCCCGACGCGGAAGCTCAAGGAGGCCCGGGTCGCGGTCGAGCTGGAGCGGAACTTCCCCAAGGACACGATCCTCGAGCTGTACCTGAACCAGATCGGGCTCGGCCCGAACATCTTCGGCGTCGAGGCGGCGGCGCAGGTGTTCTTCGGCAAGTCGGCGCGCGACCTGAACGTGGCGGAGGCGGCGACCCTCGCCGCGCTCCCCAAGGCGCCCGGCACGTACAACCCGCGGACCCACCCCGACCGCGCGGTGGCCCGCCGCAACATCGTCCTCGGTCTGATGCGCGAGCAGGGATTCCTGACGCCCGAGGATGCCGAGCAGTGGAAGGCCTATCCGCTCGTCCTGACCTCGCGGCGAACGAGCTACGGGGACGTCGCGCCCTATTTCGTGGAGTGGCTGCGGACCGACTTCCTCGGGCCCCGGTTCGGCCGCGATCTGTACGAGAAGGGCCTGCGCATCTACACGACGCTCGACCTGGACATGCAGGAGGCCGCCGAGCGGGCCTTGCAGTCGCAGCTCGACGAAATCGAGGCGGGTGTGTACTCGAACGGCAAGTTCGAGGGGCGCTCGACCTACCGCGAGTACATCGAGCGGGGGCGGGCGTCGGGCGAGGATCAAGGCCCGTTCTCACCCTACCTGCAGGGCGCGTTGGTGGCGCTCGACGCCAAGACGGGCAACATCCTCGCGATGGTCGGCGGCCGCGACTTCGTGGACTCGAAGTGGAACCGCGCCACCCAGTCGGTCCGCCCCCCCGGCTCCACCTTCAAGCCGTTCGTCTATTCGGCGGCGGTCCGCGCCGGATGGCCCGTGGACACGATGCTGGACGACTCGCCCCTCAACCCGCCGGTCATCCAGCTCGACAGCTCGCTGTGGCAGCCGAAGGACTACGACGACACCACGCTCGGCGCAATCCCGATGCGGATGTCGCTCTACCTCTCACGCAACCTCTCCACCATCAAGCTGGGGATGGCGTTGGGCGAGCAGACGGTCATCGGCGAGGTGCGCCGCTACGGAATCACGACGGCGTTGCCGCCCTATCCCTCGATCCACATCGGCGCGAAGGGCGTGAAGCCGCTCGAGATCATCGCGGCCTACACCGCCTTCGCGAACCTGGGCACGCGCGTCGTGCCGATCGGCATCCAGCGCATCGAGGACCGGCAGGGGACCATTCTCTACCAGTCGACGGTCCAGAAAGAGCCGGTCATGGACCCCGAGCACAGCTGGCTCATGCTCGACATGCTGCGCGACGTGATGCGCTGCCAGCCGGGGACGGGGGTCAACCGCTGCGGGACCGCGGCCGGCGCCGTGGCCGGACTGCGCGTGCCCATGGGCGGCAAGACCGGAACCACCGACGACTACACCGACGCCTGGTTCGTCGGGTTCACGCCCGAGATCGTCGCCGGTATCTGGATCGGCTACGATCTGCAGCAGCGCATCATGGCCAACGCGGGCGGCGGCCGGATCGTGGCGCCCGCGTGGACCAAGTTCATGCGCGACGTCTACGAGCGGCGCCCGGCGCCCCCCGACTGGGGCCGGCCCGACTCGCTGATCACCCGCGAGGTGGACTGGTCGAACGGCTACCTGGCGACGCCGTTCTGTCCCCTGGAGGTGCGGCGTTGGGAGTGGTTCTACCCGGGGACCGAGCCGACGCAGGTCTGCCCCGTGCACCCGCCGTTCGGCGTGGGCATCACGCCGTAACTCCAAGCTCGGAGTCTCAAGGTCTGAGTCGTTAGAGAAGTTGCGCAGACGGCAAAGTACTTCGCAACTTCGCCGTCTGTGCAACTTCTCTTGGCTCTTCTAGCTTGACGCTGATGACTTCGCAGCGTGCGCTGAGAATACGAGCCGGCGTCGTCCACCCAGTAACGGCGCCGCCGATCGAGGACGGCGCCGTTCTCGTGGATGGCACCGGCCGGATCGCCGCCGTCGGTCCCCACGCGTACGTCCCCACCCCTTCCGAGACGGACGTCGTCGAGTTCCGCGACGCCGTGCTCGTCCCCGGCCTCGTCAACTGTCACACACACCTCGAGCTGACGCATCTCGGCGGCCAGAACGCCGAGCCCGACTTCTGGCCGTGGATCCGCCGGATCCGCGAGCTGAAGGACGCGACCCCGATCGAAGCATTCTACGAAGCGGCAGTGGCGGGCCTGAAGGACTGTTGGGCGCGGGGGGTCACGTGCGTCGCGGAGACCGGCAGTACGGGCGCGGTGATGCGTGCGCTGCACGATCTCCACGGCCGCGGCATGGTCTTTCAGGAGGTGTTCGGTCCCGACCCTGCCAAGCTCGCTCCGAGCATGTCGGAGCTCGAGGCCGCCGTCTTGAAACTTCGCCGTCTTGCAACTTCGCAACTGAAGCCCGGCGTTTCCCCCCACGCACCGTACACGGTCAGCGCGCCGCTGTACGAAGCGGTCGCCGCGTTCGCCCGGCGCGAGCGTCTGCCGATGGCGGTGCACCTGGCGGAGTCCCGGGAGGAGACGCAGCTCGTGCGGGACGGCGCCGGCCCCTTCGCCGACGCCCTCCGGGCACGCGGGATCGCAGTCGAGGCGCGAAACTGCTCGCCGGTCGCCTACCTCGTACAACGTAGCGTCCTACAACGTGGAACTCTTTGCATTCACTGCGTGCAGGTGGACGGGACGGATATCACCCT
This sequence comes from Gemmatimonadales bacterium, assembly GCA_036004525.1. Taxonomy (GTDB): domain Bacteria; phylum Gemmatimonadota; class Gemmatimonadetes; order Gemmatimonadales; family GWC2-71-9; genus 20CM-2-65-7. The sequence goes on along the minus strand of DASYRJ010000017.1, from coordinate 21,925 downwards.
GCTCCGGCAGGCCGGGGCCACGATTGCTCATTGCCCCCGGTCCAACGCCGCCCACCGCCACGGTGTCGCGCCCGCGGCGGCGCTTCGCGCGGCGGGCGTCCCCGTCGGCATCGGGACGGACTCCGTGGTGAGCGTCCCTGACCTCGATCTGTGGGCCGAGACTCAGGCGGCGGGACTGGCGGGGGAGGAAGCCCTCCGCGCGCTCACGATCGACGGCGCCCGGGCCCTCGGCTGGGAAGGCGAGATCGGCTCACTGGACGTCGGGAAGGCGGCAGACCTCGTAGTGTTTGCCTCTACCGCCCCTTCCCGTCTCTTACCGCCCCTTACCGCCCGGTTGACGGTGCTCGCCGGCCGCATCGTGTATCGGGCCTGAGCCGGATCTCGCGGGGCGCGCTAGATTTGCCCCCCATGAAGACCCAGCGGCACGCGGCCATCCTGAAGATCGTCCGGCGGGACCGGGTGGGCAGCCAGGAGCAGCTCCGCGAGCTGCTCGTGGCCGAAGGGTTCGACGTCACCCAGGCGACGTTGTCGCGGGACATCCGCGAGCTGGGTCTCGCCAAGGTCTCGGCCCCCGACGGCGGCTCCCACTACTCTCCCCCTGCCGAGGGTCCCGCGGGCGTGCGGCCCCATCTCGAGCAGCTCCTCCCCACGATGCTGGTCTCGGCCGACGGGGTGGGGCCCCTACTGGTTCTCAAGACCGCAACGGGGGCGGCCCAGGCGCTGGCTCTGGCGCTCGACGGGGCGGGATGGGCGGAAATCATCGGGACCATCGCGGGCGACGATGCCATCCTGGTCATCGCCCGCGGCGAGCGGGCCCGGCGGGCCGTCCAGACCCGGCTGAAAGAACTGGCCGGCATCCCCGCCTGACCGTGGCGCCTGTGCAACTTCCGCTGCCGCCCGGCGGGACGTAGTGTTGAGCCCCATCCCCCCCCAAGCGAGAGGAGCAGAACATGAACCACTTGAAGGCGGCGGCCCTGCTTTTGATCGCGCCCCACATGGCCCTCGCCCAGCAGGCGGCTTCGGGGAGCGCCGCCGCGCGGCTCAACACGCTCACGCCGGAAGAACGCGCCGCCGGCTGGCGCCTGCTGTTCGACGGTCACAGTACGGTCGGTTGGCGCGGGTGGCAAATGGACTCGATGCCGTCGGGGTGGGGGGTCCGGGAAGGCGCGCTCACGCGGGTGCGCCCCGCCGCCGACATCATCACGACCGAGAAGTTCAAGAACTTCGAGCTGTCGCTCGAGTGGAACGTGGCGCCCGGCGGCAACAGCGGGATCTTCTACCGCGCCAGCGAGGATGACGACGCGATCTACTGGACCGCGCCCGAGATGCAGATCCTGGACGATGCCGGGCACCCCGATGGCCAGTCGCGCCTCACGTCGGCCGGAGCCGATTACGGCTTGTATCCGTCGCCGCCGGGGGTCGTGAAGCCCGCCGGCCAATGGAACCAGGTCCGCATCGTGGCGAATGGGAATCACATCGAGCACTGGCTCAACGGCGTGAAGGTCGTCGAGTACGAGTTGGGTAGCCCGGATTGGGAGGCGAAGGTCAAGGCGAGCAAATTCGCGCCGCATCCGCACTACGGGCGCAACGCCGAGGGGTACATCGGGCTGCAGGAGCACGAGTTCCGTGTGGCGTTCCGGAACATCAAGATCCGCGTGCTGCCGTGAGCGTGCGCGCCAGGCTGTCGACGATGATGTTCCTCCAGTTCTTCATCTGGGGTGCCTGGTATACGACGATGGCGGTGTACATGACCCACCATGGGATGGCGACGCTCACGCACTGGCCCTATACGGTGAACCCCATCGCGGCCATTGCCGCGCCGTTCTTCCTCGGGCTCGTCGCCGACCGCTACTTCGCGACCGAGAAAGTGCTGGGGGTGCTCCACCTGCTGGGCGCCGTCGTGATGTTCGTGGTGCCGCAGGCTTCCGGCGCGCCGACCGTGTTTATTCTGCTCCTGCTGCTCTACAACCTGTGCTACATGCCGACGCTCGGCCTCGCGAACAGCCTGGCGTTCCACCACATCCAGTCGCAGGAGCAGCAGTTCCCGCTCATCCGCGTCTTCGGCACCGTTGGATGGATCGTGGCCGGGCTCTTCATTAGTTGGGTGCTCGGCCCACTCATGGGCGCCGTGGCGGAACAAACGCCGCTTCCCATTTACACCACCGCCACCGCGAGCGTACTGCTGGGGCTCTTCAGCTTCACGCTCCCCCACACGCCCCCGCCGGGCGCCGGCCAGCGCGTCTCGCTGCGCAGCATTGTCGGTCTCGACGCGCTGAGCCAGCTCGGTGACCGCGCCTTCTACGTCTTCATCGTCGCATCGTTGCTGTTGTGCATCCCGCTCGCTGCCTACTACAACTTCACGCAAATCTTCCTGGGCGACGCCGGCGTCACGAAGATTGCGGCGACGCAGACCTGGGGCCAGATCTCCGAAACGGGCTTCATGCTCCTCATGCCGCTCTTTTTCGCGCGGCTCGGCGTGAAGAAGATGCTGCTCGTGGGCATGGGCGCGTGGGTGCTGCGCTATGCGCTCTTTGCTCTCGCGGCGCCCGCCGCCGTCTTCCCGCTGATTTTCGTCGGTATTCTGCTCCACGGCGTCTGCTACGATTTCTTTTTCGTGACCGGCCAGATCTACGTGGACAAGAAGTCGACCCCCGCGGTTCGCGGCCAGGCGCAGGGATTTCTCGTGCTGGTCACCTACGGCGTGGGCATGCTCATCGGCGCACAGGTGGCCGGCAACGTGTACAACCGGTTCCTCGGCGGCGCGACGAGCCTGACCCTCCAGCAGTGGTCCAGCTTCTGGATCCTGCCGGCCGGCTTTGCCGCCGTCGTCTTGCTCTTTTTCGCAACGCTGTTTCGGTCCCAGCCCGTCGCCGCGGCGACGGCAGCACACGGGGAGGATTAGCCCTATGGCGCGCAAGCGGATCTCGAGGCGCAAGTTCGTAGGCGACGTCGCGGCCGGCATGAGCTTCACCATCGTGCCGCGCCACGTGTTGGGGCGCGGATTCACTGCGCCCAGCGACAAGCTGAACATCGCGTGCATCGGCGTGGGCGGCATGGGAGCGAACGACGTCCGCGGCGTCGGCAAGACGGAGAACATCTACGCGTTGTGCGACGTGGACGACAAGCAGGCGGCGCAGTCGTTCGCGGCGTTCCCCAAAGCGAAGCGTTTCAAGGACTTTCGGGTCATGCTGGAGAAGGAAGCCAAGAACATCGACGCGGTGACCGTCTCGACGCCCGACCACGTGCACGCCGTCGCCGGCATGATGGCGATGAAGCTTGGCAAGCACACCCGCATCCAGAAGCCGCTCGCCCGCAGCCTGTGGGAGGTGCGCCAGCTGGTGCAGGAGGCGCGCAGGCACAAGATCGCGACCCAGATGGGGAATCAGGGCCACGCGGAGGAGGGCACGCGCCTCATCCGCGAGTGGGTCGAAGCCGGCGCCATCGGCACGGTGCGGGAGATCCAGCTGTGGACCAACCGGCCCATCTGGCCGCAGGCGATCGAGCGGCCGCTCGAGGAGTACTACACGCCGCCCTGGATCGACTGGGACCTGTGGCTCGGCCCCGCCCCCGCCCGGCCCTATCACCCCGCGTACGCGCCGTTCAAGTGGCGCGGCTGGTGGGACTTCGGCACGGGCGCTCTGGGCGACATCGCGTGCCACGCGATGGACGCGTCGTTCTGGGCGCTCGACCTCGGATATCCCACGCGCATCGAGCCCGAATCGACCAAGCTGTTCAGTGAGACGGCGCCGGCCGTCTCCCGCCTCACCTACTTCTTCCCAGCGAAGGGCAACCGGCCCGAGGTGAAGGTCGTGTGGCGCGACGGCAGCCTGTACCCGCCGCGGCCGAAGGAAATCGCCGACCCGCTCGCGTGGCCGTTCGACACGAGCGGCCAGCTGTGGATCGGCGACCAGGGCAAGCTCATCGCCGGGATTTACGGGGAGAACCCGAAGCTCCTGGACGAGGCACGCATGGCCGACATCACGGCGCATCCGCCGGCGCAGAAGTACCCGCGCACCGAGGGCGTGTACGCCGAGTGGATCGCGGCGTGCAAGGGCGGGACACCGGCGGGCTCCAACTTCCCGGACCACGCGGGTCCGCTGACCGAGATGGTGCTCTTCGGCAACCTCGCACTGCGCACCGCACAGGTGCTCGAGATCAATGCGCAGAGCGGCGAGGTCGCGAATGCGGCCGTGCCGCCCGAGTACATCCGGCCGGAGTACCGCACGGGTTGGAGCGTCTGACGGAAGCGCCGCCGCGGGCGCGGCGGCGCGCCGGCCTCTCGCGCGGAGTGCTCTGCGTCGCCTTCGTCGGCGCTTTCCACCTCGCGACGATCAGGGCGGGTCAGGACTGGGGCGACGACTTCAGCATGTACATCCATCATGCTGAGAACCTGGCCCGCGGCATCCCGTACGCCGAAACGGGCTACATCTACAACCTCCACAATCCCGTGGTCGGCCCGCGGACCTATCCCCCCGGGTTCCCGCTGCTGCTCGCGCCCATCGTAAGACTATTCGGGCGGGCCCTGTGGCCCATGCAGGTCCTCGTCGTCCTGTCGCTCGCCGGATCGCTCCTCTTGCTCCTCCATCTGTTTCGCGGCGTGCTGCCCTCGCCGCACCTCGAGGTGCTCGTCCTGCTCACCGGCCTCAATCCGGTCGTGTGGGACGCCAAGGACCACGTGCTCGCGGACTTGCCGTTTCTCTGCCTTGTCCTGTCGAGCTTCGCCTGGTTCGCCCAGGCGTCAGCGGCGGACGCGCCCGGACGGCGTCGCATGATCTCAGGACTGCTGGCGGGGCTCTTCGCCTACGCCGCCTACGCGACGAGGGTGCTGGGTGTCGTGCTGGTCCCGACCTTCCTGGCGCACGACCTGATTCGCCGCCGGCGGGTCGGCGCGCCGGCCATGGCCGCATGCGCCGTCTTCGTCCTCCTGGCCGCCGCGCAATACTTCGTGTGGCTCGGCGATCGCAGCTACCTCGATCAGCTGACGGTGACGCCGGCCCTCCTCGAGCGGAACGCGCTCGATTACGCCCGGTCTCTCTCCGACTTGTGGACGAACGGGTACTCCGACGTCGCGCGGAAGGCGTTCTTCCTGGCCTCGAGCGGTCTCGCTGCGCTGGGCTACGCCAACGCGCTCCGGGTGGGCATGCGGGAGGCGGGCTGGCCGGACGTGTTCCCCTGGCTGTACCTCGCTCCCGTCATCGCCTGGCCGTCGTTTCAGGGCATCCGCTTCCTGATCCCGGTGATCCCGTTCTACTTGCTTTATTGTCTCCGCGGAACGCGCGATCTGGATGAAACCGTCGCACGCCGCTGGGGGAGGAAGCATCTCGTCCTCGCCGGCTTGTCGGCCGCGGCGGCGGTGACGTACGCCGCTCAGTACTCGAGGGTGCAGTTCGGCGGGTTTCCGACCGGCGTCGCCCGGCCGGAAAACGTGGCGTTCTTCGATTTCGTCAAGACGGCCACGGATTCGAACGCGGTGTTCGTCTTCAGCAAGCCGCGGGCGTTGGCGTTGTACACCGGGCGAAAAGCGTCCGCCCCGTTCGACCCCGCCGATCCCTGTCTCCTGTGGCGTTACTTCGCGGAGATCGGCGCATCCTACGTCGTCACCGGTCCCGATCAGCCCGAATTCGACGTCGCCTACCTGCACCGGTTCGTGGACCAATACCCGGACGACCTCCGCCCGCTCTGGCGCAACGGGGAGGTGGCCGTCTATCGGATCGAGCGGAATCCGTGTGCGCCTACCCTGCCGTAGCTACCGCGGGCGGTATTTGACGTCCAGGATGGACAACCGCCGGAGGTGCGTCGTCAGCCGCGCGGTGAAGTCCGCAAAGTCTTTCCTGGCGGGCGGCGTCCACACGACCTCGGCGAGCGCGCACAACCGGGGGAACGCCATGTACTCGGCCTGCTTGGGATCGGGCACATATTCGGTCCAGAGCTGGCCCTGCGCGCCGAGGACGTGGTGCGCTTCGGCAGCGGTGAGCGTGTCCGGGACGGGGTCGTAGGAGTACACGGTGTCGAGCGGGAGATAGCCGCCGATCGCGAGCGGCTCCTGCGCCGTGTCCAGCGTCTCGTAATGATCGAAGTAGGTGTGTGAGCCGGGCGCCATGACCACGTCGTGCCCCGCCTGGGCCGCCGCGATACCCCCCTCCGTTCCCCGCCACGACATCACGACCGCGTTGGGCGCGAGGCCCCCTTCGAGGATTTCGTCCCATCCCACGAGCGTGCGGCCGCGCGCCGTCAGGAACGCATCCATCTGATGGATGAACCAGCTCTGCATCGCCTGCGCGTCCGGGAGGCTGAGCCCGCGCAGCGCGAGCCACTGCGCCTTGTCGGCCTCGTCGCCACCGACGTGGATCCAGCGGCTCGGGAACAAGGCCATCACTTCGGTCAGGACGTCCTGGTAGAACCGGATCGTTGCGTCCTCGGGCTTCAGGATGTTCTCGGACACGCCCCACGCCGTCCAGACGGGGATCGGGTTGCCGGTATTCCCGAGCTCCGGGTACGCCGCGATCGCCGCCTGAGAGTGCCCGGGCATCTCGATCTCGGGCACGACCGTGATGAACCGCGCCCGCGCGTAGGCGACGATCTCGCGAATGTCATCCTGCGTGTAGAACCCGCCGTGCGGGCGGCCGTCGAACGTCCATTTGGTCGAATCGTCGTCGGGCTTGCCCACGATGGTCTGCGTGCGCCACGCGCCGACCTGGGTGAGCCGCGGGTACTTGAGGATCTCGATGCGCCAGCCCTGGTCGTCGGTGAGGTGCCAGTGGAACCGGTTGAGCTTATGGAGCGCCAGCAGGTCGATGTATTTCTTGACGAACTCCTTCGGCATGAAGTGTCGCGCCACGTCGAGGTGCGCGCCGCGCCACGCGAACCGCGGGGTGTCTTCGATCACGACGGCTGGAATCGTCCACCGCACACCTGCGACCGTGGCCTGGCGGAAGATCGCCACCGGCAGGAGCTGCCGCAGCGTCTGCACGGCGTAGAACGCGCCCGCCGGCGAGAAGGCGCGGATCGTCACGCGGCTCGGCGTGACCTCGAGCCGGTATCCCTCGTCGCCGAGCCGGGCGAGCGAGGCATCGCTGCGGATGGCGATGACGCGGGTCGCGCCCGCGGCAGCAGCCCGAACCGGAAGGCGATAGCTGGTGGAGGGGAAGAGATACGCGGCCAGGCCGTATCCCACCTCCCGCATCGCCGGGTCGGTAGTGATGACCGTGGACGCCGTCAGGGTGAACGTGCCCGTGCCCAGGGTCAGCTGGGCGGGTGCCGGAATGATGGCCGGCTCTGCCCCTCGGTCCTGGGGGAGAGCGAGCGCGAGCGTGGCGATGAGCGCGATGTGCATGTCACCTGTTCCTCGGCCCGGGCGGCAGATGCTCGAGCAGGTAGCGCGTGAGCAGCGTGTACACGTGCAGCGTGGTGCCGCGGCCCTCGCAGATGCAATGGCTACGGTTCGGGTACTCCATGAAGTCCACCGGTTTGCCCAGCACGATCAAGCGGTTGAGCAGCCGCTGCGTCCCCTGAAAGTGCACGTTGTCGTCGCCCGAGCCGTGCACGACCAGCAGCCGGCCGCGCAGGCCATCCGCGTGGTTGATGGCGGAGGCCGAGTCGTAACCCGCCGCGTTTTGCTGCGGCAGCCCCATGTAGCGTTCCTGGTAGATCGTGTCGTACAGCCGCTCGTCGGGCACGGGCGCAACGCTCATCCCCACCTGGTAGACGCCGGGATAGCGGAACAGCGCCTGCAAGGTGCTCGACCCCCCGCCGCTCCACCCCCAGATGCCGACGCGCGTCGAGTCGAGGTACGAGCGGGAGCGTACCAGCGCGCGCACGGCGTCGGCCTGCTCGCGGGAGGAGAGCACGCCGATCTCGCCATAGACGACTTTGCGCCACGCGCGACCCTTGGGTGCCGGCGTGCCGCGGTTGTCTACGCTGGCCACGACATAGCCCTGGTCGGCGAGCATGCGGTGCCACAGCTGCCCGGCCCCGCCCCAGGAGTCCAGCACGGTCTGACCCGCCGGCTCCCCATACACATGCATCAGCAGCGGATAGGTCCTGGTCGAATCGAAGGTGCGCGGCCGGACCATCCAGCCGTCGAGCGTGGCGCCGTCCTCGAGCGTCACCTGGAAGAACTCCGTCCTCCGGGTGATCAGGGGGGCGACCCGGTCCCGCAATACGGCGTTCGTCGCCAGCGAGCGCACGACCTGATGTCCCGGCAACCGCACCAGCTCGATTACGGGGGGCGTGTCGAACGTGGAGTAGGTGTGAAATGCCCAGTGGGCGTCCGGCGAGATGTCGTAGCGGTGGGTCCCGGGCTGGCGGGCCGGCGAGACGCGTTCGGGCGCGCCGGCGCCGTCGAGTCGCGTCCGGAAGAGATAGCGTTGCGTCGCGTTGTCCGGGGAGGCGACGTAGTAGAGCCACCCGCCCGGCTCGTCTATGGCGGCCACGGCAATCACGTCGAAGGCCCCCGGCGTCACGAGGCGCACGGTCCGGCCGTCGCGCGACACCAGGTACACGTGACGCCACCCGTCGCGCTCGCTCACCCAGACGAACCGCGCGCCTCCTCCCAGCCACCGCAGGTCGTCCACCACGTCCAGCCACGCGCTGTCGCGCTCGGTGAGGACGGTTCGGACCGCGCCGGTGGTCGCGTCGGCGAGCAGCACGCGATCGGTATTCTGAAGGCGATTCACGCGCTGCAGCACGAGCTCGCTGGACGTGCCCGCCCACTCCATGCGCGGCAGGTAGTTGTCGCGCGGGTCGTCCTCGAGGCGGAGCCAGGTGGTGGGCCCGCCGGCGGCGCTCACGACTCCCGCCGTCACGGCCGAGTTCGCGGTACCGGCCTTGGGGTACTGAATCGGCGTCGTGAAGGGGTACAGGGAGTCGGTGTTGTTGATCAGCGTGAAGGTCCGCACGCCGGTCATGTCGAAGTGCCAGTAGGCGATTCTCGTCCCGTCGGGCGACCAGCGGAATCCGTCGCGCAGGTCGAACTCCTCCTCGTAGACCCAGTCGCTCATGCCGTTCACGTGGAGCGAGTCGGCCCCGGTGGTCAGCCGGGTGATCGTGCCGTCGGCCACGCGCTCCACGTACACGTCGCCCTGGCGGACGTAGGCGACGCGGTCGCCCTGCGGGGAGAACTTGGCGTACATGAGGGATGATTCGGGCGCGTCGCGGCCGCCCAGCCGGCGCAGCGCCCAGGTGGTGCGGTTCAAGACCCAGTAGTCGCCGCGCGTGTTCTGCCGCCACACCCGGCGCGAGTTCGTGAACAAGAGGAGCTGCGTGCCGTCGCCCGACCAGCTGTAATCGTCGATCTCGAGGGGCACACTATCGCCGGGGGGGACGAGGCGCCGCGCCGACACCAGCACGCTGCGGGCCCCGGTCGCGGTCTCATAGCGCACGATGTCGGACGCGCCCCCCTCCCGGACGGCCTCCGAGGGCTCGAGCGTCGTGTACGCCGTGCCGCGCTCGATCCAACGGGCGGGGCCGAAGCGATCGGGTGCGAATTCGCGCGACGCGTAGATGCGGCGCAGCATCTCGGTTGCGGCGGGAGGGACCTGCCCCGGCAAGCCCCGCGCGGCGGCCAGGGCGGTCGCGAGGAGCAGCGGCACGCGATGCATCGGAGTCACTCGGGAGAGTCGGACAGCTCGCGGATCCAAATGTTCCGATACCTCACAGGATGCCCGTGATCCTGCAACGCGAGCGGCAGTCGGTCGGCGTGGGGAGAATACTGCGCCCGCCGGCCGTGCACGGTGCTCCCCGTGAACGAGTCGTTGTCGTGTACCAGCACCCCGTTATGAAGCATGGTGACGCGCGCGGGCGAGAGCACCGAGCCGTCCGGTGCGAACCTCGGGCGGTGGAACACGATGTCGTACGTCTGCCACTGCCCGGGCGGGCGGCTTGCGTTGACGAGCGGCGGCACTTGCCCGTACATCGCCGCCGCCTGGCCGTCGGCGTACGTGTCGCTGTGGTAGGAGTCGAGTACCTGGATCTCATAGTGGGTCATCAGGAAGACGCCGCTGTTGCCACGATCCTGCCCTTCGCCCGTGGCGGGCAGCGGCGCCCGCCACTCGATGTGCAGCTGCACCGACCCGAACGCCCGTTTGGTCATGATCGCTCCGGTGCGGGCGACGACCTCCATGGAGCCGTCCTTCACGAGCCACTTGGCTGGCGCGCTGTCCCCGCCCACCCACTGCGACAGGTCCTTGCCATCGAACAGCACGACCGCGTCCGACGGTGGCGGCACGGGCGGCTGCTCCGGTCCCGGCTGCACGACCGGTGGCCGGGGGCGGTCCATCGAGTGAACGGGCCATTGCTGGGCAGTCATGGTCGTTGGAAGGAGCATCCCGATAACGCAGAGTGCGGCGTCTAAGGGCGAGCGCCGAGGCGTGGCGTCGCCCTCGGACCCAACCCCGATACGCCGCACGTCGCACCCCGCACCCCGCACTATGGTTTCCATGTTCCCTTCGCGACCGCCGGCACGAACGTCTCGATCCCCGGCGGCGGAAAATCGAGCGTCTTCCCCAGCTCGGCGCTCTGGTAGGCGGTCATCAACACCTTCACGACCTCCAGCCCGTCGTCGAACGTCAGCGCCGGCCGCTCCTTGCCGAGAAACACCCGCACGAAATGGCGGTCCTCGGCGTCGTACCCGTAGGCCGCCGCCTCGTTCGCGACGACCGGCATCAGCCCCATCTCCGCGTTCTGCTTCTCGACCAGGTCCTCACCCGTCTGTCCCTTGACCTCCCGGCTGAAGAACAGCTTCAGCCCGCTGTCGAGCGAGTTCCACGACATCGAGTACTCGGGGCCGAGCAGCTCGGCCGACAGGCGCAGCCCGGCACCGACGAAGCTCCAGGAGGTGGTGGCCTCCCCCAATACTCGCCGGCCGTCCTCTCCCTCGAACTCGATCAGCACGCTGGCGAAGTCCTCCGAGGGATGCTTGGTGTAGTCCACGTCCTTGCCCATCGCCTGGGCCAGCTTCTTGGCGTACTCGGGCCGGCTCCACTTGAGGCTGGCGATGTGACCCGTGACGCGCGCCGGACGCAGCGACGAGGCGGGCGCGCCCGGCTTGGTGAGCAACAGCCGCACCACGAGCGACGAATGGCACATCATGTCGTTCAAGACGCCGCCGCCCTGGAGCTTGCCCTGCCAGAACCAGGGCATGTGGGGACCGCTGTGCTCCTCGGCGGCGCGCGCGAGGTAGGGCCGGCCCGTGAGCGACGCGCCTCGCGCCCAGATGATCCGCCGGCCGTGCTCGACGGCGGGGGCGAACGCCTGATTCTCGAGGTAGCCGTGCATGAGCCCCGCGCCCTTGACCAGGGTCGTGACCTTGGTCGCCTCGGCGACGTTGCGGGCGAGCGGCTTCTCGCAGGCGATCCCTTTCAGGGCGCCTTTCCCGCTGGTAATGGTGTGAGTGATCTCCTCCACGTTCTCGATACGCGCGAAGTTCGGGCCGCACAGCCAGATCGCGTCGATGACCGGATCCGCCACCATCTCCGCGATGGACCGGAACGGCTTGGCCTCCCCCACGTCGAGCCGGCGCGCCAGCGCCGCCGTGTCGGCGGCGTGGGCGTGATTGGGGCTCCACACCCCCAGGACGTCCGCGTCCCGGATGGTGGTGAAGCCCTGCAGATGAAACCGCGCGTTGAAGCCGCTGCCGATGAACCCCACGCCGAGTCGCTTCACGGGTAGCGCACCCCGAGCTTCGCCAACGCCTCGGGCGGGCATCCCCGCCACTCCGGGACGAAGGTGTTGCCCTGGTATTGCAGGTCCTCGATCCCCATCTTGCTGGACCAGAAGCCCGACGCGGTCAGGTTCCGGAAGCTGGTGAAGAAGGCGACGCCCGCGGCATGCTCCGGCTTCGCCTTCTTCGGCCAGGCGATGTCGTCGAGTAGCGCGGCGCGCTCGGCATCGGTCGCGGTCACGAACGTCTTGCCGTAGCGGTCGTCGCACTCGTGGTCGAGCCAGGCGAGCCCGCCCCGCACGGGCGTCTCGAGGTCCCGGTCGTCGCCCAGCATGAAGTCCATGAACTCGGGCACGCCGGCATCGGTGGCGCTGCCGGAGCGGGCGTCCCTGGGAATGATCAGGTCCACCAGCATGCGCACCGTCTCCCACTCGTGGGCGGTGAAGTTCTTGGGCTCATACAGGGCGCCACGCTTGAGCGCCTCGCGTGCCGAGAGCGCGGCGCCGCGCACCGCGGCGGGCGCCCACTGGAATGCCGCCGCCACGGGAGCGATCGCGAGGAGATGAACCGCTTCTCGCCGGGTCATTCCGTCCGCCCGTCCGCCCTTCCGTCCGTCCGCCATCACACCCCCCCTTTCTTCATCTGGTCGGCGATGTACTCGCTGGTCCTGAGCGACAGCGCGAGGATGGTCCACGTCGGGTTCTTGTCGGCCTGCGACACGAACGGCCCGCCGTCGGCCACGAACAGGTTCTTGCAGTCGTGTGCCTGGCCCCAGCGGTTCACCACCGACGTCTTCGGGTCGTCTCCCATGCGCGTGCCGCCCAGCTCGTGGATGATCGTGCCGCCGGCCGCGATGCCGTAGCCCTGCTCGGCCGTCGGCATGGGCGAGAACACTTCGCCTCCCATTTCCGCGACGAGCGCCCGGAACGTCTCCTGCATGTGCTTCACCTGGTTGTATTCGTGGTCCGTCCACTTCCAGTGGAAGCGCAGCACCGGGATCCCCCAGCGGTCCACGGTGCGCGGATCGATCTCGCAATAGGTGTCGTCGTTGGGGATCATCTCGCCCCGGCCCGAGAAGCCGACCGTGGCGCCGTAGTAGCGCCGGTAGTCGTTCTTCAGGTCCTTGCCGTAGCCGCCGCCCGGCGGGTAGCGGTGGATGCCGCCCATGAAGCCGTACCCGGGCATGCCGGCGCCGCCCCACACCTCGATGTGATAGCCGCGCGGGAAGTCGAGCGTCTTGTTGTCGAGCCACCACGGCATGTAGAGGTGCATGCCGCCCACGCCGTCGTGGTTGTGCGGGACGTGGTCCATCATCTTGGGAACGAACCCGGCGACGTCCGTCCCCGTCGTGTCGGTGATGTACTTGCCGACGGTCCCGCTCGCGTTCGCCAGGCCGTTGGGGAACAGCGCCGATTTCGAGTTGAGCAGCAGCCGGGCCGACTCCAGGGCGCTGGCGGCGAGCACGACCACGCGGGCGCGGACGTGCTGGTCGGTCCCGGTCGCCTTGTCCACGTAGGCGACGCCCGTGGCCCGGCCCGCCCGATCCACGGTCACCTCGCGCGCCATGGCGTTCGTCACCAGGGTCAGCTTGCCGGTCGCGCGGGCCGGCGCGATCAGCACGTTGGTGGACGTGAAGTTCGCGTTCACCTTGCAACCCCGGTTGCACTGGCCGCAGTAATGGCACGCGGCACGGCCGTTGAGCGGCCGCGTGATGATCGAGAGCCGTGCGGGAATGCACGTGACGTGCAGCCGGTCGGCGGCCTGCTTGACCAGCAGCTCGTAGCAGCGCGGCTTCGGGGGCGGCTGGAACACGCCGTCCGGCTCGTTGGGGAGGCCTTCCTTGCTGCCGAAGATCCCGATCAGCCGGTCGACTTTGTCGTAGTAGGGCGCGACGTCCTCGTACCCGATCGGCCAGTCGTCGCCCAGGCCGTCGCGGCTCTTTCGCTTGAAATCGTAGGGGCCGAAGCGCAGCGAGATCCGGCCCCAATGGTTGGTGCGGCCGCCGACCATGCGGGCCCGCCACCACCGGAACTCGGTGCCGGGCGCGCGCGTGTAGGGCTCGCCGTCGATGTCCCAGCCGCCGATGCAGGCGTCGAACTCCCCGAAGGGCCGCTCCGGCGTCGACTTGCCGCGGCGCGGCGACTCGTACGGCCAGGTGAGCATCGCCGAGTCGGTCGCGTTGTCCCACGGTCTCCCGGCCTCGAGGACGATGACGTCGGCGCCCGCCTTCGTGAGCGCGTAGGCGGCCATGCCGCCGCCGGCGCCGGAGCCGACGATGCAGACGTCGTAGACCCGGGACTGGGGACTGGGGGTTGAGGACTGGGGCGGTCGCATGGTCGGTATCCGGTTCATACGGTGCAAGTCTCCATGGCCTCGCGCAGGGAGCGCAGCGGGTCGCGGCTCGGGACGAATTCGTGCGCCACGTATCCCTGGAAGCCGGTGTCGGCGATGGCGGCCGCGACGGCGTGCCAGTTCAGCTCCTGCGTGCCGTCCAGCTCGTGGCGGCCGGGCACGCCGCCCGTGTGGAAGTGGGCAATGTACTCGCGGTTGTCGCGGATGGTGCGGATGATGTCGCCTTCCATGATTTGCATGTGATAGATGTCGTACAGCAGCTTCACACGCGGCGAGCCGACGGCCTTGACCACGGCGACGCCGAACGCCGTGTGATCGCCCTGGTAGTCGGCGTGGTCGACCTTGCTGTTGAGCAGCTCGACACACACCGTCACCTTCTGCTCCTCGGCGAGCGCCTTGATCTTGCTGAGTCCTTCGATGCAGGCGTCAATGCCTTCGGCATCGCTCTTGCCTTTTCGGTTGCCGAACATCGCGATGACGTTCGGCACGCCCGCCCGCGCGGCGAGCGGGATCGTGTCCTCGAGCTCCTTGAGCAGCATCGCGTGATTGGCGCGGTCGTTGAACCCGGTGGGGATGAAATCGCGCCGCTTGGTCGGATAACCCATCGACGACACCAGCCCGTGCTCGCGCACGACGGGCCAGTCCTCGGGCTGCAGGAGATCGATCGCCGCGAGGCCCATGGCGGCGCAGGCGCGGCAGAATTCAGGAAGCGGGATGCGCGAGTACGGCCAGCGCGAGACCGACTGCTTGAGCCGGCCAGCGGCGCCCTTCAGGGCCACGCCGCGCCGAGCCCACGCTTCAGCGTGGGAACCAACGAAGGCTGCCCCAACCGCTCCGATCAACGCGCGCCGCCGCACGTCTAGAACTCCAGCTGCTTCAGGTATGCGCAACTGGCCTTGATGGACGCGATCGGGTCAGCCGGCTGATCGTGCTCCACGAAGTAGTGCTTGATCCCTGCCTGGCCGCTCCGCGCGAAGATGCGCTTCCAGTCGATCTTTCCGGCGCCGACATCCACCATCTTGTTGTCCGGCGGGCCGAGCGAGTCCTTCACGTGCACGAGCGGCACGCGGCCGGGCCAGCGGGCGAAGTAGGCCAGCGGATCCTGGCCGCCTTTGGTGATCCAATACAGGTCGATCTCGAGTTGCACCAGAGTGGGATCCGTCTCGGCGAGGAGCACGTCGTACGGGATGCGCCCTTCTACGAGCGGGAATTCGAAGTCGTGATTGTGATAAGCGAATTGCACGCCGGCGGCCTTGGCGGCTGCGGCCGCCCGGTTGAAGTCAGCCCCCACGGCCTTCCAATCGGCCAAGGTCTTGCGCCGTCCCTCGGGGATCCATGGCACGACGATGTACTGGTGCCCGATGACCTTGGCCGCGTCGAGCGCCTTCGCCCAGGCATCAGGGGCGATGTCTCCCGTGTGCACCGACGGAGCGGTCAGCCCGTGGCGGTCCAGCATTGCCCGGATGTCGGCGGGACTCTTGTCGAAGTAGCCCGCGAACTCGACCTCCGTGTATCCCGCCGCCGCCACCGCCGCCAGGGTGCCCTCGACGTCCTTCTTCATCAGATCCCGCACCGTGTAGAGCTGGAGACCGATCTTCTCGAGGCGTGCGCGGTGCGCAGGGAGCGGTACGCGGTGTGCGACCGTCGCGAGCGCCGCGCCGCCGGCGGCTTGGAGAAACGTGCGCCGGTCCATCATACCCGACCCCCGATACCCGACACCCGATACCTGCCGTTCATAGCTCCCTCCGTTTCATCGCGTCCACGGCGAATGCGGCCGCGCGCGCCGTGAGCGCCATGTAGGTAATGGATGGATTCTGGCACGCCGTGGACGCCATGCACGCGCCGTCCGTCACGAACACGTTCTTCACGTCCCAGCATTGGTTGTTACCGTTCAAGACCGAGGTCTTCGGATCGCGCCCCATGCGCGCGGTCCCCATCTCATGGATCACGAGCCCTGGCGGATTGTCGCTCGTGAAGGGCTCGACCTCGTGCGCCCCCACGGCGGCGAGCATCTCCGCGGCGGTGATGGCCATGTCGTTGAGCAGCTTCTTCTCGTTCTCGCCGTACGCGCAGCTGATCCTGAGCACCGGGATGCCCCACGCGTCCACCTTGGTCTTGTCGATCTCGCAGTAGTTCTCGGGCCGCGGCAGCATCTCGCCGAAGCCGTAGAAGCCGAAGCCCCAGGGGCCGGGTTTGCGCAGCTCCTTCTTGAAGTCGGCGCCGAACCCCATCATGTCGCTCCCGCGGCCCCAGTCACCCCGCCCGCCGCCGCCCTGGAATCCGTAGCCGCGCACGAAATCCTTCGACTGGTCCGTCACGTTCCGGAAGCGCGGGACGTAGATGCCGTTGGGACGCTGCCCGAAGTCGATCTTGTCGGCGGGGGCGTCGATGCGCCCGTTCGCCCCTCCGCCCATGATGTGGTCCATCAGGTTCTTGCCCAGCTGCCCGCTCGAATTCGCGATCCCCGAGTTGAGCAGGATGCGAGCGGACTCGAGGGTCGAGGCGCAGAGGAAGATGATGCGGCCCTTGAACTCGAGCGCGTGTTTGGTCTGGCCGTCGACCACCCGGACGCCGGTGGCCTTGCCCGTCTTGGCATCGTAGATCACGCTGTGCACCACGCTGTAGGGTCGCAGCGTCAGCCGGCCCGTCGCCCGCGCCGCCGGGAGCGTCGCGTTCACGCTCGAGAAATACGACCGCGTGATGCAGCCGCGGTGGCAGGGGCCGCAGTAGTGGCACGCTGAGCGGCCGCGGTGATCCTGCGTGAGCACCGCCGCGCGCCCGATGGTGAGGATGCGCTCGCGGCCGAAATGCTTCGCCATGCCGTCCTTGACGACTTGCTCGGCGCAATTGAGCTGCATCGGGGGCAGGAACTTGCCATCGGGGAGCTGCGGCAGCCCTTCGGCCTGGCCCGTGATCCCCACGAACTCTTCCACGTGGTCGTACCACGGCGCGATGTCGGCATAGCGGATCGGCCAATCGACGCCGATGCCTTCCTTGACGTTGGCCTCGAAGTCGAGGTCGCTCCAGCGGTACACCTGACGGCCCCACATGATGGAGCGGCCGCCCACCTGGCGTCCGCGGATCCAGGAGAACGGCTTGCCCTCGGGCGTGGTATAGGGGTTTTCCAGGTCGTTCACGAAGAACTTGTAGGCCATCTCATCGCAGGCATAACACTGCTGCTGGATCGGCTGCGTCGCCATCCGGGCCTTCCGATCGCCCTGGCCTCGGAACTTCATCTCCCACACCGGGACGTGCTCCACGTAATCGGTCTCGGGATTGATCGGCCGGCCCGCTTCGAGCACCAGCGTGTTGAGCCCACGCTCGCACAGCTCCTTGGCGGCCCACCCGCCGCTGATTCCCGAGCCGACGACGATCGCGTCGTACGTCTTAGCGGGCATGGCTATTTCCCTCTCTGTTCGAGCAGGACGCAGCCGTCGTACCGGCCCGGGATGATCGGGTTATGCAGCTCCTCGGTGACTCCCACCTCCGACGTGAAATAGCCGAACAGCGTCAGCCGTTTCATCATGCGGAAGAAGCCTTGCGACGGGGTGGGCTCGCGGTGCGTGCCTTGTTTGTCGGCATCCCGGAGACCGGCCACCTCGGCGTCGAGCAGCGTGAGGAAGTCGGTCTGTTGCTGGGGCGTGCAGGCGGTAAACTCGTGGCCGAACGCTTTGCGGCTGCGCGCGTCCACCTCCGCCAGGCCGGCCAGGAACCGCTGGCGGTCGTCGATGTCGAGCCATTCGGCGAGCGCCAGGTCGATGAACTGGGGGACCCCCGCGCCGCGCGCTCCCGGCGTGTCGGTCTGCGGAATGATCAGCTCGGCAATCGTCGCTACCAGCTCGCTCTGCTGCGGGCTCAGGACCTGCAGCGGCGCTCCCCCCGCCGGCGTGGCGCGGGCGCGCAGCCGGCGGCCCAGGGCGAGGAGGTCGTGGGGGAGGGGGAGGGGCACCACCAGCGCCGCCCCGAACACCGTGAGCCAATCGCGCCGATTCATGCCGAGCCTCCCGGGGGCGTTGACACCGGTCACGAGCGGGCTGTATGTTTATGCATCTTGTTGCATAATTCTACGGGGGATGCCACCATGGGGCCGTTGGTCGTTCTGGCGTATTCGGGCGGACTCGACACCTCGGCGATCGTGCCCTGGTTGCGCGAGACGTACGGCGCGCGCGTGCTGTGCTTCGCCGCCGACGTGGGGCAGGGCGCGGGCGAGCTCGACGGGCTCGTCGCGAAGGCCAAACGGTCGGGTGCCGACGATTGCGTCATCGAAGACCTGCGCGAAGAGTTTGTGCGCGACTTCGTGTTCCCGACGCTGCGCGCCGGTGCCGTCTATGCTCGCACCTACTTGCTGGGGACGTCAATGGCACGGCCGGTGACCGCCGCCCATCAGGTCGCCCTGGCGCAACAGGTCGGCGCCGGGGCCGTCGCGCACGGCTGCACCGGCAAGGGCAACGATCAGGTCCGTTTCGAATTGACCTACGCCGCCCTCGCCCCCGACCTGCAGGTGATCGCCCCGTGGCGGGAGTGGGCGTTCCAGGGCCGCGAAGACCTCATCGCCTACGTCAAAGAGAAGAAGATCCCCGTCGTCGCCACCGCCGAGAAGCCATATTCGACCGACCGCAACCTGTGGCACTGCTCCCACGAGGGCGGGATCCTCGAGGACCCGTCGCAGGAAGCCCCCGAGCACATCTTTCTGATGACGAAGAGCCCCCTCGACGCCCCCGACGAGCCCGTGGTCGTGCAGATCGGCTTCGAGGAAGGCACTCCCGTCAGCGTGGACCACGTGCCGCTCGGCCCCGTCGAGCTGCTCGAGACGCTGAACGAGGTCGCGGGCGAGCATGGGGTCGGCCGAGCCGACGTCGTGGAGGACCGGCTGGTCGGGATGAAGTCCCGCGGCGTGTACGAGACGCCGGGCGGCACCCTGCTGCACGCCGCGCATCGCGAGCTGGAGCAGCTGGTTCTCGACCGCCGCACGCTGCGCCTCAAGGATGAGGTCGCGCTGCGTTACGCCGACCTGGTGTACGACGGCCGCTGGTGGACCCCGGAGCGCGAAGCGATGGACGCCCTCGTCACGGCGACGCAGAAGAACGTCACCGGCAGCGTCCGGCTCAAGCTCTACAAGGGCGGCGTTGCGGTGGCGGGACGCGAGAGCCCGTACGCGCTGTACCAGCCGTCCTACGCGACGTTCGGCAAGGACGACGTGTACACGCAGAAAGACGCCGAAGGCTTCATCCGGCTGTACGGCCTCGCCATCAGGATGGGTGCGACGGTCAATGGGATCCCGACCCACTGAGACCTCGTCCCACCAGATGTGGGGCGGGCGCTTCGCGCTCGGGCCGAGCGAGGCCCTCGACGCGCTGAACCGCAGCCTCCCCGTTGATCACCGTCTCTGGCCCCAGGACGTCGTCGCGAGCAAGGCGTGGGTGCACGCCCTCGGTCGCGTGGGCGTCGTGTCGCCGCCCGAAGAAGCCCAGCTCTTGGACGGGCTCGACCGCGTCGCCGACCGGCTCGCCGACGGCGCCGCCGTCGGCGCGCCGGACGAGGATGTGCACACCCTGGTCGAGCGCCTGCTGTACGAAGAGGTGGGCGCGGTCGCGGGCAAGCTGCACACCGGCCGATCGCGCAACGACCAGGTCGCCACCGACCTGCGGCTTTGGACGCTGGACGCGATCGACCAGCTGGACGGCGACCTCGCAGTCCTGGGGCGCGTGCTCGTGGCCCGCGCCGGGGACGGTCTCGACGCCATCCTGCCGGGTTACACCCACGGGCAACGGGCGCAGCCGGTGCGCTGGGCCTACGTGCTGCTCGCGCATACCTGGCCGCTGGTGCGCGACCGGCAGCGGCTCGCCGACGCCCGGCGCCGGGCCGCCGAGCTGCCGCTCGGGTCGGGCGCACTCGCCGGCTCGGGGTTCCCGGTGGACCGCGTGCTGCTGAAGGAGGCGCTCGGCTTTCGCGCCGTCGCGCCCAACGCGCTCGACGTCACCGGGGACCGCGACTTCGTCGCCGAGGTGCTGTTCGCCATGACGCTGATCGGCACCCACCTCTCCCGGCTCGGCGACGAGCTGATCGGCTACGCCAGCGGCGAGTGCGGCTTCATCACGCTCTCGGACGCTTTCAGCACAGGCTCGAGCCTCATGCCGCAGAAGCGCAATCCCGACGTCTTCGAGCTGGCGCGCGGCAAGGCGGGCCGCCTGTTGGGCGACCTCGTCGCACTGCTCACGACGCTGAAGGGCCTCCCGGCGGGCTACCAGAAAGACTTGCAGGAGGACAAGGCGTTGCTGTTCGACGCCTTCGACACGTTGAGCCTGGTGCTCCCCGCGGTCACCGGCGCGCTCGACACCCTCACGGTGAACCCCGGCCGCATGGCGGCGGCGCTCGACCCCGCGATGCGCGCCACCGACCTCGCCGACCTGCTGGTGGAAGCGGGCGTGCCGTTCCGCGAGAGCCACGGGTTGGTCGGCCGTCTGGTGCGCGCGGCCGAGCAAGCCGGGGCGCCGCTCGACCAAGTGCCGCCCGCGGTGGCGACGGCGATTCATCCTGCCCTCGGCGCGGCCCTGACCCAGCTCGGCAGCTGGGAGGACAGCGTCGAAAGCCGGGCCACGCCCGGCGGGGCCTCGCGCGCCTCGGTCGAGGCGCAAATCGAGGAGTTGCGGCGCGCGTTTGCGCCCGGCAGCAGCCCGTAAACCCCTCACTTGCCGGGACTTCGCCGTCCTAGTAGCATACGTGGCCGCCTCGTTCGCTGGGAGCGAGACGGTCATTTTTTCGGGGGGGGACTAGGGGTGCGCTGCCTCGCGCTCAACGCGTCGTTCGAGCCGCTGACCATGGTGCCCGTGCGCCGGGCGCTCCGCCTCGTCATTGACGGCAAAGCCGAGGTCGTCGAGGCGGAGGGCCTGCCCGTGCGCAGCGAGCGGCTGGCGGTGCCGCGGCCGGCAGTCATCCGCCTGGTGCGCTTCGTACACGTCCCGCGGCGGTTCCGGCGCCAGGTCACCAACACCTTCCTGTTCGCGCGCGACGAGTACCGCTGCCAGTTCTGCGGCCGGACCCAGCAGGAGCTGCGCCACCGCGAGTGCCTCACGCGCGATCACCTGGTCCCGCTGTCGCGCGGCGGCACCAACGCCTGGACCAACGTCCTCACCGCGTGCTCGAGCTGCAACACCCGGAAGGGGAACCTGCTGCCCGAGGAGGTCGGGATGCACCCGCTGCGGCCCCCGCACGAGCCGCATTTCGTGCATCTCTCGTGGGCGGTGCGGCGCCTGACGCGGACCCAGGCGAAGTACATCCGCCTCTTCTACGGGGCCAACGTCCTGGCGACGCTCGAGGCGATGTGATGGGAAAGTGGCCGTGGGTCGTCGCGGGCGGCGCGGTCATCGCGCTGGTGGCCGTGACGCTCGCGACGCGATCGGCAGGTGCGCATCCCAATCCGCGGCCGGGCGTCACGGCCGAGAAGGTCCTGCCCGATGCGGCGATTCCCCGCAATCCCGGGGCGCTCGAGGCGTACGCGGCGGCCCGATCCGCGCCCCAGGTGTTGGACGGCGTGTATTGCCACTGTGATTGCTCGAAGCACGCCGGGCACCGCTCACTCCTCACGTGCTTCGAGTCGGAGCATGGTGCCTACTGCGACATCTGCATGGGCGAGGCGATGCTGGCGGCACAGTTCGCCGCCCGCGGCGCCTCGCTCCAGAAGATCCGCGACGCTATCGACCGTCAGTTCGGAACGTAGGGCTCCGAGCCTCCAGCCGTAGCCGCGGTAGCCCCGCGATCCGCACGAGCACCCGCTGCGCGCCCCGCGCCAGCGCCCGTCCCAGGTTTCCCTCGCCCGACACGGCAGGTCCCACATCACCCCTGAGCCAGCGCGACAGCTCCTCGAGGTCGGTATCGTTGAGCGTCGTCACTTCGAGCCGGCACAAGAAATAGAAC
>DASYRJ010000016.1:0-10350 GCA_036004525.1 Gemmatimonadales bacterium | reverse complement strand
GGCGCGACCCTCGACAACGAGTTCAACCACGTGTGCCAGAAGTTCTGGCGCGGGCTCGGGGTCGTCGCCATCGAGAACCAGGCCAGGATATGACACAGCTCTAGCGTCCCCGGTCTGGGGACACGGTTTGGTCGTGGCGCGGCGACGCTGTACCCGCGCAACCTCGAGCACACCGACTGTTTCGTCATCATGGGCTCGAACATGGCGGAGTGCCACCCGGTGGCGTTCCGCTGGCCCATGAAAGCGAAGCTGAACGGCGCGAAGCTCATCCACGTGGACCCGCGCTTCACCCGCACCAGCGCCATGGCGGACCTGCACGTCCAGATCCGCGCAGGTTCGGACATCGCCTTCCTGGGTGGGCTCATCAACTACGTCGTCAACAGCCGGCGCTGGAACACGGACCCCTTCTTCAAGGAGTTCGCGGTCAACTACACCAACGCCGCCACGATCATCAGCCAGGACTTCAAAGACACCGAAGACCTGGAGGGTGTGTTCTCGGGTCTCAATACGTTCAGCGAGCCGGCCTCCTGGCCGTACAACGGGAACGTGGGCCGCTACGACCCCGCCTCCTGGGGCTACGAGCGGGATCCCAAGCCGCCCGGTCCCGCCACGGCGGACCTGATCGCGCGCCGCGCGGGCCCGCCCTTCGACGACCTCGTCCGCTCGCTCAAGCCGGGACCGGCGCACCGGGACCCGACCCTCCAACATCCCCGCTGCGTGTTCCAGATCCTGAAGCGGCATTTCGCCCGCTACACGCCCGAGATGGTGGAGCAGATCTGCGGGTCGCCCAAGGACAAGTTCATCCGGGTGGCCGAGACGCTGCTCGAGAACTCCGGCCGCGACCGCACCAGCGCGTTCGCCTACGCGGTGGCGTGGACCCAGCACACCTACGGCGTCCAGATGATCAGCTGCTGCGCGCTGCTCCAGCTGCTGCTCGGCAACATCGGGCGGCCGGGCGCGGGCGTCATGGCGCTGCGGGGCCACGCCGCGATCCAGGGCTCGACCGACGTGCCCACGCTGTACCACAGCATCCACGGCTACATGAACGCCCCGTCGGCGCTGCGGCCGCACGAGTCGCTGCGGGCGTACATGGCGGCCGAGACGTCGCCGACCAGCTACTACGGCCACCTCCCCAAGTTCCTGGTCTCGTACCTGAAGTCCATGTACGGCGCCGCCGCGACGGCGGACAATGACTTCGGCTACGACTGGCACCCCAAGATCCTGGGCGACCACTCCCACATCGCCAGCTTCGCGGCGATGGCCGAGGGCAAGGTCAAGGGCATGGTGGTCGTGGGCCAGAACCCGGCCACGTCGCTCAACGGCCACGCAACGCGGCGCGCGCTGCGGGAGCTCCAGTGGCTGGTGGTCAAGGACAACTGGCTCACCGAGACGGCAACCTACTGGTATCAGGCGCCCGAGGTAAAGAGCGGCGACGTGAAGGTCGGGGATATCAAGACCGAAGTCTTCTTCTTCCCCTCGACGCAGATCGGGGAGTACGACGGCAGCTTCACGAACACCCAGCGCATGCTCCAGTGGCACCACATGGCCACGAAGGCGCCGGGCGACTGCCGCACCGACTCCTGGTTCTATCACAATCTCGCCAAGCGGATGAAGAAGCTGTATGCCGGCAGCACCGCGTCGAAGGACCAGGGGTGGCTGAACGTGACCTGGGACTTCGACCCCGATGCCGGTGAGGCGCCCATCTATCCCGGGGAGCCGAGCGCGCGGAAGATCCTGCGGGAGATCAACGGGTACATGACCGCAGACCCCACGCAGCATCTCCCCGGCTTCGCGGCCCTCAAGGACGACGGCTCCACGACGTGCGCGTCGTGGATCTACTGCGGCTGCTTCCCCGCGCCCGACAAGAACCTCACGGCGCGGCGCGAGCCCGATCCCCCGGGCGTTCCGGGCGCCCACCTCAATTGGGGCTGGGCCTGGCCGGCGAACCGCCGCGTGATGTACAACCGCGCCTCGGCCGACCTCCAGGGCCAACCGTGGAGCGAGCGCAAGCGGTGGGTGTGGTGGGATCCGACGTTCGTGAATCCGCCCGACCCCAAGACCGGAATCGCGCCGCCCCGCGGCAAGTGGGTGGGCTACGACGTGCCCGACTTCGGCGCGACGAAGGCGCCGAACGCACCGCCGAAGCCCGACGGCATCGCGCTGGACGCGCTCTCGGGCACCCAGCCGTTCATCATGCGCGCGGACGGCAGGGGGTGGCTGTTCGTGCCCGCGGGGCTCGTGGATGGCCCGCTGCCGACCCACTACGAGCCCGCCGAGTCGCCGGTGCACAACCTGCTCTACCCCAAGCAGCAGAACAGCCCCGTGTACAAGCACTGGGCAAAGGGCAAGCCCTACAACCCGGTCGCCGAGATCGGCGATCCGCGGTTCCCGTACGTGATCAGCACGTACCGCCTCACCGAGCACTACCTGGCGGGCGCGATGAGCCGCTGGCTGCCGTGGCTCGCCGAGCTCCAGCCCGAGCTGTTCATCGAGATCGGGAAGGCGCTCGCCCAGGAGAAGGGAATCAGCAACCTCGACTGGGTCCACATCTCGAGCCCCCGCGGCCGGATCAAGGCCAAGGCGCTGGTGACGGACCGCATCGGCGTGATGCAGGTCGCCGGCAAGGCGATCCACCACGTGGGCATGCCGTGGCACTGGGGCTGGATGGGGCTCTCCACCGGCGACGTCGTCAACGACCTCACCTCCTGGGTCGGGGACCCCAACGTGTCGATCCACGAAGGCAAGGCGTTCGTCTGCAACGTGGAGAAAGCGTAACATGGCCGAAGCCATGGGTTTCTTCACCGACACCACGATTTGCATCGGCTGCAAGGCGTGCGAGGTCGCGTGCAAGAACTGGAACCAGCTCCCCGCCGAGCACGGCGGGGTCAAGGAGATGAGCGGGGACAGCTACGACAACACCCAACGGCTCGACGGCATCCACTGGCGGCACGTGAGGTTCATCGAGCAGTTCGACGGTCCCTACAACGGCCGCTGGCTGATGATGAGCGACGTGTGCAAGCACTGCGTGCAGGCGGGCTGCCTCGAGGTCTGTCCCACCGGCGCCATCATCCGCACGCAGTTCGACACGGTGGTGATCCAGTCGGACGTCTGCAACGGCTGCCGCGCCTGCATCGCCGCCTGTCCGTTCGGCGTGATCGACATGAACCCGGCGGCGGGCACGGCGCAGAAGTGCACGCTGTGCTACGACCGTCTCGAGGTCGGGCTCGAGCCCGCGTGCTCCAAGGCCTGCCCGACCGATTCGATCCAGTTCGGTCCGATCACCGAGCTGCGGGCGCGCGCGCAAAAGCGCGTCGAGCAGCTCAAGGCCCAGGGCGAGACGCGGGCCCAGCTGTACGGCGACGATCCCAACGGGCCGCTGGGCGGCCTCAACTCGTTCTACCTGCTGGTGGACAAGCCCGAGGTCTACGGGCTGCCCAAGAACCCGCAGCTCCCGACGCGCAACCTCCCCAAGAGCGCGACTTTCTCCGCCGCGAGCGCGGCGGTGCTCGGCCTGCTCGCGCTCGTCGGCCTGCGCAAGCAGCGGATGGACGACATGGGCGGCGGGGGAGCGGGAGGAGGGGGGGTGAGTCCCAACTAATGTCCGACACCTTCTTCTCCGGCGCCCCGCACTGGACCTGGTTCATCATCCCGTATTTCTTCATCGGCGGGCTGGCTGGCGGGGCGTACTTCCTGGCGGCGATCCTGGAGTGGTTCGGCGGGCCGGCGCACCGCCCGGTCATTCGGACCGGGTACCGCGTCGCGGCCGTGGGCGCAATCGTGAGCGGCCTGCTCCTGACGATCGATCTGGGACGGCCGCTCCGCTTCTGGCACATGCTGTTCCAGTCCGAGAACTTCCCCGCGATCATGTTCAAGACCTGGTCGCCCATCTCGTTCGGCGCGTGGGCGATCCTGCTGTTCGGACTGTTCTCGGTGCTCTCAGCCCTGGGGGCCATGTCCGAGGAAGGACGACTGAACAACCGCGCGCTGCGCGCCGTGGGCGGCGTCATGCAGGGCCGTGGCCTCGCCAAGCTGGTCGCCGCGCTGGGCGGGCTGCTCGGCTTCTTCGTCGCCGGCTACACCGGCGTGCTCCTCTCGGTCACGAACCGCCCGATCTGGGCGGACAGCCCCTGGCTGGGCGCGCTGTTCCTCGTTTCGGGGGCCTCGACCGGCGCCGCCGCGCTCATCTTGCTCTCCCCCGGCCGCGGCGCGACCGAGCAGTCGCTGCGCTGGCTGACCTCCTTCGACAGCAGGGCCCTCGTGGTCGAGCTGCTCGTCCTGGTCCTGTTCCTCGTTTCCCTCGGGTCGATCAACAAAGTCTGGCTGAGCTTCTGGGGACTCCTCCTCCTCGTGGGCGTCGTTGGCGCGGGCATCGTGTGGCCGCTGCGCCTGCACGCCAGCCCCGCGCGGGCGGCCAGGCTGGTGTTGCTCGGCGGCTTCCTCTTGCGGGTCGCCACGATGCTCGCCTCCGAGGGGATCGAGCGGTACCATATGGCAGCGGGGACGTAGCATGTTCCCCGATCGCCGCTCCTGGCCGGCGTTGCTCCTGCTCGGCCTCGCGGCCTGCGCCAGCCCGGAAGCGGCGCGGGCGCGCGGCGGCGGGCCGGGTGCCGATCCCGGCAACCACGACCGCATCACGGCCACGCACGCGGGCGCGAAGATGTACTACCGCACACCCTGTCGCACCGTGAAAGTGAAATGCTCTGGCCCGATGCCGGTCTTCGGCGCGCGCGGAACGTAGAGATCCAGGCCCGGGTGGCCGACGCCCGCCGCCGGCATCCCGAGTCCGAGGCGTGGCTGGGGCTGCTCGACGCGGCGTTGGGCGAGAGCGAGGACGGCGCGACGTGGGGGGCCGCGGTGCCGCGGCCCCCGGCCGATCGCCCCGTCAAGGCTCCCCTCCTGTATCGCGCCCGCTTCACGGTAGATGAACGCGCGGCCGGGCGCTGGGTGAAGCGCCTGGCCGCCCGCGCGAACGTGGGCGACGTCGACGCCGTCGCGCTGCTCGAGGCCGGCGTCCGCCAGGACAACCCCGACCCGCCGGCGCTGCGCGTGGTGGCGCAACTCGCGGCGATCCCCCTCCTCCAGGCGTGCGCCCGCGTCCTGGCCGCGGACGTGCCGGCGAGCTGGTGGGAGGGCTATTGCCCGGTGTGCGGCGCCTGGCCCGTGCTTGCCGAGTACGTCGGCCTCGAGCGCAAGCGCCAGCTGCGCTGCGGGCGCTGCGGCACGGGATGGGCGATCCCGATGTTGCGCTGCGCCTTCTGCGATGAGACCGACCACGAGCGGCTCGGCTACCTCGCGCCGGATGGTGACGAGGAGGTGCGTAAGGTCGAGGTGTGCAACACTTGCAAGGGCTACGTGAAGGCGCTCACGACCGTGCGCTCGCTCGCCCCCTGGGCGATCCTGCTCGACGACCTGACGACGGTGCACCTGGACGTCGTGGCGATCGAGCGGGGTTACGAGCGGCCCGAGCGGCCGGGCTACGCGCTGGACGCTCAGGTTGTGGAGGAGGGTGGAGGTGGTCAAGGTTGGTGGAGGCTGTGACGGGGCCGCGCCCAGCCACCGTCTGCCGCGAGCTGCTCCTGGCGCTCGACGCGGCCGAGGGACGGCGCAAGCGGCGCAAGCGCGACACGACCCCGGATGCGATCGGCATCGGGATGAAACGGGAGCTGCTCGAGCAAGCCGTCGCCGCCGACCCCGAGCCGGACGACTTCGAAGCCTGGCTGTTCGAGCAGTGCGGCGACGACGGCGGCCGCCGGGCGATGGCGCTGTCGATCTTCGAGGAATGGCAGCTGGCCCACCAGGCGGACGCGTTCCGGGGATGGCTGGCGCGCGGGGCGCCGTCGGACGACGCCAGCCGCGAAGAGTGATCGGAGGAGCCTATGCGCATGATCGTCATCGGCGGGATGCTGCTCCTGGCGGGGTGCGGCCGGGGGAAGGGCGAGTACGCCAAGAGCCCGAGCGAGCCGCCACCCGAGGTCGTCAAGGCGCTGCAGATCCCGCCGAGCCCGTATTACATCATCTATTCCCCGCCCGTGGACCTGGCGAAGAAAAAGGCGTGACGGCTCCGCTGCTGGAGAGCCAGGTGCTCGACGCGCTCCGCGTCGTTCGCGACCCCGACCTGGGGCGCGACATCGTGTCCCTTGGCTTCGTGAAGGACGTCCGGTTCGCCAACGGGGGGGGCACGGTCGCGTTCAGCATCGAGCTGACCACGCCGGCCTGCCCGGTCCGCGAGCAGATGCAGCAGGAGGCGCGCCGGGCGGTCGCGGCGCTCCCGGGCGTCACCGCCGTCGAGGTGAAACTGACGTCGCGGGTCCGATCGTCGCCCGGGCCCGTCAAGGAACAGTTGATCCCCACCGTCAAGAACGTGGTGCCGGTCGCGAGCGGCAAAGGGGGCGTCGGCAAGTCCACCGTGACCGTCAACCTCGCCCTGGCGCTGGCGCGGACCGGCGCGCGGGTCGGGATCATGGACGCCGACGTGTATGGCCCGAGCGTGCCCACGCTCATGGGGGTGGCCGACCTTCCCAAGCCGACCGCCGACGGGATCGTTCCGGCGGAGCGGTACGGCGTCAAGCTGGTCTCGATGGGGTTCTTCCTCCGGGAAGACGACGCGATCATTTGGCGCGGTCCCATGCTCCACAAGACCGTGCAGCACTTCCTGGGCAACGTGCAGTGGGGGGAGCTCGACTACCTGCTGGTGGACCTGCCGCCCGGCACCGGCGACGTGCAGCTCACCTTGTGCCAGTCGATCCCCCTCACGGGCGCGGCGGTGGTCTCGACGCCGCAGGACGTGGCGCTCAAGGTGGCGCAGAAGGCGATCGCCATGTTCACCCAGCTCAACACGCCGGTCCTGGGCCTGATCGAGAACATGGCGTACTACGTGTGCCCGCACTGCGGCTCGCGGGATGAGGTGTTCGGCTCGGGCGGGGTCCGGCGTGCGGCGGAGCGCCTCCAGATTCCCTTCCTCGGCGAGATCCCGCTCGCCACGGAGATCCGCGCCCGCTCCGATGCGGGGCGGCCGGTGGTGCTGGACCCGGCCTCGACGTTCGGCGACGCCTATCTCGCGGTCGCCGAGCGGCTCGCGGCCCAGGTAAGCATCCGCAACATGCAGCGCGAGCTGACACCGCTCGTGCAAATCACGTTCTAGGCGAGGTGTGGAGGTTGTCGAGGTTGTGGAGGATGGTGGAGGACCTCCACGACCTCCAAAACCACCACAACCTCCCAAAGAGAAAATGGCCGGCGTCGAGATTCGGCACCTGAGCAAACGGTTCGGCGACCTGCACGCGGTCGACGACGTCGACCTCGCGATTCGCGAGGGCGAGTTGCTCGTCCTGCTCGGTCCCTCCGGCTGCGGGAAGACGACGCTGCTCCGCATGATCGCAGGGCTGGAGCGACCCAGCGCGGGCGAGATCCTCATCGGCGGCGAGCGCGTGGACGATGCGCCGCCCCGCGCCCGCGGAATCGCGATGGTGTTCCAGAGCTATGCCCTGTATCCCCACCGCACCGTCGCCCGCAACATCGCGTTCCCCCTCGAGGCGGTCGGGCTGCCGCGCGCGGTGATCGAGCAGAAGGTGCGCTGGGCGGCCGAGATGTTCAGCATCTCGCGGTATCTGGATCGCTATCCGCGGCAGCTCTCCGGGGGCGAACGGCAACGCGTCGCCCTGTGCCGCGCCCTGGTGCGCGACCCCAAGGTGTTCCTGCTCGACGAGCCCCTGGCCAACCTCGATGCCAAGCTGCGCAACACCGCCCGCGACGAGCTGAAGCGGTTTCAGCGCCAGATCAAGACCACGACCGTGTACGTGACCCACGACCAGGTGGAAGCGATGGGGCTGGGGGACCGGATCGCGGTGATGGATCGAGGCAAGGTGCGGCAGGTGGGGACGCCGCAGGAGGTGTACGAGGAGCCGGTGGACACGTTCGTCGCGACGTTCGTCGGCCAGCCGCCCATGAACCTGCTGGCCGCGCGCGATCCCGCGCTCCCGCCCGGCACGCTGCTCGGCTTCCGTCCGGAGCATTTCCTCCCGCGCGACCACTTCGCCGCCGGCGAGTCCGTCCGCACCTTCACGTTTGCGGTGCGGCGCGTGGAGTACCTGGGGTCCGATCGATACGTCTACGGCACCGTCCAGGACGGCGCGACCGACGATGCGACCGTCATCGCGAAGCTGCCGGCCACCGTCGGCACGACGATCCCCGAGGGGGAGACGCTGGAGTTCGCCGTGCCGCGGCGGACGCTGCGGTACTTCGACGGGACGACCGGCGCGAGGCGCCCGTGAGTCCCCGCCGCACCTTCGCCGACCGCGAGGACCTGCTCGGGGCCGCGATGCTCGCGCCCGCCCTCGCCTACGTGCTGCTCCTCGTGGGCGTGCCGTTTGTGCTCGCAATCGTCCTCAGCTTCAGCACCGCGACCGCCGGCAGTCTCAGCTTCGGGTGGGCCGGGCTCGCGAACTACGCCGCGATTCTCGGCGATCCGATCTTCCGCCGCGCCCTGGGCAACACCGCCGTCGTGACGATCGGCTCCCAGGTGCTCGTGGTCGTGCTGGCGACCGCCGCGGCTCAGGTGTTCCGCGCCGCGTTCCACGGCAAGCGCACGGCCCGCTTCGTCCTGCTCCTGCCGTGGGCGGTGCCCGTCTCGCTCGCGGCGATCGCGTGGACGTGGATCTTCGACTCCACGTTCAGCGTGATCAACTGGACCCTCAAGGTCGCCGGACTGCTCCACGGCTGGCTCTACTGGCTGGGGGATCCTGGTCTCGCACTGGTGGCGATCGTCATCGTGCAGGCGTGGCGCATCTTCCCCTTCGCGACCGTCATCGTGCTGGCCGGCCTCGCCTCGCTGCCGCAGGACGTGATGGAGGCGGCGATCGTGGACGGCGCCGGCTTCTGGCGGCGCCTGTTCCACGTCGAGCTGCCACTGCTCCTCCCCGTGGTCGCGGTCGCGGTGCTGTTCGGCGTCGTGTACACGGCGACCGACTTGGGCGTCGTCTACATCCTGACGGGCGGCGGGCCCGCCAACACCACGCACGTCCTCCCGACGCTTGCCTTCCAGCGCGGCATCCAGGGCGCCGACCTCGGTCAGGGCGCCGCCATCGCCGTGTTTCTGCTCCCGTTCTTGATCGTCGTCGCGATCGCGATGCTGCGGCTGGCCCGCCACACGGAGGTCGGGGCCAAGTGAAGCGGGTCGCGTTGTACGCCGCCGCCCTGGCCTTCATGGCCTTCGCCGGGTTCCCGTTCTACTGGATGCTGATCACGGCGTTCAAGCAGAACCGGGACCTCTACGTCGGCGCGTTCGACACGCGGCACGTGCCCTGGATCTTCAACGACCCGCCGACCCTGGAGCACGTGCGGTTGCTCTTCGGGCAGACGGACTTCCTGCGCTGGATCGCGAACACCCTGGTGGTGGTCGTGGCCGTCGTCGTGATCACGGTGGCCGTGGCGGTCCCGGCGGGCTACAGCCTGGCCCGGCTCACGGGCCGCTGGGGGGAGCGGCTCGGGATCGGGATCTTCTTCACCTACCTGATCCCGCCGACCCTGCTCTTCATCCCCTTCGCGCGACTCGTGGCGCTGCTCGGCCTCCAAAACTCCTTGGGGGCCCTGATCTTGATCTACCCGACCATCACGATCCCCTTCTGTACGTGGCTCGTCATGGGGTTCCTGCGCTCCGTTCCCTGGGACATCGAGGAGCAGGCCATGATCGACGGCTACAGCCGGCTTGCCGTGATCGTGAAAGTCGTGCCCCGGCTCATTGTTCCGGGCATCTTGACGGTTGTCGTGTTCAGCTTCACGCTGGTATTGCAGGAATTCGTCTACGCGCTGACCTTCATCAGCTCGGTCGACAAGATGACGGTGAGCCTGGGCGTTCCGATTGCGTTAGTGCGGGGCGATGTGTACCACTGGGGGGCTCTCATGGCCGCGGCGCTGTTCACGAGCATTCCGCTGGCCATCGTTTACAACCTCTTCATCGATCGCTTCATCCAGGGGTTCACCCTGGGAGCGGTCAAGGGATAGGCCCATGGGCAAGCGAAAGGGGATGGATCGGCGGCAGTTCGTCAGGACGACGGGGGCGGCGGCCGCGGCGGCGGCCCTGGGGAAGGGAGGGGGGCCGACGATCTGGATCAAACGGCAGCAGAAGACGCTCACGATCCTCCAGTGGAGCCACTTCGTTCCCGCCTACGACGCGTGGTTCGACAAGTACGCCAAGGACTGGGGCACGGCGAAGGGCGTCGCAGTGACGGTGGACCACATCTCGCTCGCCGACCTCACGACGCGGGCCAACGCAGAGGTCGCGGCGCAACAGGGCCACGACCTCTTTCAGTTCCTGTCGCCGCCGGGCGCGTTCGAGCCGCAGGTGCTCGACATGGC
>DASYRJ010000015.1:0-20987 GCA_036004525.1 Gemmatimonadales bacterium | reverse complement strand
TAAGTTGACTGTTCGTCGCTCACGGTTCACTGTTCACGGGTATGCCCAGCTTTACCCTGAACGGGATGGCAATCGCCTGCGAGCCCGGGGCCACCATTCTCGACGCCGCGCGCACCCAGGGCGTCGAGATTCCGACACTCTGCTGGTATCCCAAGCTTCCCAACGTTGCCAACTGCCGGATCTGCCTGGTTTCGGTCCAGGGCCTGCCCAAACTGGTACCTGCCTGCGGCACGCCGGCGACCGAAGGCATGGTTGTCACGACGGAGTCTCCCGCCGCGGTCGAAAACCGGCGGAGCGTGCTCCGGTTTCTGCTGGAGCGGTATCCCGGGGATCATCTGAGCAACGGGGGCCGCGCCCACCCGCGCAACGAGTTCGAGCGCTACGTCGCCCAGTACGAGGTGGATCCGCCGAGCCGGCACGAACTGCCACTCCGGGCCGGCGATACACGCCCCGGCGACGTGATGATCAGCCACGACATGTCGCTGTGCGTGCTGTGCACCCGGTGCGTCCGCGCCTGTGAGGATATTCAGGAAGTCGGGGTGCTCGATGTCGCGCAGCGGGGGGCCCATACCGAGATCATCGTCGGTGGGGACGGCGACCCCGATCACGCCAGCTGCACCTGGTGTGGCGAGTGCGTACGGGTCTGTCCCACGGGGGCCATTTTCGAAGTGATGCCCCGGCAGCGCTTCCAGCCCGCCGCGATCCAGGAGCCCGACAAGACCGTCCGCTCGGTGTGCCCCTATTGCGGGGTCGGATGCCAGATCGACCTTCAGGTACGCGACGGCGAAGTCATGCGGGTTACTTCGCCCTGGATCGAGGAGCGCACCCCCAACCAGGGCTCGACCTGCGTGAAGGGCCGCTTCGGGTACGACTTTCCCCAGCACCGCGATCGGCTCACTCAGCCGCTGATCCGGAATGGCTGGGAGCGCTGCGACGGTCGCTGGAAGTGGACCGGCGAGACACCCCGCTATCGACAGGGCGACTGGGAGACGGTGGCGCAGGAAGGCCATCACCTCAAACCGCGTCCGCCCGAACGCCAGCTTGGCAAACCGCCACTAACGGGGCGCCGATCGAGGGAGGACGGGGACGTGCGCGACCGGGTGGCGACGCCCGCCGAGTGGTACGACAGCTTCCGGGAGGCGACTTGGGAGGAGGCGATGAGCCTCACGGCCCAGGAGCTCGCCCGGATCCGCGACACGATCGGGCCGCAGGCGCTCGCCGCCTTCTCATCGGCGAAATGCAGCAATGAAGAGAACTACGTCCTGATGCGGATGGTGCGGGCGGCCTTCCGGACCAACAACGTGGATCACTGTACCCGACTCTGTCACTCGACCTCGGTGGCCGCGATGAATCGCGCGCTGAGCACCGCGGCGGCGTCGGGCTCCATGCGGGAGATCGAAGAAGCCTGCGACGTCATCTTCATCGCCGGCGCCAACACGACCGAGTCGCATCCCGTCTTCGGCGCCGGGATAAAGCGGGCGCACGAGCGCGGCGCCACGCTCATCGTCGCCGACCCCCGCCGGACCGAGCTCGCCGGCCGCGCCGACATCCATCTGCAGATGCAGCCCGGCACCGACGTCGCGCTGTACTCGGCGATGCTGAACCACATCCTGGCGGCCGGCCTCGAAAACCGGGACTTCATCGCGCGCCGCACGCACGACTTCGACAAGGTGCGTGCCGCCGTCCAGCCCTACACGCCGGACAGGGCCGCGAAGATCACGGGCATCCCCGCGGGAACGATCCGCCGCGCGGCCGAGACCTACGCCCGCGGGCCGAACACGAGCACGCTGTGGGCCATGGGCCTCACCCAGCACGCCAACGGCACCGACATCGTCACATCGCTCTTGAATCTGATGTTCGCCTGCGGGATGATCGGCCGCTGGGGCGCGGCGATGTTGCCGGTCCGCGGCCAGAACAACGTCCAGGGCGCATCCGACGTCGGCGCGATTCCGTTCGTCTACACCGATTACCAGCCGGTGGGCGACCCGCAGGTGCGCGAGCGGTTCGCGCGGACCTGGGGCGTCCCCCCCGAGACGCTGTCGCTCAAGAAGGGCCTGATGGTGACGGAGGTCGTGAAGCCGGAGAGCGGGGTCCGCGGGATGTACATCATGGGCGAGAACCCGATCATCTCGGACCCCGACATCGCCCACGCGGAGCACTGGTTCACGCAGCTCGAATTCCTCGCCGTCCAGGACTTGTTCCTCACCGAGACGGCCCGCTACGCCGACGTCGTGCTCCCCGGATCGAGCTTCGCGGAGAAGACCGGCACGTTCGTGAACACCGAGCGCCGCATCCAGCTCGCGCGCCGCGCCTGCAACCCACCCGGCTCCGCGCGTGGCGATCTTGAAGTCCTCATCGAGCTTTCGAACCGGTTAGGGCTCACGACGCCGTTTCAGACCGCCGAGCAGGTGATGCGCGAGATCGCCCAGGTGACGCCGAGCTGGGCCGGCGTCACGTACCAGC
The DNA here is from genome assembly GCA_036004525.1 of Gemmatimonadales bacterium. Classification (GTDB taxonomy): domain Bacteria; phylum Gemmatimonadota; class Gemmatimonadetes; order Gemmatimonadales; family GWC2-71-9; genus 20CM-2-65-7. Next base: position 18,524 of record DASYRJ010000015.1, on the reverse strand, counting down.
GGCTCGAGGGGGCGGGGCTGCAATACCCGGTCCCCACGCCGGACCATCCGGGAACCGCGTTTCTGTTCGCCGATGCGTTCCCGACGGCGGACGGGCGGGCGACGTTCGTGCCGGTGGAGTACACGAACCCCGTCGAGCTGCCCGACGAGGCCTATCCCTTCGTGATGAACACCGGCCGCCAGCTGTACCATTGGCACACCGGCACCATGACGCGACGCGCCAGCGGGCTCGACGCGCGGGAGCCGACGGCGATCGTCGAGATCCATCCCGCCGACGCGCTGGCGATCGGCGTGTCCGACGGCGACCTGGTGCGCCTCACCTCGCGCCGCAACTCCATGGTGACCGCCTGCCGCGTCTCCGACCGCGTGGCTCGAGGCCAGGTGTTCGTGCCGTTCCACTTCCGCGAGGCGGCGGCCAACCTGCTCACCAACCCGGTGCTCGATCCCTACGCGAAAATGGCGGAGCTGAAGGTGTGCGCCGTGAAGATCGAGCCGGTGTGCGTGGACGTCGGAGCGCCTGCCCGTTGAGTTCCCACCCTGAAGGGTGGAACACCTGGGGCCCGCACGACCTCACCAGTTTTCGGAGGCAGTGATGGATCTAGGTCTCGGGGGTCGCGTGGCATTGGTCTGCGGCTCGACCCGTGGGTTGGGCCGTGCGGTGGCCAAGGCGCTCTCACAGGAGGGCGCACGCATCGCCGTCAACGGGCGACACGACGAGGCCGTCCGCCGCGCGGCCGAAGAGCTGGAGGGCGAGACGGGCAACCCCGTCGTTCCGTTCGCCGCCGACGTCAGCGTGCCCGACCAGGCGGAGCAGCTGGTGCAGCGCGTGGCCAAGGAACTGGGCCGCCTCGACGTGCTGTTCTGCAATGCGAGCGGTCCCCCGGCGGCGCCCTTCAAGGACCAGCCGCGCGAGGCGTGGCATCGCGCGGTCGAGTTGAATCTGTTCTCGACCATCCATCTCGCGGCGGCGGCCCTGCCCATCATGCGGAAGGTCCAGTGGGGCCGGATCGTCTGCCTCGCGTCGGTGGCAGCGAAGCAGCCGCTCCCGGGCCTCATCCTCTCGACGACGGCGCGCGCCGGCGTCCTGGGGTTCGCCAAGGCGCTGGCCGACGAGGTCGCCGCCGACGGCATCACCGTCAACTGCGTCTGCCCCGGCTTCATCGCCACCGAGCGGATCGCCGAACTCACCGAGACCCGCGCCAAGCGGGAGAAGCGGGCATCGCAGGACGTGATGCGGGATATGGTCGCCGACATTCCCATGGGCCGCATGGGCCGCCCCGACGAGCTGGGCGCAATCGTGACGTTCCTGGCCTCGGACAGAGCGAGCTACATTACCGGCGCCGTGCTCCAGGTGGATGGCGGTTTCACACGGTCGATCTTTTGACCCTGTCTTAGCTCACATGCAAGCGATCGTGAAAGAGGCCCGCGCCCCGGGCCTCCGCGTCAAGAGCGTCCCGAAGCCCGGCCCCCCGGGCCCCGGCGAGGTGTTGATCGCCGTCCGCCACGCCGGCGTCTGCGGCACCGACCTGCACATCGCCGACTGGGACGCCTGGGCCCAAAGCCGGATCCATCCGCCGCTGGTCGTGGGCCACGAATTCGCTGGAGAAATCGTCGCACTGGGCGACGGCGTGACCCAGCTCAAGGCCGGGCAGCTCGTCACCGCCGAAGGGCACATCGTCTGCGGTCACTGCCTGCAGTGCCGCACCGGCAACAGCCACATCTGTAAGAACACCCGGATCATCGGCGTCGACCGGGCGGGGGCGTTCGCCGAGCTCATCGTCATGCCGGCGACCAACGTGCTCGCCCTCGACGGCATCCCCACCGACGTCGGCGCCATCATGGACCCCATGGGCAACGCGTTCCACACGGTCCTGACCGCGGAGATCCCGGGCAGCTTCGTGTTCATCGTGGGGTGCGGGCCGATCGGCTGCTTCGCCGTGGGCATCGCCCGCGCCGCCGGGGCGGCCAAGGTCATCGCGTCCGACGTGAACCCTACGCGACTCGGCCTGGCGGCGAACATGGGCGCGCACGTCACGATCAACGCCGCCAAGGACGACGTCGTCAAGACCGTCCTCGCGGAAACGGGGGGGGAAGGGGCGGACGTGGTGTGCGAGATGTCGGGCGTGCCGTCGGCGCTGCATCAGGCATTCGCCGCGGTGCGCTTGGGCGGGCGGGTACAGCTGCTCGGGATCCCCAAGGGCGATGTGCCGGTGAACGTCGCCGACGAGATCATCTTCAAGGGCATCACGATCTACGGCGTGATCGGCCGGAAGATGTATCAGACCTGGCATCAGATGCGTCGCTTTCTCACCGCCGGCCTGCTCGACCCCCGTCCCGTCATCACGCACCAGTTCCCGCTCGCCAAGATCGACGACGCGCTCGCCGCCATCCGGTCCGGCGACGCGGGCAAGGTCATCCTGGAGATCGCATGACATTCGTCACCCGGCTCGCCGCCGAGCTCGATCAGTTCAAGAACGACGGCGTCTATAAGCGCCTCAATCACCTCGATTCGCCGCAAGCCGCGCGGGTCCAAATGGAAGGGCGCGGCGAGGTCGTGATCCTGTCCTCCAACAACTACCTGGGTCTGTGCAACGTCCCCGACGTCGTGCAGGGCGGACGGGACGCCCTGGATCGCTACGGCGCCGGCACCGGGTCCGTACGATTCATCTGCGGGACCTTCACCATCCACCGGGAGCTCGAGCGGGCCCTGGCGCAGTTCGTGGGATGTGAGGCCTCACTCACATACGTGAGTTGCTGGAACGCCAACGAGGGGCTCTGCCCTACTCTGCTCGGCGAGCAAGACATCGTCATCTCGGACCAGCTGAACCACGCCTCGATTATCGACGCGATCCGACTCGCCAAAACAATCACGAAGTGCCAGACGGCGGTCTACAGACACTCGGACATGGCGGACCTCGAAGACAAGCTCGCGGCGGCAAAGGGTGCCCGGCTCAAGCTGATCTTCACCGACGGCGTCTTCTCGATGGAAGGCGACCTCGCGAAGCTGCCCGACATCGTGGCCCTCGCCCGCAAACACGACGCCGTGGTGGCCGTGGACGACTCGCACGCTACAGGCGTGCTCGGCAAGACCGGCCGCGGCACCGCCGAGCACTACGGGATGCTCGGCCAGGTGGACATCATCACGTCGACGCTGGGCAAGGCGCTCGGGGGCGCGGCCGGCGGCTTCACCGCCGGTGCCGCGGCACTCGCCGATTACCTCACCCAGCGCTCGCGGCCCCAGCTCTTCTCCAACGCGCTGCCGCCCACCGTCGCCGGGAGCGCCCTCGCCGCAGTGCGCTACGTCGAGCACCACCCCGAGCTGGTCGCCAGACTGCACGAGAACGCGCGCTACTTCCGCGAGCATCTCAGCGCACTCGGCTTCAAGCCGCTCCCAGGCATCACGCCAATAATCCCGGTGATTCTGGGCGAAACGGCGAAAGCGATCCAGATGAGTGAACTGCTGCTTGCGGAAGGCGTCTTCGTGACGGGATTCGGCTATCCCGTCGTACCGCAGGGACATGCGCGCGTGCGCTGCCAGATCTCCGCGGCGCATTCCCGGGACGACCTCGATTTCGCCCTTCGCGCGTTCAAGACCGTGGGCAACAAGCTCCGTTTGATTTGACATACTGTCGCCAGTATTGCGACAGCGGAGCACACTTCAAGTAGTTTCACGGCCTGGCCACTTAACGTGCTTGTGCGCAATAGCCTAGCGCCTTATCTTCGGAACCTCAAATACGGCGGCCTGCTGGAGGCCGTGGGAGGAATCCGATGAAGCGGTTGGTCCATCTCCTGGCAGGCATCCTGGGTGTCCTGGCCGTGGCGACGCCCGCGGCAGCACAGCGGGCCCAGAACCTCGAGTTCGGCGGGTTCGGCTCGTTCTGGCGCTACGACCGCGCGTTCGGGCTCAAGAACCGGTTTGGCGGGGGCGCGCATGTCGGGTACAACCTGACCGACCGAATGGGACTCGAAGTCACCGGCGACTACGCCGTCACGACCAACCTGGCCGGCACGCAGGACGTGAACGTGTCGTCGTTGAGCGCCAGCCTGGTGATCAACTACCCCGTGGGCAAACGGAGCACGGCGTACGTGCTGGGTGGCTACACGCGGGCGATCTTCGGCAAGGACCCGCCCTTCGACTTCACCGAGAACATGGTGCACGGGGGCGTCGGCGCGCGCGTGTTCCTGGCCAAGCACGTGGCGCTGCGGCTGGACGGGCGGGCGATGTACACGCCCACGACGCAGTTCCCCACCGGCACGTGGGGCGGCCAGGTCGTGGGGTCGGCGGGGCTGTCGTACTTCTTCATCCCGCCGCAGCAGGGGCGCGGCTTCAACAAGGAATACCAGTGGTACTGGGGGGCGCAGGGTGGCGCTTTCTTCTATAAGACCAACCTCCAGCCGTATTACTACGATCCCGTGGTCGGCGGCCATTGGCTGATCACCGCCCGGCGCACCGCGCTGTACGTCGCGTACGAGCAGGCGGTGTTCCTGACGGACGCCAAGGCGGTGATCTTCGACCCGAACTCCTCCGCCTCGTCGGTCGGGCCGGGGTTCCGGGACGTGACCTTCCACGACATGCGCCGGATCATGTTCGGCGTCGTGGCCTTCCCCTCGCAGAAAGTGATCGAGCCCTTCGCCGGCGGCGGGTTCGCACTGATGCAGGTGCTGAATCCGGTGGTGGACTGCCCCAGCGGTTGCACACTCTCCGAGTTCGCCGAGGCCGACGATCGGGCCGCGGACGCCGCCAGCAAGGCGTTCTTCTGGCTCATGGGCGGCCTGCAGGTCAACTACTCGACCAAACTCAACGTGTTCGCGCACTACCTCATCACGTCCGCCGCGCAGGGATTCCTGATCCAGGGGAACACCCACACGCTCCAAGGCGGAGTGCGCTACAGCCTGGGTACCTCCAAGGAAGGGATCACCGAGCGGCACTGAGTCGCTAGCGCGAGACCCACGGGGAATCCTTGAGGTAAAATCGCAGGGGCCACTCGACCGCCCGCGTGATGCCGACGCGCGGTCCGACCCCGACCCGCCCGGCGCGGCGGGCCGCCGACGCGCCGCGGACGATCCGCAGAGCCCCGCGCTGCAACGACGCGCCGTTCAGCGCGCCCGTCACCCCCAAGGCTTCACACAACCGCGCGGGGCCGGCACAGAGCTGGCCGTCGGGCACGCCACCGCGCCGCCGCCGCATCGTCTCGATCCCCGTAAGCGGCTCGAGCGCCCGAATGAGCACGGCGGCGGGGTAGCCGTCGGTCTCGGTGACGGCGTTCAAGCACCAGTGCATGCCGTAGGTAAAGTAGACGTACGCCGTCCCCGGCGGCCCGTACAGCTGCTCGGTGCGAGGAGTGCGCCGGTGGCCGTAGGCGTGGCATGCGGGATCATGCGGGCCGACGTACGCCTCGACCTCCACGATCCGTCCCGCGGTGCGCTTGTGCACGTCGCTGACGAGCACGTGGCCCAACAGCCGGCGCGCGACGAGGGCCGTGGGCCGCGCGTAAAACCCGGCGGCCAGGGGGCGAAGCGTCAGGCGCCGCCCGTCAACCCGCGCTTCACCTTGGACCAGAAGGACTCCCCGTCACTCCCGCCGTCCGCCTCGCGCTCAACCTCTGGCTGGCGCTCACGGGCGGGCGGGGGCGGAGGCGGCTCGGGTGGAGGGGTCGCTTCGTACCGCGGCGCGCGTGTCTCGGGAGCTTCCCGCTCCCGGTCCCCCGCTCCTCCCCCTCCCCCCCCAGCGCCCCGGCCTCCACGCCCCCGACCCCGACCGCCGCGGCGGCCGCGGCCGCCGCGCTCGCCTCGTTCCGGACGGTCGCCCCCGCCCCCCCCCCCGCCCCCGCGATCCTCACCCCGCGCGGCGCCACGGCCGCCCCGACCACCACCGCGGGCTTCACGTCCTCGCCCCCCTCCTCCATCCCGAGAGGTCTCCGGCGTGAACGCGGGCGGAACGGCCGGCGGCTTGGGCGGCAGCAATTCGACGCGGGGCTTGAAGTTCGGGTCCACCTCGACCACCCCGATCTTGGGAATGTCGGGGGGTGTCACCCGTGGCCCGCGCGAGCCGCGGCGGAAGCGCGCTCCGCGCGACGGTACGCCACCGGGGCCCACGGGCGGCGTGCTATACGGCGGGGGAGGCGCAGAGGACGCGGGCATGGGGATGTCGTCCTCCTCCGGCTCATGTGCCGGAGGCGCCGAAGGGGGGGGGGCGGCGGGCGTGAGGGCAGGCGGCGGTACTTCCGCGCGGACCTTCACCGTATAGCCGTCGTCCTCCTTGGCGAGGTCGATCATTTCCTTGTCGTGCGCCTGGCGCAGCAGCTTCTGCACCTGGGCGGTCTCGAGGGGCGGCGCGTCGGTGCGGATTTCGGCCATGGCGTCACGCAGCTCTTCGGCGCTCACGGGCCGTTCGTCCCCGCCAAGCCGTCCGATCGCCTGCTTCAGCAGGCCGAACGCGTCGCCGAACGAGAAGCCGCTCTTGCGCTCGACGGGCGCGGCCGGCGCGGCGGTCGCGGCCGGCTCCACGGGCGCTGGGCGCTCCTCCCGCTCCTCGCGGCTGCGCCCCCGTCCACCACGGCGGCTCCCGCCCCGGCCTTCGCGCTCGCGCGGCCGTTCGACGGCCGCAGGGAGCGAGCCGGCGCCGAGGGCGGGCTGCGCCAGCGCACCCACGACCTGCGGGCCGAGGGCGATTTCGTACTGGCCGTTGTCGAGCCGGGTGAGTGTGATGAGGCCGCGGTGGGCCGCCTCGACCACGAACTTGCTGAAGCGGGAGAAGCCGGCGTCCTTCTCGTCGAAATTGGGGTCGATCTCCTGCATCACCTGCTTGAGACGGTCGGAGCGCATGACGTCGTTGTGCGCGGTCATCTGCTTCACCGCCTCGACCACGAGGTCCCACGGGTCGCGGCGCACGTACTCGACGTCGCTCTCCTTGGTGAAGCCGGCCAGCTCGTTGTAGGAGTAGTACTCGTCGCAGTTCTGGATCAAGAGATCGCTCGACGACTCGCGGATCCCCACGCCGATCACGTACTTGCCGTACTCCTTGAGCTTCAGGACGAGTGAGGAGAAGTCCGAGTCGCCGGAGAGCAGGATGAACGTGCCGATCTCGGGCCGCGTGAACACCAGCTCCAGCGCGTCAATGGCGAGCCGGATGTCGGTGGCGTTCTTCTTGTTCGAGCCGTAGGCCGGCGCGAAGATGAGATCGATGGAGGACTCGGAGAGCGGGACGATGTATTGCGGGTAACGGCGCCAGTCGGCGTAGGCCCGCTGGACGGCGACCTTGCCGCGGATGATCTCGGATTGAAGCAGCCGCTTCAGCTCCGTCTGGAGGTCGGAGCGAATACCCATCGTGACGTTGTCGAAGTCGATCAGCAGCGCGGCGTTGGGAGCGTGGAGCGGGGGTTCTTTGTGCGTGGGTCGTGGCAAATGCGCGTGCGGTTGTGATGTCATGTGTTACTCAATTCCCGGCTCGCGACCGGCATGCGCAGCCGTCGGTCCTCACCTCGCGAGCACATGAGGGAGGGCGGCGACGTCACGTAACCGCGTCGGGCTCTTGTTGGTGGCGCGAGCTTCGCGTCGATGCGCGTCCACTCGGTCGCCTGTCGATTGTGCTGGCAGGAGTCGCTGCGGAGGGTCGCCGGTCTCACCTCGGCGCGCCAGCGCGCTGTCCCGGCCCAGTGCCGGGACTCTCGGGCGCCGCCTGGTGATCCGACCCCACCGCTATTCGTCTGCCAGATTCATGAACTGTTGATAATAAACAACTTACGCGCGAAAGACTATAGGGACCTGGACGGAAACGGCGTAAGGCATTGGTACTGCGGCGAATGGCGTAGCTGGCCTAGCGCTTTTCCACTACCGCGACACCGTACCAGCAGGGATTCATCTGGCAGCGCGCCATGATCACCCGGATCCGGTAGGACGTCGCCTCTCGTGCGGTGAACTCCATAACGGGCACGTTGGCACCGGTTTGATCGGCCGCGAGTTCGCTGCCCGCGGCATTGGACAGCACGAGGCCGAGGCCCGTGCAATCGTCGTCACAAACGCCGACAACGGAGTACGACCGGCCCGCCTCTAACGTCACCGGGAAGGATTCCGACTCCTCGACGTTGAGGGGTCCCCTGCGGGTCAGCCGGGCCCGCTCAAACCCTTTGGGCCGGAGTGTCGTCACGGCCCGCTGCAACTGGGTCGCGACGGTCCGCTCCCAGCGGTTCGTTTGCCCATGCGCCGCCGCCGACACGATGACCGCCGCCGCGAGCGCTAGCACGGCTGCTCGATATAGCAGTCTGGAGCTGATCATCGGACCTCGCGGCGCGACGCGGTGAGCACGACGCTCGCAACCGCCGCGCCACCGAGGACGATGCCGAGCAGCATTGCGCTCAGTGGCGCCGCCGGACCGAGCGGCAGGCGCGGCCCGAAGCGCCGCTGCCAGCGCGCGCTCCACTCGCCCACAGGTGCTCTCAGCGCGGCCGCCAAGGCCGTGTCGACCGGGAGCGACGAGTTCCAGAACCGCAGGAACCGCTCGCGCCCCACCTCGCGCGCCACGTCTGCCAGGTAGCGCTCGCCGCCCACGAGCTGCTGCTGCCGCCACCACGATCGATGCGAGACTATCAACCGCGGCACGGAGTCGCCCGGGCCCCGATCCGCCGACTCCACGACGGCCGCCCGGCATGAAGTGGAACGCCCGGCGAGGCAGCCGACCGCCGTGAAAGATTGATGGTAGACGAAGTCCCAAAACCAGGACGTTCGGCGCTCGTACATCATGAACCCGGCGCTACTCGAGGCCGCGCCCGGCGTCGCGTCCCAGTCCGGATACAGGGCCAGATCGAAGCCGCGCCGGCTGAGCCAGGTTAGCACCGGCTTGCCGGGTGCGCCGAACGCGGCGTAGAAGGCGCACGGTCCGAGGACGCTCTTGAGCCACAGCTGGAGGTGTGGTACGCCGGACGGTCGCCCAGGCGTCACTTCGCCGAGGATGACGCGGGTCCAGTAGATGCCGGCAGGAATCAGCGCGATGCAGGTGCTCCGGTCCGTGGAATCGGGCAGTAAGTAAGCGGGCGTCTCGCGGTTCACGATCGGAGTGCGAGGAGCTTCCGGGCGAAGGACGCTCAGCTCGATGATGACGCCGACCGTTACCTTCGTCTCGCCCAAACCCAAGTGTCGCCAAATGGTATCGAGCGCAGCGGCGACGCGCTGGCGCGCCGCGGCGGGGATCGAATCGGACCCCGTTAGCAGGACGGTCGGGCGGCGGGCGGCGGCCGCGACCTCCTGCCGGCTTTCCATCAGGCGGACCGCAGCGCGGGCGGTGCGCCACTCTTCGGCCAGCCCTTGGACACGCAGCCTGGCCGCGGTCGGCCGGAGGACCGGCGTGACGACGAAGTGGCTCCGGTACCGGTCCGCGCGCGCTCCACGGGGCGGTAAATAGGCGAGAGCCACAGCGCCCAGCCCGAGGAACGTGGTGGCGACCCAGCGCGTCAGCCCAAGCGCCATCGGGAGCTCCGTAGGCCGCAGGCTGCGAAGAACGCTACCCACCCGACAGCGACCCAGGCACCCCAGGGCGGCAGCGACACGGGCCTGGGTCGCGAGGCAAGGATTTCGTCGCGCCAACGTGCGACGAGGGAATCGATGCCCACGCCCGCGGCGGCGCCGAGCCGTGCGGCCAGCGGCGCGTCGGGCGATGCTAGCAGTCGGTGGTAGGCCTCGCGTCCACCGAGCCGCAAGGCGACCTGGAGCAGGGTGCGGTGTGCCCAGGGACTGAGGGGACTGGGGAGCGCCCAGGATGGCACGGAGCGCAGCAGCTCGGTGCAGGCCGCGTCCCTGCCCGCCGCGCAATCGAGAAAGCTCGCCTGCGTCTCTCCGCGGCCGAGGTGGCTCAACGAGACCGTCACGAGGCGTCGCCGCTCGGCCGGACTCGGATACCATCGCTCAAACGTGTCGTGGGCGTCCCCGCCCCCGAGACTCAAAGCGAAGCGGCAGCCCGCGAGGTCACCCAGGAAACAGCTGCGCGCCGACTGTGACGGTGCCGTCACGAGCTCCACATACACGGCGCCCAGTTCGCTCGGTGACGGGGCGGCCGGCCGCACGGGCCCGCCGAGCCATGTCGCGAGCCCCGCGTCCGGCGGCGGTGCGGGAACGTTTCTGAGGAGCAACACGGTCAGGGCCTCGACATCGAGATCCCACGGCACGCTCATGCCCACCCGAACCGGGGCTCGGTCGAGGGCGGTGTCCGGATCGACCGCGTGGATGACGTACGGCCAATCGGTGAGGCGCTGCGCCTCGGAACCATAGAGGCTGTCGATGACCGGCCAGGCACGGTGTGCAGCTTCCCGCAACGGCAGCGGCGACGGGTTCGCGATGATGCGGATCGTGCCGACGCTGATTGTATCCTTCCCCGCCCGCGCCCGATCGAGGTCCAGGCTGTCGACGAGCTCGGCGATGGCGCTCGCCTCGCGCCACGCGCGCAGGAGGCTGTCGGCGCGCAGGCGCTGGAGCGTCAGGGCATCCGGACCCTGGGCGCGTGTGGAGGGAGCCGCGGCCGCGCAGAGCAGGGCGAGCGACCAAATGCGGCTAGACATCCACCAGCATCCAGCGGCCCGTGAACACCGCCAGCGGTCCGGGCCAGCTGAGGACGGCCCCCTGCATCGTGCCGAACACGTCCAGGTCAAGGTTGGCGACGGACGCGATGATCTGGACGACGAGGAGCGCGCCGATGACCGCCAGGATGATGCCCGCGGTCCGCGCCGTGCCTGCCGACACGGCGAAGAACACGGCGTGGGCGACAAGGACGGCGAGCGTGAAGCGGAGACCCAGGGCCACGGGGTATCCTTGCAGTCCCTGTGGCAATGTCGCGGTCCAGGTCGCGAGCAGGGCGCCGACAAAGACTGCGATGACCGGCGCGGCGAGTACCGTTACACCGCTTCCGTACCTGAGCAGGACGTACCGCCACCGGGGGAGCGGGAGCGAGAGAGCGTGGACGTGGCGGCCGCGGTGATCGGGCGCCCAGGTGGCGATCGCGACCAGCAAGCCGAGGGCACCTGCCAGCACGGGGTACAGCGTTCCCCAGGATCGGACGGCGCGGAGCAGTTCCTCCGCCTCCAACGCGGTGCGGCCCGTCGGCGCCGCACCTTGGAGGGAGATGATCGGGAGGGCAAAGCTCGCGATCGTGCCGAGGGCCACGACCAGGCGGGACCACTTCCACTGGCTAAGGAGAATCGCCCGAAACATGCGTGGCCTCCTTGCTGGCTGAGCGGAAAGTGCGGAGCAGTTCCACGAATCCTTCCTCGAGGTCCAGGTCGATCACATCCTGGAGTGAGGCACCGATGGTCTCGAAATAGGCGGCCATTTCGGGCTCCCATTCGCGGACCACCCACGTTTCCGGGCTGCCATTGGCAGATTCGCGCGCGAGGAGGACAAACGGCGCGCGATCGAGAGTCAGGGGGGCGCCTGCGACGCGCAGCCGCTTGATGCCGTTCTTGAAGCGGTGCATCGGGACCTCGGTAACGAGCCTGCCATCGTCCATCACGCCGACCCAGTCGCAGATCCGCTCCAGCTCGTGCACCAGATGGCTGGAGATGAAGATGGTCGCTTCCCGCTGGGAGACGTAATCGACCAGCGCCGCGAGGATGTCCCGGCGCACCACGGGGTCGAGCCCGTCCGTGGGTTCGTCGAGGACCAGGAGGTCGCCCTGTTGAGCCAGGGCGAGCAGGATCATCGCTTTGGCCTTCTGTCCTTTGGAGAGGCGCCCAAACAGGTGATGCTCGTTGAGATCGAACTGTCCCAACAGTCGTTCGGCTCGTGGCGAGTCCCAGGTCGGATAGAACGCCGCCTGGAACTGCAAGGTCTCACGCAAGGTGAGCGTCGGATCGAGGTGCGGTTGCTCGGGCACATATCCCACGCGGGCCAAGACGCCCGGCGCATCGGCCGACATCCGATGACCCAGGACGGTAATCCGTCCCGCCAGCGGACGGAGCAGGCCGAGTACAAGGCGGATCGTGGTGGTCTTTCCCGAGCCATTCGGTCCGAGGAAGCCGTAGATGGCGCCGGCCGGTACGTGCAGCGCCAGGTTTGCGATCTCGAAGGCCTTCCCCGCTCGATAGCGGAGCCCTTCGATTTCGATGGCGTGGCTCATGAGGCTCTCACTCCGAGCTCCTCTTCGATGGCGGCCTGCAGCTCGGCGAACGACACGCCGGCTCGCCGCGCGTCGGCGAGCAGCTGCCGCACCAGGGCAGTCGCCTGGCGGGCGCGCTCCCGGGAGCGCCGCCCCGGCGCGAGCTCGCGAACGAACGTGCCGGCACCGTGGCGGATCTCGACGAAGCCCTCGGCTTCGAGGTCGCGGTACGCCTGGACCACGGTCGCGGGGTTCACCCGCAGTCGCGCGGCCAACTCGCGCACCGACGGGAGTGCCTCCGCGGGACGCAGCTCGCCCGCGGCGATCGCGACCTTGAGGCGGCCGGCGATTTGCGCGTACAGGGGCGTGGAACTGCGGGGGTCGATGCGCTCGAACACGGGGCAGCCGCGTGTGTTGGTGTACTAATACAGTGTCCGCGCAGGACGGCGACGTCAACCCCCCTGGCCGTCTCACAAGGGGGCCGCGGCATTCTGATAAAAGCTGCGAGATTAGGATGACGGTTCGGCGCGTGCTCGGCCCCATCGTAGGCCGTGAACCGTACGCCAAGTCATCCGGCTCCTCGTCGACGACGGCTGGTCCCTTGCGCGTGTGCGGGGCAGTCATCGACAATACAAGCATCCGCGGAAGCCCGGCCTTGTGACGATTGCCGGCCATCCGCGCGACGAGCTGGCGCCCAAGACCCTCAAGAGCATCCTCAAGCAGGCGAGGCTTCTATGAACGTGCTGATCATCGTGGAGAAGACGAAGAGGGGATACTCCGCGTACTCTCCCGACATTGACGGCTGCGTGGCCACCGGGGCGACGCGGCGCCAGGTCGAGCGCCGGATGAAGAGCGCCCTTGCGTTCCACCTGCAGGGATTGGGGGACGGCGGGCACAAGCCGCCCCGGCTACAGAGCTACGCGACCTACGTGGAGGTCGCCGCGTAGCACGACTCTCTACTCCCCCAACACCTTGATGATCACCCGCTTCTTGCGCTGCCCGTCCCACTCCCCGTAGAACACCCGCTGCCAGGGGCCGACATCGAGCTTGCCGCCCGTGATCGGCACGATCACCTCGTGCCCCACCGTCAGGCTCCGCAAGTGGGCGGCTGCGTTGTCCTCCCCCGTCTCGTTGTGGCGATATCGCTTGGGATCCCAGGGCGCGATCGTCCCTTCTAACCACTTCAGAATATCGTCCCACAATCCGGACTCATGGTCATTCACGAAAACGGATGCAGAGATGTGCATGGCACTCACGAGTACAAGGCCTTCACGCACCTTGCTCGCCTCCACCTCCTTCACGACCTCCTCCGTGATATCGATGATCTCCTGGCGCCGCTTGGTGTTGAACCAGAGGTAATGAGTGTGGGCTCTCATCCCTACCCTCCCGTCGTGGTGCCGCACGTAGTGCCTGTGTCGAATTGTCACAGCCGTGCCGAACCCCTAGATTGCGCCTCAAATATGGCGCAACCGTTCCGGCGGCGAATCTTCCTCATTCTCGTTGCCATGACCGCCGTGCCGACCGTCCTCGCCGTCGTCGGTTGGGCGGTGTCGGTGCGCACCCTGCTGCCTACGGCCGGGGCGCGCGCCTCCTCCGAACAGGTCGCCGTTTCGGCCCGGACGCTGCTCGAGGGCGTCGACACCCTCCACCTGACGCCGCGGGAGCGCGCGCTGCTGCGCCAGCACCTGGACCAGGTCTCGGCCTCGGTCAGCCTCGCCCGCCGCGCCGAGATGTTCCTGCGCTACTACACGGCCGGCTTCGCCGTCGTGATCCTGCTGCTCGGCGCCGTGGTGTTGTACGCCGCGGTGAACCTCGCCGGGCATCTCTCGCGCCAGCTGTCGCGCCCGATCGACGAGCTGGTCGGCTGGACGCAGCTCATCCGGCGGCGCGAGCCGATTCCGGCGAGCCCGGTTATGCGCGGCGCGCCCGAGTTCGAGGCGCTGCGCCAGGCGCTACGCGAGCTGGCCGACGCGCTCGCCGCCGCGCGCGACCGGGAGCTCGAGGCCGAACGGCTCCGCGCCTTCCGCGAAGTCGCGCGGCGGGTGGCGCACGAAATCAAGAACCCGCTGACCTCGATGCGGATCGCGGTGGATCAACTGCGGCGGACCCTAAAGGACTCCCTGTCGGTCGCGGGCGGACGGGCGGACGGGCGGTCCGAAACGGCGGTGGAAGTCCTGAGCTCCGAAACGGATCGCCTGGAGCGACTCGCGCGGGAGTTCGCGGATTTCGGGCGGCTGCCCGAGGGGCCGCAGAGCGACGTCGATCTGGTCGAGCTGCTCGAGGAGCTGGGGCGCACGGCCGTGCCGGACGGCGTGACTGTACGGATCGCGGCGAACGGCGGCCGGCGTGCGCTGATGGGACACTACGATCCGCTGCGCCGCGCCTTCGCGAATCTGCTCCGCAACGCCGCCGAGGCGATGCAGGGGCGCGGCGCGATCGACGTGGCGGTGACCGGCGACGGGAGCGGGCTCGCCGTCACCATCGCCGACCACGGTCCGGGGATCCCCGACGACCTACGCCTGCGCGTGTTCGAGCCGTACTTCACCACGAAGGCCGACGGGACCGGGCTCGGGCTGGCGCTGGTACGCCAGACGCTCGAGGCCCACCGCGGCACGATCGCCGTCAGCGAGACGCCGGGCGGCGGCGCGACTTTCGCCATCGTCTTTCCATGAGCCCCCGCATCCTGCTCGTCGACGACGAGTCCAACATCCGCAAGATGGTCGGCGCGCTGCTCGAGTCCGAGGGGTTCGAGACGGTCGAGGCACCGAACGGCCAGGCGGCGCTCGCGCTGATGGGCGAGGATCCGCCCGACGCGGTCCTCCTCGACCTCATGATGCCCCCCGGCCCCGACGGGCTCACCACGTTGGAGCAGCTCAAGAAGCGCGCGCCCGACGTGCCCGTCGTGATGATGAGCGGCAAGGCGACCCTCACCGACGCGGTGCGGGCCACCAAGCTGGGGGCGTTCCAGTTCCTCGAGAAGCCGCTCACCCCCGAGGGGGTCCTGGTGGCCCTGCGCGGCGCCCTCGAGTTGGGCCGCACCCTCGCCGAGAACCGGCGGCTGCACGAGCAGCTGGGGCACGCCGACCCGCTCGTCGGCTCGAGCCGCGCGATGGACGAGCTGCGCGCCATGATCGCGCGCATCGCGCCGACCGAGTCCCGCGTGCTGATCACGGGCGAGTCGGGGACCGGCAAGGAGCTGGTCGCGGCCGCGATCCACCGCCAGAGCGCGCGCGCCGGGAAGCCGTTCGTGACGGTGAACAGCGCGGCAATCCCGCGCGACCTCGTGGAATCGGAGATGTTCGGCCACGAGCGCGGGGCCTTTACGGGCGCCACCGAGCGCCGCCAGGGGCGCTTCGAGCTGGCCGACGGCGGCACCCTGTTCCTCGACGAGGTCGGGGACTTGTCCACCGAAGCGCAGGCCAAGCTGCTGCGCGTGCTCGAGACCGGCGTGGTGGAGCGGCTGGGGGGAGAGCGACCGCTGACGGTCAACGTGCGCGTGCTCGCCGCGACGAACAAGGACCTCGGGCACGCGGTGCGGCACGGGCAGTTCCGCGAGGACCTCTGGTTCCGCCTCAACGTGCTGCCGGTCGCCATCCCGCCGCTGCGCGAGCGCCCCGAAGACGTTCCGCCCCTGGTGCGTCACTTCGCGGCGCGCTGCGCGACCCGGCTCGGCCGGCCGGTGCGCTTCGACGCCGGCGCGTTGCAGCTGCTCGGGGCCTATCGCTGGCCCGGCAACGTCCGGGAGCTGGCGAACATCGTGGAGCGTCTCGCCATTCTGGCCACCGGCGACGCCATCGTCGCCGACGACGTGACGCGCGTGCTGCCGGCCGCGCCGGACGGCGGGCGCCCGGCCGGCCCGCCGGGCGACGCCACGTGGCAGGACACCGCGCTCGCGGAGGCGCTGGACCACCACGAGCGCGAGCTGATCGCCCGCGCCCTGTCGGCGTCGCGCGGCAACGTGGCGGAAGCCGCCCGCCGCCTCTCCACCGACCGCGCCAACCTCTACCGGCGGATGCGGCGGCTCGGGATCGAGCCGCCGCGCAACGTGGCGGGATGACACGGTCCGCGTCCCGGAACGCCCGCGCGGGCCGCAATTCCGGCTTGCGCGCTCCGGCACGGCCCCTGCAACGCCGCCCGACGGCTCCAACCAAGGCTCCTCCATGCTCGCGCTTCTGCTAGCCCTGGCGACGGTCCAGGATACCACGATCGTCATCCACCCCGACAGCTCGGGCGCGACGCTCCAGGCCCGCGAGCTGCCGCGCGTGGTGGCCGACGAGGTGATCGGCTTCTACAACGCGCCCGCCACCACACGGCTGGTGGGCCGCACCCGCCTGCCACGGGGCAACGAATGGCGCGGCGACGTCGCCGTGCGCAACGGGCCGGTGCTGGTCGGGGGGCGCATTCAGGGCACCCTGCTGGTCATCAACGGTGACGCGCTGCTCGAGCCGGGCGCCGAGATCACGGGCGGCCTGATCGTCGTCGGGGGAGCGGTCGAGGGCGTCGCCGAGGCCCGCGTCGGCGGCGAGCTGCGCGAGTACCGCGAGCCCCTGTTCTATCGCGTGCGGAGCGACGGGGACGAGATCGCCTACGCGCCGAACCTGCGGCGGCGCCTGTGGAACCCGGGGGCGCGGGTGTCGTGGGGCACCGCGGACTCCCGCTCCTCGCTCACCATCGCGACGGGCGGGACGTTCAACCGCGTCGAAGGACTGCCCATCGTGTTCGGTCCGCTGTTCGACTGGAAGCTGCAGGAGAACGTGCGGTTCCGGCTGGACGCGTTGGGGGTGTTCCGGTCGGCGGGCGACCTGAGCGACAACCGCAGCGACCTGGGCTACATGCTCCGGGCGGAGCTGCGGTCGGGCGACATCCGGTCTTTCGGCATCGGGTTCCGCGCCTACGACGTCGTGGCGCCGGTCGAGGATTGGGGGCTGCGCAACGCCGAAGTCGGCTGGAGCGCGTTCCTGTTCGCCCGCGACTACCGCGACTACTACCTGAACAAGGGCCTGGCGGCGCGCGCGTTCGTGCATCCCGAGCGGCCCATCGCGATCACCCTGGAGCTGCGGCGCGACTGGCAGAGCAGCGTCGCCGCCCGCGACCCGTGGACCCTGTTCCGCAATTCGGACGCGTGGCGGCCCAACCCGCCGATCGACGAGGGCCACTACACCACCGTCAGCGCCAACGCGACCCTCGACACGCGCAACGACGTGGACGATCCTACGACGGGCTGGGTGGTCCGCGCGACGCTGGATCACTCGCACAGCAAGGACGTCGCGCCGCAGACCGCGGTCCCCGCAGCCGTCCGGGGCCCGATCCCGACCGACGGGTCGTACGGCTTCGAACGGGCCTTCCTCGACGTGCGGCGCTACGCCCGCGTCAGCCCGACCGGGCGGGTGAATCTGCGCCTCCTGGCCGGCGGCTGGCTGGGTGGCGACCCGCTGCCCCTGCAGCGCCGCCTGTCGCTGGGCGGTCCCGATCCGATGACCGGCTACGGCTTCCGGGCCAGCGCCTGCAACCGCGACATCACCGATCCGGGCTTCTCCGAAACGCTCGTCGCCGCCTGCGACCGCGTGGTCGTGCTCCAGGGCGAGTACCGCGGGCACCTGTCGCTCCACTGGTCCTATAGCTCCACGCGCGACGAGGAGGGGCGGGAGGAGACCCGATCGCTGCTCAGTCTCGAGGGCCTGGACCTGGTCGTGTTCGGCGACGCGGGGCAGGCGTGGCTCGTGGGGAACGGCCCCGGACGGCTGCCCAGCGACCGGCTGCCGACGCTGGGCAGCTGGCTCGCCGACCTCGGCCTCGGCGTGGACGGGGGCGGGTTCGGACTCTACCTCGCCAAGGCGGTGACGACCGGCGAGCCGCTGCGCTTCACGGTACGACTCGACCACCGGTTCTAGGGTGCGGCGCGGGCCGGTGCTCCTCGGCTGCACCCTGGTGTGGGGCGCCGCGGCCGTCGCGGCCGCGGCGGCGCAGACGCCGGCGCTCACGGTCACCCTCCAGAGCGCCGTGCCGCGCGTGCAGAGCACCGGGCTGCTGAGTGACGGGCAGTTCGTCGCGTTGATGCGCTCGGGGTTCCCCCTGCGGCTGCACTACCGCCTCGAGCTGTGGAAGGTGCGCGCCAGCTGGTTCGACCAGTTCGTGCGCGAGGTGCCCTGGGACGCCGTCGCCCGCCACGATCCCCTCGCCGACGACTTCGTGCTGATCCGCACGGTGGGGGGGGGTAGCGTGACCCGCTACGCCACGCCCGAGGCGTTGGCGCGCGCGCTCGACATTCCCTACACCGTGCCCCTCCGGCCGAGCGCTTCCGGGCGGTTCTATTTCTTGTGCCGGCTCGAAGTGACGACGCTCAACGATACCGACCTCGAGGAGCTGTCGCGCTGGCTCAGGGGTGATGTGGGACCTGCCGTGTCGGGCGAGGGAAACCTGGGACGGGCGCTGGCGCGGGGCGCGCA
>DASYRJ010000014.1:0-37517 GCA_036004525.1 Gemmatimonadales bacterium | reverse complement strand
AAGCTCCAGGCCGAAGTCGAGCGCCTGAATCACGAGATCAACTTCGTCTTGCCGAAGGAGATCGAGAAGGCGCGCGCGCACGGCGACCTGCGCGAGAACTCCGAGTACAAGGCGGCGCTCGAGCGCCAGCAGTTCGCGCAGGCGCGCGCGCACCATCTCCGCCTGCGGCTCTCCAAGCTCTCCAGCGTGCGCGAAGAGGACATCCCCCGCGACCGGGTCGGCTTCGGATCCCGCGTCACGGTGCAGGACGTCGGCACCAAGCAAACCGAGGTCTACGCGCTGACGCTCGGCGAGTTCATCGAAGGGGGTGCGGAGGACGGCGACGAGATGCCGGTCTCGATGGCCTCACCGCTGGGCAAGGCGCTGCTCGGGAGGAAGGTCAAGGAGCAGGTGGACATCGTGCTGCCGATGGGGAAGCGCAAGCTGAAGATCATGGAGCTCAAGACGGTGCACCAGCTCGCGGAGGGGTCCTAGAGCAGCACCCGAAACACCATCGGACCCCGGGGCTGAGCCGAGCCGGCGCGGGGCTCGATGCTCATCGCCGCGCCGCTCACGCGCCCGGCGTCCCCCGGTACCTCGAACACCATCGTCATGACCGCGGCGTCGCCCGGGTCCATCGGCATCAACGCCGCATGCCGCATCCCGCGCTCGGTGAGAAACCAGATCTGGTAGGCTTGATCCGGCGCGTTCGGGGCCATGTGCTCGCAGCGCACCAGCCAGCGCCGCGTCGCGCTGTCGGCGAGGATCGTGACCGAGCCGGCGTGCCCGCTGGTCGAGATCGGAACCGTGACGGCGCGCGTCGCCGCGCTCCGGACGAAGCCGAGCGTATCCCGCGCCGCGACGAGCGCCGCCACCAGCCCGTCGCGCTCGAGGCGCAGCGCCCCGATCGTGCGCCAACCCCAGTACGCACCCCCGGCCAGAAGAACCGCCAGCACGGCGGCGGCGGCGAGTCCTCGTCCCGATACCGGGCGGCGCCGCCGCTCCGCGCGTCCCAGCACCTCGGTCCGCAGCTCGGCACGCGGCGCGCGCGGGCCCGGAATCATGCCCAGCCAGTCGGTCATCGCAGCCAATCCCTCACGTGCTTGAGTCCCTCCGCCAGCTTGCCGTGGGCGATCCGCAGCCGCGTCTTGACGGTGCCGAGCGGCTGCCCGGTGCGCCGCGCGATCTCCGAGTGCGTCAGCCCTTCGAAATAAGCGAGCAGCACCACGCGGCGTTGCTCGTCGGGCAGGGCGCCGAGGGCGGCGTGCACCTCCCGGTGCACCGGCCATCCCGGGACTGCCGCGTCGGCGGGATCGGGAGGCGGCACGACCGCTTCGTCCACGACGCTGGCCTGGCGCCACCAGCGCCGCCGCCGCCGCAACGAGTCGAGCGCGCGGTTCCGCGCGATCGAGAGAATCCACGGCACGAGCGGCCCCCGGTTTCCATCGTGCTGGTCGATGCGTCCCCATACCTGCACGAACACGTCGCCCAGCACCTCCTCCGCTTCTCCCTCATCTTGCAAGATGCGGTGGGCCAGGCCGAGCACCCACGGGGCCAGCGCGTCATACAGCTCCGCCAGCGCGCGCTCATCCCGCGCCTTCAGGCGCCGGATGAGGGTGTGCTCCTCCTCTTGACTGAGACGTTTCGGCTGCGTCACTTAGATTCCTAATGGAGCCAATCGGGTCCCGTTTTCGAGGCTTGTGAGCGATGCGTCCTGCATTCCCCGTTCTCGCACCCGCCGTCCTGGCGCTGCTCTCCGTGAGTGGGGCGGCCGGTCTGCCCGCCCAAGCCGACCCCGACCGGATGGTCGCCGGCGGCGGCACCATCCCGCCGGGGTGGCACGTCCGCACCGAGCCGGACCGCCAGACCGGTAAGCCGGCGCCCCTCACCAACGTGAAGTTCGGCGCGATGGGCGACGGCTTCCACGTCACGGTCGGCCCGGCGGCGATCTACTGGCGCGACGCCGACACGGCGTCGGGCAACTACCACGTGGTCGCCGCCATCACCCAGGTGAAGAACCCCGCGCACCCTGAAGCCTACGGTATCTTCATCGGGGGCCGCAACCTCGACGACTCGACGCAGAGCTATACCTACTTCATCGTTCGCGCGATCGACGGGAAGTTCATGATCCGGCGGCGCGCCGGCTACGCCGCGCGGCCCACCAACGTCGTCGACTGGACCGACCATGCCGCGGTCGTCAAGGCCGACAGCACCGGGAAGGCGACCAACGAGCTGAGCATCCTCGTGCAGGGCGGCACCGTGCGGTTCATGGTGAACGGCAAGGAAGTCTACTCGGGGAGTGCGGCCGACCTGGACACCCGGGGTGTGGTCGGGTTCCGGGTGAACCACAACCTCGACGTACACCTCGGTCCGCTGGGGATCCACAAACTGTGAAACGGGGCGAAGCCCGTACGGTTCCCGGCGCGCGCACGGACGGCGAAGAAGATCGCTTTTCGTTCACGCCGTTCACGCGGCACCCCTTTTTCACACAGGTGAACCGGTGGATCGTCGAGCGGGTGATCTGCCCCGGGCGCCGGGTCATCGTGGACCTGGGGTGTGGACCGGGCGCGGTCACCCAGTTGATCCTCGAGCGCCTGCCCGCGGCCGAGCCGCCGGCGCGCGTGATCGGAGTCGACCCGTCCCTCTCCGCGCTCGCCAAGGCCCGCGCCGCGATCTCCTCGCGCGTCGCCGAGTTCGTGCAGGGGAGCGCCGAGTGGCTCTCGAAGCTCGTCAGTTCAGCCGATGCCGTCCTGTTCCTCAACGCGATTCACCTCGTCCCCGACAAGGCACGCGTGCTCGCGGAGATCCGCCGCGTGCTCAAGCCCGGCGGCGTGCTCGCCTTCAATTCCACCTTCTTCTCGGGCTCCTACGTGGAGGGCACCAGCGGCTTTTGGCGGCGCTGGATCGTCCGCTCGGTACAGGCGCTGCGGGAGAAAGGCATGGACGTTCGCCACAGTCACGACGCCAAGGCGACCGCGATGGAGTGGCTCTCCCCCGAGCAGTACGGCAGTCTGTGCGAGGCGTCGGGGCTCCGCCCCACCACCGTCGAGCTCCTCCAGGTCCAGATGACGCCCGAAAGCCTCGCCGACATCGGTCGTTTCTCGCTCTTCATCGAAGGCGCCCTCCCGGGCGTGCCACTCGCGGAAGGCTCGGAGGCCCTCCAGGTAGGGCTCCAGCGGACGATGGACGAGCTCAAGGTCGAGTCGGTGCCGCGGAACTGGCTGGAGTTTGTCGCCGAAGCGGACTGAGCAGCGACACCCCTAGTCCCACGACAATCAGCGCGCCGAGCGTGATCGCGTTCAACGACTCGAGCACGCCGGTGGCCCGCTTGCCCACCAGCGCCGGCGCGCTCAGCGTCAGCAGTCCGACCGACAGCCACAACAGTCCGAGGCGCCACCGCCGGCTCTTCCCGGGCGGCAGCCGTCCCAAGGCCCACCAAACGAACCAATAGCCCGCCAGCAGCGTGACGAAGTGCGCCTTCCACGCGAGCGGCGTGACCAGCGTGGAGGCGGGGAGGCAAATGGCCAGCTCTGCCGCGGCGCTGCGGTCGCGCAGGCCGGGCGGGTGGCGGCGGAAGGCGACGGCGAGTCCGAGCGCGCCGAGCACGGCGACCACGGCGAACAGCTGCGTCGCCCGCGCCGTCGGCCAGGCGGCGACCGCGTACCGCACGGGATCTCGCGCCCCGCCCTCCGCTGTGAGCAGGCGCTTCAGCGCGGCGAGCAGTGACTGGTTGTAATGATGGGGTGTCGGTTGCGCCAGCTCGCGCCCCGACAGCGCCCGCCACGCCCCCCACTGCCGCGCCGCGGGCTCCGGCCCGAACGCGGCGGCCGGCAGGACCACGTTGAGGATCAGCAGGAACCCCACCGTCCACGCCGCCGCGCGCCACGCCCGCTTGTACACGAGATAGGGCACGAACAGGATCGGCACCGCCTTGAGGCTCGCCGCGAGCGCCAGGCTCAGGCCGCCGGCCGCCTCGCGCCCCGTGCGAAACCGATGAAACGCGAACAGCACCAGAAAGAGCAACAGGATGTTGACCTGCGTGTGCTGGAGGTGCTCCTGGAGCAGGCGCGCGGAGAGGAGCACCGGCACGAGCACCGCCGCCGAGACGAACGACAATTGATCGGGGGTCGTGGCGGAGGGGAAGAACGTCAGCCGGTCGCCGCCCTCCTCGAAGAACCGCGCCAGCAGGCGGATCGCACCCCACAGCGCCCACACGCTCCCCAGCTGCCAGAGCAGCAGGGCGCCCGGCAGCGAGAGCCGGGCGAGGAGCGCGAGCGCCGCGGCCACGAACCCGAAGAACGGCGGCCAGGTATTGAGCGGCGGATAGTCGGTGAACCGCGCGCTGTAGGGGTCGGCGCCCTGCAGCACCGCGTTACCCAGCGTGACGTAGCCGCTGAACACCACCAGCTCCGCCCGCTGGACGCTGCGCGCCACTTCGAAGGCGACCCACAGCAACAGGGCGGTGTAGACGGCCGCCTGCCGGGCGGTGAGGCGTAGTCGGGGGGGCAGCGTCAGGTCGCAGCCGGCGTTGGTGACGCGGGGGTGGGGAGTGCGGCGCGGCACGCGAGCGCGAGCGCGGCACCGAGCATGAGGACCATCATCCACACGATCAGGCTGTAGCCGCCGATGGCGTGATGCAGCGTGTTGCCCACGAGATCGCGCCCGGTAAGCCCGACCACCGCCATGAGGGCGAGGATCACCCACATCGGGCCGCGTGGCCGCAGCGACAGAAACGCGAGGTTCACGAACAGCAGCGTCACGAGATGCGCCTTCCACGTCATCGCCGACAGCAGGTGGCCGACCAGGAGTGCGGCGCTCGGCTCGAACACGGTGATCGGCGCCGCGCGGGCGCGGAGCCAGACGAGCGTGGCGAGGAACGCGGCGACGACGAGGGCCGCCGCGGCCCGATACACGGCGCGGGCCGCCCCCTCGGACGCGGTGACGATGCGATAGTCGGGGCCGCCCGGCTCCGCGGGTGGCCGCATCAGGCGATACACGGCGGGGCCGAGGCTCTGATTCGTATAGCTGGTGATCACGCGCCCTTCCTGGAAGCCTTCGAGCAGCGTGTGATAGTAGTCGGCGAGGTCGCGCACGCCGGTCGCGGGCCCGCGCTGCAGCATCGGGAGCGCCACGCACGCGAGGCCGATCGGCAGCACGGCGAGCGCGGCGCGGCGCCTGCCCCGCACCACGAGCCACGCCACGAGAAACACCGGGACGAGCTTGATCGCCGTCGCGGCGACCAGCGCCGCCGCAGCGCGCACGTCGTGTGCCCCCCCCCGGAGGTACGCCCGGACTCCCAGCAGGCACAGGACGAATAGCGCGAGGTTCACCTGCACCAGGTTCAGGTTGTTCAGGAAGAACTGCGCCGAGAACAGAATCGCGAGGGCGAGCCGCCACCGCTCGCGCGGGCGGTCGGGCCAGAGCGCGTCGAAGATGTCGAGCGTCAGGCGCACCGCGACCGGAATGAGCAGCAGGTTGCAGAAGTAGAACAGCCCGGCGGCGACTTTCAGCGGAAACAGGGCGAAGAGCTGGAACACCATCGCCGCGAACGGGGGATACGTCGGCTCGCGCACGCCGGGGAGGTAGGTGTAGAGCGGATCCCCCCCCCAGAACCACCGGCCCGCGAGCCAGCGGGCGTGGAAGTCGGGGCCCGGGCGCTGGCTCTTCGCCTCGACGACGGACAGCACGACGCACGCGGCGAGGATCGCCGCGGCGATGACGCGGCGCCTGAGGGGGGAAACGCTCACGACGGCGCGTCGAGCACGAACGCGAGCCGCCGGTGCGCTTCCCGCAACGCCGCCTCCACCGCCGCCGGCGTTTCCCCCCGCGCAAAGAGGAATCCCGGGTAGCGCGACCCCTCGGGGAACGGGATGAGCCGCTCGCCCGGGTGCGCGGTGATCTGGACGTCCTCGACGAGGGGCACGGCGCGCGCCTCAGCCACGCCGCGCACCTCCCGCAGCACTCCCGCGCCCGGAATCGGGATCATCATGACCCCGGCGGCGAGCGGTTCTCGCTCCAGATTCGGCAGGTCCATTCCGAGAGCGTGCCGCAAAATGATCTCTTCCAGGGAGACCCGAGCCCCAACCCCTGAGCCCCGAACCCCGAATCTCAGCACCGCCGAACACCGCCCCCCGATCGGCCGCGCGGCCAGCTCGATGAGCCACGGCCCGCGGTCGTTGGAGCGCAGCTCGGCGTGTACGGGGCCCTCGACGAGCCCGAGTGCGTGCGCGGCATCCTGGACGACCCGCTCGACTCCCTCCTGCTCCGGGGCGGGGTGCCGGGAGGGGGTGACGTAGATCGTCTCCTCGAAGAACGGCCCGTCGAGCGGATCCGGCTTGTCGAACAGCGCCAGCACGTGCAGCCGCCGGTTCACGAGCAATCCTTCCAGGGCGACTTCGTAGCCCGGGACGAAGTCTTCGACGAGGAAATCCGTGTCGCACCCGGCGAGGAGCCCCGAGAGGCGGGCGTGGGCGGCGACGAACGCGGCGGGATCGTCCGCCCGGATCACTCCGCGTGACGCGCTCAGGCGCAGGGGCTTGAGCACGCATGGGTAATGCAGGCCGCGGGCGAGCCCCCGGGGATCCTGATCGAAGCCGTGCAGGGCGAAACGCGGGACGGGCACGCCATGCTCGGCCATGAGCACGCGCTGGCGATGCTTGTCGCGCGCCGCCTCGGCGGCGTCGATGGGATTGCCTTTGAGATCCAGCCGCTGCGCGACCGCCGCGGCGACGATCGCCGAGTCGTCGTCCACGCCCACGACCGCGTCGATGGGGTGCTGCCGCGCGAACGCACGCGCTGCGTCGGCTGCGCGCTCGGGATGCTGGAAGTCGAGGGTGACGAGCCCCGTGGGGTTGGCGGCCTGGAACGTGCTGGGCCGCTCCGAGGCGATCGTCAGATCCACGCCGATCCGCCGCGCGGCCTCCACGAACGCCGCAGTGCGGTAGGTCGTGGACGGCAGCAGCAGGAGGAGGCGCGGCAGGTTACTTCTTCGAGGCTTGGAAGTAGGGGTTCGCGCCCTGCGCGTGGTCGGTGATGTCCACGATCCCCCGCACTTCGGGAACGTGCTGGGCGAGCATGCCCTCGATCCCCTGGCGCAGGGTGACGTCGGCCATTCCGCACCCCTGGCAGCCGCCGCCCATCCGCAGCATCACGACGGCGTCTTGCACGTCGATCAGCTCGACGCGGCCGCCGTGCCGCGCCACCATCGGGTTCACCTGCTCGTCGAACAGCGCCGCCACCCGCTCGTACAGCGCATCATCGTCCACGCCTGCGGGAGCGGTGGCCTTCGGAGCCACGGCGGGTGCTCCCGACGCGATCGCCGCGCGGATCGCGGCGCCCACCGCCTTGCCCACCGCCTGCCAGGGACCGGCGTTGTCCTTCACCACCGTCACGATGTTCCCGGAGACGATGACCTCGGAGACGCCGGCGCCCGGAATCGCGAAAAGCCCCTCGGCGAGCGGCGATCCCTTCGCGTCTTGCGGGGAGGCGAACCGCCGCACACCCGCCGCATGCACCGGTTCGCTCACCACGAACTTGCAGCGGTGGTTGTCCACGGGCTCGGCAGTGATGCGGATTTCACCCTGGGTCATGTGCACAATCTACATGGGAAACGAGAAACGGGACACGGGACACGTAGCTGCACCCGCGCTTACGTTTCCCGTTTCCCGCCTCCTGATTCCCGTAATTCCCTCGCCGCCTGGACCATGTTCTTCAACGCCGGCAGCGTCTCCTCCCACCCCCGCGTCTTGAGCCCGCAGTCGGGGTTCACCCAAATCTGCCGGTCGTCCAGCACCTTCTTCATGCTCTTCAGCGCCGTGGTGATCTCGGTGGTCGAGGGTACCCGCGGCGAGTGGATATCGTAGACGCCCGGCCCGATCTCGTTGGGGTATTTGTACTGCTCGAACCCCTGGAGCAATTCGGAGCCCGAGCGGGCGTTCTCGATCGAGATCACGTCGGCATCCATCCGCTCGATGACGCGGAGCACGTCGTTGAACTCGCTGTAGCACATATGCGTGTGGATCTGGGTCGCGTCGCGCACGCCCGCGGTCGCGAGGCGGAAGGCGTTCACCGCCCAGTCGAGATAGGCGGTCCACTCGGCGCGCCGCAAGGGCAGCCCCTCGCGCAGCGCCGGCTCGTCGATCTGGATCACCCGGATTCCCGCAGCCTCGAGGTCTTTCACTTCGTCGCGGATCGCGAGCGCCACCTGTTTCGCCGTTTCCGCGCGCGGCTGATCGTTCCGCACGAACGACCACTGGAGGATCGTCACGGGGCCGGTGAGCATACCCTTGACGGGCTGCTTGGTCACCGACTGCGCGAACGTGCTCCAGCGCACCGTCATCGGCCGCGGGCGCGCCACGTCGCCGTAGATGATCGGCGGCTTGACGTAGCGGCTGCCGTACGACTGTACCCAGCCGTGCTCGGTGAAGGCGAACCCGGCCAGTTGCTCGCCGAAGTATTCGACCATGTCGTTGCGCTCGAACTCGCCGTGCACCAGCACGTCGAGCCCGATGTCCTCCTGCAGCTTGATCGTCTGCTTGATCTGCTCCTCGATGAACCGGTCGTACTCGGCGGTGCTCAGCCGGCCGTCGTGCAGCTTACGCCGCGCCGCACGCACCTCGGCCGTCTGCGGGAACGACCCGATCGTGGTCGTCGGGTATTGCGGTAGATCAACCTGGGCCTTCCTGCGTACCGCGTACCGCGCACCGCGCACCAGGTCCTTCTCGGTCACCGCCGCCGCCCGCTGTTTCACCGCGGCGTTGTGAATGCGCGGCGACGCCCGGCGCGATTTCGCGGCCTGCGCGCTCGCGTCGAGCGCCGCCGCCACACCCTGCCGACCGCGATCCACGGCACGCGCCAGCGTCACCACTTCCCCCAGCTTCTGCTTGGCGAAGGCGAGCCAGGTCTTGAGCTCCGCGTCGAGCTTCGTTTCCAAGTCGAGGTCGAAGGGCGAATGCAGCAGGGAGCAGGAGGGGGCCACCCAGAGATGGTCCTTGCCCACCTTCGCCGCGGCCCGCTCGACCAGCGCGAGCTGCGCCTCGAGATCCGCCCGCCAGACGTTGCGCCCGTCGATGACGCCGGCCGAGAGCACGCGGCCGGCAGGCCACGCCTTGAGCAGGGCGTCGAGCTGGCCCGGCGCGCGCACCAGGTCCACGTGCAGGCCGTGGACGGGCAGCGCTGCAGCCGTGGCGATGTTGTCGTCCAGTCCCGCGAAGTACGTCGCGACGAGGAGCCGCAGCGTCCCGGCGCCCTTCGCCAGATCCCCGTACGCGCGCCGGTACGCGGCACGCTCCGCCTCGGTCCGGTCGAGGGCGAGACAGGGCTCGTCGAGCTGCACCCACGTCGCGCCCGCCGCCGCGAGCTGGGCGAGGACCTCCGCGTAGACCGGCAGCAGGCTGTCGAGCAGCGCGAGCCGGTCGCCTTTGGCGCCTTTCGTCTTGCCGAGCAGGAGGAACGTGACGGGGCCGACCAGGACCGGCGTCGTGTCGATCCCGAGCGCCTGCGCCTCGCGGTACTCGTCCACCGGTTTGGTCGAGGCGAGGCGGAACGCCTGGCCTCGCTCGAACTCGGGAACGATGTAGTGGTAGTTCGTGTCGAACCACTTCGTCATTTCCATCGCGGTGACGTCGCGGCCCTTGCCTTGGCTGCCCCGCGCCATGGCGAAGAACGTATCGAGATCGACGCGATCGCCTTTCCACCCGTAGCGCGGCGGCACGGCGCCGACCAGGGCGCAGGTGTCGAGCACCCGGTCGTAGAAGGAGAAGTCGTTCGATGGAATGCGATCGACGCCGAGGCTCTTTTGCAGCTGCCAGTGCCGGCGGCGCAGCTCGGCGCCGGTGGCGAGGAGTTCCGCGGCAGAAATCTTGCCGCTCCAGTAGCCTTCGGTAGCGCGCTTCAACTCGCGCGCGGCGCCGAGTGGCGGGAAGCCGAGGTTGGCCGCGAGTGTCATAGGGACGGAGAATCTAACCCGTGATGGAACCGCTACCTACGGTCGGAGGGGACACCCGCGGTTGCGCGTGTACCGTAAATGACCTATTAGTGGCCACTTAACGCCCTAGCACAGAGAGCGAGTTGGGAGCACGAGCGCGTTAACGCCGGTACTCCGCTGGGTCCGACCGCCGTTTGAGCCCGTCGCCCGCCTGGCGATGGGCTGCGTGGTCTTGGCGCTCGGCACGCTGCTCGCCACCTGTCGGGTCGACAAACTGCTCAAGCCGTCCACCGCCGATATCCGCCTGACGCTCGCCGCCGACACCGTGGGCATCGCGGACAGCGTGCGGCTCGTCGCGGTCGTCACGGTCGACGGGAAGCAGAATCCCGCGTTGCGGGTCGAGTGGGGCACGGATCTTCCCGGCGTCGCGACGGTGGATACGGCCGGGCTCGTGCACGGCATCGCTCGCGGCGCGGCGACGATCACGGCACGCGTCGAGAACGCTCTATTTCTGCCCGCGCCGCTCAGCGCCAGCGCCGTGGTGCGAGTGGTGGTGCCCCGGGTTGTCCTGGAACCCGCCGACACGCGGGTTCGGAGCGTCGGGGACACCACCTGCTTGCGCTTCACGGCGCTCGACGCCCGCGGCGACACGCTGGCCGCCGTCACTCCTGTCTACTCCATAGCGTCCGATCCTGATGCTACCCTCGGGCCGGGCAACACCGCCGCGTGCTACGTCGCCCTGAGGGCGGGCGAGCCGGCGCGCATCCGTGCCGCCGTCGATACCGCCGCGGACACAGCGACGATCACCGTTCGCCCCGTCGCGGCCACGCTCACGGTGACTCCTGACACCCTCAGGTTCAACAGTATTACGGAGCAGCGGGCGCTCGCGGTAGCGGCCGTAGACTCGAACGGGAACCCGATCGCATCCCCGACGCTCGTCTGGACGAGCCTCGACACGACGGTGACGGTGAGCCCCACGGGGACCGTGACCGCGCGCTTGAACGGCGCGACGTGGGTGCGCGCAGCGGACACGGCCGGCATGGCGCGCGACAGCGTGCACGTAGTGGTCCGGCAGGAGGCGCGCCAGGTCGTCGTGACGCCTGCCGTCGACACGCTGACATCGGTCGGCGCCCGCCAGCGGCTGCAGGCGAGCGCCCGCGATTCGCTCGGTCAGCCAATCGCCGATGCCGCATTCTCTTGGACCAGTCTCGCGCCCAATACCGTTCGCCTCGTGGCGGACAGCGGCGCGCAGGCCGACTTCGAGGCGGCAGCCGAGGGCACCGCGTCGATCGACGTGCGAGGAGCCGCGGGCGGCGGTGTCGCCGACACGTTGGCGCGGCTCGACGTGAGGTTCACGCTCACGGCGGTCACGATCGCACCGACTCGGCCGAGCTTCTCCCGTTTGGGCGACACGCTGCGCTTCAGCGCCACCGGTCGGGACGTGAATGATTCGACCGTCGCCAATGTGCGCGTCACGTGGTCCTCCAGCGCGCCGGCGAAGGTCTCGATCGATCCGGTGTCGGGGCTCGCGACGGCTCAGGGCATGGGAAGTGCCGTGATTCACGGGAAGCACGACTCTGGGGCGGAGGATACGACGACTGCGACCGTTGCTCCACCCGTGCTCGAAGCAGATACGACGATATTCGCTGACTCGGCTGTGCGCGGGTCGTCAACGCCGGTGCTCGCGACGCGCTCTGTCAGGAACGTGGCGACGGGGAGCGCTCCGCTGGGCGTCAAGGCCCGTCTGGCCCGCAACTCGACCTGGCTCTCGGTCTCCCCTGATACGGTCACGCTCCTTGCCGGCGAAGGGAAGACGTTGCAGTTGACGGCGAATCCCTCAGGGCTCACCGATAGCGTCTATCGCGACACGGTGGTGCTGGACGCCGTGGGTGCTGCGGGTTCGCCTAAACACATTCCCGTCGAGTTCCGAATCTTTTGCCCGGTCGCGCCGATCACGCTCGACGCCCTGGTCGCGGGCGATCTCACCGCGGGCGACTGCCTGGCCCGGCACCGCCCCAGCGGCAATGCCGACTTCTTGGGCTTCTCCGGTAATGGCGGCGACACGATCACGGCAACGCTCAATGTCGGAAGTGGCGCGACCGCCGATCCATACCTCTTCCTGCTGAGTCCCACCGGGGCCGTCGTGTCGAACGACGATTGTACCGCTTTCACGCGCAACTCCTGCATCGCCGGATTTGTGCTCCCTGTGCCCGGGACTTACACGCTCGAGGCCACGACATTCAGCCCCGCGACCGGCGCCTACACGCTGACCGTGAGCCGCCTCGCGACGCCCGTGGCTCCGACCAGCCTCGCACAGCTCAAGCCCACGGGTGCTGCGATTCCCTCCGGCGGGACGACGGAGTTCACAAGCACAGTGTTCCGCGCGACGGCGCAGGACGCGAACCAGTACGACACGCTCCGCCTGCAGATCGAGGTGCGACCCTTCGCTGACGCTTTCACGGGGCCAACTCACACGGGCGCCGCGACGCCGAACGCGTCCGGGGGCGTGACGCTCAGCGCGTCCGCCGATCTGACAGACAGCGCCGCCTACCATTGGCGCGCACGGACTTGTGACCAGACAAGCCGCTGCGGCCCCTGGACCGCGTTCGGTGCGACGCCCGCGTTCACGGTGGCGACGCTCGGGCCCGTGTTGACCGTTACGCCCGACGCGATCAGCGCCTCGGCGCTCTCGGGGTCCGCGACCCCGGTCACCAGGAGCCTCACGATCGACAACACGGGGAGTGGTACCGTCACCTGGACTGCCACCAAGCGCGCCACGTGGGATTCACTCAGCTCGAGCAGCGGCAGCGCGCCGCCCGGTGCGGCACTCACCCTCACCCTGAACCCCACTGGGCTCGCGGCGGGTGTGCACGTGGACACCGTGATCGTGAACGGAGGCGCGGCGCTAGGCTCGCCCGACACGACGTTCGTGACGTTTGTGATCCAGCAGCCGGTGCTCGCCGTGAGCCCCAACACCATCAGCCGGACGACGAACGCGAACAGCGGTGTGACGTTCAGCGACACGCTCGGGATCAGCAACGACGGCACAGGCCCGCTGGCCTGGAGCGCTGTGGTGGACGACGCCACCCTGGTGACCCTGG
This sequence comes from Gemmatimonadales bacterium, assembly GCA_036004525.1. Taxonomy (GTDB): domain Bacteria; phylum Gemmatimonadota; class Gemmatimonadetes; order Gemmatimonadales; family GWC2-71-9; genus 20CM-2-65-7. The sequence continues at coordinate 24,512 of DASYRJ010000014.1, read as the reverse complement.
GCAAGACGAACGGCTCGGCGCCCGACAAGCTGCCTCTGGTGATCACGCCGGGCAGCCGGCCGGCGGGCACGTACACGGCGCGCGTCGTGATCTCGGGGCCGCCGGGGACCGCGGGCAGCCCAGACACGACCCTGATCACGGTGACGGTGCACCAGCCCGTGCTGGGAGTGAGCCCAACGTCGGTGACGGATTCTGCCAATTACGGCACGACGACCCCGCGAAGCGTGACACTGCAAGTCACGAATTCGGACGGGGGGACGCTGATGTGGAGCGCCGTCGAGTCTCCGGTGGCCGCGTGGTTGTCCGCCGCACCGGGGACGGGCTCGGCCGGCGCATCCATCGCGCTGACCCTCGATCCCAATGGCTTGGCAGCGGGCACGTACAGTTCGGCCGTGGTCCTGACGTCGCCGGAGGCCGTCAACGATCCGATCAACGTGCCGGTGCAGTTCCTCATTCGCCGGCCGATCCTGAACGTCACCCCCGACTCGGTGTTCGATACGGTCACGGTGGGCGCGACGACGCCCAGGACGATTCCCGTCACGATCACCAACGGCAACGGCGGCGTGCTCGCCTGGACCGCAGGAGACAGCGTGCCGACGAGTTCGTGGCTGAGTCTGGCTCCGTCCTCCGCCGGTGGCCCCGGCACGCTGCAAGTCACGCTCAACCCCACGAACCTCTCCGGAGGTGTGCACCGCGACACGGTGGTCATCCGGTCGGACAGTGCCACCGGCAGCCCGCGGCGGCTCCCGGTGCGGTTCGACGTCCTCCGGCCGCCCGACCCGCCGACGTCGCTCGGTCAGTTCAGAACCGCCGGCGCCGGCGGCGGCGCGATCGCCGTCGGCGGAGTGACCACCGAAACGTCGGTCGTCTTCAAGGCGACCGTGACCGACGCCGATCCCGGCGACGCGCTGCGGCTCGAGCTGCAGGTGGAGAAGGTGGGCACAGGGTTTAACCCCACCGCAACGGTGTCCGCGACCGTGGCATCAGGCCAAACCGCCACCGTTACGTTCGGCGCACCGTTTGAAGACAACAGCGGCTATCATTGGCGCGTGCGCACCTGCGATCAGACGAGTCGCTGCAGCGGGTGGGTGAGCTTCGGGGGGGGCAACCCGGAGACGGCGGCGGACTTCTTCGCGAACCCGGTTGCCGAGGCGCCGACGCTGGTACCTGCCAGTCTCGAGCAGTATCAGGCGAACGGCACCACGCCCATCGCTGTCGGTGGCCAGACCACCTCCGATCCCGGGACCGTGGTGCTTGAGGGCCTCGTCACCGATCCCGATCCCGGTGACTTGATTTCTCTCCGTGTGGAGGTCAGGAACATCAACACCGATTGGAGCGGAGTAACCGACACGGGATCGGGAGTGGCCACGAGCAATTCGGCCCGCGTCACCGTCCCGGGCCTCGCGGGCGGGCTGCTGGGCACAGGATACCACTGGCGGGCCCAGGCTTGCGACCAGACGGGCCGGTGTAGCGGCTGGTTTTCGTTCGGCGGAAACAACGACGTCGGCCCGCTGGGCGGCGTGCTCAACCCGGCCGATACCGACTTCCGCGTGCCTTGACCCGTGATCTGCCCCCGCTGCCTCGCCGAAGGGATCCCCAACGCCGCGCCCGGCTGCCCTCGCTGCGGCTTCTCGTTCAGCGACGAGGACAGGGTCGAGCCCGTCTCCGAGGAGCTGGAGCAGGCCCTGCGGAGGGAGCTGAGCAGTCAGTACGAGATCACCGATCTGCTGGGCCGCGGGGGCATGTCGCTCGTCTACCTCGCCCAAGAGCTCGAGTTGAACCGTCAGGTGGCGATCAAGATCCTTCCGCTCCAGTTCGTCCAGGGACCGGGGGCCGCCGAGCGCTTCGAGCGCGAGGCGAAGATCGCCGCCTCGCTCGACCACCCGCACATCGTACCCGTCTTCCGCGTCGGCGCGAGCAGCACCTTCCTCTGGTACACGATGAAGCGCATCCGCGGCCACTCCCTCGGCCAGATCATCGCCGACCGCGGCGCCCTCCCCTTGAGCGAGGTCTTGAGCATCATCGAGCAGGTGGGCAGCGCCCTGCAATTCGCCCACCGGCACGGCGTCGTGCACCGCGACGTCAAGCCCGCCAACATCATGATCGAGGAGAGCGGCTGGGCCCTGGTATGTGATTTCGGCGTGGCGCGCGCCTTCGGCAGCGTCTCCCTCACGCAGACCGGCGCGTCGCTCGGCACCCCGCGCTACATGTCCCCCGAGCAGTTCGAGGGCCAACCGGCGGACGGGCGCTCGGACCAGTACTCGCTCGCCATCCTGACGTGGGAGGCCCTCGCGGGCAGCCTGCCCTTCACCGGCGACTCGCTGGGCGAGCTGATTCGCAAGCACCTGCTCGAGCCGCCACCCCGCCTCGCCGAGGTGAAGCCCGAGATCTCCCAGCGCGTGTCCGAAGCCGTGCTCCGGGCGATGAGCAAGAAACCGGCCGACCGCTTCCCCGATATCGCGGCGTTCGTTCAGGCGCTGGGCGGCAAGGTGAAGCCCCAGATCCCCGTCGGCTTCAGCGGCACCGCTCCGCCGATGCGGCTCCCCCGGCTGATCCTCGACTCCCCGACCGAGGCGCTCAAGCGGCCACGCCGCCGTCGCCCCATCGTGGTCGGAGCCGCCGCGCTTGGCCTGGTCCTGGCCGGCGGCGGGCTCTGGATCGCGCTGCGACCCGACAGATCGGCCAACGGGGCGACGCCGGCGGAGTTGACCGAGCGAATACTCGACTCGCAACGCGTCGCGGTGAGATCGCCGACGGACACGTCCACACCGGTGCGCCCCTCCCGCTCCCCTGCCCCTCCCCGGACGCCCGCCACCGGTGGTCGTGCCGCCAACCGGGGGACGTCGAAGCCGCCGCAGGTCTCGACCCCTCCCGCCCCGCCGGCCAGGTTGTGGGTCAACACGCAGCCGGTGTGGGGCGAGCTGGTGCTCGACAACACCGTCGTCGGCCCCACGCCAATCGGGGATCTGCAGATCTCACCCGGCCGCCATCGCTTGGTCATCAGGCGCGACGGGTTCGAGGCGTTCGATACGACGTTCACCGCCGTGTCGGGGCAGGAGATCAGGTGGACGCGCATCACCCTAAGGCGGATCGGCGGATGAGGCGGGTCGTCGCGCTGCTCGCCGCGGCCTGGTTGGCCGCCCTGGTCGCTCCCCGCGGCGCCGGCGCGCAATCGGCGGCCGACGTGCTGGCCCAGGGCGTGCGCGCCTACCAGGACCTCGAGTTCGACGGCGCCGCCGGCCTGCTGCGCCGCTCGCTCGCGTTCCAAGGGTCGGACGCGCTCCCAGCGGCCGGCGCGGCGCGTGCCTTGATCTACCTCGCCGCCACCGAGCTCTTCCGGAACCGCCGCGACTCCGCCGCCGCCGCCGCGCAACGCCTGGTGTTGCTCGATCCGCGCTTCCGGCCCGACGAGCTCGTGTTCCCGCCCCAGGTGCTCGCACTCTACGAGGGGGTCCGGCGCGCCACCCCGGCCGTCACCGCCCACGCGCCCGCCGACACGAGCATCCGGCCCGGTGTCGACGCCTTCGCCGTGCGGCTCTACGCCAGTACGTTCCACGACGTGAGCGCGACCCTCGGCGCCGAAGCAGGGGGAGGGCGCGTCGTGCGAACGCTGTACGCAGGGCCGATCGGCGACAGCCTGGCCCTGACCTGGAACGGCCTCGACTCGAGCGGCGCGCGACCGCCCGACGGTCGCTACACCCTCACCGTCACGTCGCTCGACCGCGAGCGGCGCGTGGTGCGGGTGCTCCGCCTGCCGATCGAGCTGGCGCAGCCGTCGGTCGACACGCTCCCGCACCCCGCCCCGCCGGCAGACTCTCTCCTCCGGCCCGAGCGCCAACCCCTCGGCCCGGCGCTCCGCGCCCTCGCCCCAGGTGCGCTCGCCGGTGTGGCCATCGTCGTCCTTCCGGCGGTCGTGGCGAGCCGAGAGGATGCGAGCGGTGCGCGGTTCGTCGTCGGCGGGACGGTGACGATCGCAGGCATCGCGGCGTTCATCTCCCACCATCCCGGCCGGTCGATTCCCGGCAACGCGGCGCACAATCGCGCGCTGCGCGACGACTGGCGCCGCGCGGTGGACGATGTGACCCGCCGCAATGCCCAGCGCCTCCGCGAGGTGAGAATGCGGATCCGCGCCGGCACGCCACTCCTCCTCACGCCGGAGGGACCGTGACGCGCGCCCTCGTGCTCGCTTGCGCCGCGGCGCTCGGCACGTCCTCCCCATCGCTCGCCGCCCAGCGGTGGCAGGTCTCGCTCGGCGCCGCGAGCGGCCTCGAGAAGGTCCGCAGCCGGACCGATTCGCTGCGCGAGCTGTTGAGCGGAGACGTGTTCACGGGCGAGGCGGTGGTGACGCGCAGCCGTCTCGCATTCCGCCTGCGCTACGGTCAGGGCCACGTGACGGCCGACACTGGAACGGTGATGGCGCGCGATGTCGCCGAAGGCGAAGCGCTGCTTGGGTACACGGCCCGCCCCTGGCTGACGCTGTGGTTCGGCCCTCACGCCCGCACGTATGGCACCACGTTCGGCGACCAGCGGTGGCTCTTTTGGTCGGGGCAGGTCAGCGCTCGTGGCAGTCTCTTCCCCGGCCGCGTGGACACCTTCGTGGAGCTGTGGCAAGGATTCGCCGGTAGGGTCAGCAGGCCCGCGTCCTCCGCGAGTGGCCGAGGGGGGGAAGCGGGCCTGCAGCTGCGTCACCCTTCGGGCCGGCTGTGGGGGCGGTTCGCCTATCGCGTCGAGCAGGGCCGCGTGGGTGCGCGGCGGGAGACCGTCGAAGCGGTGACGGTGACCGTGGGCTACGTGCCGATACGCTGAGCGGTCCGCCGCCTGGTCGCTCGATCGGCTCCTGGGCCTCTGACTTAGGGGTGGTGCGGGTTCTTCGGCCGGCTTTGACCGGGTGGGTCGGGGCTGGGGTGGGGCGGGTTGGGGTTCCCACGCGCCGCGGCCGCACGCGCCAACCCGGCGGCCGCCTGCGCCGGAGTCGCGCCACGCGCCATTTCGGCTTGCACGCGGCCCGGCAGCGCCAGCAGGTCCGCGGGCCGCCGGCCCGCGCGGATCGTCTCGCTGATCAGCGCGACGATCTCCGCTGCCGGGACGCCGAGCGCCGCGAGCGTCCCGGCGACCCGCAGGGTGGCCGCCACGCCGTAGGTGTCGCCGCTCCTCCGCGCCAGGTCGGCAACATCCTGGCCCCGAAGGCCCGCGTTGAGCGCGAAGGCCCCGGCGGCGATCGCCTCCGTGTCGGGCGGCGTCATGCCGCCCTCCCGCAGCGCGCCGGCGGCCGCGTCGAGCTGCCCCGCCACGCCGCGCACCGCACTCGCCACCCGGTCGGCGGGCACGCCCTTGGCGCCGCCTTCGATCGCCTTCTGAACCAGGGGGTCGACGGGCAGGCCGCGCGCGGCAGCGTCCACCGCGAGCTGCCGCACCAGCGCGGCGACCTCGGGCGAGACTCGCCCGGCGAGGCGGGCCGCGACGTCGCCCTGAGCGCCCAGCGGCGTCGCGGCAATCACGAGCAGACCAGCGAGCAACCTGAGTGTCATAGCGTGAGCACGCTGTTGCGGCGGCCGAATCCGTCGTCCACCGTGGGCGCGGCGGGATCGGGCACCCAGCGCGCGCCGTCCACGACGAACGCGTACTGGTGCTGTCCCGCGGGCAGGGTCAGCGTCGCCGTCCAGACGCCCGGCGTGCCCGACGGCACCAGCGGCGTCGCGGCGGCGTCCCACTGATTGAACGTCCCGGCCAGCGCCACCTGCTGCGCCTGGGGCGCGAACAACACGAACCGCACCGTGGCGGTGGCGGGCGAGGGTGCAAGCGCGGTGGGCGCGGAACCGGGGCGGCCGAACAGGAGCACCAGCGCCGCCGCGGCGGCGAGCGCGGGGGCGAGCGTCCAGGGCCGCCACCGCAAATGCAGCTCGCGCGGCTCCGTGAGGCGCCGCCACAGCGAGGGCGCCGCCGCGCGGCGCCGTACCGCACCCATCACGCGGGCTTCGACCGCCGCGGTCAGCGCCACAGGATCGCGGTTCACCGCCTCGAGCAGGCGCAGCGCCTCCTCGCCTTCCGCCCGAAGCTCGGGCGGGAGCTGGGCGAGGGTCACCTCGCCATCGAGAAGCTGCTTCACCAAGGGATGAAAGTCGGTCATGGTCACGCCCGGTCCTTTAGCTGCTCACGGAGCCGGTCGTACGCCCGGTGCATCCGCATCTTGAGCGACGGGACGGTCGTCCCGACCCGTGTCGCGATCTCGTCGTACGACAGCCCTTCCACGTGCTTCAACACGAATACCTCGCGCTGCTCCGGCGTCAACTCCAGCAGGGCCCGCTGCAGCGCCTGCCGCCGCTCGGCCGTTTCGACCGCGCCATCGGGCCGGTCCGCCGCCGCCACCGCGCCGGCCGCTTCAAGCGGGACCGACGTCCTGCTCTTGCGCCGTTCCGCAAAGCAACGGTTGCGCAAGATGAGGAAGAACCACCCCACGAATTTGTCCGGGTCACGGCACTCCGCCAGCCGATCGTAGGCCCGAACGAATGCGTCCTGGACGGCGTCTTCCGCGGCGTCCACCGACCCCAGCATCCGCGCCGCGTAGCGCGCGTACCGATCCCGGTATCGCCCTACCAGCTCGGCGTAGCGCTCGACGTCGCCCGCCAGGACCGCTCGCACGACTGCACCGTCCGTCGCCCCGTGCCGTACAGTCAACCAGATCCTCCGTGATGCGCCCGCGGGATGCTAGGCCCCCGCGGCGGCCGAGGCAACGTCACAGTTAAAGAGTCGGCCGGGCCTGGTCGGTAACATCGCGCCGCACCGGGGTTTGTGATCTACGTTACCTCTCTTGACCGGGTCGACTCTTTAGGGCGACTTATGCTCAGCCCACTCCCCGACCAGGTCCTCCTGCACCGAGTTGCAGGACGTGACGCGACGGCTTTGACAGAGCTGCAACGCCGGCACGGCCCGTCGCTTTACGCGCTGGTCTACGGCATGCTGATGGACGCCGAGCGTGCGGAGCGCGTCGTCGCGGAGGTCTTCGAGCAAGTATGGCACGCCGCCGGGCTGTTGATCCAGCGGCGTTACGGAGCCCACTCCTGGCTCCGCGAGACAGCCAAGGAGCGCGCCCGGGCAACCCGGGCGGCGGATTCTCGGTTGCACTGGAGGAAGTCATGGTGATGGTGAAGCGAATCCTGGGAATGGCGGCAGCGCTCGTCGTGCCGGCGCTGCTTGCGGCTCAGACGCCGATTCCGGCCAACGAGCACGCGTCCGAGACGGCGAAGTCGAAGACGATCCCGGCCGCGCAGGCGTCCGATACAGCGAAGTCCAAGGTCGGGCAGGCGATGGCGCAGCGAGCCACGCATGTCCGTGGCCAGGCCGTCGGGCTGGACAACCGGCCGGTCACACCCGCCTCGCCGGCGACGCGGGCCACACCCGCGCAGCCGGGCGCAGGACCAGACGGTCGCGCGGTCCCGGCGGACCCGGCGACTCCTGCGACCCCCGCCTCGCCGTCGCATAAGCCGGCGGACGCGGGCACGGGGCACGGACGGCGCCCGTAACGGCAGCGATTCTTTCAAGGAGTATCTTACCGGTCCCATGCGAATGGGACCGGTTCTCTTTTTGGCGGCATTGCCCGCCGTGGCTCACGCGCAGGCGCAGGCGTCACTCGGCGCCGGCGTGGGCACCGCGCGTTACGCCGGCGGTTCGAGCTCCGGCGCCGCGACGCTTTCTCCCGCCGTGCAGTGGTTGTCCCCTTCCTTTTTCTTGGGAACGAACGCCTCCCTCTCCGCCCTCCAAGACGGCGCCTGGGCGGGACAGGGGCGCGCGGACCTGTGGGCCGCGGTGTCGCGGCGCTCCACCCGCCCCTACCTCGCGCTCAGTGCCGGCGCCGCCGCGAGCACGCGGTCCGACGGCATCGCCGCCGCGGCGGGGAGCGCGATCGGCGAGGTGACGCTCCCTAGTGGGGCGGGCGGCGTGGCATTGGGCGCAGGTGCGGTGACCGGGGTGATCGAGCAAGTCGCGGGGGTCGGCGCGCTGCGCCTGCGGGCACGCGGATGGTGGCAGCGGAGCGAGGCGACGCCGCAGCTCTCGCTCAGCATCGAGCCGACCCGCTTGCTCGGCGCCTGGTATGCCGACGTGGTCACCGGAGCCGCGGTGGACCGCGGTCGCGTCGTGGCGTCGTTCTGGGCAACCGCCCGTTTCCGTTCGGCCCAGCGCTCCACCGGAGCCGTGAGCGCTGCATTGCAGTACTTCACCACCTCGAGGCTCGCCGTCGAGCTGGGCGGCGGAACCTACCTCTCCGACCCTTTTCAGGGGCTGCCCCCGGCGGGCTACGTGAGCGCCGGCATCCGGCTCCACGCCACGGCCCGGCGACTGACGCCGTCGCCGGTCATCCCGCGGCTCGCACCGCTCGTGGCCAGCCGGCGCGGCGACAGCGTCGTCGTGCGGTTCCAAATGCCGGGGGCGCGGTCGGTGGCGATCGCGGGGGACTGGAACGCCTGGCGGCCCGAGGCGCTGCGTCCGCTCGGCGGCGACATCTGGGAGGGAGCGCTCGTGCTCGCGCCCGGAACGTACCACTTCAACCTCCTGGTCGACGGCAAGGAGTGGGTCGTACCGGGGGGCGTAGCCGTCGTGTCCGACGGCATGGGAGGCCTCGTGGCGGTGCTGACGGTGTTCTGACTCTTGACGGAACCGGCCCCATCCCCTACCCTGGCGCCCGTGCCGGGGCTGTCCGCGCTGCGCGTCCTACACCTCGAGGTGCCCGATGGGGAAGATCAACCTGAAGGGCGTCATTATCGGCGGGTTGGTGGCAGGCGTGGTCCTCAACATCATCGATTACGTCCTGTTCGGCGTCGTCCTGAAGAGCCAGCTGCCGCCGATGGCGGGCAGCGTCATCGGATGGTTCGTCTTCCTCGATTTCCTGTTCGGGATCTTCCTAGTGTGGCTGTACGCGGCGATTCGCCCGCGGTACGGCGCCGGCCCGGGCACGGCGGTCAAGGCGGGACTGTTCGCCTGGGTTGCCACGGGCCTGCTGCACGCGCTGTTCGAGTGGCCGATGACCACGATGCCGCACAACGTGATGGTGATCGGGACGCTGGTCGCGCTCGTCGAGCAGCCGCTCGCGGTGGTCGTGGGGGCGAAGTATTACACGGAGATGTAGGTAGGCAGGAATCGGAGGCAGGAGCTCGGGGATAGGGCGTTACGGGAGAACCGCCGGGCGGCTGGGAGGCCGTCCGGCGGTTCGTGTTCGTGCAGGCCCTGCTAGCGGCCGATCAGTTCGTCCGACGGCACGGGGTAGGTGGAAAACACCAGGTCGCCCGCGCGGTCTATCGGGAGCTGATTCACTCGGCCGAAGCGACGCATGTCGATCCAGCGATGGCCGCCCTCGTACAGCAGGGAGTAACGGCGCTCGTGCAGGATCTGGTTGAGCCGCGCGGCCGGCGTGGCGGCCGCCAGGGTGGCGATGGCCGCGAGACCGCCCGACTTGACGCGCACGTAGTTGATGTCGTCGGCGGACGGGGTAGCGTTGCCGAGGGCATTGTTGGCTTCCGCCCGTAGCAGGATCAGCTCCTCGTTGCGGATGATGGGGATCGGCGCCGCAGGGCTGCCGTAGCGGATCCAGCCAAGGCTCGACGTGAGCCCACGCGACGATCCTGCCGGACGCGAGACCACCTTGGTGCTGAACCGCAGGTCCCCCGGCTCGGCGCTGTCGGCGAGCTGGGGGTGCGCGAAGTTCTCGCCCCGCTGCGGGTCCTGGAACAGCGCGTTGGGCGTGTCGCCCGCCCCCGTGCCGAACACATTGTAGACGCCATTGTTCAGGGTCGCGGCGCTCGACGTATCGATCCAGGTGGCCGCCAGCAGCGCGAGCACGTCGGCGTAGCAGGTGGCGCCCGCCACTCCGCACGCGGCGTCCGTGCTGATCCCGCTCGCCACGCGGCTCGCCCGGTAGGCCTGCACCCTGGCCTTGAGCGCGCGGTTGAACTGCCGGAACAGGACCGGCGTATCGAAGAAGCCGAACGACGAGAAGCCTGCACTCAGCGTGAACGGGAAGGCGGTGCCGCCCGCGGTGAGGTGGGCATTCGCCGTGTCGAGCAGGCCTGCGATGAAGCGGTACGCCGAGTCGTTCGACACGAAGGGCGGCGGCGCATCGGCCACGGGATCGCGGTCCACGTCGACGGGGATCGAATCCTCGGTGTGGGTCACGACGACCATGAGATAGTTCCACGCCTCCATCGTCTCGGCGAATCCCCGGGTCGCGTTCTGCTCCGCCGCGCTCAGCGCCGTGGCGGTGCCGATCACGTTCAGCAGTTCATTCGCAGACGCGATGGCCGTGTAATGCTCCAGCCAATGATCGCCGCCGAAGGCGCGGCTGCCGGGATCGAGCGCGCCGCCGCCCTCGCCGAGCAGTTCGGTGACGAAGCGCGGGTCCGACCCGTCGAAGCGGTACGCCTCGCGGCCGATGATCCCTACGTCGAGGATGAAATCAGCGGCGTTCTGGCGAGACGCGATGAGGATTCCGGCGGCGGCGTTCGCGACGCGCTGGCGCGAGGGGTTCGTACCGATGGGATCGGGGTTGTTCGGATTCGTGATGTCGAAGTCGCAGGCCCCCAAGCCGAGGACCGCGAGCGCGAGCAGCAAGTAGTTCGCTTTCATGGTTGGCGCCCTCGCCTCAGAAGTCCAGGTCGACGGAGAAAAAGAAGCTGCGACTCGGCGGGAACGGTGCGACGTCGATGTTCCGCGCAATCGCCTGGTTCGCGAAGTTCGAGACCTCGGGGTCCAGCCCCTTGTACGGGGTGAAGCGCAGCAGGTTGCGCCCGGCGACGTTCAGCCGGGCGTGTCTCACGGCGCGGCCGAACAAGGCCGATGTGACCGTTCCGGGCAGGGTGTACGACGCCGTCAGCTCGCGCAGCTTCAAGTACGAGGCGTCCTGCACGTAGACCTTCGTGGTGCCCGTCGCCCAAGCGGTGATGCGGGCGGCGCCGGCGCTCACGTAGTCAGGGCTCGTCTGGCCCGCGTCGTAGAGCAGCTGCGTCAGGTTGACCACGTCCCCGCCCTTCTTCCAGTCCCATAGCATCCCGAACGACCAGGCGCGGTAGTCCACGTCGGTCGAGAAGGACATCTGGAAGTCGGGGCTCGCGTCGCCCACCAGGCCCTCGCTGCCGACGATCTGCGTGGCCGAGCGCCCGATCTGGATCTGGTAAGCGCCGAGCGAGCGGGAAAAACCCGCGGTCGTCTGGAAGGAGTCGATCCCCGCCGCCAGCTCCAGGATCTTGCTGCGGTTCATGAAGAACGTGCCGCGCACAATCCAGCTCAAGTCGGCCCGCTGGATCGGCGAGTACGCCGCGGCGATCTCGAGGCCGCGGTTGCGCAGCTTGCCGCCATTGAAAACCCGGGTGAGGAGACCCGTCGAGGGCCGCAGCGTCTGCTCCAGCAGCAGGTCGCTCACGGTCTTCTGGTACACGGTCACGGAGACCGACGCGCGGCCGGACAGCACCGCGGCGTCGACGCCCGCTTCGACTTCCGTCTGCCGCTCCGGCTTGATGTTGGGGTCGCCCACGCGCTGGCCGACCCGCGTGCCAACCTGCAGCCCGAACGGCCCGCTGATGCTGCCGGTGGTGTCCTGCGTGAACTTCATGCCGAACAAGGGCTGATTGCCGGTCTGGCCGAACGCGGCGCGCAGCTTGATCTCGTCACCACCGGCCTGCACGAGCCGGTACGAGGCGGCGAGCTTCGGGTAATAGAAATACTTGTCGGGGTCGCCGTTGGTGCTGCTGCGGTCGGCGCGGATGCCGGCCGTGAGCAACAGCCGCTGGTCGCTCAGCAGCAGCTCTTCCTGAGCGAAGAGGCCCAGGTCTCGCACCGGCTGCTCGTCCTGGAACGGGTTGATGCTCGCGGCTTCATCGGGATTCTCCTGCCCTGGCAGCAGCGTCCGCGCGAGCAAGCTCGTGAAGTTGAGGTTCCGATTCTCGAACTGGAATCCGGCCGAGGTGGTCGCGAGCAGACCGCCGGCGCTCGGCGTGTAGGTGTGCACCAGGCTGCCGGTGAGGTTCAAATTGAGGTTGGCTGCCTTGCCGAGCACGATCGTACCCGGCTGCCCGTCGTTGGGCTCGTACTCGAGCTCCGGCGGCGAGTAAAACAGGTTCTGCTGATTGAAGTAATCGAGTCCGCCCGTCGCGATGACCTGCAGGCTCTGGCGCTCCGTGCTGATCGCCGAGAAGCGCGTCGTCGCCGTCCCCAGCACGCGCCACACGTCCTCGTCGTTCTTGAGGAACTGGTAGGTCTGCAAGGGGTTCGAGCGCTCAAACGGGTTGTCGGGGTAGTCCGTCACCGCCGGCCCCGTCGGCTTCAGGTTCACGAAGCTGGGCGTGAACGGGAAGACCAGGTACGGACTCGTCCCGGCGTTGTCGTTGTTCGAGATGCCGCGCCGGGCCAGGCTGTGCACGACGTTGCTGTTCACGCTGATCCCGATGCGCGGGCTGAGCCGCTGGTCGAGATTGATTCGCAGCGACTGCTTCTGGTAGCCGGTGTTGACCCCGATGCCCTCGTCGTTCGTGACGAGGCCCGACACGTAGTAAGCGGTCTGGTCGTTCCCACCGGTGAGGCTGGCGGAGGTCTCGGTCGAGAGCGCCTTGCGACCGTACAGCAGCTGCTCGTTGTCGTAGAACGGGCAGGCCCCGTTGGGCCCCGTGCAGAACGCCGCCGCTCCGGCTCCGAACGCCGCCTTGGCCTCGACGGAATCGGTGAACCGGCGCGTCCCGAACTTGTTCGCCAGCGCGAACGTGCCGAGGCGCTGGCTGATCCGGAAGTGCGGGGCGCCGGCGGTGCCGCGCCGCGTCGTGATGATCACGACCCCGTTCGTCGCCTTGCTCCCGTACACCGCCGCGGCCGAGGCCCCTTTCAGGACCTCGATCCGGTCGATGTCCGCCGGGTTGAGATCGGCGATGCGATTGACCGGGTCGTCCTGGTTGCTGGGATTCCCGCCCGCCTGGGAGGCGGTGACGGCGTTCATGCCGTTCGGGATCGCCGCGTTGCTGATCACGAGGCCGTCCACCACGATCAGCGGGTTCACGCCGCCGTTGATCGTGGAGACGCCGCGCAGGTTGAGCTGGAAGCCGCCGCCGGGTGCGCCCGAGTTGGCTTGGATCAGCGCCCCGGGGACCTTGCCCTGCAGCGCGCTCTCCACGGTCTGCGCCGGGGCGCGGTTGAGCTGCTCCGGCGTCACCGTGGTCACGGCGTTGGGCAGGTTGCGCTGCTCCACGCCCGTCGCCTGGCCGGTCACCACCACCGCCTCGAGGTTGAAGATATCCGGCTCGAGACTCACGGCGACGCTGCTCTGGGCAGGGCCCACCGACACGGTGCGCCGCTTGTACCCGATCGCCCTCACCGTGAGTGTCACGGGGCCGTCGGGGGCCGAGAGCGTGAACTGCCCCCGCCCGTCCGTCACCGTGCTGACCGCGGTGCCCACGACGGCGACCGTGGCCGCCGCCACGGGCTCGTCGCTCACGGCGCGGCCGACGCGCCCCGAGATGGAGCGTTGCTGGGCCGCCGCCGCGCCCGCACCGAGCAGAAGCGCGAGCAGCCCGATTCCCAAGTGCCGTCCCACGGTTTCCTCCCTTTCAGTCCCGCGTGTCCCTACTGGAGCCGCATCTCCACCCGCGCGTACACGTAGCGGCCGTTGTACCCGAACGGCGACGCCGCCGCCCACGGGAACACGCCAAAGTTGTTGTTGTAGTCCTTCGCCGGCGTCAGGTCGCTCGGTGGATCCACCGGCGTGAGCGAGGTCGGCTGGTCGGGATACGTGTCGAACAAGTTCCGCACGCCGACTGCCAGGTCCACCTGGCTGAAGTGGTACCCTACTTCGGCGTCGAACAGCGTCTTCGCGCCGTAGTTGTCACGGCAGTTGTCGCAGAATCCCGGCTGCGCCGACGAGAACTTGCCGTAGTACGAGGCGCGGGCGAGCGCATGCAACCGCCCCACCGAGTACTGTCCGGTGAACGTCGCCCGCCAGTCGGGACGCTCCTCGGTGATGCCGATGTAGGTCACGGAATCGATGATGCCCGGCTCCGTCGAGCCGGCCGTATCGAGCGCCGCTGGGAGCGGGTCGACCCGGGTGATCTCGTTCTTCGTGAAGTTCACCGCCCCGGTGAGCTGCAGCACGCCCGTCCCCGCGGCCGCCCGCCAGTCCGCCGTCACGTCCACGCCCTGCGTCCGCGTGTCGAGCCCGTTCGTGAAGTACTGAATCCCCCCGACGTTGGTGAAGCCGTTCGCCGCGAGGATCGCGAGGGTGACACTGTCGTCGAACGTCGCGCCGAGCAGGATGCGATCGTTGATCGTGATGCGAAAGACGTCGGCCGTCAGCGTGAACGCGTCGCTGGGGCTGAAGGCGAACCCGCCGCTCAAGTTGACCGACGTTTCCTCCTTGAGCGGCTTCGCGCCGAGCAGGCGGGCGGCGGAGTCCGCCACCGGGAAGATCCCGACCTGGACCGGAGTGCCGGCGATCACATTGGTGACGACCTTGCTGAAGTTGATCTGGCCCAGGCCCGGCGCGCGGAATCCGGTGCTGCCCGCGGCCCGCAAGGTGAGGCGCGGCGAGGGTTGGTACCGGAGGGCCGCCTTCCCCGTGAACAGAGATCCGAAGTCGCTGTAACGCTCGAACCGCCCCGCCGCGTTCGCCAGGAACCGCGGTGTGAAGTTCGTCTCGAGATCGACATACGCGCCGACGTTCGTGCGGTGCGCGTCCGCCTCGTCGGTGGGCGCGAAGCCCGGAAACACCTGGGAGCCGCCCGTCGCGTCGGTCCCGGCCTGCGTCGTGTCTCCGCCGTCGACGTACGACGCCAGCTCGCCGCGGGTGATGCGGTACGCCTCGCGCCGGAAAGCGAGGCCCAGCGCGACGCTCACGGGCGCCGGCAACCCCAGCCGCACCGACTTGGCGGCGTTCACACCCGCCGCGAGTTCCTCGCGGCGCAGGCGGCCCGCAAAGAACGACGTCTGATTCGGGATGCCCGGGTCGTCGCCGTTCCCGAGAATGCCGTCGTCACCGGGCGCACACGGATTGGCCGGGTCGAGGCACGGGCCGAGCGACGTGTTGAGCGTGTTCCGGAGGTTATACGTGAAATCGTTGTGCCCGAACGAGGCGCCGAGATCCAGCGACCAGCCCCGCGTTACGCCGCGGAATCCGCCGGCGGCGGAGTAGTCGGCCACGTCCGGCGCGAACTCCGGGAGAAAGCCGAGCGGATAGATCTCAGGCCAGTTGCGCTCGCTGCTGGCATAGCGCCGGTACCCCTGCCCCGTCCCCCGCCGGAAACTGTACCCGCCGAAGCTGTACAGCTCAGCCGTGCCTCCGGGGTTCAGAGGCAGGCGGAAGTTGGCCATCGTCAGGACGTCCTTCTCGAGCCCGTCACCCCAATGGTGGTTCGGCTGCGGCACGGGGTTCCGCTTGATGACCACCCGCCCCTCGCTGTTCACCGAATCGGTTAGTCCGGTGCCGGCATCCTCGTACGGATCGGCCCAGGCGCGATTCGTCGGCTGGCGGTCGAGAAACGTCCCGAATAGCGCGAGCGAGCCCCGCCCCACGCCGATGCCCCACCCGCCGCTCACGTCCACGGTCGTCCCGTCGTCGGCGTAGTCCCGCGGGGTGTAGCGCCCCGCCGACGCGTTGAGGAACGGCGTAAACCCGCTTTCCTTCAGGACGACGTTTACCACGCCCGCGATCGCATCCGACCCGTACTGCGCCGACGCGCCGTCGCGCAGCACCTCGATCCGGTCGATCGCGCTCGCGGGGATCGCATTCATGTCCACGCCGCTCGACCCCGCGCCGGTGCCGTAGGCGAACGTGTTGACAACCGCCGTCTGATGCCGCCGCCACCCGTTGACGAGCACCAGCGTGTGGTCGGGGGAAAGCCCGCGCAGCGTGAACGGCCGCACGATGTCGGTCGCGTCCGTGACGCTCTGGTGCGGGAAGTTCACCGACGGCGCGACCGCCTGCAGGATCTGGCTGGTCTCGTTCGTCCCCTGCTGCGCGAGGACCTCCGCCGGGAACACGTCGACCGGCACCGCCAGCTCTTCGGCCGCCGTGTGCCGCGCGCGCGAGCCGACGACGACGTCCACCGGCGAGAGGCTGATGGGCTGCGCCGCGAGCGCGAAGTCGTGTTGCACCGTCGCGCCCGGGCCCACGGTCACACGCGCCGTCTGCGGCACGTAGCCGAGCAGCCGGACCCGGAGCGTGTACGCGCCCGCGGGGACGCCGTGCAGCTCGTAGCGGCCCTGCTCGTCGCTCGAGGCGCGGACCCCGGCGCCCTCCGCCGAGACGAGCGCGCGGGCGAGCGGGGCGCCGGCGGCGTCCGCCACCCGCCCGCGAATCGTTCCGCCCTGCGCCGCAACCGTGGCGGGAACGAGCGCGACGAGCAGCGTGGTGAGTAAACTCTCAGCGCGGCGCATAATCATTCTCCTGTTCGAGGGCGCGGCATTCTAGCTCTGCGCCGCCATATATCGCCCGGAGGCAGGGCCGTCAAGCGACCCCGCGCGCCTCCCGCGCCCGCGCTCAGTGAGTGTGCTCGCCGTGATGGTGGCCGGCGCCCCAAATCACTTCCGGGTCGTCTCCGGCGAACGCCATCACGTGCACCATCCACCCGAGCAGCCGGGGATGGAACCGTCCCCCGACCGCGGCGCACGCTTCCGGCGTCGCGATCGGCGACTGGGGGCCGAACACCGGGCGGCCATCCTTCGTCTCGCGCCAGCGGCGGCGCGCATCCCGCAGCGGGGGCGTGCACCAGTTGATGTGCTGGTGCCAGCGGGTGATGCTCAGGGGGAGCCGCTCATTCAGCTCTCCCTCCGTGGCGTCCGCCGGCGCCGTGAACATCGCCCCCACCAACTCGAGCGTCCCGGTCTCTGAGCGGCGGTACAGCAGGGAGGTCGGTTTCGAGGGATCGAGGCGGGAGCGCGACCGGAACGCCCACCGCAGTTTGGTGAAGTGCTGGACCGGGGTCCTCGGCCATCACACCGACCATCGCCTGCTCGGCCGCGTTTGCGGTCTGTTCGTCGGGGCGATCGGCGGGACTCTCGACTCCCTCCGCCGCGCAGCCCAAGGCCAGCAGCGAGACGACGAGGGCCGCGCTCTTCATCTACTGCCGTTCAGGCGGAGGAAGTGGGGCCGCTCGACGGCATAGTAGAAGGTCAGGATCGCCGCCTGCGCGAACACCGCGGCGACGAGCCCGGGGAGCGAGGCCATGACCAGGGCGAAACCGTACGCCTGCAGGTAGCCGACGGTGTACATCGGATTCTTGAGGAGCCGGTAGGGCCCGGCGAGCTTCACGGCGACCTGGGGCCCGGAGGGAGAGAAGAAGTTGTACCAGTAATAGGGGCGCCCACCGAGCGTGGCCGCGGCCCAGACCTTGACCCCGGTGCCGACGATCACGAGCGCCCAACCGACCGCCAGCTCGAGCCCCCGCGCCACGCCGACGGCCAACGTCCCGTGGGTGATCACGCATAGCAGCGCGAAGGCGGCGACGTCGTTGGTCATGACGACGGCCGCGATGCGGCGAAAGCGGCGAAATCCTTCCTCGACCCCCCAGCGGCGCGTGTAGAAGTCGTCGCGCTCCTGGCGGCGGAGCGCGATCCCCACGAACAGGACGTAGGCGAGCCGGCTCGCCAGGGCGTACGCGAGGGCGGCGGCGCCCCACGCCGCGCCGAAGTCGGGCAGCGTCACCGCCGCCCGTACACGTGCACGGTGGCACGCCCTTGGCCGCCGCCGAACACGCTCCGGTAGAAAAAGTCGATCCGCCGGATGATCCGCTGGGCGCCGGGGAGATCGATCACCCGGCTGCGGGCGCCCTCGCGGAAGTAGACCCGGGTGGCGGGTGAAAACGTCTCGCCGTTTCCGAATGTGATCTTGATGTCGAACATCTCGAGGTCGCCGCCCTCGACGTCGATCCGGAGGCTGCGGAACGCGCCTCTTCCCACGGCGACGACGGCGTCGTGGTCGACGCGGAAATCCACCTGACGCATGCCGAGGTGGTCCCAGTCGGCGCTGCCAACTCCTGGGGGAAGGACGGGAGCGGGGTTGAGCGCCGGCGCGATCGCGACCGGACCCGCGCCGGCCGCGGACCGCCCGAACACGCGCACCGTCGCCTGGCCGCGCCGCAGCCTGCTCCGGTACCAGAACTCGATCCGGCGGATGACGCGGGCGGGACCGGGAAGGTCGATCGTCCGGCTCCAGGAGCCCTCCCGGAACGCCACGCGCGTGTCCGGGGACCAGGTGTCCCCGTTTCCGAACGTGAGCCGGATGTTGTACATGTCGAGGACGCCGCCCACGACCTCGATTCTGATGGCGGTGAACGCCCCGCCCCCCTCCCCTCCCCCCTCGCGGATCCCGACCTCGATCACGTCGCGCTCGGCGGCGAAGCTCACGCGGCGCGTGCCGAGCAGCTCCCAGACGTCGACTCGCAGCGTGGATGTGGGAAGCAGCGCTACGCCGGCGAGCGCCGCTGCCCAAGACGAGATCTGGTGCCTGCCCATGGCAACCTCCTCCGGGGGATCCGGTCAGCGAAAGACCTAGCCACTGAGCGGCCGTTAAGCAAGCGAACCCACCCGGACCCTCGGGGTACTCTGAGGGAATTCCGCCCCCCCCCCTCCCCCCCGGTCCTCGGAGGTTTTCGTGAGACCCCTCGCCCTCCTGATCTGTTTCGCCGCCGGTCCAATCTTCTCCGCCGCTGCCCAGCAGGCCCCACACGACAGTATCCGGGGCGCGGTGCGCGTCGTGGACACGAAGGCCCGCGCCCTCGAAGTCACAGCGGGCGTCGGCATGTCGCTGCGCGTCGTCCGGCTCCAGGTCCCAGCGGGCATGCCGGTCGCGACGCGCGGCGCGGCGCTGACGTTGCGCGACCTTCGCCCGGGTGACGTCGTGCGCGTGTCGTACGGAGCGCGCCCGGGCGGCTACGTCGCTTACACGATCGAGCGCGTCGGCCGCATGACCGGCGGTGGGGAGCCGTCGCCATGAGCCGGCTCCTCGCGTGCGGTCTGGGCCTGGCCCTCGCCGCATTCGCGGGGGGGGGGGCGGCGTGCCGCAACGCACCCAAGCCGGGCGATCCGCTGCCGGGGCTGACGGCGGCGGAGCGCGACCGCTTCACGCGCGGCACGGCAGTCTTCGACAGCACTTTCACGCCAGAGACGGGGCTCGGGCCCCTCTTCAACTCTGAGAGCTGCGGCGAGTGTCACGAGGACCCCGCCCGGGGCGGCTCGGGCGACGAGGTCGAGCGGCACGCGGCGGCGTTCCACGCGGAGGCACCTGCCGGCGTTCGGGCGTGCGACGAGCTGGCGGCGCAGGGGGGCCCGGTGTTCCAGAATCGCGTCACGCCGGCGTTGCACACGGCGCTGGGCATCGACAGCGAGCCGGTGCCGCCCGAGGCGACCGCGATCGCTGCGCGCACCACGGCCGACGTCTTCGGGTTCGGGCTGCTCGACGCCGTGCCCGACTCCGCGATCCTCGCCTACGCCGACCCCGACGATCGCGACGGCGACGGCATCTCCGGGCGTCCCAACCGGTTTTTCGACGGCCGCCTGGGCCGGTTCGGCCGGAAGGCGCTCGTGCCGACGCTGCGCGAATTCAACGACGGCGCATTCGCTGCAGAGATGGGGATCACGAGTCCCGCCGTCCCGACCGAGGAAACCGTGGCCGGCCGGCCGCTCCCCGACGGGACCGATCCCGCGCCTGATCCCGAGCTGTCGCGCGAGGGCACCGATCTCGCGGACGCGTTCGTGCGGCTGCTCGCGCCGCCCGCGCCGCAGCGGCTCACGCGCGAGGCGCGCCAGGGACGCGACGCGTTTGCGCGCATCGGCTGCGCTCGCTGCCACGTCCCGGCGCTGCACACGGGCGACAGTCCGGTTGCGGCGCTGCGCCGGCGCGAGGTGGCTGCCTATACCGATCTGTTGTTGCACGACATGGGCCCTGACCTCGCCGACATCTGCCTCGGCCTCGCTACGCCGGCGGAGTTTCGCACCGAGCCGTTGATGGGCGTGCGCCTGATGACCCGGTTCCTGCACGACGGCCGGGCATCGACGCTCGAACAGGCGATCGAGCTGCACGCCGGAGAGGGCGGCCGGTCGAGGGACCTGTTCCGGGCGCTGCCGGCGGCGGACCAGGCGGCGCTGGTAGCGTTTCTGAAGACGCTTTAGCCAAGAAAACCGCACGTTCGAGTAGTTGGAGTCCACCAGTCGGGGCTTTCCCTCATAGCAGGGGCCCCGTCGAGCACGCACTTTGTGGCTCGATGTGGCGTCCGCGCAACACCACCCCAAACGGTCGTTCGCCCCTGCACACCTCGGCTCGGACCCCGAGCCGCGGAGGAGACTCCCCGTGCCCAAATCACTGCTGAGATCCGTCGCGTTCGTCGCAGTCTTCGCCTTGGTCGGCTGCGAATCGGAGCAACGCAGCGCGACCGCTCCCGCGCTCGAGCCGGCTTCCCCCACCTTTTCCCTCGCCCGCGCGCAGCAGCGCGAGCTGGGTGCCGCGTTGGCGGCCAAGGAGCGGCACGCCGACAGTTTGCTGGCAGACCCGGGGATCGTGGGTCTCGCCGTTGGGCTCACGGCGGATGGCCGGCCCGCAGTCAAGATCTTCACGAAGGCGGCGGGCACGCGCGGGCTGCCTCGCAATCTCGACGGCATTCCGGTGATCGCGGAGGTGACGGGGGAGTTCCGTGCGTTCCCGGTGCGGGCCGCATCGGCCGGCGCACTGGCGGCGGGCAACACGGGGACCTTCGCGTTCCCCGTCCCGATCGGCATCTCGACGGGGAATGAAGGACAATGCCTGGCGGGCACGATCAGCGCGCGGGTGCGGGATGCGGCGGGTCACCTGTACGCATTGAGCAACAATCACGTTTATGCGCTCGAGAACGACGCGCGGCTCGGCAGCCGTGTGCTGCAGCCGGGGCTGTACGACACCGGGTGCTCGCTGACGGGAAACGGCGTGCTCGGCACCCTGTTCGATTACCAACGTATCGCCTTCCGCCGCAAGGCGAACAACACGATCGATGCTGCCATCGCGGCCGCGACGGCGGGGACGCTGGGCACCGCCACGCCGGGCGACGGCTACGGGATGCCCAATCATGTGACCGCACCGGCGTTCGTGAGCCAGCCGGTCCAGAAGTACGGGCGCACGACGTCGCTCACGCACGGGCGTGTGACGGCCGTCGGGGCGACGTTGCTCATCGGGTACACCTCCGGCACGGCGCGGTTCGTCGATCAGATCATCGTCGAGTCCGGCACCGCGTTCATCGGGCCGGGCGATTCCGGATCGCTGCTCGTGAGCGACGACGGGGGCGCTTATCCCGTCGGGCTGCTGTTCGCCGGCACCGGCACCGGCACGATGGCGATCGCGAATCCGATCAACGCCGTGCTCGGCCGATTCGGGGTGACGATCGACGGGAAGTAGTAGCGCCCCGCCCCGGCGGAAAAGAAAAGGCCCGCAGCGCGGGCCTTTTCCATTCCGGCGAGTTCCGGTTTACTTCTCGATCCGGAAGCTCACCTGGCCTGCCGCGATCACCAGCGGCTCCTCGGTGATGACCTCGCCATACCCACGCGCGAGGATGATCACGTCGGAAGCGGCCAGGGCACTCAACGCGCTGAGCGACTGTACGTCGCTCCCCTGCGGGATGCGCGTGTCCGCGGTGAACTGCAGCACGCTACCGTCGGTCAGCGTGACCGACTGCGCCGCCATGTTCACCGTGTCGACCTCGCCTCGGAAAGAGAGCCGCGTCTTGTTAGACTGGCCCGGAGGCTCAGTTGGAGGGGCCTGGACGACCGCATCGGCCAAGGGTGCCGTGAGGTCCCGGTTGTTGCATGCCGCGGCGAGCAGCGCCGCGACGATCATCGGCGCGACGCGCCGTCCCGCGTGTTCCAGGGTGATCATCATACAAACCTCCAGCGTTGTTCCCAACCGGAAATGATTGGGTGTCCCGCCCCGAGCAATGTGTGTGCCGAGTTGACTCCTGAAACGCGTGTGCAGGCGCGGTTTCATGCTACAACGATCGCGTTGCAGCGCGTTACCGGAGCGGCGCCACAGGTGACGCGCGCGGTCTGTAGACATGAGCCAGCAGCATGTGACCCGATGCGAATCGCGCGTCGTGCAAATGCCGGCGGAACCGCGAATGAGGTGATGACGAGTGCGAGCGAGGAACGACGAGTGGCCAGGGGCAGAATCGAATACTTGTGGAGGCATCGGACAGGACGTAGTTCCATATGATGGATGTCCTCGACGAGCCGGCTGTACAACAACGGCTCCACTACCAGGACTTGATCCCGGTCATCGCGCAGGCGCTCGCGGCGTTATCGTCGGGCAGCGTCGTGCAACCGGTGCGCGCGGTGCTTCCCGTGGCTCCGCACAAGGGATTCTTCGCTGTCATGCCAGCGTACGCGGGCGCCCTCGGGGCCAAGCTCGTCACGTTTTATCCGCACAACGTCGGGATCCACACACACCACGCCCTCATTGTGATGTTCAAGGCCGAGACCGGGGAGCCGCTCGCCGTGATGGACGGCCGGTTGATCACCGAGATGCGGACCGCCGCGGCGTCGGCGGTCGCGACCCAGCACCTCGCCCGGGCGGACGCGTCGGTGCTCGCGATTCTCGGATCCGGCGTCCAGGCGAAGAGTCACCTCGCCGCGCTGCGCCACGTCCGTTCATTCAAGGAAGTACGGGTCTGGAGTCCCCGAAACGCGCCGGCGTTCGCCCAGCGGCATGGCGTGAAGGCGGTGGCGACGGCAGCTGATGCCGTACGCGGCGCCGACGTGGTGGTCGTCGCCGCGAGCGCGACAACGCCCATTCTGCAAGGGCGCTGGCTCTCCCCCGGCGCCCACGTGAATGCCATCGGCGCCACCCGCCCCGAGTGGCGCGAGCTGGATGACGATCTCGTCACCACGGCCCGGGTCTTCG
Source organism: Gemmatimonadales bacterium (assembly GCA_036004525.1). Classification (GTDB taxonomy): domain Bacteria; phylum Gemmatimonadota; class Gemmatimonadetes; order Gemmatimonadales; family GWC2-71-9; genus 20CM-2-65-7. The sequence goes on along the minus strand of DASYRJ010000014.1, from coordinate 1,633 downwards.
TCGACTCGCGCGAAGCGGCGCTGCGCGAATCGGGCGACGTCATCGCGTCAGGGAGGGGGAGCGAGGTGACGGAGATCGGCGCCGTGGTGTCGGGTTCTGATCCCGGCCGGCGCACCGCCGAGGAGATCACGCTGTTCAAGTCCGTGGGTGTGGCGGTCGAAGATGTGGCGGCGGCGGCGCTTGTTTTGGGAGCGGGGAGCCGGGACCGGGGAGCGGGATGACGAACCATCTCGAGCCGGTTCGCTCCATCGGCCTGCAGGAGATCCGGGATGCCCGCGCACGCATCGCCGGAACGATCGTTCGCACACCGCTCCTCCGCTTGGAGCTGGGGCCGGGATTTCCGGACGTGCGGCTCAAGCTCGAGAACCTGCAACCGATCAACGCCTACAAGCTGCGCGGGGCCGCCAACGCGGTCGCCCTGTTGTCCGATGCCGAACGCCGCCGCGGCGTCTGGACGATCAGCGCCGGGAATGCAGGGCAGGGTGTGGCGTATGCCGCGCGGGCCGCGGGCGTGCCGTGCACCGTCGTGGCGATCGAGACGGCGCCCGCCGCGAAGCTCGAGCGGATGCGCGCGCTGGGCGCGAAGCTCGTGCTCGTGCCGTACGCGGTCGCCTGGCAGGCGCTCGAAGACCGCGGGTATCCCGGCGTCGAGGGGACGTTCATCCATCCGTTCGACGACCAGAACTTCATCACCGGTCACGCGACGATGGGCCTGGAGATCCTCGAGGATGCACCCGACACGGTCGCCATCATCGCCGCGATCGGCGGTGGCGGCCTGATCACGGGCGTCGCCAGTGCCGTGAAAGCGTTGCGGCCGGAGATTCGGGTGTGGGGCGCCGAGCCGGAGACCGCCGCGCCTGCCGCGCTGTCGTTCGCCAAAGGCTCGGCGCAGGCGTTTCCGGACTGGAAAGCCACGTTCGTCGACGGCGCGGGCGGGAAGAGCGTATTCCCGCGGATGTGGCAGCGCATGCAGCCGGTTGTGGATGGATCCATCGTGGTGACCCTCGATGAGGTGAAGCGCGCCATGCGGCTCCTGGCGGAGAAGGCCCGCGTCATTGCCGAGGGAGCTGGTGCGCTCAGCCTAGCGGCGGCGCTCACCGGCAAAGCCGGTCCGGGACCGGTGGTCGCCATTGTCTCCGGCGGCAATATCGACCTCGCGAAGTTCTCCGAGTTGATCGCCTAGCGCAGCTTCAGCTGGGTGTCCACCCACGCGCCATTCTTCGCACTGGACTCCACCGCCGCATGGATGAACTTGACGCCGTGCGCGCCGTCTTCCACCGTCGGCACGAGCAGCGCCGCCCGATCAGGCGCCCGCTTCGCGCGACGCGCCCGGATCTGCTCCGCCAGATCGCGATACAGATTGGCGAATGCCTCGAGGTAGCCCTCCGGATGACCTGACGGGATGCGGCTCGCGCGCGCTGCGGCCGGACCGAGATTCGGACCACCTCGCGATAGCACCCGTGGCGGTTGGCCCACCGGCGAGAAGCGCAGCTGGTTCGGGTGCTCTTGGCTCCACTCGAGGCCGGCCTTCTCGCCGTAGACGCGCAAGCGTAGCCCGTTCTCATTCCCCGGCGCCACCTGGCTCCCCCACAGCATGCCGCGCGCGCCATTCTCGAACCGCAGCAACATGTGC
>DASYRJ010000013.1:0-15489 GCA_036004525.1 Gemmatimonadales bacterium | reverse complement strand
GCAGACTCCCCGTCCAGGCGTTGAGGGACGGCGGGATGGTGAACGCCAACCGCCAGGAGTCGAGCGAGCGGCCCTAGAAGGCCCGTGGTAACGGCTTCCTCCAGCGCGGGCGCCGGCTCCTCCGTTTGGTCCCCTGCGATGCGCGCCGCCGCTTCATCGAAGAGCCTTACCTCCAGCGCTTCTCCAAGTGAGTCATACAACGCGGTTGGAGCCGGCCGGGCGAGGGACTTCAGACCTTCGTATCCGCGCGTCGCCCAATAGAACTGGCGCTGCAGCCTCTCGTAGAATCCCGCCTCCGGCAGGAGATGGGAACGATCCCCCACTATGCGCGCGGCTTCCTCAACCAGTGACCAGGCCAGGTCCGGTCGGCCCCTGCACAAGTCGATCTCCGCCCTAGTCATGAGCGCGGTCACCTTGTGCCGCCATAAGCCTGAGCGCCGCGCGCCCTCCTCACAGTGTTCCAAGGCTTGTCCCGCTTCCGGCACGCTGCCCAGGACCACGGCCAATCTCGCTATGCTCGAGTACGCCTCGACCATGGCGCGAGGCGACGCCAGCGCTTGGAGGGACGTCAGGGCCCCGCGGAAGGAGGCGGCCGACGCATCGAAAAAGGCGAGGTCCTGGTAAACGTTGGCGAGACACATGCGGCTGTGGGCGATGGCTCCGGGGTGGCCGCACCGTTCGGCCGCGGCGACGGCTTCCCGAAAGGTCCTGGTCGCGTCCTCGAATCGTCCCAAGCCCTTGTGGCATATGCCCAAGGTGTTGAGGACCCGCTGCAAGTCCAACAGCAACGTCAGCGATTCCAGAACAGGGGCAGCCGTGGTGAGTCGTTCCACGCCTTGGACAAGGTCGCCTCGGGAAAGTGCACCATACCCCAGTGTGAGGTTGGCCAGGGCGACGGATTCGGGAGTTGTACCTGACACGGCTATGGTGGCTGCCAGTGACTCTGCTTCCGCCCGTGCTGCGAGATCCCCTGCTTCCAAACTCACTTCCGCTCGTATGTAGTTGGCTCGGACCAGGAACGATTCCGCCTTGGCCCGCTCGGCCAGCGCGATCGCTTCCTGCGCCGCCGCGATGACGGCCTCGTCCCCACCCAGACGAGTGCGCTGCAACGCATCGGCGCGGAGCAAGGCCGCGAGGGCCAGATCGGTCGAGGATGCTTCATCGGGCCGCCAGCCTGCGAGGGCATCCAGGCCCCGCTGGTACTGACCCGCCGCGACCAACGAATGCGCCAGGAGCAAGCGGAGTCGGGAACCCGGAGCCACGGCGTACGCCCGGAGTAACCGCGTCAGGACCCGCTCGGCTTCCCGCGGAGCGCCTTGAGCAATCGCGACCTCGGCGGCCTGAAGCGCGGTCTCCATCGCGTGATGCTGTATTCCCGCGCTGATGAAATGATGCACCAGCTCGAGCATCGGCTGGAGGTGACGCCGGTCCTGGGAGTCCGCCAGCCGGTGGGCGAGGAGCGCGTGATGGTACTTCCGCCGGTCCTCCCCCATCGCGTAGTACACGTACGCGCGGTGCAACTCGTTCTTGAACGACAGCCGCCCTTCCTCCACGCGACCGACTCCGCGATCCAGCATCTCCAGCGCCGCCCGCTCGACCGCTCCGGGTTGGAGCCCCAGCAGACTCCCCAGCTCACTCGGTACCATCGCCTTGCCCGCGACCGCGAGGACCTGGAGCACGTGCTGCGCGTCGGTCGAGAGGCCGCCGTATTGCCGCACGAACGCGGCACGCAAGCTCTCCGGAGGCGTCCAGGAGATCGCCACGGTGTCTCCCGAGGTCTCCGCCGCCACCAGCGACGTTGCCTGATGCGTCCGCCAATCCGCGAGCAGCATTTCGATGTGATACGGATTTCCCTGCGCCAGGCGCACGATCGTCTCGCCGATCTGTGAGCTCACGGCGTCGGCATCAACCGAGAGGTCGCGGATCAGCGTCAGGGCTTGGGATCGATCGAGCGGCTGGAGCTGAAGGCTCTCCTCCCAGGCCAATTCGCTCTGCGCGGCCTCGGCACGCGCCCCGGCCAGAATGAGCGTGGGCAGCCGCTCCAGCCGCCGCGTGATCAGAAACAACACCTCCCGGCTCGCCGGATCGAGAAACTGAAGGTCGTCGAACGCGAGCAGCACGGGGCCGTTGTCCGCCACCGCTTCCATCATCCGGAGCACGGCCTCCGCCACGCGCAAGCGAATCGAATCGGTGGGTGCGTCGGGCGCCTGGGGGATGCCGGGATAAATCGTCCGCAGACTCGGGGCGACTCGGCTCGCCTCAGCCAGCCAGAGCGGCTCCGTGCCACCGGCCGTCGGGTCGCGCCCCAACGCCGTGATGAGTTCCGAGAGGGTGGCATAGGGAATCCCCTGACCGATTTCCTGACACGGCACCATGAATACGGGCCACGCGCGCGCCCCGAGGGAGGTGGCGAATCGACGGATCAGCGAGCTCTTTCCGATCCCGGGCGCGCCGGTGACCAGGCAAGTCCGGTAACCGGCGCCACTCACCACGCGATTCCAGATCGCTTCCAGTCGCCCCAGCTCGGCCTCTCGGCCGACGAAGCGGCGCGGCCGGGTGCGCCGTTCGTGAAACGGAGACGCCTGAGCCGGAACGACGGGTCGCTCACCGCGCTCCAACCGCCGGAGGAGCCGAGTGATCTCGGGGTTCGGATTGGTCCCGAGCTCAGCCTGGGCGCGCCGGACGTGATCCTTGAGCAGCCGCACCGCGGCCACCGCATCCCCGTCGAGCAGCGCCCGCTCGGCGAGCGCGTAGACTGCGTCGGCGCAGAGCGGGTCGACGTCGTACAGCGCCACCGCGAGCTGGTGCGTTTCCGAGAGGCTGCCTCTGGCCCGCGCCGCCTGGAGCGCCGCTCGGAGGGCGTCGCGCGCCTGGGCCTTGAGCCGGACCCGCGCGCCGTCTACCCAGTGGGCAAATTCGGCGCCCCCGCAGTCGTCCAGCCCCCGAAGCGGGTCTGCCACTGGCACCGTGGTCACTTGACCCTGGCGCAGGGTGGAGAGGTCCGAGGGCAGCTCCGCCAGCAGCCGCACCTCCTGCTCCCGGCCCGTCACCGCGCCTGTACCCAAGAGCGACCGAATGGCGAGCAGGGCCTGCGACAGCGAATGACGGCCTTTCTCAGGCGGGACCTCGGGCCAGAGCAGATCGACCAGGCGGTCGCGCGGGATCGAGCGCGCTCGCCCCTCGAAATGCAGGTAGAGCAACACGGCCAGGTGTTTCTTGGTCCGGAAGCGGACAGGCGAGCGGCCACTGCGCACGAGCTGGGGGGATCCGAAGACTTGGAGTTGATACTGCGCGACCATGGTGCCCCCGTCACCCCTCTAAGCGGTTCCGAAACAACGTGTTGAGACCTCGTTGAGGTCGGGCGGGCAGGTTGCCCCTGGTTCTAAGGTACGCCTCGCCTTTCACGCGGGAAGGGGGTGACGCTCCATGACGCTGTTCACGCTGCTGGTTGCCGCTCTCACGAACTACGCAATCGCGTGGTGACGACGGGGGTGACGCTCGATGACGCGATTCGCAGTGGTGTTTGGAGATCCGTCGCGTTACGCAGTGGCTTGGTGACGAGACCGCGGGGGTGTGGCGTCGCTAACGGTGGGCGCCACCCGCTCCGCAACCCGTTCGCCCATCTCCCGCGTCCCGATCGGGTGGTCGCTCGGGCCGGCGATGTCGCGTGTGCGGTAGCCCTCCGCCAGCACCGCCTGAATCGCTCGGTCGATCGCTGCGGCCGGCTCCGGGAGTCCCAGGCCGTGGCGCAGCAGCATGGCGGCCGAGGCGATCGCGCCGAGCGGGTTCGCGATCCCTTGCCCCGCGATCCCCGGCGCCGAGCCGTGGATCGGCTCGAAGAGCCCCGGACCCTCGCCCAGGGATGCCGACGGCAGCAGGCCGAGCGAGGCTGCCAGCACCGCCGCCTCGTCGCTCAAGATGTCGCCGAACATGTTCTCGGTGAGGATCACGTCGAACGCCGCCGGCTCGGCCACCAGCTTCATCGCGGCAAAATCGACGTAGAGGTGCTCCAACCGGACGTCCGGGAAGTCGCGACCGACGCGGGTGACGACGTCGCGCCACAGCTGCGACACCTCGAGCACGTTGGCCTTGTCCACCGATGTCACGAGGCCGCGGCGCTCGCGGGCCGCCTGGAAGGCGACGCGCGCCACGCGCTCGATCTCTGTGGTCGAGTAGGCGAGGGTGTTCACGGCACGAGTCTCGTCACGCCCCCGCGGCTCACCGTAGTACAGGCCCCCGGTCAGCTCGCGCACGATCAGCAGGTCCACGCCGCGCAGGCGCTCCGGCTTCAGCGGCGAGCGGTCGGCGAGGACGGCGTGCACGGTGACGGGGCGGAGATTCGCGTACACACCCAGCAGCGCCCGCAGCGCGAGCAACCCTGCTTCGGGTCTCAAATGCCGGGGCGCCTGGTCGAGCGCGGGATCACCCACCGCACCGAGGAGGACGGCGTCGGCACGCTGCACCGCGGCGCGCGTCCCGGCGGGCAGAGGATCGCCGGCAGCCGCGACGGCCGTCGCGCCGATCGGGAAGCGCGACAGAGCGATCTTTACCTGGAAGCGCTCACCCACCGCCTCCAGCACGCGCTCGGCCTCAGCGATGACCTCAGGGCCGATGCCGTCGCCTGGTAATACGGCGATCGTGCGGGGTTTCGTCACGTTTCCCGTCTCCCGTATCCCGCATCCCGGCCGCTTTCGAACTCCGCGATCCGCGGCTCCTCCAGCAGCGTCCGCCCGATCTCGTCCAGGCCGCGGAGCAGCATCTCGCGGCGGTATGGCTCCATCGCGAACGCCGCGCTGAAGGCCGCTTCGTCGGTCACCCGCTGCGCCTCGAGATCGATCGTCAGACGGTAGGCGCCGTGCCCCGCGCGGCAACGGCGCACCAGCTCGTCGATTTCCCCTCCCGGCAGGCGCACCGGCGCGAGGCCGTTCTGGCAGCAGTTGGCGGAGAAGATGTCCGCGAACGAGGGCGCGAGGACCGCGCGGAAGCCGTACTCGGCGAGCGCCCACACGGCGTGCTCGCGCGAGGAGCCGCAGCCGAAGTTCGCCCCCGCGATGAGGATCGTCGCGCCCGCCGCCTCGGGCCCGTTCAGCTCGAACTCGGGGTTCTCGCTGCCGTCGGGCCGGAACCGCCAGTCGTAGAACAAGGCGGGGCCGAAACCGGTGCGCTCGACGCGCTTCAGGAACTGCTTGGGGATGATCTGGTCGGTGTCCACATTGGCGCGCGGCAACGCCGCGCACCTTCCGGAGTAGCGCACGAACGGCGTGAGGGTCATGCCCACTCCCGCACGTCCACCAGGCGTCCCGCCACCGCCGCCGCCGCCGCCATCGCGGGACTCATCAGGTGCGTCCGCCCGCCGGCGCCCTGCCGCCCCTCGAAGTTACGGTTCGACGTCGAGGCGCAGCGCTCGCCCCGGCGCAGCACGTCGGCGTTCATGCCGAGGCAGAGGGAGCAGCCCGCGTTGCGCCACTCGAACCCCGCCTCGCGGAAGATCCGGTCGAGCCCCTCGCGCTCGCCCTGCGCTTTCACCTGCTGCGACCCGGGCACGACCATCGCCCGCACGCCCGAGGCCACCTTGCGGCCGCGCGCGACCTGCGCGGCGGCCCGCAGGTCTTCGATGCGCGCGTTGGTGCACGAGCCGACGAACACCCGCTCGATCGGCAGTCCCGCCAGCGGCGTACCGGGAGCGAGCGCCATGTAGGTGAGTGCCCGCTCCACCGCCTGCCGCTCGCCCTCGTCCGCAAAATCGGCGGGGTCGGGGACGCGGCCGGTGATGTCGGTGACCATGCCGGGGCTCGTGCCCCAGGTCACCTGCGGCGCTACCGTCCCCGCGTCGAGCTCCACGCGCCGGTCGTATTGGGCACCCGCGTCGCCGGGGAGCCGGCGCCACGCCGCCACGGCACGGTCCCACGCCGCCCCCTGCGGCGCACGCGGCCGCCCCGCGAGATACGCGAAGGTCGTCTTGTCGGGCGCGATCATCCCCGCGCGGGCGCCCGCCTCGATCGACATGTTGCAGACCGTCATCCGCTCCTCCATGGAGAGGGCGCGGATCGCCTCGCCGGTGTACTCGAGCACGTGCCCCGTGGCCCCCGCGGTCCCGATCCGGCCGATCAGGGCCAGAATCAAGTCCTTGGCGGTGACGCCCGGAGCGCACGTGCCGGTGAAGCGCGCTTCCATCGTGCGCGGCTTGGAGAGCACGAGGCATTGCGTCGCCAGGACGTGCTCGACCTCACTGGTCCCGATACCGAGTGCGAATGCGCCGAAGGCGCCGTGGGTGGACGTGTGCGAATCCCCGCACACCACGACCATCCCCGGCTGCGTGAGACCCAGCTCGGGACCGATGACGTGGACGATGCCCTGCTGCGGGGATGCGAGGTCGAACAGCTCGACCCCGAACGCCCCGGCGTTCCGGGCCAGCGCGTCGAGCTGCGTGGCGGCGATCGGGTCGTCCAACGGCAGCGAGCGGTCGCCCGTGGGCACGTTGTGGTCGACCGTTGCGACCGTCCGCTCGGGACGCCGCACCCGCCGGCCCGCCCGCCGCAGGCCCTCGAACGCCTGCGGCGACGTCACCTCGTGCACGAGGTGGAGGTCCACGTACAGGAGCGCCGGGCCCTCCGGGAACCGGTGGACCACGTGCGCGTCCCACACCTTGTCGAAGAGCGTGCGAGGCGTCATGCCCGCAGGGGTTTCCGGTTCGGGCCTCGGGGCACGGGATGTAGGGGCGCAGCATGCTGCGCCCCTACACTACCCGCCACCGCCTTGCCCTCCTCCGTCCACGGCATCATGGCGCGCAGCCGGGCGCCGACGCGCTCGATCGGGTGGTCGGCCGCCGCCCGGCGGTACTCGGCGAAACGGCGCGCTCCGCCCCGGTTCTCCGCGATCCATTCCCGCGCGAACGCCCCGCTCTGGATCTCGCGCAGCAGCTGCTGCATCTCCGCTTTGACCTGGTCGCTCACGATCCGCGGGCCGCGCGTGTAGTCGCCGTATTCCGCCGTGTCGCTGATCGAATACCGCATGAACTTCATCCCGCCACGGTACATCAGGTCGACGATGAGCTTCAGCTCGTGCAGGCACTCGAAGTAGGCGATCTCCGGGGCGTACCCCGCAGCGGTGAGCGTCTCGAAGCCCGCCTGGACCAGCGCCGTGACCCCGCCGCACAGCACCGCCTGCTCACCGAACAGATCGGTCTCGGTCTCCTCGCGGAACGTCGTCTCGAGCACGCCCGCGCGCGTGCAGCCGATCCCCGCCGCGTACGCCAGCGCGTTCGCCAGCGCCTGCCCGCTCGCGTCCTGGTGCACCGCGACGAGCCCCGGCACGCCCCGGCCCGCCTGGAACTCGCTGCGCACCAGGTGGCCGGGTGACTTGGGAGCGATCATGGCGACGTCCACGTCGGCCGGCGGCACGATCTCCTTGAAGTGCACGTTGAAGCCGTGGGCGAACAGGAGGGTCTTGCCGGCCCGCAGGCCGGGGGCAACGCCGGCCTCGTAGACGGCGCGCGCCTCCTGATCGGGGACGAGCATCATGATGACGTCGGCCGCCCGGGCCGCTTCGGCGACGGGCCGGACGTCCAACCCTTCGGCCTTCGCCCGCTGCCACGATCCACCCCCTTCGCGCAAGCCCGCGATGACCCGGTATCCCGAGTCGCGCAGGTTCAGGGCATGGGCATGTCCCTGGCTGCCGTATCCGATGACCGCGATGACCCGACCTTCCAGCCGGGCGGGGTCGGCGTCGGCGTCGTAAAAGACGCGCACGTCGGGCGAGCTCATGGATGTTCCTCCTGAGTGTGATTCTGAACCGTGGTCACTTCGACGGCGCGCACGCCGACGATCTTCCGAACCTGTTGGACGACGCGATCCGCCGTCGCCGCGTCGGTATTCAGCACGAACGTCATCCGCGAGACTCCCGTCGGACCGCACGGGCGCACGGCGAACCGTTCCACGGCCAGGTTGCGCCGCCGCAGCACGCCGACGGCGCGGTTCAACGTCAGCAGTGTGTCGTCGAGCAGCACGTCCACCGTGTGCGCGGCCGTCACACCGCCGCCTCGATCGGCTCGGAGAGCGAGCCCCCCGGGGGAATCATCGGATACACGTTCGCCTCCTGCTCGATCACGAACTCTACCAGCGCCGGCCCGGGCTCGGCGTTTGCCCGGCCGACGGCGTCGGCCAACTCACTCGCGTCCTGCACGCGGTAGCCGGGAATGCCGTACGCCTCGGCGAGCTTCACGTAGTCGGGGCTCCAGATCGGCGTGCACGAGTAGCGCTTGCCGTGGAAGAACTGCTGCCACTGTCGCACCATGCCGAGGTACCCGTTGTTGAAGATCGCGAGCTTCACCGTCAGCCCCTCCTGCACCATCGTGGCCATCTCGGCCATGTTCATCTGGAAGCCGCCGTCGCCCGAGATCGCCCACACCGGCTCGCCGGGACGCGCCAGGTGCACGCCCATGGCGGCCGGCACGGCGAACCCCATGGTGCCGAGTCCTCCCGACGTGATGTGTGTGTTGGGCCGGCGGTAGGGGAACAGCTTGGCCACCCACATCTGATGCTGGCCCACGTCGGTGACGATGGTGCACTCCCCGCCCGTCGCGTCGCGGATGGCGGCGAGGATCGCCTCGGGCGACATGCCGCCGCGGAAGCTCGCGTCCGGCGGGCGGCGGCATCCCTCGATCTCCGCCCGCCACGCAGCGCAGTCGCGGGCCTGAATCGCGCCGACCAGGCGCCGGGTGACCGCCGCGGCGTCGCCGACGATCCCCACGGCGGTGGGGACGTTCCGGCCGATCTCCGAGCGGTCGAGGTCGATGTGGACGATTTGCGCCTTGGGCGCAAACGCCGCCAGGTTCCCGGTCACGCGGTCGTCGAACCGGAGCCCGATGCCCACGATCAAGTCGGCGCGCTGGATCGCCCGGTTCACGTGGACCTCGCCGTGCATCCCCGGCATGCCAAGGTGGAGCGGGTGGCCTTCGGGGAATGCGCTGATGCCGAGCAGCGTGGTGATGACGGGCATGCCGGTCTTCTCGGCGAGGGCCCGCACTTCGGCGTAGGCGTTCGCCAGGATGACGCCGTGACCCACCATCATCAGGGGCCGTTTCGCGGCCGCGATGAGGGCGGCCGCGCGGCGCACCCCGTCCTCGATCGAGGAGCTACCCCCCCCGTTCCCCCTCTCCGCATTAGCGGAGAGGGGGCCAGGGGGTGAGGCGGGTGAGGCCTTCTGGTTCTGCACGTCCTTCGGAACGTCGATCAACACCGGCCCCGGGCGTCCTGCCTGCGCGACGGCCAGCGCCTCCCGCACGACGCCCGCCAACTCGGCGGCGTCCTGGACGAGGTAACTCTGCTTGGTGATGGGCAGGGTGATGCCGATGATGTCCGTTTCCTGGAAGGCGTCGCGGCCGATCATCGGGCGGGCCACCTGACCCGTGATCGCCACCACCGGCGAGCTGTCCATGGACGCCGTGGCGAGGCCGGTGACGAGATTCGTGGCTCCGGGCCCGGATGTGGCAACGCACACGCCGACCCGCCCGCTCGCCCGGGCATAGCCGTCCGCCGCGTGTGCCGCCGCCTGCTCGTGCCGCACGAGGATGTGCCGCAGGCCGGGGTATTCGGGGAGCGCGTGGTAGAACGGCATGATCGCGCCGCCGGGATAACCGAAGAGCACATCCACGCCCGCCTCGACGAGGGTGCGGCAGAGGATGTGCGCGCCGCTCTGGGCCTCGCTCATGGGATCACACCCCCCAGAAGTAAGTGGCGTTCAGCGCCTGATCCTCGAGCTGATCGGCGTGGCTCGCCTTGTTGAGGGCGTGCACCAGGGCGCGGGTGCTCGCCTCGACGATGTCGGTCGAGGCGCCGTGGCCGGACAGCGACTTGCCGTCGACCTTCACCTGCACGAGCACCTGGCCGAGGCTGTCGCGGCCCGGCGTGACCGACTGGAGGCTCAGGTTCAACACTTCGATCTGGCGCCCGACGATCTCCCCGACCGCGGCGTATGCCGCGGCGATCGGCCCGTTGCCGCTGCCCCTCGCGTGGCGCTCCCCGGCCCAGGGACCGGCCAGGGCCACGTCGGCGGCGGCGGCCACGGTGCCGCACGTCACCTCCAGCCGCGCGAGGCGGTATGCCTCGGGGGCGTCGTGAAACCGGCCGTGCAGGAGCGCGAGCAGGTCCTCGTCGAGGATCTCCCGTTTCTTGTCGGCCAGCGCCGTGAACTCCTGGTAGAGGTTGTCGAGGGTCGCGTCGTCCAGCTCGTACCCGAGCTGCTGGTAGCGCCGCTCCAGCGCGTGGCGGCCCGAGTGCTTCCCGAGCACCAGCGTGGAGCGGGGGACGCCGACCTCCTCCGGCCGGATGATTTCGTACGTCAGGCCGTTCTGGATCATGCCGTGCTGGTGGATCCCCGCCTCGTGCGCAAACGCGTTGCGGCCGACGACCGCCTTGTTCGGCTGGGGAAAGACGCCGGTCACGTGCGAGAGCAGCTGGCTGGTGCGGAACAGCTCGGGCGTGTGGACGCCGCAGCGGAACGCGACGGCGTGGGGACGAACGCGTCCCGCCACGACGATCTCCTCGAGCGCGGCGTTCCCGGCCCGCTCCCCGATCCCGTTGATGGTGCACTCGACCTGACCGGCGCCCGCCTCGATGGCGGAGAGGGAGTTCGCGACCGCGAGCCCGAGGTCATCGTGGCAGTGCGCGCTGAACACCACGCGGTCGCTGCCCGGCACCCGCTCGCGGACCGCCCGGAACATCGCCCCGTACTCGGACGGCGTGGCGTAGCCTACGGTATCGGGGAGGTTGATCGTCGTGGCGCCCGCGTCGATGGCGGCCGCAACCACGCGGCAGAGGAACTCGAGGTCGCTGCGGGTGGCGTCCTCGGCGGAAAACTCGACGTCGTTCGTGTACCCCTTGGCGCGCTGCACTGCGGCGCGCGCCCGCTCGAGGCACTGCTCGCGCGTGAGACGCAGTTTGTGCTCGAGGTGCAGGTCGGACGTCGCGATGAACACGTGGATCCGGCTCCGCGCCGCCGGCCGCAGTGCCTCTCCGGCCCGGTCGATGTCCCGGTCGTGGCAGCGGGCCAGGGCGGCAATCACGGGGCGGCGCACCGCCTCGGCGATGGCCCGGACCCCGCCGAAGTCGCCCTCGGACGCGCTGGGGAACCCCGCCTCGATCACGTCGACGCCGAGCCGGTCGAGCTGGCGCGCCAGGCGCAGCTTGGCCTCCGGCGTCATGGAATTGCCCGGGGCCTGCTCCCCGTCGCGCAGCGTGGTGTCGAAGATGACGACCTCTCGGACCATGGTGCCCCCCCCCCGACGTGAAAAAAAAGCCGCGGACCTTGAGGGGTCCGCGGCGTTGGATTCGGGCTGCTGCTTGAGCTATTCGATCATCGTACCCTGGCGCGCGCCGGCGACCCCCTGCTGAGCGAAATGCTCAGCAGCAGGACCAGCAGGAGGCTAAGGACGAGCGCGAGCGGGTTCATGATGCGAGGGGTGAGCCTAGCACACACTGCCCGGGGTTGTCAAGGGCGGGCGCGGCCAGCGCCTCCCGAAACGCCAGGTATACGGCCTCCGACCACCAGGCCCGGCAGCGCTCGATCTCAGCCAATGCCGCCTCACGCTCCATGGCCGGGCGGTAGGACCGTGTGGTTGTGAGCGCGTCGTACACGTCCGCGATACCGACGATCTGGGCGGCGAGCGGTATCTCGTCCCCGCGCAGGCGGTCGGGGTAGCCCGTGCCGTCGTACTTCTCGTGGTGCCAGCGGATGACCGGCTTCAGGTCCCAGGGAAATTCCACCGTGCCCAGCAGCTCGACACCCCAGATCGGATGCATCTGCATCACCTCGAGCTCGTCGTGCGTGAGCGGGCCGGGCTTGTTGAGGACCTCGTGCAGGACGCGCACCTTGCCGACGTCGTGCAGGTACGCGCCGAGGCGGATGGTCGTCTGGGCGTGCTCGTCCAGGCCCAAGGCCCGCGCCACCGCGACGGCCTGGCGGGCCACGCGCTCGCAGTGTCCGTACGTATAGGTGTCGTTTGACTCGATCGACTGGCCCCACTCGCTGACCAGGGCCAGATACGTGGCCTCGAGCTCGGCCATCTTGCCGTCGACGTAGACCAAATCGCCGCGGGCGTCGAGCCGGCCGAACAGCGCGTGGGCCTCGTTCAGGAGCACCAGCGCGTCGTGATTGCGGCCCATCGCCTGGTACAGGATGGCCACTTCGCGGCGTGCGGTCGCCTCGTTCAGGGCGGAGCCCGCGGCGACCGCCAGCTCGATCGCCGAGCGCAGCCGCGCCTCGGCCAGCGCCGGCCGGCCCGTCTCGCGGTACACCATGCCGATGATGCGATACGCCTGCGCCCGGAGGACCCCGCCGTCGACCTGGTCGAACAGCCCCAGGGCCGACTCGGCGTTGCGCCGCGCCTCCTCGTACCGCTCGCGCGCGAAGTACACCTCGGCGTGGTTCAGCAGGCACAGCCCTTGGAGGTAGACGTCGTCCACTCGGACGGCGATCTCGTAGCTCCGGGTGAAGTACCGGTCGGCTTCGTCGAGCAGCTGCCGCTGGGCGCTCACCATCCCGAGGTTGTGGTAGGCGATCGCGCACCCGTGCTCGTCGCCGCAGGTCTGGTAGGCCTCGAGCGAGCGCGCGTAGCACGCCAACGCACCCTCGAAGTCTCCCTGGATGCTCGCGAGGATCCCCAGGTTCTGCTCGACCCGCGCCCGCAGTTCCCGGCTCGCGCCGTCGAGCGCCACGGCGCGCAGGAAGTGGCTCCGCGCCTCGGCGAGCGGCCCGGCCTCGAGCTCGATCCCGCCCAGCGTATTCAAGGCTTCGGCCGCGAGGATGTCGTTGCCCGCCTCGCGGGCCACGGTGAAGCTCCGGTTACACAGGAGGCGCGCCTCCCCGGACTGATTGCAGCGGAGCCGTACGACGGCGAGCCGCCGCAGCGCCTCGGCCAGCACCGCGCGCTCCCCCGTGCGCTCCGCGGCGCTGATCACCGTCTCGTAACCGGCGGCGGCCCCCGGAAGCCCGCCCGCCCGCTCCCGGGCGCGAGCGTCATGCAGCAGGTCCGCGGCGGAGCGCACCTGCGCGCGCGCACCTGCCGGCCCGGGAGCGGTAACCGAAGGAACGGTCATGTGCCGGGGAGTGGGGGATTCGACCCGGGAGCTTGGGGTGTCGGCGGAGGAACGTAGGCGACGCCGGTCTCCCGCTCCACCGCGAGATCCTTGAGGAGGGCGTCGAGCCGGCCGACCTCCACCTGCGCCCCCATCCGGTCGAGCGTGGCGCGGGCTGTCTGGGCCGTCTCGACCGCGGCGGCGGTTTCTCCCTCGCGAGCCAGCAAGTACGCCAGATCGCGCTGGGCGATAGCGACGAGCCGCGGCCGGTCGTGCTTGGTCGCACGGGCGATGACCTCGCGGAGCATGGCTTCGCCTTCGCGCTTCTGGCCCGCTCTGCCCAACGCGACCCCGAGGATCCTCAGGTCCTCGGTCTCGCGCACGGCGTCCTTGAGGTCGCGGTGCACCACGACGGCGCGCTTCGCTTCCCGGATCGCCAGCTCGGGCTCACCCCGGAGCACCTGGATCTCCGCCCGTCCCGCGAGGGCCTGTGCCTTGAGGCGCTGGTCGCCCAGCCGCTCGGCCTCCCGCACCGCCGCGTCGGCGGCCTGCATCGCGTCGTCCAGACGCCCCTGGTCGCGGTAGGTAATGCCGAGGTTGTGCTGCGACTCGGCGATGCCCTGGGGGTAGCGGGCTTTCTGGTACGCGCCGATCGCGCGGGTGTACGCGCCCACCGCCCTGCCGTAGTCCCCCTGCATGTTCGCGATGATGCCGAGGTTGTTGGCGCACCGCCCGAGCGTGGCCATATCGTTGTCCTGCATCGCCTCTTCTTGCGCCCGCGTGAAGAACTCTGTGGCCTCCATGAGGCCGCCCCGCTCCAGCGCGATGGCGCCGCAGACGTTGAGCCCCCGCACCTCCAGCGTCCGATCGCCCAACACGCGCGCGCGCGACAGCGCGACCCGGGCCCACTGCTGGCCCACGTCCAGGCGACCCATGCGGCTGTGCCCGATGCCGCAGAGCAAGGCGAGCATCGGCGACTGCTCGAGCTCGTCCTGGGTGCGTCCGCCGAGGTAGGTGACGAGCTCGGCGTAGTGCCCGGCGTCGGCCAGCGCCTGCGCCGCGTGCAGCGGTGCCAGCGACCGGCCCAGCTCGGCCGCGAAGTCGTCGTCCCACTCCTGACTCGCCAGGTTCCGGATTTCCGCTTCGGCTCCGAGCCGGGCGAAGATGGCCTGCGCCGTCCGCGCGGCCGCCTGGGCCTCGGGATTCCGGCCGGACCGCCGCAGCAGGAGGGCCAGGTCGCGCGTCGCCTCGGCCAGCAGCTGAGGCCGGCGCTGGCCGTCCGCCCGCGTGATCACGTCACGCAGCGCGTGCTCGGCGGCCACCACCTCGCCCTCGGCCGCCAGCACCGAGGCCGCGATGCGTAAATCCTCCGCTTCGTCTGCCGGATCGGGCACGCGACTGCGGATCTCGCGGACCTGATCCAACTCACCCCGTGCCAGCTGCAGCTCGCCCCGCACCACGCGAATCTCCGCCCGCCCCCGGAGCGCCAGCGCCAACAGCGTGTGGTCCCCGGACGCCTGGCCTTCCGCGACGGCGCGGTCCGCTTCGATCAGGGCGACGTCGAACGCTCCCTGCTCCCGATACGTGATCCCCAGGTTGTGGTGGCACTGGGCGACACCCTGCCGCCACCCGGCCCGGTCAAACGCGGCGCGGGCGATCTCCCACGACGCAATCGCCTCCGCGTGCCGCCCCCGCAGGTGACTGATGACCCCCAGATTGTTTGAGCAGCGACCTGCCGTGGCGATATCGCCGTCCCGGCTGGCGACCATGAGCGCTCGCGTGCAGTAGTCCGCCGCCTCGTCGATGCGCCCACCGACCAGGGCGACAGCGCCCCGCGCATTGAGGGCGCGACCCTCGATCGTTTGCTCGTTGCGCTTGCGCGCCTGGTCCAGCGCCACCTCGAGCCAGCGGCGTCCCTCGTCGTGGCGCCCGAGCCGCGCGTGCGCGGTCCCGTACAGCAAGGCGAGACTCGGCGACTCCTCGAGCTCGCGGTCGTCACGGGCCCCCAGGTACGCGACGACTTCGGCGTGGTGACCGGCCGCGGCGAGCTCGCGGGCCTTCTCGATTACGAGCGATGACGTGTGCATCGAATGTGTCCTCCGGCTACCAGGCTAGCGCGTACTGGGAGAAGTGGTACAGCGCGGCCGTCACCAACTCCTGCGTGGCGTCGTTTTTCGACCACAGCTGCCTCCAGGGGTCCGTCTTCGAGCCCTTGTACCAGATGGCGAGCTGCTCCTTCAGCATCTCATCGACGGCGTCCACGTCCCCATCGGCGTCCAGATCGGGATTCGCGTCCTGGTACCAGATGGCCAGCTGCGCCGGGCTCGATTTCGAGAACAGCACCCCGGACGGCTGGAAGTCCACGTTGAAGAGGACGGTATCGACCGTCAGTGTGATGAGGACCGAGTCGCCCCTG
>DASYRJ010000012.1:0-30297 GCA_036004525.1 Gemmatimonadales bacterium | reverse complement strand
GTCGTGAAGTCGTTCTCGAGCTTCGCGGGCGGGGCCCTCTCCGACCGCGTTGGCGCCTCGGGGACGATGTGGCTGGGATGGGCCTGCTACGCCGCCCTCGCCGCCGGGATGGCGGTCGCACACGGACCGGCAGCGGCGTGGGCCCTGTTCCTCGCATTCGGGCTCGTCGCCGGGCTCACCGAGAGTCCCGAGCGTTCGCTCGTGGCCGCAGCGGCGGGGGCGCGGCAAGGGAGCGGGTTCGGCGTGTACCACGCGGCGAGCGGCGTGGCGGCGCTGGCCGGCGGCCTGCTGCTTGGCGGGCAGTTTCAGCGCGCGGGGGGCGCAGCGGCCTTCGCCGTAAGTGCTGCCCTGGGGCTCGGTTTGGTCCTCCTCTGGCCTTTTGTCGGCGGGGTGCGTAGGGTTCCAGCCCGGTGACCACCCCCCAATCACGAATGAGCACCACTGCGCAGGAGCCGCGCGGGCGCTACCTCGCGTTCTTGGCCCTCACGGCGCTCGGCATCGTGTACGGCGACATCGGCACGAGCCCGCTGTATGCGCTCCAGATCGCCTTCCACGCGGAGCACGGGATCCCCGTGACGACGGGCAACGTGCTGGGCGTGCTGTCGCTCATGTTCTGGTCGCTGGTCCTCGTGGTCACCATCAAGTATCACCTCGTCATCATCCGGGCCGACAACAAGGGTGAAGGAGGCGTGCTCGCGCTGATGGCGCTGGTCAACGGGAGTCGGTTGGCCCGAGGTCTGTCGCCGCGGCGCCTGATGATCGTGCTGGGGATCTTCGGGGCGGCGCTGATCTACGCCGACGGCGCACTGACGCCGGCGATCTCCGTGATGAGCGCCGTGGAGGGCCTCGAGGTGGCGAGCCCCGCGCTGGCGCACTGGGTGTTGCCGCTCGCGTTTGTCATTCTGGTCGGCCTGTTCTTCTTCCAGAGCCGGGGCACGGCGCAGATCGGCAGTGTGTTCGGGCCCGTGATGCTCGTGTGGTTCGCCACGATCGGCGTGCTCGGCCTGAGCGCGATCATCAAGGAGCCGGCCGTCCTGGCCGCCGCGCTGCCGACGCACGCCGTGCGGTTCTTCGCCGAGGACGCCGGGCGGGGCGTTCTCGTCTTGGGCGCCGTGTTCCTGGTGGTCACGGGTGGCGAGGCGTTGTACGCCGACCTCGGGCACTTTGGCCACCGGGCGATTCAGGTAGCGTGGTTCAGCACCGCGTTCCCAGGCTTGCTCCTGAACTACTTCGGCCAGGGTGCGCTGCTTTTGCGCGACCCGGCGGCGGCTGTGAACCCGTTCTATCACCTCGCGCCATCGTGGGGCCTGTACCCGTTGATCGCGCTGGCGACGGCGGCGGCGATCATCGCGTCGCAGGCCATCATTTCCGGGGCGTTCTCGCTGACCCGGCAGGCGGTGCAGCTCGGGTACATCCCCCGGTTGAAGATCGAGCACACGTCGTCGCGCGAGATCGGGCAGATCTACGTCCCGGCGGTCAACGTCGCGCTGGCGCTCACGACGTGCGCGCTGGTGCTGTACTTCGAGAACGCGACCAACATCGCGGGCGCGTACGGCGTCGCGCTCTCGACGCTGATGGTGATGACCACGGTGATGTTCTACGTGATGTGCCGCGAGGTGTGGGGGTGGAGCATCGCGCGTGCGGTGAGCAGCGTGGCGCTGTTCCTGGTGATGGACCTCATGTTCCTCGCCGCGAACGCCCTCAAGATCCAGCACGGCGGGTGGGTGCCGCTCGCAATGGCGATGGGGATCTATCTGGTGATGACCACCTGGAAGCGCGGGCGCGAGATCCTGTCCAAGCGCATGATGGAGAAGACGGTGCCGCTCAAGCTGCTCCTCGCCGACCTCGCCGCCGAGCCCCCGATCCGCGTGCCCGGGACGGCGGTATTCATGTACGGCAGCTCCGACGGTACGCCGCCCGCGCTGGTGCACAACCTGACGCATAACAAGGTCCTGCACGAGAAGATCATATTTCTCACCATTGTGACGGAAGACGTCCCGCACGTGACCGGGACCGAGCGCGTGACCGTCAAGCGCATCGGGAAGGGGTTCCACAGCGTGATGGCGCGCTACGGGTTCATGGAGGACCCCGACATCGACGACGTGCTCGCGGCGTGCAAGACGCAGCAGCTCGCCATCCCCATCGAGGGGACGACGTTCTTCATGGGCCGGGAGACGGTGATCGCGTCGGAGCGCCCGGGGATGGCGCAGTGGCGCGCGAAGCTGTTCTCGTTCATGAGCCGGAATGCGTTGCGGGCGACGGCGTTCTTCAAGATTCCGCCGAATCAGGTCTTTGAAGTCGGAGCGCAAATCGAGCTGTGAGGGCGACGGAAGGTCGGAATGACGGAAGGGGGTGCCATGAGAACTCAGGTGCTAACGGTCCTGCTCCTCGTGGTCGGCAGCGCCGTCGCGGCGCAAGAGCGGCAGGTGATCAATCCACCCGGCACGCTGCCCGGGCTGCCGTTCTCGCCTGCCGTTCGCGTAGGGAATGTGCTCTATCTGTCGGGACAGATCGGCAATCTACTGGGATCGCGTCAGCTCGCCGACACCGGCATCGCCGGGCAGACGCGTCAGGTGCTCGAGAACATCAAGGCCCTGCTGGCGCAGGCCGGCAGCTCGCTCGAGCGCGTCTTCAAGTGCACCGTTTTCCTCTCCAACATCGCCGACTACGCGAAGATGAACGAGGTGTACGCGACGTACTTCCCGAAGGACCCGCCGGCCCGCTCCACGGTGGCGGGGAGCGGGCTGGCGTTGGGCGCGCGGGTCGAGATCGAGTGTCTGGCGACCGTGGGTTAGCGTTGCAGTAGGGGGATGAGCGTCCCCACCGTGCCGATCCAGAAGAGGAACATCCAGCGGATGATGCGCGCCTCGAACACGGCCATGCGTGTCTCGAGCCGACCGAGTTCGCTGACGAGCTTCGCCTCGAAGCGCGCGAAATTCAGTCCCCGGCGGCGAACGCGCTCTCCACGTACGGCGCCTCGTGTACCACCGCGGGCTTGCGCTGGGAGAGCACCAGCCACCACTCCCGCGCCGACGTGACGATCAGCACCGCGACCACGCCCATGAAGAACAGCGCGACGACGGCGTTCAGGCGGTCGTTGAAGATCAGCCGCGCCGCGTTCGCGGCGGACGAGCCGGCGAGCGAGGCGGCGTGCGCCAGGAACCCGAGCTTGGGGTCCGCCGAGAACACCTTCTGCCACCCCGCAGTCATGGTGACGAGGACGATCCAGGCGAGTGGGGTGAGCGTCACCCAGGCGTAGCGCTGCTTGCCCATCTTGATGAGGATCGTGGTCGCCACGCACAGGGCCACCGCGGCGAGCAGCTGATTGGCGATGCCGAACAGCGGCCACAGCGAGTTGATCCCGCCGAGCGGGTCCACGACCCCCTGATAGAGAAAGTAGCCCCATCCCGCGACCACCAGGCCGCTCGCCGCGATCACGCTCGGGTACCACGACGTCTCGCCGAACCTAGGCCACAGGTGGCCGAGGATCTCCTGGAGCATGAACCGCCCGACGCGCGTGCCCGTGTCGATCGTGGTCAGGATGAACAGCGCCTCGAACATGATCGCGAAGTGGTACCACAGGGCGGTGAGCGTCTTGCCGCCGAGCACCGACGTCAGACTCGAGAAGATGTGGGCCATTCCTACGGCAAGTGACGGGGCGCCCCCCGTGCGCGCGATCAGCGTTTGCTCCCCCATCTGCCCCGCCAGCGCCTGCATCGTCTCCGGGGCGACGACAAAGCCCGCCTGCTTCAACACCTCGGACGCGCCCGCGAGGGCGGCGGGCGTCGTGTTCATCGCGAAGTACACGCCGGGGTCGAGCGTACACGCGGCGATCATCGCCATCACGCCCACGAACGATTCCATCAGCATCCCGCCGTAACCGATCATCCGCGCGTCCGACTCGCGGGCGATCATCTTGGGGGTCGTGCCGGAGGCGACGAGCGAGTGGAAGCCGGACACGGCGCCGCACGCGATCGTGATGAACGCGAACGGGAAGAGCTTGCCGGCGAACACGGGGCCTTCGCCGGCGGTCGCGAACACGGTCAGGGCCGGCATCTTGAGCGGCGGCAGGATGATCAAGATCGCCGCGCCGAGCACCAGCACCGTGGTGATCTTCAGAAACGTCGAGAGGTAATCGCGCGGGCACAGGAGCATCCAGACCGGGAGCACGGAGGCGATGAACCCGTAGGCGATCAGCATCCAGGTGATGGCGGGCCCCGAGTGCGTGAAGGCGGCCGCGAGCGCCGGGTGGCTCGCGACGGCGCCCCCCGCGACGAGAGCGCCGAGCAGCAGCACCGCCCCGAGCGCCGATGCCTCGCCCACCCTGCCCGGCCGCCACCGCTTCATCCACCACCCCATGAGCAGGGCGATCGGCACGGTGCAGGCGATGGTGAACAAGCCCCAGGGCGAGGCCCGCAGCGCGTTCACCACGATCAGCGCCAGGACGGCGAGCAGGATGATCATGATCGCCAGGATCGCCACCATCGCGGTGACGCCCGTGACCTTGTTCACCTCTTCCTTCGCCATCTGGCCGAGCGACTTGCCGTCGCGCCGCAGCGAGCAGCAGAGGATCGTGAAGTCCTGCACGGCGCCCGCCAGCACGACGCCGATCACGAGCCACAGGGTGCCGGGGAGGAACCCGAATTGCGCCGCCAGCACCGGCCCGACGAGCGGGCCGGCGCCCGCGATGGCCGCGAAGTGATGGCCGAACAGCACCCAGCGGTTGGTGGGCACGAAGTCGCGCCCGTTGTTGTAGCGCTCGGCGGGCGTCGCGCGGCCGGGGTCCAGACCGAAGACCCGGTCGGCCAGGAACTTCGCGTAGAAGCGGAAGCCGATGACGTAGGTGCACACCGCGGCGACGAGCAGCCAGGCGGCGTTGATCGTCTCGCCGCGGGCGAGGGCGAGCACGCCGAAGGCGGCCGCGCCGAGCAGGGCGATCGCGACCCACACGAGGCGCATCATGGCGCTAAGTTTGCGCCTTGCCTTGCCGATGTTCAACCTCGAACATAGGTTCGGAAATCTTGGTCCCCTCCTCGTGGTCGCTGAGCGCGCGGGAGGCCCCTGCGCCGGCCGGGGCGGCCGTCGTGCAGGAGCGGCCCGAGCCGCTGCGCGCCGGTGACACCCTACAGGGCCGCGTCGTGGTCGTCACCGGTGGCGCGACCGGCCTGGGCCGCTCGGTGGCGCTCGAGTTCGCCCAGCGCGGCTGCGGCGTCGCGTTCAACTACCTCGACCTCCCTGGGCGCGACGTCGCCGAGCAAGCGTTGCTGACCGAGACCGCGATCAAAGCCCTCGGGGTCCGGTGCCATTCGGCGCGCTGCGACGTCCGCCGGATGGACGACGTCGAGAAGTTCGTGGCCGACGTGCGGGAGCGCCTGGGGGGCGTCCACTACCTCGTCAACAACGCCGGGGTCACGCACGACGGCGCGCTGTGGCGCCTCACCGCCGCGGCGTGGCAGGAAGTGATGGAGACCAACGTCACCGGCGCCTTCAATTGCATCCACGCCGTCGCGCCCCACATGCGGGCGCAGCGCTTCGGCAAGATCGTGAACGTCGCGAGCCACCAGGCGTTCCGCCCCGGGTTCGGGATCGCCAACTACGCGGCGAGCAAGGCGGCGCTGATCGGACTCACCAAAGCCGCGGCCGTGGATCTCGGCTCGTCCAACATCAACGTCAACGCGGTCGCTCCCGGATTTGTGAAGACGGAGCTGCTGATCCACCTGCCCCGCGAGGTGCTGGAGCGGGCCGAGCATGAATCGGTGTTGGGGCGCGTGGCGGAGCCCGAAGACGTCTCGCGTGTGATCGTGTTCCTGTGCAGCGAGGCGGCGCGGCACATCACGGGACAGGTAATCGTGGTGGACGGCGGCCTGACGCTCGCTTAGATTGCGCGCCGTGACTAACCTGTTACGACACAAATACTTCGTGCATCCGTGGTGCGTCGTGACGCTCCTGTCGGCGGCGGCGTGCGGTGCAAGGAAAACCGACCAGGAGCCGGCCCCCGCACCGACGGCGCCGCTGCCCACGGCCGGGCTCGCCGGTCAGAAGGTGCCGCTGCTGCCGCTCACCCTGGTGGCGGCGGAAGAAGCCTTGCATTGGGATGCGCAGCTCGCCGACCGGCGGGGTGCGCTCGACAAGAGCGACAGCATCATCGGCAGCCTGCTGGCGGCGCGGGTGCCCGAGGTGGTCTGGGTCGGCCCGGGGGACCTGCGGCACGCGGCGCGGCGCGCCGCTGGAATCGCCGCCGATCCCGATCAGATGGGCACGGCGTTCCTGCGGGCCGAAGGTCTGGTGGACGTGCCCGACCCGCTTCGCTATCAGCTGCGCACGTTGGTCGGGCTCACCGGAGGGCGCTACGCCCTGGTGCCGGCGGGCCTGGTGTTCCGGAAACCGCCGGCGCGATCCGGGACCGTAGGGGCGCAGCATGCTGCGCCCCTACCTGTTGCGGTGGCCGAACTGTCGATCGTGTTGGTCGACACCCGCATCGGGCGGGTCGGCTGGCGGACTACCGCCCGCGGGGATGGCGACGACCCCTGGACGGCCTTGACCCGGGCGGTGAAGTCGCTCACCCCGGGCCTGCCGTGACGCGCGAGGCCACGCTGATCGCAGGCGACGGTGTCGGGCCCGAGATCACGCAGGCGACGATCGAGGTGCTCGGTGCCCTGGGGATGACGTTCGACTGGGACGAACAGTACGGCGGCATGGCGGCGGTCGAGAAGGCCGGCACGCCGCTGCCCAACGCGACGCTCGACAGCATCCGCCGCACGCGGCTCTGCCTGAAAGGTCCGCTCACGACGCCGGTGGGCGGCGGGTACCGTTCGGTGAACGTCGCGCTGCGGCAGGAGTTCGACCTCTATGCGAACGTGCGGCCGACGAAGACGATCGTGCCGGGTGGCCGCTTCCAGAACGTCGACCTCGTCATTGTCCGGGAGAACACCGAGGGGCTGTACGTCGGGCTCGACTACACGTTCAAGATCGCGGGCGACAGGCGGGCCTTGGCGCAGGCGATGTCCATCGTGACCCGGGAAGGGAGCGAGCGCGTCGCGCGGTTCGCGTTCGAGTACGCCAAGGCGCATGGTCGCAAGAAGGTCACGATCGTCCACAAGGCCAACATCCTGAAGGCCACGTCGGGGTTGTTTCTCGAGTCGGCCCAGCGGATCGCGAAGCAATACGAAGGCGTTGTGGCGTCGGACGACAAGATCGTGGACAACACCGCGATGCAGCTCGTGATCAAGCCGGAGCAGTTCGACGTCATCGTCACGACGAACCTGTTCGGCGACATCCTGTCCGACGAGGCGGCGGGACTGGTGGGGGGCCTGGGGCTCGCACCGGGAGCGAACATCGGGACCCACGCGGCCATCTTCGAGGCGGTGCACGGCTCGGCCCCCGACATCGCGGGCCAGGGGATCGCGAACCCGTCGGCGCAGATGCTGGCGGCGGCGATGATGCTGGATCACGTGGGCGAGCTCGAGGCCGGGACGCGCCTGCGCCGCGCCATCGAGACGGCGATCGTGAAGGACAACGTGCGAACGAGGGATTTGGGGGGCAGTGCTACTACGGCCGATTTCGCCCGCGCCGTGGCCCGTCGGGCCTAGCCATCCGTGCGCCCACTGCGGCGAGTTCGTCGCCGGGATCGCGATCGGGGGGCTGTGCCCGAGCTGCGCGCGGCTGGTGCAGCGGAAGGCGGGACGGATCGGTCGGCTCGTGGCCATCGGTACGACGCTGCCGCTCGCGGCCTACGTCACCTGGAGCCTGCCGTCGGAGCGGACGGCGCGGCTGGTGGGAGCCGCCAGTGTGTTGCTGTGGTACGTGTTGACGTTTCTGATAGCGAGGAGGGTCGCGCTGGAATGGCTGAAATGAAAAGGCGGGGATCGGGGATCGGGTATCGGGTGTCGGGGGTGGCCAGCGTGCTCCTGTGCACCTGGGTGGCGACGCTCGCGGGACAGACGTCGCTCTCGATCTACCGTGACGGGCGGGTGGTCGTGCGGCAGAGCCTGCTCCAGGCGCTGCAGCGCGGGCGCAGTCTCGTCACCCTCCGCCTCGAGGGGCTCGATCCCGCGACACTGTTCTCGCCCGACAGCGCGGTGGCGGTGGCGTCGGCCACGGTGCGCTACCCCAGCACCAAAGGAGACGCGCTGGCGAGCGCCGTCGGGCAGACGCTGTCGTTCGTGCGCGCCAAGGGCGACACGGTGCGTGCGACGGTCGTACGGGCTGAGCCGCCGCAGTACAGGCTCTCCGACGGGCGTCTGCTGTTAGAGTCCCCCGGCGAGCCGCTGTTTCCGGCGGCGCTCGTGCGGACGAGCACGGAAGCCGCGGTCGTGCTCGAGGCGTCGCGCGCCCGGCCGCGCACGGAGCTGGCCTACGTAGCGCAGGGGGCGACGTGGGAGGCCCTCTATCAGGTAATCCTGGCAGGGGCCAGGGGTCAGGTGTCAGGCAGCGCGACCGTGACGTCGCGGACGCTGCGCGCCGACAGCGCCGAGGTTCAGCTCGTGGCCGGGGCGATCCGGCGAACGCGCGAAGCGGTCGCAGAATCCGGAGTCCAGGCGATGATCGTGGCCCGCGATTTCCGCGCTCGGGCGGCAGAGGCGGTGACCAGTGAAGAAGCGGTCGGTGAAACCCACGTCTACCAGTTGCCCGGCCGCCTGTCGATCGAGCCCGGCGTTCCCGTCGCGACCGCACTGTTCCCCCGCAGCACCGCGCCCGTCACCCAGGAGCTCGTCGTCCCCGGCGTACTCCCGTGGCGCGGCTGGATCGGCCAGTCGCAAGAGCCGAACCGGGTGCCGGTGCAGGTCTGGTACACGCTGAAGCGGGCGCGCGGCACACCGTTCGGCGACCGGCCGCTCCCCGCGGGCACCGTACAGCTCTACCAAGCCGACTCGGGCGGCCGCGCGCAGCTCATCGGCGAGGCGGCGAACGATCACACCGCCCCGGGCCGGGACCTGCGCCTGCAGTCGGGCGACGCCTTCGACGTCACCGCCGAGCGCGTGCAAACCGATTTCACCCAGGAGCAGATTCCGCCTCCGCGCCGCGGCCTGCCGGTGCGCCAGCGCGCCACCGCCGCCTACCGGGTGACGATCACGAACGCCAAGGCCGAGGCGGTGACGGTCGACGTGCGGGAGGCGCGGTACGGCGTGTGGAAGATCGTGGAGAGCAGCGTGCCCCCGGAGAAGCTCTCGGCGACGGAAATGCGGTTCCGCGTGCCGGTGCCCGCGAACGGTGAGGCGACGCTCACGTACACCGTGCAGGTGGAGTCGTGACCGTCCAGCTGTTGCACATCGCGGACCTGCACTTCGGCGGCCTCGCCGACATCCGGCAGATCGAGGCGCTGGAGCGCATGATCCCCGACCTGCGGCCCGACGCCGTCATCGTGGCCGGGGACTTGTCGCAGCGCGCGCGCCACGGCGAGTTCCAGCGGGCGCGCGCGTTCCTGAACACCGCCGCCGGCACCGCCCCGACGCTCGTCATTCCCGGCAATCACGACGTGCAGTGGTGGTGGCGCCCCCTCATCCCGTTCGCCCGGGAGCCCCTCTACCGGAAGTACCGGCGTTACTTCGGCGACGATCTCGCCCCCACGCTGACGATCCCCGGGGCCGCGGTGATCGCCTCGGTGCTCACCTCCCACGGCGTGGCGTGGGGCTCGCTCACCACCGCGGTGCGCGATCTGGCCGTGAAGGGGCACCTCCCCAAGCGGGAGATCCTGCGCGTCCGCCAGTTGTACGGCGAAGCGGACGCGGCCCTCGCCCGCGTCCTGGTCGCGCACCACAACGTGCTGCGCGGCGACATCTCCGAGCGCATGGGGCTGGCGCACTGGCGCCGGGCCCAGCAGCGGATCCTCGAGTCGGGCGCCGACGTCGTGCTGTGCGGCCACGACCACCAGGAAGGCGCCGATGTGTTGGGGGGCAAGGTCGTCGTGTCGACGGCGGGGACGCTGTCGACCCGGTCGAGGGGCGGCCGGCCCTCGTGCTTCAACTTCGTGACGATCGAGCCCACCGCGATCCAGATCACCTTCTTCCGGTGGGAAGCGGAGCGGGGCCGCTTCCACGCCTCCGATACGTTCGCGTTCGCGCGCGGGCAGGGGCGGGCGGAGCGGCGGGACCTCGCGACAGCGCCGAGCGCTGAGCGTTAAGCTCCCAGAAAAGTTGCGCAGACGGCGAAGTTGCGAAGTGGCTGCAAGCTCCGAGCTTCCAGCTGGGCTGCGCGCTTGTTGCCGTCAACTTGCGGCCACTGGTAGCTTTGCCGTCTGCGCAACTTCTCTGAACACTTGAGGCCTATGACTACGAAGTTCCAAGGAGTTGATTTCTACAACGTTGACGGGCTGTTGTCGGAGGAAGAGCGCGCCGTGCGCGACACCGTCCGGCAATGGGTGGACGACGCCGTTATGCCGGTGATCGGAGACGCGTACATCGCGGGCACATTCCCCAAGCAGCTCGTTCCAGGCATGGCCGAGTTGGGGCTGTTCGGCGCCAATCTGCCGGAGGAGTACGGCTGCGCCGGGCTGAACAACGTGGCGTATGGGCTGATCATGCAGGAGCTGGAGCGCGGCGACTCGGGCGTGCGGTCGTTCGCTTCGGTGCAGGGCGCGCTGGTGATGTACCCGGTCTTCTCCTTCGGATCGGAAGACCAGAAGAAGACGTGGCTGCCGCAGATGGCGAGCGGGAAAGTGATCGGGTGCTTCGGGCTCACCGAGCCCGACTACGGCTCGAACCCCGCCGGGATGATCACGGTCGCCAAGGAAACGAAGGACGGGTGGATCCTGAACGGGGCCAAGATGTGGATCACCAACGGCTCGACGGCGCAGGTCGCCGTGGTGTGGGCCAAGACCGGGAAGGACGCCGACTCGATCCGCGGCTATCTCGTTCCCACCGACACCAAGGGGTTCTCGGCGAAGGACCAGAAGGGCAAGCTCTCGCTGCGCGCCAGCGACACCAGCGAGCTCGTGCTTCAGGATGTCCATGTGCCCAAGGACGCACTGTTACCCAAATCGGGTGGGCTAAAGTCTCCGTTGATGTGCCTGACGGCCGCCCGCTACGGGATCGCCTGGGGTGCGGTGGGCGCGGCGATGGCGTGCTATGACGAAGCAGTCAGCTATGCGAAGAATCGAGTGATGTTCGGCAAGCCGATCGGCGGCTTCCAGCTGCAGCAGGCTCGGCTCGCCGAGATGCTGACGGAGATCACCAAGGCTCAGCTCTTGTGCGTGCAGCTGGGCAGGCTCAAGGACCAGGGCACCGTGACGCCGCAGCAGGTCTCACTCGCCAAGCGGAACAACGTGAGCATGGCCACGGATATCGCCCGGGAGACGCGGCGTTTGCTGGGTGCGAACGGCATCCTGGCCGAGTACCAGGCGATGCGGCATCTCGCCAACCTGGAGTCTGTCTACACGTACGAGGGGACGCACGACATCCACACGCTGATTCTCGGGCAGGAGATCACGGGCCTGAATGCGTTCAACTGAGCGCGTCTAGAAAGTCCTTCCGGGCCCATCGACTCGCGATTCTCGCAGCTCGTCCACGCTGAGGCTCCGGTCGGCGGGCACGATGTAGGCCGCCAAGACACTTCCCTTGACCGGGTCCGGCACGCCGACGACGAGCGAATCCGCCACCTTCGGATGCTGGTTGATGACGACCTCGACCTCGCCCGGGACGTTTTCGGTGGTCGGCGAGCCGCACGGCTTCGCGCGCCACCGCCGCGAGGGAGGCGTCGTACACGTAGGCCCGGGGGCGGCTGTCGTCCAGGTGGAGCGCGACTTCGCGCGCCGACAGGCGAAAGTTGATCGGCGAGAACACCACGCCAGCCTTCTGCGCGCCGATGAAGCAGAACACGTACTCCGGCGTGTTGAACAGCGAGGCCATCACGACGTCGCGTGCAGGTCAGCGCCCGCCGCCCGGGATGCCGCTCCATCGTGGCCATGAAACCGGCCAGATAGTTGAACTCGGCGGCGAATTCGCGTGCGAACTCTTTCATGAGCCTTGCGCGGTGAGGCAAACGCCATGCCGCAACGGACAGCCCGTGAGACTCTCCGTTCGACCTGACCGCCGTGCCTAATCTTGGTGCATCGTCGTCGCTCACTTTTTGTGCGCTGCTCGCCCACGCGCCGGTGGGGAGTCGCGGCACAGCGATTGCAAAACCGCCTGGCCCCGTTGATGAACCTGAGAGACACCGTCATGCACCGGACATCCAGTCCCGGGGAAACGACACGCGCCAGCACGCGGACGCGAGCGCCAGAGGGCATGCGCGCGTGCGTCATCCGCGCCGTCGGCGGCCTCGAGCAGGTCGAGATCGCCGAGGTTCCCGCGCCTACGGCAGGGATGGGCCTCGGCGCGCGGGAGGTCCGCGTAAACGTTCGCGCCGCCGCCCTGAACCACCTGGATCTGTTCGTGATCGAAGGATTGCCTGTGGACTACGTCTTCCCGCACGTGCTCGGCTCGGACGGGGCCGGCGTGGTGGACGCGGCGGGTCCCGAGGTCACGGCCGTCCGTCCGGGGGACGCCGTCATGATCAATCCGGGCGTGGCGTGCCACGCCTGCGAGTTCTGTCGGGCAGGCGAGCACTCGTTGTGCGTGGACTATCGGGTCCTCGGCGAGCATCTGCCGGGCACGATGGCGGAATGCGTGGTCGTGCCGGAGCAGAACGTCGCCCACATCCCCCGACTCGCGCCGGAATTGACCTGGGCCGAGGCAGCCGCGTTCTCGCTGGTCACGCTCACCGCCTGGCGCATGGTGGTGAGCCGGGCTCAGGTGCGGACAGGAGAGTGGGTGCTCGTGTGGGGGATCGGGGGCGGCGTGGCGCTCACCGCCCTGCGGATCGCGAAGCTCCTGGGCGCGCGTGTGATCGCGACATCGTCGAGTGAGGCGAAGCTCGAGCAGGCCCGGAGCTTCGGGGCCGACGCCATCCTCAACCACCGCGCGCAGCAGGTGGCAAGGGAAGTGCGGGCGCTGACCGACCGCCACGGAGCCGACGTGGTCGTGGACACGACTGGCGCGTCGACGTGGCAGGAGTCGCTCAAGTGCCTCGCGCGAGGCGGTCGAGTGGTGACGTGCGGGGCGACCACCGGCCCGACCGTGAGCATGGACGTGCGCCGCCTCTTCTGGCACCAGCACACGATCCTCGGCTCGACGATGGGCAACGAGGCGGAGTACCAGCAAGCGCTGCAGGCGCTGGGGGACGGCCAGCTCCGGCCGCTCGTTGATCGTGTGTATTCACTGGCCGAGGCACGCGCGGCGCTGGAACGCCTCGCGTCAGGCAGTCAGATGGGGAAAGTCGTTGTAGAGATCTGAAAGGGAGGGTTCGAACATGTCATACACGACTCGCACCATACTATCCGGCGTCATCGGACTTATCGCGGTGTTCGGTTGCGACCGCCCCGCTGCGTTCGAGCCGCGGCCGGCGAGTACCGCGGCGTTCCCAAGCATCGTGGGCAATTACGCCGCGACCGGGACGGCAACCGTCAAGACGTCGTTCGGTTCCAAGACATTTGCCTGCTCGGCGACCATCGACATCCCGACGCAGACCGACAGCACCTTCGCGGGCACCGTCACCGTGCTGGCTTCGGGCGACTGTGACTCGGATTCGGGAACGGTGGCCGGCGTCGTGCTGGCGAACGACAGCGTGGTGGCAATGGCCTACGCATCGAACGGTGCGACGGTTTGGCAGGAAGCCGCCGCCCGCTCCGGTTGCACCCTCGTGAGGAGCACGCCGTTTACGGGGGCCCTTTCGGGCGATACGCTGGCGGTTGCGGGGAGCGGCGCCTACGACTGCCCGAGCACCTTCGGCACGTACCGCGTCGACGTGGACGTGCGCGCCAGGGGCACCAGGAGCTAGCGTCCCGACTGGGTTCTCACCTCGCGTCGCCGCGCACAAACGAGACGGGAATAGGCGTCAT
The DNA here is from genome assembly GCA_036004525.1 of Gemmatimonadales bacterium. Classification (GTDB taxonomy): domain Bacteria; phylum Gemmatimonadota; class Gemmatimonadetes; order Gemmatimonadales; family GWC2-71-9; genus 20CM-2-65-7. The sequence continues at coordinate 16,424 of DASYRJ010000012.1, read as the reverse complement.
GCGGAGAGCACTGGTGCTCTCGGGCGGCGGTGCGAAAGGCGCCTGGCAGGTGGGCGCCTGCGAGCACCTGATCGTCGAGCGAGTTGCGCGGCGCCAGCCTCGACTTCGATCCCGGCAAGCTGCGGGCGTGGTACGAAGGCGGACTGCGCACCGCTCGTGAAGCGGAGGCCGCGGACGAACCCCAAACCATGGAGGCGTGTGCCGGATGGTCACGATGATCGAGTTTCCCAAGGTCGAGCGCGAGCGACGAAGTCGGCAGTTGGTGCAGTACCGGACCGAGGGCGGTCTCGCCATCATCGAGCTCAACGATCCGCCCGCCAACGCCTACACGTTGGAGATGCTGCGGCAGCTCGACGACGCCGTGGTGCGCGCACGATTCGAGGACGACGTGCACGTGATCGTGCTGCGCGGCGGCGGCGACCGCTTCTTCTCCGCCGGGGCCAACATCCGCATGATGCAGGGGGCGAGCCCCCGCTACCTGTACCACTTCAGCTTGTACGGCAACGAGACACTGAACCGCCTCGAGCACACGCCCAAGCTCACGGTCGCGGCGTTGAACGGCCACACGGTGGGCGGGGGCCTCGAAATGGCGCTCGCCTGCGACCTCCGTGTCGCCAAGGAGAACGGCGGGAAGATCGGGCTTCCCGAGGTGACTCTGGGCGTGCTCCCCGGTCTCGGCGGGACGCAGCGCCTCGCGAAGGCGATCGGCAAATACGGGGCGATCGAGCTGATGGGGAAGGGCGAGACCTTCTCGTTCGAGCGCGCGAAAGAGCTGGGTCTGGTGAACGAGCTCTTCCCGGCCGAGACGTTCTGGGACGACGTCGTCCTGTACGCGCAGCAGTTTTGCCCGCCGCACAAAGCGGCCAGGACGGTCGGGTTGATCAAGCGCGCCGTGCAATCGGGCGCCGAGGCGCCGCACGACATCGGGCAAGCGCTCGAGCGGGAGTTGCAGCAGCAGCTGTTCGAAAGCGGCGACGCCCGCGAGGGGATCGCGGCGTTCAACGAAAAGCGCATGCCCGAGTTCACGGGACGCTGATCGGAGCCCCTCAGCCTGGGCGCCGGGTCATGGTCGCAACGTCCGTCGAAGTGCCCCTCCTCCATTATGAGTACGCGCCGGCCAAGCGGACCCGACCGCCGGTGGTCCTCTTGCCCGGGCTGTTCGCGGGCGGCTGGATGTGGGACAAAACGTGGGCCGCCCTGACGGAGCGCCGCTTCGGCGTCGTCGTGCTGCTCGACGCACTGGCCGCGGTGGATGCGACCTCGGAAGGAGTCGGGACGCTCCGCGCCGCGCTGAAGCAGCTGCTGGACCGCCTCGATCTGCGCCGGGTCAGCGTGTGCGGGAACTCGTTCGGCGCCCTGGCCGCGCTCGACTTCGCCGCGCACGAGCCGCAGGCGGTCGAGGCGCTCGCGCTGAGCGGCACGCCGGGGCTCTCACCGGAGGCCGACGCTGGGATCGGAGTCCCCCGACAGGTCCAGCGCGGGCACGTCGTCGAGCTGGCGCGGCGGATGTTCCGTGACCCCACCTGCGCCACCCCCGTGATGATCGATCGGACGCACGCTCTGCTGTCCGAGCCGCGGCACGTCCGCACCGTCGTGCGGGCGCTCCGGGCCGCACGGGACTATCCCATCGCCGACGCCCTGTCCCGGCTGAGCTGCCGCACCCTGCTGGTTTGGGGTGCGAACGACGCGATCACGCCGGCGGCCCCCTGGAAGCGGGCCGCCCGCACGATGCGGCGCTGCACGTTCCGCCTCGTGCCGCGCTGCGGGCACTCGCCGATGATTGAACGGCCGCACGAGTTCAATCGCATCCTGCTCGAGTTTCTGAGCCTCGCGTGAAAGGCGGTAGGCCCTGGTTTTCGGGAGGCCGGAGAGCGGGTTAGCTTTCCGGCCTCATGAAGATCGCCGTGTGCATCAAGCGCGTCCCCGACAGCGAGACGCGCGTCAAGATCGGTCCCGACGGCAAGAGTCTCGACGAGGCGGGTGTGAAGTTCGTGCTGAACCCGTATGACGAGTTCGCCGTCGAAGAGGCCCTCCAACGCCGGGAGAAGGCCGGAGCCGGCGAGGTCGTGATCCTGTGCCTCGGCCCCGCCGCCGCCCAGGAGACGATCCGCACGGCGCTCGCCATGGGCGCCGACCGCGGCGTGCTGCTCCAGGCCGACAGGATCCCCGCCGACGGCTTCGGGACCGCCAAGGCCGTCGCCGCCGCGCTGAAGGACGGCGGCTGGGACCTGATCCTGTTCGGCAAGATGGCGATCGACGACTACAACCATCAGGTCGGTCCGATGGTGGCCGAGCTGCTGGGCCTCCCCTGCGTGACGGCCGTCGCGCATCTCGAGATCGAGGGCCAGAAGGGCGTCGCCGAGCGTGAGATCGAGGGCGGGATCGAGGTCGTGGAGTTTCCCCTCCCCGCCGTGCTCACCACCGACAAAGGCTTGAACGAGCCGCGCTACCCGGCGCTCAAGGGCATCATGGCGGCCAAGAAGAAGCCCCTCGACGTGAAGCCGGTGCAGGTCGGCGCGGGCGGCATCGAGGTGCTCGCCATGACGCCACCCCCCGAGAGAAAAGAGGGGAAGATCGTGGGCGAAGGGCCCGATGCAATCCCCGAGCTGATCCGCCTCCTCCGCGAGGAGGCCAAAGTCCTGTGAGCGCTGTCCTGGCGGTCGGCGAGCAGCGTGACGGCGTGCTGCGCAAGGTGTCGTACGAGGTCGTGACGGGCGCGCGGCGCCTCGCTGATGCCCTCGGCGGCAGCGTGGAAGCCGTGATCTGCGCCGCCGGCGCCCCACAAGGGCTCGATCGGCTGGGCTCGTTCGGCGCCGACCGCGTCGTCACCCTGACCAACCCCGCCTTTGCGAAGTACTCCCCCGAGGGCTCTGCGCAGGCGATCGCCGACCGGGCCAAGGCCGGCGCCTATGCGGCGATTGTTTTCGCGGCGAGCGCGACGGGGAAGGACCTCGCCCCGCGGGTCGCGGCCAAGCTCGGCGTGCCGCTCGCTGCCGACGTCACCGATGTCGGGGTGGAGAGCGGCGCGATCGTCGTCACGCGGCCGGTGTACGCGGGGAAGGCGTTGCTCAAGGTGAACGTCTTGGGGAAGCCGGCGGTGGTGTCGCTCCGCCCCAATGTGTTCACGCCCGTCGAGCGCCCCAAGGCTGGGGCGGCGGAGACGGTGGCGGTGACTGTGCCCGCCGGTCGTGTGACGGTGCGCGAGATCAAGGCTGCGGAGGCAGGCTCGCTCGACGTGGCCGAGGCCCAGGTCGTGATCTCGGGCGGGCGCGGGCTCAAAGAGCCCGCCAACTTCAAGGTGATCGAGGAGCTGGCTCAGGCGTTCGGGGGGCGCGCCGCGGTGGGCGCCTCGCGCGCCGTGGTGGACGCCGGATGGCGGCCCCATGCCGACCAGGTCGGCCAGACGGGCAAGACGGTGAGTCCCACGCTGTACATCGCGGTCGGCATTTCGGGCGCGATCCAGCACCTTGCGGGTATGCGGACGTCGAAGGTGATCGTGGCGATCAACAAGGACAAGGACGCTCCCATCTTCAAGGTCGCCGACTACGGTGTCGTGGGTGATCTGTTCGCCGTCGTGCCGCGGTTGACCGAAGAGATCCGGAAGCTGCATGGGTGAGGCCGCGTGGCCCTGATTCCCGCGCAGCACCAGCCGCCGCTGCCGATGGAGCGCCTGATTCTCAAGGAGGGCGCCGCCGGGGCCGGCGACCGGATGGAGCTGGACGTGCTCGTCGTGGGCGCCGGGCCCGCGGGCCTCGCCTGCGCGATCGAGCTGGCGAAGCTGGCGAAGGCGAAGCGCACCGAGCTCAACATCGGCGTCCTCGACAAGGCCGAGGCGCTCGGCGAGCACTCGCTCTCCGGCGCCGTCGTCAATCCCCGCGCCTTCCGCGAGCTGTTTCCCGATCTCAAGGACTCCGACTTCCCCTTTCACGGAAAAGTGAAGAAGGAAGCGGTGTATCTGCTGACGGCCGAGGGCCGGTGGCGCGTCCCAACGCCGCCGACGATGCACAACAAGGGCTATTACATCGCCTCGCTGTGCGAGATCGTGCGGTGGCTCGGCGCCCGCGCCGAGGAGCTGGGGGTCAACATCTTCACGGGATTCCCGGCGGCGAGCCTGCTCACCCGCGGCAGCGCCGTGGTCGGCGTCCGCACGGCGCCCGCCGGGCTGGACCGGGAAGGCGCGCCGGGCGCCGGCTTCGCGGCCCCGAACGATCTCACGGCGAAGGTCACGGCCCTCGCCGAAGGAACGCGCGGCGCGCTCTCCCAGGCCTGGTGCAAGTGGCAGGGCATCGCCTCGCTCAACCCGCAGATCTTCGCTCTCGGCGTGAAGGAGCTGTGGGAGACGAAGCGTCCGCTCGGTCGCGTGATCCACACGATGGGCTGGCCGCTCCCGAGCGACGCGTTCGGCGGGAGCTTCATGTACCCCCTGGAGCCGAACCTCGCCGCGCTCGGTCTCGTGGTGGGGCTCGACTACGAGAACGCCGCCCTCGACGTCCACGCCCTGCTCCAGCGCCTCAAGCAGCATCCCCTGTTCCGTCCGTATCTCGAGGGGGGGGAGATGGTCGAGTGGGGGGCGAAGACGATCCCCGAGGGAGGGTTCTATAGCCTCCCGAACCGGTGCTCAGGGGAGGGCGTCGTGATTCTGGGGGACGCCGCGGGCTTCGTGGACGTGCCGTCCCTCAAAGGGATCCACTACGCGATGCAGTCGGGGATGTATGCGGCGCGCGCGATCCTGCCCGCCCTGAAGGCGGGCGATCCCGCGCCACTCCACCTCGCCGAGTATGACCGGTTGGTGAACCACTCGTATGTCGGGCGTGACCTGTACCGCACCCGCAACATGCGACTCGCGTTTCAGGACGGGTTCCTGCTCGGCGGGCTTCAGGCGGCGCTGATGACGGTCACGCGCGGGCTGTTTCCCGGATGGCGGTACGCGGTGCACGCCGATGCGGAGGTGCACCGCCGACTGACTCCGGGCGGCAGCCCGGGGTCAGGGGAGCAACCAGACGGAAGGCTCACCTTCAGCAAAGTCGACGCGGTGTTCAAGTCCGGAAACGCGACGCGCGACACGATCCCGACGCATCTCGTCGTGGGCCAGGATGTGCCGGCGGAAGTCGCACGGTTTTACTCGCACGTCTGTCCTGCGGGGGTCTACGAGGAGGGGGACGGGGTGCTGCGTGTTAACGCGCCCAACTGCGTGGACTGCAAGGCGACGGACGTGCTGGGGCCGCGGTGGACGCCGCGGGAGGGCGGGAGCGGGCCGAAGTACAAGCGGATGTAGCCCGCCGCCGGTGGGAGAGTCCCGTGTAGCGCCGCCGCACTATTCGCGGGCGCATCCACCACGGAGAGCACTGGAATGGTGCGGTTGCACGGTGACCGGTCCCTTTGGTCACATGACAACTCCAACCCGGCAAATAAGTTGAAATCGCCCGAGGCCGCGCTGCGTCGCGGTCCGGTTCCTGCCCAACCTTCGCCCGGACGCGCCCTGGAGTCGCGAAGCTGAGGCGGAGGCAGAGGCAGAACATGGTAGGCGATCGCAAGGCCGGGGAATTCCGGACGACGAATGTTGGGGTTGGGGTCGGAGGCCAGGAACGGCGCAGCACCGTTGACCGGCGGCAAGGGCTCGAGCGGCGGCAGCACGACGGATCGGTTCCGGTCGATCAACGGATCGGGTTCGATCGGCGCACGCTGCGCGACCGCCGTGAGCCGCTGGACCAGCGGCGCGACTCCCCGGCCTTGGGGCTGCGGCACCCCCGTCCGACGCCGGTGCCGCTCGCGGACGACTCCCCGCCGTTCGCGCCGCGCCTGAAACAGCTGGCCCACGTCGATCTCACCGAAGCCGAAGCGGAGCGCCACTGGCGCGCCATCGCCCGGCACCGCCGGAACCTCGTCGAGCGGTTAGGTCGGGATGCGGGGCAGGAGGTGGCGACCCTCGACTACTTCCTCAATGTCTCGCCGCGCCTGACCCATCCCACGGTGATCGAGACCGACGCGCTCGCGAGCATCGAGCGGGACGCCATCGTGGATCCGCTGACGGGCCTCTTCAACCGCGGCTTCTTCAAGTCGTCGCTGCGGCGCGAAGTTGAGCGCTGCCGCCGCCACCGCGTGATGTCGTCCTTGCTCCTGCTCGACCTCGACCACTTCAAGGCGACGAACGACCGCTTCGGTCACGGGACCGGCGATCTCGCGTTGCAGGCGCTCGGTGAGCTGATGTACCGGCACCTCCGGGCGGTGGACGTCCCGTGCCGTTATGGCGGCGATGAGTTCGCCGTCATTCTCCCCGACACCGAGGCGCCTGCGGCCCTGGCGGTCGCAGAGCGCATCACGGGCGACGTCAACCGGCATTTCCGTGACGTCCCGGTGGACGATCACCGGCTCGGGCTCACGGTCAGCGGGGGTGGCGTGTCGTTCTCGGCCGGGGGATGGGACGGGCCGGGGGCGAGCCCGCTCGACGCGCTCGTGGCCGCGGCCGATCGCGCTCTGTACGTCGCCAAAGGCCAGGGTGGCGGCCGGGTCAGCTGGGGAGGATCGGCCTAGCGGGTCACGAGCCCCGACAATTTGATCCCGTCGATGATGAACTGCGCCGCGATCGCGCACAGCACCAGACCCATCAGCCGGGTGAGAATCCGCATCCCCGTCTGCCCCAGCCGGCGTTCCACCATCGAGGCCGCCGCCAGCACGTAGAACGAGATCAGCGCGGTGAGCGCGATGGACCCGTACACCGCGAGGATGTGAACTACTCCCTTGGCGCCGAGGGCGAGCACCATCACCGTCGAGATCGCTCCCGGCCCGGCCAGCATCGGCACGCCCAGCGGCAGGATCCCGATGTCTTCCTTCTGAATGCCCTCGGCCGTCTCCACCGGCGTTTCGCGCTGCTGGCTGCGCCGGGCCTGCACCATGTCGAGGGCGTTGAGCCCGATCAGCACGCCGCCCGCAATCTTGAACGCGGCGATCGTGATCCCGAAGATCTTGAAGATCAGGCTGCCGCCCAGCGCGAACAGCGTGAGGGTGATCGCGCACGTCCACGCGCCGCGCCTCGCGAGGACGCGCCGTTGCGCGGGGCTATCGCGCTCCGTCATGGCGAGAAAGGTGGGCACCGCGGCGAACGGATCGACGATGAACAGGACCGAGGTGAAGACGAGCAACAGCTCCATCAGCGTCCCGCCCCCGTGAGGATCCCGGCCCGGACGCGCCGCATCTTGTCGGACGGGTCCGGCAGATCGCGCAGGGCGGCCCGCACTCGGCCGTACGGGCCCGCCGTGAAGCGGATGGTGAGCGGCGCGCCGTCCCGCACGACCCGGGCCGTGACCGCGGCGCCGATGGCCACGCCCCGGAGCACGGCCGTGAGGTCGGTACCGTCCAGGATCGCGCGCCCGTTCACCGATACCAGCTCGTCTCCCGTCCGGAGGCCGGCTGCGGCGGCGGCGCTCCCGGGCGGGGCGACCGCGCGCCACCGCCCACCCTGCACGGCCGGCGGGATCGCGCCGATCCGGGCATCGGCGGCGGGCTGCTCGCTGAACGCGACGCTCCACCCGCCCGCCTTCAGGTAATCGTCCCACGGGATCTCCGTCGTGCCGCTCACGTACCGGCGCCAGAACTCCTCGACGTTGAGGCCGGCGGCGGCGCGCACGGCCGACCGCAGGTCCTCGCCGGTGAACCCCCGCTCCCCGGCGTGGTGATCGAACAGGTAGCGCATCACGTCGTCCAGCGATTTGGCGTTGTCGGTCGAATCGCGGATCGCCAGGTCGAGCAGGAAGCCGAGCAGCTGCCCCTGGAGGTAGTAGGAGATCGCGTAGCTGTCATTGACCTCGGGGCTGTCCCATACCGTCCACGAGGAGCGCTCGGGCGAGACCACGAGCCGTGCCGCGTTGCCGCGGTGGTTGGCGATGGCGTCACCCATGCGGCGGGTGAAGTCGCCGGCGCCGTTGAGCCCGCTGCGCGCCAGGATCACCTCCGTGTAGTAATCGGTGATCCCTTCGCTCACCCAGAGATTGAGCGTCCGTACCGGACGCTCGTAGTCGAACGGTCCCAGCTCCACCGGGCGGATGCGCTTCACGTTCCAGGTATGGAAGAACTCGTGCGCGCTGACGCCCTCGGCGCCGGCGGGATTGTGCGCCAGCACGTCGGCGCTGACGCCGATGGTCGTCGAGTTCAGGTGCTCGAGTCCGCCGCCCCGGCCCCCGACGAAGATGAACGTGTAGTCCTTGTACGGCGCGTTGCCGAAGATGCCGATCGCCGTCTCGGCGATGCGCCGCAGCATGTCCACGAAGACGCGCCGGGAGGACGCCGTCTGGCCGCCCCCGCCCAGGTCGACCACCGCGCGATGCGGGACGCCGCCGGCGGTGAAGTGGTACGAGAGGAAGCGCCCCAGCAGCACGGGAGAGTCGATGAGCACGTCGTAGCTCGGCGCCCAGTAGGTCGTGCTGTCAGTCGTGGGCACGAGGCCGGTCGCGATGCGCCACCCCGCCGGCACGCGAAAGGTGACCTGGGCCGGCGTCAGCTTCCAGCCGTCCAGGTAGACGAACGTCCGCGGGCCGTCCACGATGCCGGAGGTGGCGCGCAGGAACCAGCGGTTGTTGGGGCGGTGCCACGGCGCCGGGTCGCGGATGGCCGCCGAGTAGCGGACGACGACGGCCGGAGCGCCCTGGGTGTCGACGATCCACGAGATCTCCGAGTCCCGCCGCACGGGGAGCGTGTCGCCCGCGGCGGTGAACGCCGTGAAGTCCGCGATGTTCATCCCCGAGTCCATCAGACGGTAGGCGCCGGGCGCCCAGTTCGGGATCACGAGCCGCGCCGGGTTCGGCGCGTTGGCGATCCGGACCTCCACGAAGTACGCGGAGCGGTCGCCGGGCTTCACCGTCACGGTGTAGGCAACACGGGGATCGGTGCGGCGGTACTGCGGGATTATTGCCTGCGAGTAGCTCTGGAGCGGGCTTTGCGCTGCGCTGAGGGCGAACGGCGAGGTCAGGAGCAGGAGGGAGAGTACTCGTCTCATAGTCCTCAGCCTCGAGTCGTTAGAGAAGTTGCGCAGACGGCGAAGTTGCACAGTGGTCGCAAGACGCCTGCTGCATGTCGCCAGGTCAGCTTGAAGCTTGGAGTTGGGAGCCACTTCGCAACTTCGCCGTCTGGGGCAACTTCACGTGAGGCTGGTGACTTTGCAACTCGTGGCTTCGGGATCAGTACAGCGGCTCCCCCACGTGATGCGGATCGTCGAGCACCAGGGCCTGCAGCGCCGCACCCGCCGCGACCGCCGGCAGGTCTTCGGGGACGATGAGCAGGGCGTTGGCCAGGGCCATGCTGGTGAGAATGCCGGAGCCCTGGGGCCCTGTCAAACGGGCGGTGAGCGGCGCGCCGGGCGAGACGTCCGCCTGCACGATCGCTCGCAGGTAATGTCGTAGCCTGGGCCCGAGCGTAATCGCCTCCCCGACCACCACCGGGACGGTGCGCCGGAACGGGAGCGCGTGGCCGAGCAGCCGGCGGATGGCAGGCCGCACGAACAGCTCGAACGTGACCATGGTGCTCACGGGATTCCCGGGCAGCCCGAGCCAGGGAGTGCCGCGCAGCGTGCCGAACCCGAGCGGCGCTCCGGGCCGCATGGCCACGCGCCACAACTTCAGCTCGCCGCCCATCTCCTGCAGCACGTCGCGCACGAAGTCGTGCTCGCCCACGCTCACGCCGGCGGTCGTCACGAGCAGGTCGCTCCCCCGGGCGCGCTCCAGGTGCTCGCGCAGGCTCTCCTTGGAGTCCCGCGCGATGCCGAGGTCGACCGGCTCCGCCCCGGCGCGCCGGATCATCCCGCTCACGGTGTAGGAGTTCGAGCTCGCGATCTTCCTGCCGGCGAGGATCTCCGTCTTGGCGTCGAGGTCGACGATCTCGTCTCCCGAGCCGAGGAAGGCGACGCGGGGCGTCCGGAAGACGAGCGGCTGGTCGTGCGCGATCGACGCGAGGACACCGAGCTGGGCGGGGCCGAGGGGCGTGCGCGCGCGCAGCACGACGTCGCCCCGCCTGATGTCCTCGCCCCGGCGCCGGAGGTTCTTGCGGGCGTCGCGCGGGTTGCGGATCGCGACGCGGTGGGGTGGGAGGGGCTCGGTGTCCTCCTGCCGGATGACGCTGTCCGCTCCCTCCGGAAGCGGGGCACCCGTGAAGATGCGCGTCGCCTGGCCGGGCCCGACGGCTTTGCGGGGTACCTGGCCCGCCGGGATGGTCTCGATCACCTCCAGCTCCACCGGGCCCGCCACGTCGGCGCTCCGCACGGCGTAGCCGTCCATCGCCGAATTGTCCCACGGCGGGAGATCGAGGGGGCTGACGACGTCTTCGGCGAGCACGCAGTCCAGCGCGTCCCGCAGGGGCCGGCGCAGCGCCTCGAGCGGCTTCAGGTCCTGGAGGATGAGGCGTGCGGCGTCGGCGGGGGTCACGGCGGCAGGATCTTCGCGCGGTCCCAGGCGAGGTTGGCCACGGTGACCAACCACGCCGTATCGCTGAAGCGGAACACGGGGAACGGGGCGCGGAACGCGGCGTCGTCCGTGACCATCGCGACCCAGTCGCCGGGGTCGTGGACCGCCGGATCGAAGATCGGTTTCGGGCCGGCGACCCGGCGGTACACTTCGATCTTGGGGAGCGGAGCGCGCTTGAACCCCTCGACCAGCACGATGTCGGCGCCGCCCAGGTAGCGCCGGGCCAGCGCGATGGGGTCCGCCTCGTCGGCCGTGCGCTCGAACAGCACGCGCTGGCCCGGCGCTTCCATCAACACCCGCTCCGCCTTCCCCTCGTGCCAGTGCCGCCAGGAGTCCTTGCCCCGCTGGTCCATGTCGGCCGGATGGGATCCATGTTTGATGGTCATCACGCGGAACTTGCGGCGCACCAGCTCGGCGGCCAGCGCGACCAGGAAGGTCGTCTTGCCCGCGTTCTTGAGCCCGATGATGGAGATCAGCCGCGTCGCCGCCACACCGCCTCCGCCCGCTCCAGATCGTCCGGCGTGTTCACGTTGAAGAACAACTCGGCCGGGTCGCCGAACCGGCGCACCTCGTCGAGGGAGAGGATACCGACTCGCACGTCCTCGTGGAAGGCGATGGCGCGCAGGTCTCCGGCGTCGAGCCGGCGCTCGATCGCCGCCCGGCAGGCGGGCCCGTACACCGCGCACAGCGGTTCCACTCCCCTCCGGCCATCACTCTCGGGGAGAAACGCGTCCCAATCCGTCGATCCCTCGGCGAGCGCGCGCAGCAGCCCCTCGGTGACGAAGGGCATGTCCCACGCGACACACAGCACCGGCTGGGGTGGAGGCGCGGCGGCGACGGCCGTGTAGATCCCGCCCAGGCTCCCGCCCCCCGGGCGGGCGTCGGGGATGGTGACGAGGTCGGGGCGCCAGGACGGCGCATCGGGGGCGTTGGCGATGAGGAGGGGTGGCGCGCCGGTCACCGTGGCGACGGCGTCCACCACGCGATCGAGGATGCGGCGGCCGCCCACGGCGAGGAGCCCCTTGGGGCGTCCGCTGTAGCGGCGCGCCGCGCCGCCGGCCAGCACCGCCCCGCGCACTAGTACCGCCGCCCGCGCTTCTTCTCCAGGATCACGTCGAGGGCGAGGGTGAGCGCGATGTGGTGGTAGAAGCGCGAAGCCGTCGGGGCGATCCCGAGGCCGTTCGCCGAACCGGTGAGCCGGTCCAGCCGGCTGGCCACGTCGCGCACCTCCAGACGGAACTGGTATCCGGGCCCGAGCGGCGAGGTGAGCCCGGCGGCCCCGCCCAGCATCACGGACGCGGTGTGCGGGTTCGGGTCGGCGATCACCTGGCGCTCGCGGAAGTTCCCGGAGCCGTCCACGAAGCCGCCGACCACCTCGATCATGCTGCGCTGCTGGCTGACCACGCCGACGCTGCCGCGCACATAGGGGCTGAGGGCGCGCCGCGGCGTGGCGCGCAGCGTGACGCCCCCGAAGATCGCCACCGCGCTCCCGGTCCCCGCCTGCGACTGGATGTCGTCGCACAGCTGCTCGTTCTTGGTCCCGGGGTCCGGATAATAGCTGCCGACCACGCCGCAGCCCCCGTCGATCGGCAGGCCGAGGTAGGACAGCTCGGCGTGGAAGCCGACGTGCGGGGTCGGGAAGTAGGTCGCCGCCGCGCCGAGCACGATGCTCGAGCCGATCCCGCGCGACAAGCGCAGGGTGTCGTACGTGGACGAGCACTGATTGGCCGCGTCCAGCACGCAGAGCGGCTGTCGCTCCACGGTCCACAGCTCGTGGCCCGTCGCCACGCCGCCGAGAATCGTGAGCACCAGGTTGGCCTCGGGGCCGGTTTGGGCCGCGGCCCGGCCGCCGGCGAGGCACGAGAGCGCGAGCGGAACGAACGCAAAGGGTCGCATCAGACCTCGAGGGCTCGATGTTGGACGGCCAGACAGCGATCCATGACGAACGGCACTCCGGCGGCGGCGGCTCGCGCCTGGGCCGCCGCATCCACCACGCCTTCCTGCAGCCAGATCAGGCGCGGCGGCGGGCGCAGCGCGAGCGCCTCGTCCACCACCGCCCCCGCCGCCGCGCTGCGGCGAAAGACGTCCACGATGTCGATCGCGTGGTCGCGCGCCGCCGCCGCGAGCGTCGGATAACTCCGCTCCCCCAGCACCTCGTCGCAGTTCGGATTCACCGGGACGATGCGGTAGCCCGCGCCTTGCAGGTAGCGCGCGACGCCGTGGCTCGGGCGCGCCGGGTTGGACGAGAGCCCCACGACCGCGATCGTGCGCGCCCCGGTGATCAGCGGGCGCAGCGCGTCGTCGGTCATGCTTCGGGCCGGTGGATGTGCGGCGCGCCGCTCACCGCGCGGCCCACCAACACCATTCCCGCGCGCTGCGCGATCGTGAGGGCGAGCGTCGAGGGCACGCTCGGCGTCGCCACCCAGGCCAGGCCCGCGCGCGCCGCCTTGAACGCCAGTTCCGCGGAAATCCGCCCCGTCACGAGGAGGCCGCGGCCCACAATCGGCGTGCGCGCGATGACGGCCGCGCCGATCACCTTGTCCACGGCGTTGTGCCGGCCGATGTCCTCGGCGTGGAACAGCAGCCCCGCGCCGTCGGTGAGCGCCGCGGCGTGAATGCCGCCCGTCTCGTTGTAGCGCTCGCCGCGGGCGAACAGCTCCTTGAAGCGGGCCCGCAGCGCATCGGGCGGCGGCGGCTCGCCGCGCGCCGGCACGGGCGGCGCCGCGTGCGGGTCCGCGAGCAGCGTGGTCACTGCGCCGCACCCCGAGGCGAGGACCCGCTTGCGGTTCTCGCCCTTCACGAGCGCCACGCGCTCCGGCTTCACGTCCGCCCAGAAGCCCAGGTCCGGGGCGCAGGGGCGGAGGCGCACGAGGTCGTCCATCGACTCGACGTAGCCCTCGCCGTGCAGCCACCCGACCGCCAGCTCCTCGAGCTGCTCGGGCGTGCACATCCACGTCACCACCGGCTCGCCGTTCACCTCGAGCCAGACGGGCCACTCTTCGACGGCGGCGGACTCGGCAAGCATCCGGCCGCGCCGGGTGCCGGTTTCATGGGTGGGAGCCCGGGAGTCTTCGGATCCCGGCAACTCAGGCTTCACCGAAGTACTCCGAGTAGAGATGGTCGCTCTCCTGAACGCGCACCGCGTGCAGCCGCACGCCCGCCGGCAGCGCCGCCGCGAGACGCTCCCATATGTACACCGCCAGCGCTTCGCCGGTCGGGATCCACCGGCCGTCGTGGAACTCCGGCACATCGTTGTTGATGTGCCGGCCGTCGAGGCGTGCCACGACCTCACGCTGCAGCAGATCGTCGAGGGTCGCGAGGTTCACGATCCCTCCCTGCGACGGGCTCAGCGCCCCCGTCACCGTCACGCGGCACTGATAACGGTGACTGTGGTCGTGCGGGAGCCGGTGGCTGGCCGTAAACTCGACGATTCTCGTCAGGTAGGCGGTCGGCATGGTCAGAACACCCGCACGGCGCTGGCCTTGAAAGAAAACACCACGGGGGCGTCGGGCGCGAGCGCCAGGTCCCGCGCGGCCTCCGCCGTCACGACCGCGACGAGCTCGATCCCCACGTCGGCGGTCACGTGCACGACCCCGGGCCGCTGGGCCGCGATGCGCGTGATCCGGCCGGTGAAGACGTTGCGCGCCGACGAGGGCAGCGGCTGGCGACTCACGAAGATGTCGGTCGGCGGCACGGCGAGCACCGCGGGCCCGGTCCGGTCCGTCATCACCGCGAGGTCGATCGTTCCCACGCGGGCGTGTTTGGTCTCGCCGGTGCCGGCGGGAAGGTCCACCCGGAACAGGTTCTCGGGCGTGACCGGAGAGAGCCGGCCCTCCGCGAGGGCGCGGATGTCGTCGGCCCAGCGGTAGGCGTCCTCGAGCTGGTGGGAAGCGATGCAGACCGCGAGGGGGCGGGCGGCGCGCTCCCCGGTCAGGGTCCGGTACAATGCGCCCGCGGCGGCTCGGTCCGCGGAGCTGGCCGGCTCGTCGAGCAGGAGGACGTCGGGCTGCAGCGCGAGCGCGCGGGCGACGGCGACCCGCTGCACCTCGCCGTCCGACAGCTCGTGGCGCCGCCGGCCGAGCAGCGGCCCGACCGCGAGCTGCTCGGCGACTTCTGCGATTCTCCGGTGTACCGCCGTGCGTCTCATACCGCGAACCCGCAACCCGTATCCCAGATTGTCGAGGACTGTTCCCCGAAACAGGATCGGCCGCTGTTCGACGAGGGTCACTCGCCGGCGCTGGGCGGCGGTCGCGGGCCGCGGCACCGGCGCGCCGTCCAACAGCACCTGGCCCTCCGTGGGCGTCTCGAGCAGGGCGAGCAGCCGCAGCAGCGTGCTCTTGCCCGACCCGTTGTGCCCCACGACGGCGAGCAGCGCGCCGGGCGGGACCGCGAAGCGATCGACGTCGAGCACCACGCGGCCCGCGTAGCGGTGGCGCACGCCGCGCAGCTCAACCACTGCCTTTTCCCTGGAGCACCTGCAGCGCGACGTTGACGAGCAGGGCCATCACCACCAGCACGAGCCCGAGCGCGAGCGCGAGGCCGAAGTCCCCCTGGGACGTGTACAGCGCCACGGCGGTGGTGAGCGTGCGCGTGGAACCGCGGATGTTGCCGCCCACGATCATCGCCGCCCCGATCTCGGCCACGACCTGGCCGAAGGCGGCGGTGATCACGGCGGCGAGGGCGAACCGCGCTTCGCGCGCCACGGTCCACGCGGTGAGCCAGCGGCCGGCGCCGAGCGTCTCGGCGGTGCGCCGCACGCGGGCATCCACACCCTGCACCGCGGCGGCCGACAGGGCGGCGGCGATCGGGAGGGCGAGCAGCACGTCGCCCACGACGATCGCCTGCCAGGTGTACAGCCAGCCCAGGCCGCCGAGCGGGCCGCGGCGCGACAGCACGCCGTACAGCAGCAGGCCGACCACGACGGTGGGGAAGGCGAGCGCCGTATTGACCACCGTGAGCGCGGCCCGGCGCCCCCAGAAGCGGCGGGTGGCGAGGAGGTAGCCGAGCGGCAGGCCGATGGCGCAGGAGACGACGGTCGCGACGACGGCGACCCGTAGGGTGAGCAGGGCGACGCCGTACACTTCCGCATCGCCCGAGACCAGCAGTGCGAGGGCGCGCCGGAAACCCTCGGCTAGAAAGTCCATCCCAGGCCGAGACTGATCCAGGGATGCCGCGTCCAGTCGGTCTTGACTCCGAGCGGCACGACGCGGCTGCCGTCTGGGGCCGGGCTGCGGAACGCGGACGGATACGCCAGCCGCCAATAGATGGCGCGCGCGTCGGCGTGCACCGTGAGGCGCCGCGCCGCGTGCCACCGCGCCCCCGTGCCGACCGTGACGGTGAACTTCGAGCCGAACGTGTAGTCGCTGTTGGTCGTGTCGCCCGGCGAGCGGAGGTCGAACGCCATTCCCAGCCCGGTGGTGAGGTAGGGCGCGAGCCCGTGCCACGTCTTGCCGCCGGTGAGCCGCAACTGGAAGGCGATGTCGGTGAGCAAGAGGTCGGTGTCGACCGGGCCGGTGCGCCGCGTCGACGCGGTCTCGGCGACGTAGGGGTTCACGATGAACCGGTCGGCCTGCAGGTAGGCGCCGGTGAACTGGATCGCCATGGAGCGGCCGGCGGGCAGCTCGTACCGCACGCCGACGGTGAGCGCGTTGGCCGGGCCTACGCCGGCGCGCCCGCGGTCGCCGCTCAAATGACCGGCGAAGACCACCGCCCCGGGGCCCCGGAAGATGTCGTGGAAGGGCGAGTGCGTGGGGTCGTGGCCCACTTGGGCGGAAAGGCGGTCTGGCGGAACGGCGGAAAGAAGGCTCCCCAAAGCCACCATCGCCGCGCTCTGCAGCCACGTTCCGCCCTTCCGCCATTCCGTCATTCCGTCCTCCGGAGGTCTCGCCCCGTCATCTCGACCGGGGGCTCGATGCCCAGCAGGTGCAAGATCGTCGGTCCCACGTCGCGAAGCGAGCCGCCGGGCCGCAGGGGGCC
>DASYRJ010000011.1:0-36103 GCA_036004525.1 Gemmatimonadales bacterium | reverse complement strand
GTCCCGGACATCCAGTGCCACAAGCTGCGCCGCGCCGTCGCGGCGCGCTTCGCCGTGGCGCAGGCGGCCTCCTGGGACGCCGTGTTGCATACCATCCGCAGCCGGCCCGTCGAAATCGCCGTCCTCGACCCCCTCCTCTCGGGCGAGGCGCGCAGCCAGGAGATCGAGCGGTTGCGCCTGCTCTTCCCCTCGCTCCCCCTCATTCTCTACACGTCCCTGACGCCCCAGCTGGCCGGCGTGCTGCTGACGCTGGGGCAGTGCGGCATCCGCCACGTGGTGTTCAGCCGGTTCGACGATCACCCCGAGCGGCTGTGCGAGGTGATCGAGGACGAAGAGATGCACGCCGCCTCGCACCAGCTGCTGGCCCAGCTCGCGAGCGCCCTCGCGCCGCTGCCCCAGGAGCTGCGCTGGGTGCTGGAGGAGGCGCTGCGCACGCCGGGGGACGTCCAGACCATCCAGCAGGTGGCGGCGCGGGCGCGCGTGGACCGCGGCACCTGCGCGCGCTGGTTCGCGCGCGCCGGCCTCCCCAGCCCGCGCCACGTCCTCGCGGCGGCGCGCGTGCTCTACGCCCATCGCCTGCTGCAGGACCCGGGGTTCACCATCGAGGACGTGGCGCAGCGGCTCGGCTACGCTCAGGCCCGCACGCTCCAGCAGCACGCGCGCAGCTACCTCGGCCTCACGGCCGGGGAGATGCGGCTCTCGCTCGCCCCCGACGAGGCCACGCGGCGCATCGTCCACGGCTTCCTCACACCCGCGGCGGCGGCCGCTGCCGCGTCCGCGTCCTGATGGACCCCAAGGCTCCGACGGTGCTCGTCGTCGACGACGAGGCCGGCCTGCGCCGGGTGCTGGAGCGCGCCCTCGACCGCCACGGGTACCGCGTGCTCAGCGCGGGCAGCGCCGAGACGGCCTACGAGCTGCTCGCGTCCGAGCAGGCCGACGCGCTGCTGCTCGACATCCGCTTGCCCACGATGTCGGGGCTCGCGCTGTACCTCGCGATCGTGAATCGCTGGCCCGCGCTCGAGGGTCGCATCGCGATCATGACCGGCGACGCCGAGGCGGACGAAGTCCGCACCTGGCTCGAGCACCACCGCTGCGCGGTGATCCGCAAGCCGTTCAACTTGAGCGAAGTGACGAACTGGATCGCCGCCGTGCTGCAACCCGGCCGCTCGCGCGGGGTGATGGACGCATGACGGGGGCGGTGCACACCGATCCCTTGCACACCCTGCGGGAGTACCGCAACCTCGCCCCCTGGAATCTCCGTGACCTGTCGGTCCTGGTCGGCGCGATCCTCGACGCCTCGGCCGTGACGCCGATCAACGCCGCCGCGCGCGCGACGCCCAGCGAGCGCACCATCCGCTTCTACGTGACCCGCGGTCTCGTCGCGCCCCCCGAGGGACGCGGCACCGCCGCCACCTATTCCTACCGCCACTTCCTCCAGCTCCTCTGGATCAAGCTGCGCCAGATGGAGGGCGGCACGCTCGCCGCCATCACCAAAGACATGCAAGATCAGACGGGCGACGTGCTGGAGCGGCGCTGCGCGCAGGTGCTGGGCGCTTCGCTGCCGCTCCCCGACCACCTGCCGCTCAAGGGCGCCGAGGGCATGCCGCGCGGCCGCTCGGGACGGGCGCTCACCGCCTGGCTGACGCGCGACGCGGCCAAAGAGGCGGGCGTTCCCAGCACGTGGCGGCGCATCCCCGTGACGCGGGGCGTCGAGCTGCACGTGGACGCCGACCACCCCTTGGCCCGCGTCGGCCCCGACGACGCCGGCGTCGCCGAGGTGGTACGGCAGGCGCTCGCGAAACTGTTGCCGCACGCGCCAACGTAGTAGGGGCGCGGACATAGGGGCACGGTATACCGGGTAGGGGCACGGCATGCCGGGCCCCTACACAACCCGGGGGTAACGACGATGTGGGTCCTGCTGATACTGCTGGTGGTCGTGGGGCTGTGGATGATCGGCGCGTACAACGGCCTGATCTCGCTCAAGAACCAGACCTTCAATGCCTTCAAGCAGATCGACGTCCAGCTGAAGCGGCGGCACGATCTGATCCCGAACCTCGTGAACGCGGTGAAGGGCGCGATGGACTTCGAGAAGTCCACCCTCGAGGCCGTGATCCAGGCGCGCAACCAGGCGGTGAAGATCAACGCCGCCGGGGGCGGGCCCGAGGCGATCAAGCAGATCAGCCAGGCGGAGAACGCGCTCTCGGGCGCGCTCTCGCGGCTCATGGTCGTCGTGGAGCAGTACCCGCAGCTCAAAGCCACGGGCAACATCGGGCAGCTGCAAGAGGAGCTCACCTCGACGGAGAACAAGGTGTCGTTCGCGCGCCAGCTCTACAACGACACGGCGACGCAGTACAACACCAAGCAGCAGCAGTTCCCCACCAGCCTGGTCGCAGGCATGGCCAAGGCGCAACCGGCGGAGCTGTGGGAGATCGAGGACCAGGGCGAGCGGGCGGTACCGAAGGTTGACCTCTCCTCCCGGTAACCTCTTTCAACAACAGGAAGCCAATCGCCGGCGCACCACCTGGCTGGTGATTGGCTTCGTTCTCTTCTTCGCCTGGTTGGGCTTCGGCGGCGACTACATCTTCTCCCTCGCCACCGCCGACGCGCCCCCCGGCCACTACCACCACGTCTTTCCCTGGTTCGGCCTCGTGCTGTCGGCCATCGCGATCGGCGTCGCCCGATACGCCTATCGCACGGGGCCGGAGAAAGTGCTCTGGGCGACGGGAGCGCGCGAGGTGATCGATCCCCAGGACGACCGCGAGCGCCAGCTGGTCAACGTCGTGGAAGAGATGGCGATCGCAGCCGGCGTGCCGCGCCCCCGGATCTGGATCGTCCCCGACGACGACCCCAACGCCTTCGCCACCGGCCACGAGCCCGGAGACTCGCACGTGGCGGTGACCGCGGGGCTCCTCGGCCTGTGCAGCCGGGACGAGCTGCAGGCGGTGATCGCCCACGAGCTGGGCCACGTGAAGAACCTGGACGTCCGCCTGATGACGACGCTGGCGGCCCTGGTCGGCGCCATCCTGCTCATGCGCGACGGTATGGGCCGGATGCTGCGGGGCGGCGCGCGCCTCGGACGTGGAGGTGGTGGAGGGGGGGGCGGTGGAGGCGGGCGGGGAGCCAAGAAAGGCGCCCCCCTCGTTGCGATCTTGCTGGTGGTGTGGCTCGTCTCATGGCTCATCGCCCCGCTCGTCACCCAGCTGCTCGCGATGGCCGTGAGCCGCAAACGCGAGTACCTCGCCGACGCGATGGGAGCGCAGTTCACGCGCAATCCGCTGGCGCTGGCGAGCGCGCTCCAGAAGATCGAGAGCGCCGCGGCCCCGACGGCCGCCATCAAACGCGGCTCCGCGCACCTGTGTATCGCCGATCCCCTGGGGCGCCGGCTCACGGCCCGCGAAGGGTGGCTCGCCGACGTGCTCGCCACCCACCCGCCGATGGGCATGCGCATCGCCCGGCTCAAGGGCATGGGCTATGCCCAGTTGAAGAAGGAGGGAGGCCTGCCGGCGTGAACGCCCGCCGCGTGCTCCTCGCCGACGCGGATGCGTTCTACGTCTCGGTCGCGCGCCTGGTCGATCCGGCGGGCGCGGGGCGGGCGCCCCTCCTCATCGTCGGCGGCTCGGCCGAGCAGCGAGGCGTCGTGACGTCGGCGTCGTACGAAGCGCGCGCCTATGGCGTCCATTCGGCCATGCCGATGGCACGCGCCGTGCGGCTTTGCCCCAAAGCGACGGTGGTGCCGGTGCCGTGGGAGGCGTGCGGGGAGAAGAGTCGCGAGATCCGCCGCGTGCTCGAGCGGTTCACGCCGGCCGTGGAGCAGGCGTCGAGCGACGAGTTCTATCTCGACATGAGCGGTACCGAACAGCTGTATCACGGCGAATCGCTGACCGAGACGGGTAGGCGAATCCGTGAGGCCGTCCTCGCCGAGACCGCCCTGTCGGTCTCGATCGGCGGCGGGACGTCGCGTCTCATCGCGAAGGTCGCGGCGGGGGTGGCGAAGCCGCCGGGCGACGGGGTGCACGTCGTCGCCCCCGGCACGGAGGAAGCGTTCCTGCGACGCTTCACGCTGGCAGACCTTCCGGGAATCGGTCCCAAGGCGGCCGACCGCCTGCGGCAAGCAGGGCTCCGCACCGTGGAGGACGTGCTGCCGCATGACCGCCCGACGCTCGCCGCCCGGCTCGGGGAGCGACAGGCCGACTGGCTCTACGCCCGGGTGCGCGGCATCGATCACACGCCGGTCGAGCCGCGCGCCGAAGCCCGGTCGATCAGCCGCGATGGGACGTTCGCCAGGGACTTGGACGCGGATGACGACCTCGCGCGTGAGCTGCTGGCGCTCGCGGCGCGCGCGGCAGGGGACCTGCGCGAGGCCGGCCTCCTCGCCCGTACCGTCACGGTCAAGCTGCGCGACTGGGACTTCACGACGCGCCAGGCGGGCCGCACGCTCCCGGAAGCCGTGCTGTCGGATCGGGTAATTGGGGATGTCGCGCGGGCGCTGCTCGCGAAGCTGCGTGCCGCGCGCCGGGTCCCTGCCCGCCTCCTGGGGGTGGCGCTGTCGGGGCTCGTGCGGGAAGACGCCGAGCGGCAGCTGTCGCTGCTGCCGGAAGGCGACGGGCGACTCGAGACCGAGCGCGACCGGACGATCACCCGGGTGCTGGACGACGTGCGCGAGCGGTTCGGGCCGGATGCGCTGCGGCGGGGGGCGGCCGGCTAAGGTACCTTCATCCGGTGCGTCCACTCGCCTGGCTTGCGATCGTCGCCGGCGTCTTCCTGATCGGCGCCCTGGCCCTCTGGCTCACCCGCCGCACCCTCCGCCGCGTCGCCATTCACGCGCTCCACGACTTCCAAACCCGGCTCGCCCGCTACAAGCTGCAGGAGCGCCGGCTCGCCAAGGCGGCACTCTCGGGCGACCCCGTCATCGCCGCCGCCGTGCAGGACCACATGGCGGCCCACGGCCTCGCCGAACCCGTCGTGCGTCGCCGCGTGAACGCCTACCTCGACGAGATGATTCCGCACTTCAGCATCCTGTCGTACTACAAGCTCGGCTACAACCTCGCCAAGATCTTCGTCAACCTGCTGTACAAGGTCAGCGTGGACTATCAGGATGAGGCGGCGCTGGCACGGATCCCGAAGCGCGACGTCGTCGTCTACCTGATGAACCACCGCTCCAACGCCTACTACGTGGTGGTCGCGTACGTGCTCGCCCACGGCGTGCACCTGAGCTACGCCGTGGGGGAATGGGCCCGCGCCTGGCCGCTCGAGTACGTGTTCAAATCGTTCGGCGCCTACTTCATCCGTCGGCGGTTCCGCGAGCCCCTGTACCACGCCGTGCTGGAGCGCTACGTCCAGCTCATCACGAAGAACGGGGTGACGCAGGGGATCTTTCCGGAAGGCGGCCTCACGCGCGACGGCCGGCTCCGGCCCGCCAAGCTCGGCCTGCTCGACTACATCTGCCGCACCCTGCTCGACCCGGCGTTCGCGCGAGACATCTGGTTCATCCCCGTGGCCATCAACTACGACCGGGTGCTCGAGGACCGGTCGCTGATCCGCGAGCTGACGGACCAGCGCGACCGGCCCGGCCGGCTGGCCCAGCTCCTCACGGTGGCTTCCTATCTGGCGAGCAACACGGCGCGCCTCTTCACCGGTCGGCTCAAGCGCTACGGCCGCGCGGCGGTGAACTTCGGGACACCCTTGTCGCTGCGCGGCTGGCTGCGCAGCGCGCCGGAGGGCGCACTCGCCTGGCCCAAGGAGCGGCGGCTGCCCGAGCTCGAGCGGCTGGGGCGGGAAATGCTCGAGCGCATCGGCGCCGTCCTCCCGGTGACGCCCGTGCCGCTCGCGGCCGCGGCGTTGTTGTCCTTCAATCAGACGGTGATCCTCCGCAGCCTGGTCCTGGAGCGGATGGACGAGCGCGACCGGCTGCACGAGGTGAATGGGAAGGTCGTGCGGGGCGGGGCCGGCATCGGGGACATCTGGGACCGCGCCTGGCGCATGCTGCGGATGCGCCGGCTGGTCGTGGCCGACGGCGACTCGCTCGTGGTCTTGCCGCGCGGCCGCCCCCTGCTCGAGTATTACGCCAATTCCATCGCGCACCTCGTGCCGATCCGCGGCCCGCGCGCCCCCTTTCACAAGGCGCACGAGGTGGAGAGCGACCTGCCCCGGCTCAACGCCAAACCCAGGGAGGCTCGATGACGCTGTTCGCGGTTCTGTCAGTCCTGTTGGCCCAGCAACAGCCGGCCGACCTCGTGGTGCTCAACGCCCGGATCTACACCGCCGACGTGAACCGGCCGGTCGCCGAGGCGCTCGCGGTGCGCGGGGGGCGGATCGCGTTCGTCGGGAGCGCCCGCGGCGCGCTGGCGCTCGCGGGACCCAAGACCGAGAAGCTCGACCTCGCCGGCCGCACGGTGATCCCCGGCATGGTGGACGCCCACGCCCATCTCCTGGGGCTCGGGCAGGCGCTCCGCACCGTGGATCTCGTCGGTACGAAGAGTTACGAGGAGGTCGTGGCCCGCGTGGCCCTGCGCGCGAAGACCGCGCGCCCCGGCGAGTGGATCCGCGGGCGCGGCTGGGACCAAAACGACTGGGCCGACACCCGCTTTCCCACGCACGAAGCCCTCTCGCGCGCCGTCCCCAACAACCCCGTCTACCTGACCCGTGTCGACGGCCACGCGGCGCTCGTGAACGCGAAGGCCCTCGAGCTGGCCGGCGTGACGAAGGCGACGGCGGATCCCACCGGCGGCCGCTTCATCCGGGATTCGGGAGGCACGCCGACGGGCGTGCTGGTGGACGGCGCGCAGGGCGTCGTAGGCCGCGTGATTCCCGCGCCGCCCGCCGCGGAGCTGCGCGAGCAGACCCTCGCCGCGATCGCGGAGCTGAACCGCTGGGGCCTGACGGGGATCCACGACGCGGGCGTGGGGCCCGAGGGCATCGCGGTGTACGAAGCGCTGGCTCGCGAGGGGCACTACTCGCTGCGCAACTACGTGATGGTCCGGGCCGACGACTCGACCCTCGACGCCTTCATGCGGCGCGGACCCCAGCTCGGCCTGTACGACGGGCGCCTGTGGATCCGGTCGATCAAGCTCGTCGCCGACGGGGCGCTCGGGAGTCGGGGCGCGGCCCTGCTCGAGCCCTACAGCGACGACCCGGGCAACACCGGACTCATTACGACGACCCCCGAGCGCATCAAGAGCGTGGCGGTGCGGGCCCTCAGGGCGGGGTTCCAGCTCAACGTGCACGCGATCGGCGACCGCGCGAACCGGATGGTCCTCGATCAATTCGAGGCGGCCCTGCACGAGGTGCCCGTCGCCGACCACCGGTTTCGCGTCGAGCACGCGCAGATCCTCCATCACGACGACATCCCGCGCTTCGCCGAGCTGGACGTGATCCCCTCGATGCAGGCGAGCCACCAGACGAGCGACATGTACTGGGTGCCCGCCCGGCTCGGCTGGGCCCGGTCGGAGGGCGCGTACGCCTGGCGGTCGCTCCGGAACACCGGCGTCGTGATCCCGAACGGATCGGACCTTCCGGTCGAGCCCGCAAACCCGCTGCGCTCGTTCCACGCCTCGGTCACGCGCCAGGATGCCGACGGATACCCGGCGGGCGGCTGGTTTCCGGCGCAACGACTGACCCGCGAGGAGGCGCTGCTGTCGATGACGCTGTGGCCCGCCTATGCGGCGTTCATGGAGAACGAGAGCGGCACGCTGACGGCGGGGAAATACGCCGACTTCGACGTGCTGGATCGGGATATCATGACGGTGGCGCTCGAGGAGATTCTGGGGACGAGCGTGGTCATGACGGTACTGGGGGGAAAGATCGTGTACCGGAAGTAGGAAACACGAAGCCCCCGGGTCGGCACGATAGGCCGCCCGGGGGCTCCGACACATCGGCTACCCGGAGCCGGGGGCTTTCACCCTCCGTTCTTCTTCCTGCCGCCGCCGGTTGACTGTTGCGTCGCTCGGTAGGGCAGACAGGAGCTCCGGCTTCCATCCCCAAGCAGCCTGGCCGGGCCGCAAGGTTCGCCAATGTGAGTGCTACGGATCAGATCGGGTCGCGGACCGACCTCCCGCACTGCACGCCGAGGCACCACGTCGGCGTGGATGAGGCACGCGACTGGCCCCATCTGTCCGACCCGGAGAGCTGCTCCCGGATCAACGAGCGCCTGAGCCCTTGTTTGCTTCGGCGCTCTCCCCAGAATTCCCGTTCGGACTCGTCTTGAAGGCGTTGCTGAGACTAGAGGTCCCAACCCTTCCCTCCAAGCCGCGTGGAGACAATATAGGGTCCTCCAAAAAGCGCGCAAGTGCCGATGTTTCTTCGGGTTAGCTCACTTCGATGTGCACGATCTGTGGACGGTAACCCGCTACCCATTCGCCCCTTCCACCACCCGTCCACACGATGTGGAGTTGTGAATCCACACCGTGCACGTTCCCACATCACGGCCGGGGTCGGGACGGAGGCTTCCGATAGGGCGCGGTCGCACCGGTGTAACGGCGCGCGGCCTCGTCGAGCCGGTGCAACCGATACGGCGCCCAGGCACGGACGCTGTCGGCGCGCTGTGGCCACACGCCGGTGGTGTCGTATTCGCGGCGGCACTCGGCCAGGGCGGCGCGGAGCGCGCGGGCTTCGCGCCGCAGGCCCGGCCCCGGCGGCGTCTTTCCGGGGTAGGAAGCGGTGAGCACCGAGTCGAGATGACCCACCGCACGCTCGGCGGCGACGCAGCTCGCGTACATCCGTTGCGTCCGGGCATAGAGCACGACGCCCGAGGCTCCGCCGAGATCGGTCCGGAAGTTGTAGGCGGCACCGCGCACGCGGTCGAGCGAATCCTGGACGATCTGCAGCGCCTGCATCACCCGGGCGCGGCCGGCGCTGTCGGGGGTCTGGGCGGGTGGTGCAACGGGGACGACCGTCCAGAGCGCAAGGAGTCCAGCGACCATCGTCAACCGTCGATCGCGACTTCGCAGTACGTGAAGGGGTCGTCCGCGAGCGGAGGGACAAAGAGGAAGCCGGCGCCGCCGGTGGCGAACCAGCCGGCGAGGAGTTGTGTCGAGGGGCTCGCGACGGCCTCGGCGAACAACACCTGGGTCCAGCGGCGGATGTGGCGCAGCTCGGGCGCCCGGCGCGACAACATGGAGAGGACGGCGCCCATGCCCTGGGTGGCCCGCAGGAAGTGGGCGATCGCGTGCACCCGTTGGGCGAAGATGTAAGCGCGCACGCCCGGCTCGTCGTACAACAGGGTGCCTTCGTACGGGTCGGCGGGGGGCGCATCCATGCGGGGACCGAAATAGACGTAGACGCGCTGATCCCCTTCCTTGCGCTCCACAACCGCCGCCGCCGAATCCGGACCGAGGCGTGCAGCGTGGACGAGGTCGTCGGGAACGACGATGCCGACGGCGGACGTCCACTCGAGGGCCCCGAGGGCCTGATCGAGGGGGCAGCCGACGGCGTCGTCGTACGCGACGAGCCGTGGGGCCTCGCCGGCTTGCTGGAAGAGGTGGGCCAGCGCGTCGGCGCGGTCCTCGAAGGTGCGCACGACCCGTGAGGTTGCGGGAACGGTCATGGTGTGATTATAACCCATGACCTACACAAAGTGTTAGAAGGAGCTCGGATGCTTGCAGTCGTGATCATCGCCTTGGCCGCCGCCGCAACCCCCCTCGCGCAGGACTCGACGAGTCGCGTCGACTCCCTGACTACCGCGCCCGCTCCGCCCGCCCCGCCTACGCCGGAGCAGGTCCGCTACGCGCAGGGATTGCGAACCGTCGCCCGCGGCGTGGCGCAACTGCGCGACGGCGTCGACCGCGTGGTACGCACCCAGCAGGGGCGCGACACCGTGCAGCAACGGCGGGCGGCTCAGCGTATGGGCGGATTGTGCGCCACGGCGCGCAGCTTCATCACGAGTGGCCGCCCCAGAATGCTCCCGACGGCCTACACCGATTCGATGCGGATCGTGGCGCAGAAGTTGGTCGTGCGCATCGACTCGATTCTCAAATGGTTGCCGACCTGCGAAACGACGGCGAGGAAAACGCCGGGGCCCGTCGCGGCCGATCTCACAAAGCGGCTGCAAGCCTACGACCAGGCGCTACTGGCGTATCGGGCGGCGTTGGCACCTCCCAAGACTGACAGCATCAAGACACCAAGTCAACAGTAAGACGCCCACCACTACGGTACTTGCTGCTGCTTGGGCTCGAGCCGCAGGATCCACAAGCCTGTATTGATATCCGGCACGAAGATGTTCCCGTCGCGCACCACCGCCCCCCACGCGAACGGCGCCCGCGGCCGGTGGCCGAGGGAGTCGGCCGTGAGGATCCAGCTGATCTCGCGCCCCTGACGCAGCAGGTCGCCCCTCAGCTCTCCCGACACATCGAGGACCCGCGCGCCCCCCTGGTAGTTCCCCAGGTACAGGGTGTCTCCCACGACCCAGACGTTATGCACGCCGCCGTCGGTCGGCTCGTACCAGGCGACCTCCTTCGGATGCGCGATATCCGATACGTCCACGACGTGCATGCGGCCGAAGGTGAGGTTATTGCCGTCGGCGAGGCCCTTGTAAGGCCGGGCGGCGTACACCTCGTCGCCGACGAAGACATATCTGCCCTGGCGCCACGCGGTGTGCGTGCCGCGCACGAAGCCGGGCCCCCACAGCTGCTCGACCCGCGCGTAGACGGCGTTCAGGTCGTACTTGAGCTGGGACACGGGCTGCGGGTTCGTCGGGCTGCCGCCCTTGATCCCATTCCCGACGTCGAGGATGATCAATCCGTCGTTCCAGTAGGCGAGGTATGCGAGCCCGTCCACGACCATCACGTCGTGCAGGTAGCGGCCCGCTTCGGTCTGCTCCGCCTGCCAGCGGGCGACTTCCTTGGGGTGGGCGGGATCGCGGAAGTCGATCACGCGCATCGAGCCCGTGGCGTCGTCGGTGATGTAGGCGTGGCCCTGGTAGACGTAGGAGCTGTGCACGCCGCCCGAGACCGTCTCGGTGTACTCGGACACCGGCTTGGGGTGGCAGGGATCGCTCGCGTCGAAGACGACGATGCCGTTCTTGCGGTTCGACGCGCCCTCCCGGGAGAAGACGCCCAGTTTGCCGTCCTCGGTCGTCATGACGTCGTTCACGATCCGCGCGTCGGTCATCATCGAGTCTACGATCTTCGGGTGCGTGACGTCGGCGATGTCGATCGCGTATACGCGGTCGGCGATAGTAGACAGATAGGCGCACCTGCCGCTCGGGTGCACCCACACTTCGGCGGCGCTCATCGTGATCGGGACGCGGCCGCGCACTTCGATTCCCCGCCCCACGCGCCGGGCCGCGACCCGGACGACGGCATCCGCCGCGCGACCACCGACCGTCGCGGTCACCGTGTAGGTCCCGGGCAGCTCGGCGACGAACGTCCCCGCCGGGTCGATCTCCGCGATCCCCGACCCCGCGGCGACCGACCACTCGACCGCCACGTCGCCGAGCGGGCGCCCGGCCGCCGTGCGCGCCGTGGCGCTGAACCGGACGACGTCGCCGGTGCGGACGGCGGGGGCCGCCGGCTCCACGGCGAGCCGCGCAACGGTATTCGGAAGCACCTGCACGACCAGCGTCTCCGTCGCGGGTCCCGCGGTCGCGGTGATCGTGGCGCGGCCGGCCGCGAGCGCCCGCAGCCGCCCGTCGCTCGTGACCGCCGCGACCCGCGGGTTGCTCGACGTGAACGTCACGGGGTCCGAGCGCCGGTCCCCGTGCTTCGAGAACGGCGTAGCGACCAGCGTCAACTTCGACCCGACGACGAGCCGACTGGGGCGGGAATCGAGCGCGATCCGGGCCGGCGGCTCGGGCAGCACGTGCACCAACGCTTCGCCGAACACCTGGCCCTGCTGTCCGGGGATGAACCCGACCGCGGTGACGCGCGCGTAGCCCTGGTAACCGCCCGTGAAGACTCCGGTGGAATCGACACGACCCTCAAAGCCGTTCACGTACCAGGCGATCTCCGCCTTGGGGACCACCTGGCCCGACGCGTCGAGGGCGCGCGCGCTGAACGGCAGCTTCCCGCCCACCTGGACCTCACCGCCGCTCGGCCGAACTTCCACTTTGCTGATGGGCGATTGCGGCGTTGACGCCGCAGGTTGCTGGACGACGACCAGGGACAACAGGACGTGCACGATCATGCGGATTCCTCTCACCGGCGGCGGTTTCGGGGACGTGATGACGGCGGCAGGGAGAGGTTATCCGGCGGAGGCGACCCGCGGAAGTGGGGGCGCGCACTGGTCGGCAGATGTCGTAATGATGTCGCGATGCTGGAGACGTTGCGCAGATTGACAGCGTTGTGGGACTTCCCTACTTTTGCCCCCGGTTCAAGCAATCCGTGGCACCGTCAAACCGGCTGTCTGCGCTCCGCGAGGACCACTTGTCTCGCGGTTTTTGTTTGGACCCGTCCCAGCGTCGCGGTGACCTGGGCCGCACCAGTCCGGGGCTGCGCCCCATCAGTACAGAGGTTTGACGAGTATGGCTAAGGGTAAGGTGAAGTGGTTCAACGACGCGAAGGGCTTTGGCTTTATCGCGCAGGAGTCGGGTCCAGACGTGTTCGTCCACTTCACGGCGATCCAGGCCGAGGGCTTCCGCAGCCTCGCCGAGGGCGACAACGTGGAGTTCGATGTCGCTCAGGGTCCCAAAGGTCTGCAGGCGCAAAACGTCCGCAAGGTCTGAACGACCGCAGGCCACACCGCGCGGGCCCGGGGTCACAGCCGGGCCCGTTCGCTTGGGGGTATATTGACCGTATGCACGCGCGCTCGTTTCCCCTCGGCCGCCTCGGCCTCGCCGCCCTGGCCGTGCCGGCGATCCTCGCCGGGCAGATCTCCCCTCCCGCTGCCGCGCGCTCGACGCCGATGTCGCCGTCGTATCGCGGGTTCACTCCCGGCCGCTCGTACCAGGAGTTCGCCGAGCGGGCCCGCGCGCTGGCGCTGCGCGACACGTTACGCTGCAACACGTCGCGCAACACCGCCCAGCTGATGGAATGCGGCGTGGCGATCCGCGACCCGAGCGACAGCGCGCGCTTCTATTTGAGCGCCTACGTTCTCGAGGGGAAGATCGCGATGCTCTCGCTCATCGATTCGGGCGGGCCCCGTCTGCTCGATCGGACGCAGCGTGATTTGCGGGCGCGGTTCGGACAGGCACACCGCCGCGAGCGCAGCATGTGGGAATGGACGAGCGGCCGGCGCGTGGTGCGGTTCAACTGGCGCGGGCGCGGCCAGGCGCGGTGGGTCTCCATCACGCTGCGGGATGACGACGTGATGGACGGGATCGCGCGTTACGTCAAGAGACCGAACCGTCGCGCCCCGTAGAGCCGCGGCACGGCCGTGCCCCTACCGCCCGCCGTCGGCCAGCAACTGCTCGGCGAGTTTCCCGATCCCCTGCGCTCCCACCAGCTGACTCATCCATCGCGGCGGCAGCGCCGACTCCCCGTAGCGCGCCCCGAGCAGCGCTCCCGCCACCGCGGCATTCGTGTCGGTGTCGCCTCCCGCCTGCGCGAGATAGACCAGGGCATCCTCCAGCGACCGGTCGTGCATCACGAACCAAAACGCGATCTCCACGCAGTGCACCACGTAGCCCGTCTCCCCCGGCACCGTAATCGGCAGGTCGGCCTGGGCTTCCCGCGGCACCCGGTGGATGGCGTCGACCAGGGGCCGGGGGGCGCGGTCCCCCAGGCGGTGCAGCACTTCGTCGACGAAGTAGATGTTGCCGTGCAGCAGCTCGCGCGCGGCGAGGCTCACCGCCGCGGCGCCCCACGTGCACCGCTCGTCGGCATGCGTGATCGCCGCCTGCTGTGTGGACACGCGGATCAACCGGTCGAAGTCGTCGTGATAGCGCAGGGCCACCGGGACGCACCGCATCACGCTCCCGTTGCCGGCCGAGCCGCGCGGGTTCTCCTGGTAGGCCAGGCGGCCGGCCTCGAACGGCTCCTTGCCCCGGTCGATGAGCGTCAACGCCCGGCGCGTCGTCGCGCCGATTCCCCGTCCGTCCACCTTCATCCACTTGACCCAGCGCTGCGCGACATCAGTCGCGTCGAAACCCTTGCACTCGAACAGCGATTCGCCGAGCAGCAGCGCCATCGCTGCGTCGTCGTCGTAGGGCGAGTTCTTGGGGGGGGGCGCCAGGTCCCAGATGCCGTTCGGGAACGCCTTGCGAATGGCCTCCGGCGTGCCGAGGCGCTCCGTCGGCACGCCGAGCTGATTGCCGGCGGCGAGCCCAAGCAGCGCACCCCGGCCGCGAGATACGAGTTGGGGGTCCAGACCGGCGGCAGGCATCGCCTACCAAGCTAGTGCCGCCCCGTACCTACGCCAAACCCCTCATGGCAATACTCTTAGGCCTCGTGGCCGCCTACGGCGCCAGCGTGCTCCTCCTGTGGGCGTTTCAGGAGCGGATCGCGTTCCCGGGCCCGCGGGCTCCCCTCCCTGACCCTGCCCGCGTCCTCGGTTACGGCGAGCGGATAGAGCTCGCCATGCGCGACGGCACTCGGCTCGCTGGTTGGTTTCTGCCCCCGGAAGACGGCGGAGGACGGCGGAAGACGGCGGACCGCCGCGGCGCCGACCTGCGCCGTCCTGCGCCGCCTTCCGCTGCCCTCTTGTGGTTTTACGGCAACGGCGAAACCATCGCCGCCATCTGGCCCGTCATCCGGGACTTCCGCCCCCCCGACGCGGCGCTGCTCATGGTCGATTACCCGGGCTACGGCGCGAGCGGTGGGCGGACGACGGAGGCGGGATTGTACGAAGCGGGGGCGCTCGCCTATGCCGCGCTCGCGAGCCGGCCCGGGGTGGACCGCAACCGGATTTACGTGTACGGCCGCTCGCTGGGCAGCGCGGTGGCGACCCGTACCGCGGCCGACCACCCGGTGGCGGGGTTGATTCTGGAGTCGCCGTTCACCAACGCGCGCGACATGGCGACGCGGCACTTCCGCCTGTTTGCGCTGTTTCCGCTGCGCCTCGGGCTCGACAACCTCGCGACGATCCGGCGCGTCCGCGGCCCCGTGCTCATTTTCCACGGCACCGGCGACGCCCTCGTCCCGTTCGAGATGGGACGCCGCGTCGCCCAGGCCGCGCAGCAGCGGGGACCCGTCGAGTTTGTGATCCTCGAGGGGTCGGGGCACAACGAAACGTACGACGCGGGAGGGCGAGCCTACCGGGACAAGCTCTGGAGGTTCGTCGGCCGCGCGCCGTGATCAGTCCGTCGCCTTCTTGTAGGGAAACTTCCGCGCGACGTCGCGGCCGACCGAGTTCCGCAGCGCGTCGGGCGAGCTGAACATCGCCCCCGCCTTGTCCACGTTGTGCTGCCAGATCATGCGACCGTCGGCGCCGTCGTAGATGGCGACGTCGGCCTTGACCTCGCTGCCGGAGGCGAACCCGAACAGCACCGCCGTCACGATCTGGCCGCCCGCGCCCTTCTTCTTGTACCGGGTCACGCTGCCGCGCATCACCGCGTCGACGCCCAGCAAGCGCGCGAGGTCCGGCCCGGGCATGCGGGCCGCGACGCTGTCGTTCAGGCCCGCCGCGTGCAGTTTCTGGTCGGTGAGGGCGATGTCCTGAATCGCCACCGTGTAGTTGTCCTGGCGCCGGCTGAGCTCGAAGTAGATCGCCTCGCGGATGGCCAGACCCGCCTTGACCCCTTCGGGCTCGGTCGAGAGGTTCGCGATCGGGGCGAGCGCGAAACTGTGCGTGCGCGGTAGGTACTCGGTCTGGAAGTTGGCGGCGAGGAACGGGTGTGGGCAACCAACGCTGGCCAGGGCCACGACGCCCACGCACAACCCGCGGGCCACCACTCGGGTACGCATGCGCGGCCTCCTTTCGATGCTAGATGACCACCACCGGAACCAATCGATCCCTCTCGTCCTCGAACAGGCGCTCCGCATCATCCAGCGCCTGCCGTACGCCCGGCTCCGTGGGATCGGGGAACTTGCTGCTCGGCGCAACGCGCCCCGTGAGTTTGCGCACGCCCACGAGCGCGCGCGTGACCTCGCAGCGATCGAGATCGGGATCGGTGTGGCCCGCCACGAGCAGCTCCTCGTAGAGGGGCAGGGCCGCGGGGTCGTCCAACACGTACAGGGATTCGAGGATCTTCGGGCCGAGAAAGCGGCGCAACATCTGATCGCCGCGAATGCGCTGGAACAGCGCGACCAGGACGGCGGCATGACCGGGATAGTAGCGCGCCGCCTCGACTGCCGCCGCGACGAACGCGTGGTGCGCCTCGGGCGCCTCGAGGTACTTCTGGAACAGCGGCCACGCCCCGCGGGGGTGGCGCTCGGCGAGGGCGAGGAACGCGAAGTAGCGACGGCCGAGGGGCGCGCCGGTGTCGGCGATGACGGTGCGCAGCCCCGCCACTCCCCACCGCGCCCCGACGAGCGCCGCCGCCGCCGCATGCTGCCAGCGCTCCAGCTCGGGGACGCGGAACGTGACGACGTGGGGGTCGAGCAACGCGCGGCAACGCTCGAGCACCGCCAGCAGGCGGCGGTCCACCTGCGCCAGCGCGGGCTCGAGCGTTTCGGTGTCGGCGCGGCGCGCGAGCGCCAGCGCCTCCCAGCCGAGCTGGCTCAGCTCCAGCGCCTCCCACGTCGCGTCGAGTGCGTCGGCGTCCTTGACCGCGAGCAGCCGCTCCAGCCCGGCGGCGAAGCCGCACAACTGCCGGATCGCGTCCATGGGCACTAATGTGCGCACTGTTCGCCGAGTTTTCCACACGCCGTGGATATTGCGCCAAGCCCTACGCGGGCTTAACCTTGCCCCGCACCCCCCCATCAACATTCGGAGGGCCTCTGCGAAAGCTGGCCGTCGTCGGTGCGGCCCTGTGGCTCGCGTCGTGTTCCCGTGCAGGCGGTCCCATCGTCATCGGCCTGGGGGGCCCCTTTTCCCAGCCGCGCGGCATCGCGATGCAGCACGCCGCCGAGCTGGCGGTGAAAGAGATCAACGCGCGCGGCGGCGTGCGGGGGCGCCCGCTCGAGCTGCGGATCGTGGATGACAGCGGCCGCCCCGACCTCGCCATCCGCGTCGCGCAGGCTCTGGTGGACGACCCGGCGGTCGTCGCCGTGGTGGGGCACCTGACCTCGAGCACCTCCCTGGCCGCGGGCCGGGTGTACGGGTCGGGCCGGCGGCCCGTAGCGATGATCTCCCCGTCCGCGTCGAGCCCCGACCTCACGGGCCTCAGCCCCTACGTGTTCCGCGTCTGCCCGACCGATCTGAGCCACGGCGCCCAGCTCGCGCATTACGCGCGCCAGACGTTGGGCGCCCGGCGGGCCGGGCTCATCTACCTGGACGACGACTACGGCCGCGGCTTGCGGCTGAGCTTCTGGACGGAGTTCCGGCGGCTGGGTGGCGTGGTGGTGGAGGAGGATCCGTACCTGGCCACGACGGAGACGCTCGAGCCCTACCTGGCGCGCATGCGCCAGGCGGGAGGCGTGGACGTGCTGATGCTGGCCACGGAGCGGGCCGGTGCAGAGCTGGCCCTGCGCGACATGGCGCGCATCGGCGTGTCGTGGCCGGCGATCGGCGGCGACGCCCTGACGGGGATCGAAGCCGCCGGAGCACTGGCGGAGCGCGTGCGCCTCTCCTCGGCCTACCTGCCTGACCGTCCCGGCGACCGCAACGCGGTGTTCGTCGCGGCGTACGCGCGGGCCTACGAGGGGCAGCGGCCGGACCACCGCGGCGCCGGGGCGTACGACATCCTGCAGCTGCTGGCGCGCGCCTTCGCGGACGTGGGCACCGAGCGCCGCGCGGTGCGGGACTATCTCGCCAGGATCGGCAGGGGACTGCCGGCGTACGAGGGCGTGACGGGCGCGATCGCGTTCGACACCCGGGGCGACGTCCCGGCAAAGCCCGTGGTGATCGGCGCCGTGCGGGACGGCCGGCTCGTCACGGAGGCGGCGCAGTGAGGGTGGCCGTGCTCGATCGGATCCGCTGGCGGCTGATCCTGGGGCTGTCCGGGTTGTTCGCCGGACTCGTCATCGCCGCCGTAGTGGGCGTCGCGTCGCTCGCTACCCTGCGGCGCTCGCTCGACGCCGAGATCGAGATGTTGCGCACGTCCGGCGAGGTGGGGAGCGGCCTCGTGACTTCGGTGTTCGATGAAATCCGGTCGGCGGAGCAGTACCTCACCGGGCCGACCCCACAAGCGCGCGACCAGTTTCAGACCGGGGCCGACGCGGCGTTCCGCTACCAGAAAGAGCTCGACGGGCTCGCAGGCCTGAGCGAGAGCGACCGGATCACGGTGGACCGGATCAAGCAGCTCCAAGCCTCGATTCACGTGGAGTACTCCATCGCCCACGCATTGCTCGACCTGGGGCGGGTGCGGGAGGCGGCCACCCATTCGGCCGCCGTGCGCGGGCCGGCGAGCGAACTCACGCAGCTGGTGCGACAGCTGTCGGCCCGGCAGTCGGAAAAGGCGGCGCAGGCGGGCCTGCGGCTCGGCGCGCTGGCGGGCCGCCGGGAGCTGTTCCTGTGGCTGGTGCTGCTCACCACCGCCGCGGTCGGCGTGCTGGTGGGCGTCTTCACGTTACGCTGGGTGGAGGGTCCGCTGGTGCGGCTCGTCACCGCGGCCGAGCGATTCGGCGGCGGCGACCTGCGCCCGGTGACCACCGGCCACATGCCGCGGGAGTTCCAGGTGCTCGCGGACGCGATGCGCCAGATGGGCGAGCGGCTGCGGGGTGTGTTCACGGAGGTCGTGGGCTCCGCAGATCAGATCGCGGGCTCGGCGAGCGATCTCTCCGCCGTGAGCGAGGAGCTGGCGGCCTCGTCGAGCGAGGTATCGAGCGCGATGGTCGAGATCGCGGGCGGCGCCGAGCACCAGCGCACGGAGCTCGGGGCGATGCAGACGGGGCTCGAGCAGCTCCGCCGCGCCGCCGCCGAGATGGGCGAGGCGGCGGCGCGCGTGGCGCGGCTGGGGGAAGAGATTCGCACCGTGGCGGACCGGCACCGCGGCGACGTTGCCGCGGCGGGGAGCGCGCTGCTCGACGTGCGCGAGGTGGTGCAAACCACGTCGACCCAGGTGAGCGAGCTCGCGCAACAGAGCGCCGCGATCGACGACTTCGTGGACCTGATCAAGCGGATCTCCTCCCAGACGAACCTGCTCGCCCTCAACGCGGCGATCGAGGCGGCGCGCGCCGGCGAGCACGGCCGCGGCTTCGCCGTGGTGGCCGAAGAAGTGCGGCAGCTGGCGGACGAATCGGCGCGCGCCGCGGAGGACGTGGCCCGCACCACGGGGGTGATCCGCGAACAGGTCGAGGAGGTCACGGCGACAATGGCCGCCGGCCAGGCGAAGGTGCGGGGGATCGAGTCGGTGGCGGAGGGCGCGGCCCGCGGCCTGGCGGAGATCGTGGCCGCGGTGGAGCAGGTGGAGCAGGCCGCCGAGCGCGTCACGCTGGCGGCGCACGAGAATAAGGGCGTCACCGAGCAGCTGGGCCAGCGGACCCAGCACGTCGTGACGCGGTCGGCCTCCCACGCCTCCAGCGCGGAGCAGGTCACGGCCGCCACCGAGGAGCAGGGCGCCTCGACGCAGCAGATGGCCGCGTCGGCCGGAGAGCTGCTCCAGGCGGCCGAGAAGCTGCGGGGGTTGGTGCGGGGCTTCCGGATCTAGCGGCGGGGTTTCTTCTTCGGCTTCTTCTTGGGCTTCTTGGCTGGGGACGCCGGCCGCGGGAGCCGCGCCTTGAGGGCGTCGTGCACCTCGGAGAGCACGCGGTCGCCCTCGTCGGCCCCGATCAGGCCGCGCCGGACGGCGTAGCGCACCAGCTCCTCGGCGTCCTCTGGCGTGAACTCGCCCAACCCCGCCGCAGCCCGCATAGCGCGAATGAGGGCATCCGCCACCGGGCTGCGCAGGACGCTGGCGATGCCGGGGAGGGTCTCGAGCAGCGACGAGATCTGCGATCCACCGAGCTCGGCGGGCATCGGATCGCCGCTCCGGGGTTGAAGGTCGCGCCAAGCTACAACCCCCCCTCGGGGGCGTCAAGAAAGCGCTTCGCGCCGTCCGTTGCCCGCCTTCCAGGGTGGGCTAGATTCCACGGCTGGAGGCGAGTTGCCGTGGGCCGACGCGGGATCAAGGAGTTTCGGGCGCCCGAAGCGCTGGCGCTCATCGCGGCCGACCGGGAGCACCAGCCGCTGGTGTGCCCGTCGTGCAGCACCCGGACTATCCAGCGGGTGCCTCGGCGCCATCCCCCCCGCCCCGGCGACGTCGGACCCCCGGCGGAGCGGATCAGCCTCACCTGCTCCACGTGCGGCCGGCATGCCTCCTACATCGCGCGGGGCCTCGAGCCCCCGCGGGACGCGACCATGGACCCGCGCGCTCTCTGACCGGAAAGGACTCGACTACAGCGTGGCAGGTGACGCGATTCAAATGATGGGCACCGTGACCGAGGTCCTGCCCAATACGACGTTCCGGGTGAAGCTGGAGAACGGCCACGAGGTCCTGGCGTACGTGAGCGGCAAGATGCGAAAGAACTACATCCGGATCCTCCAGGGCGACCGCGTCGCGGTGGACCTGTCGCCGTACGATCTGACACGGGGGCGGATCACCTATCGCTACAAGTGACCTGATGGCTCAGCGTCCGGCACCGACCGTCAAGCCAACCAGCAGATTCCTTCCCGGCGCCGGCTCGTAGTAGCGCCCGCCCGCCGCGTTGATCACGACCGACCCGACATACTTGCGGTTGAACAGGTTTTGCAGTGCGACGAACGGCGCAACCTGCGTCGCGCCCCCCCCTTCCCCCTCCCCTCGCCCCCTTCCCCCCCAGCCCAGGCGCAGGTTGGTGACCCACCAGGGCGAGGTTCGGCGGCTCAGCGTGTCGTCCACGAGAGAGCCGGAGGCGTACAGCGTCTCCACCTCCCCCCACGCACGGCGCTGCGCACGCAGGGCAAGCCGTAGCGCGTTCCGCGGGATCCCCGGCAGCGTCCGGCCGTCCAGCACGTGCGTCGTCCCCCCCACGGTGAATGCGTAGCGGCGGTAGCGGAAATCGGAATACGTCCACGTGACCCGCAGGTCCACGCCGGGAGCGAGGCCCGCGCCGGCCGCGAGCTCCACCCCGCGGTGCCGCGCGCTCCCGGCGTTTCGGAAGAAGCGCCGCTGCGGCGACGAGGGAATCTCGAACGCGACCAATGCGTCACGCACGTCGGCCTGGTACACGGAAACGTCCCACGTTGTACGTTGCACGACGCTACGAATGCCCGCTTCAATCGTCCAGGCGTGCTGGGGGTTCAAGTCGCGGTTGAAGCCGCCGGCGGTGTCGGGACGGTTCGCGAGCTCCGTGGTCGTCGGCGTCTCGAACGAGGAGCCCGCGCTGGCGTACAGCGTCACGCCCTCGGCCGCCCGCATGGTCGCACCGAGCGAGCCCGAGAGCGCCGCCATCAGGCGGCTTCCCGAGTCGTTGCGGTACTTGACGTCGAGCGATGAATCGCCCACGAGGCGATCCCGCACCCGGAAGCTCACCCGGTCGTAGCGCAGGCCGGCCGTGATGGTCGCCCGCGGCGAGACGTCGACGACCCCCTGCACGAAGGGGCCCAGCTCGGTGACGTGTTCCAGCTGGTCGAGGGCGCGCACCGTATCGGGGACGCCGCCGGCGTTCCCGAAATTCACGCGGTCGTCCCGCTGGCGCTGAACGTCGATCCCCGCCGTGACGCCGCGGCGCGACACCACGGCGCGCGTGCCGTAGGCCGCGCGGTCGAGCCGGATGTAGGCGAAGGTCTGCGGATTCTCGAGATCGCGCGCGAGCCCGAACACCGTGAGCGTCGCCTCACTGCCTGCGGCGAGCGTGTGCCGCAGCGTGACGCCGCCCTGCCCCTGGAGGACGTCCTTCCCAGCGTGCGTGGTGACGTTGACCGGAGGCGCGGTGTCGCGGTTCGTGTGCAGCTCGGTGAGGTTCAGCGCGCCGGGGTTATCGGCGCGCGGTTGATCACCCACGTCGGCGAGGGCGGAGAGCGACCACCCGGGCGCGAGCGGCAGGCGCAGCCGCGCGCCGAGGGATCGCAGATCGGCGGCGCTGTGGTCGCGCGCCCCATCGTACACGAGGCGTGATGCGCTGATCGTCACGCCCCCCCCCCCGCCCCCGACGCGAGCGCTGCCTCGGGCTTGCCACTTGGTCCAGGTACGATCCAGGTGCCGGTCGAACGTCCCCGCCACGGTGCGCACCTCACCGGTCTGCCGCGCCGGCAGGGCGGGGTCGGTCCAGATGCTGATCACGCCGCCCGCCGCGTTGCCGTACAGCGCCGCCGCGGACCCGCGCAGCACTTCGATCCGGTCGGTCGCGCCCAGATCGAGGTGCGTCAGCTGGCCCTGGCCGTCGGGGAGCGTCTGGGGGATGCCGTCGATGAGGATCTTCACGCCCCGCACGGCGAAGGCGGACCGGGCGCCGAACCCACGGATCGCGAGGCGTTGGTCGAGGGAGAAGTTGTAGCGATTGGCGGCGAGCACCCCGGGGACCGCGGCGAGGGCTTCATCGAGGCCCCAGGTCGGCCGCCCGCGGCCGGCGTCGTCCCTGGTTACGACCGACACGGCGAAGGGGAGGCGGCTGAGAGGGAGGTCCGCCCGCGTCACCGTGACGGTGACCGGCGGGAGAGTATCGGGCTGCTGGGCGGCTAGCGGCACGACGCCGGCGCAAGCCAGCGCGACGAGGCCGGTCTTGATGGACTCTATCCCTTCGGTCGCACGTACCGCAGCAGCCGCTTCACCATCAAGTCGGTGCCCTGCATTCCGCCCCGCACCTGGTAGGCCGGCTTGTGGGTGCGGCAGTCGTACAGATCGAGCTCGTTCCAGTACACGAAGAGCAGGCCGTCCACCTCCGAGGGTTGCCCGAGCGGGCAGATGTCCGCCAGGGCCTCGCGTTCGATGGACCAGAGCCCCCCGCGGCGCAGCGCGGAAACCCCGGCGTCGTTGAGCTGCTGGCGCACTCGGGCAGTGAGCTGCAGGGCACCCTGATCGTCGTCGCCGGAAATCACGACGAGCGTCCGGAAGCTGTCGCCGGGAACGCTCTGGCTGACGATTTCGGTCATCCTCCCGTACGGACCGGCACAGGCCACCACTACGACGGCGGCGGCCAGCGTGCCGACGAGCATCCAACGTACCGCCATGGTCATCGCTTTCGAGGAGCGCCCCGTGCGGAATCCGCACGGGGCGCTAGAGGCAAATCGCCCCGAACTAGAAGAGGAAATCCACACCCAGCGACCAGTTCCAGCCGGTCGTCGGGGCCAGCGTCAGACTCTGCGCCTGCGAGTTCGAGTACGCCAGCGACAGGATCATGTTCATCGCCGGCTGGAACACGAAGTACGACTGATACGCGACCTTGTTCTGGATGTCATGCTGCGTCCCAGTCCGCTCCGTGAACTGGTAGGTGGTCGGCTTCCACAGGCCGAGGTCGAGGCCGTAGGTGCGGTTGTAGGTGTAGCGCAGCGCGGCGCCGACGTCGTTCCGCGTGGCCGAGGCGTTGTCCCTGTAGTTGTCCTTGTTGAAATTCAACCGTCCCGCCACTTCCATACTGTGCGGGCCGTGATCGATGAAGCCGTAGCGCACCTCGGTCGTGAGACGGCTGGTTTTGGCCAAGTCGTTGGAGAGATAGGGCCCTGCCGTGACGCGCGTCGCATCGATGCCCGTCACGTTGCTCGAGTACAGCCAGGTGCGGTTCGGGCCAGTCGGACTCGTGTTCGTGATGATCGGGATGTCGTCGTTCCCGCCCCGGTACATCACATTGACCCAGAGCTCTTTCTGATCGGAGTTGAACACGGCGTAGGCCACCTGCCCCAGATAGGAGAGTCTTTTCCAGTCGAGGTTGTTCTGACCGACGCTGGGGCCGCCCGTGACCAGAAGCTTGTCGTTCAGCCAGGCGTAGGCGAGCATGTTGCCGCGGTTGGGGTGCGACCAACCGGCGAAGCCGCCACGGTTGTGCTCCTGCGGGATGCTGACCGGCCAGGGGCCGAACCCCGAGACTTCCGAGATCCCCTGGTTGTTGAACGCCAACCCGAAGACGTTGTTGTTCTTCATGCGGGTGTAGCGAAAATCGTACTCGTCGAACGAGAATAGGCCCAGGGTCCACTCACCCGATGCGCTGCCGTCGGGCGTCAGGTACATCTCCGTCCACAGTCCGAAGTAATCGCCCACCGGGCCGCCTGTGAAGATCGCGAGCCGGGACGTCGGGTTGGATGTGACTGGACCTTTCACGCCGGTCGTCGCGCTCTTCGCCTGCGCGGCGAAGACGCTCTGGTACCGGAGCGAGATGTAGGGGAACAGCGAGATGTTCAACCGCTTGCCCCCCAGCGCCCCTTCCTTCCCCGCCTCGATCCGCTCGGTCACGAACGGAACGCGATACCCGTTCATCCGGAATTTCTTCCCGGTGAACGTGAAGTTCGGCACGGGGGCACCGAACATGACGTGACACTGCGCACAGGTCATGCCGGTCTGTCGCACGAACGACGGAACGGCACCGGCCTCGGACGGCGCCAGTGTCAGGGCCCCTAGTGCCACGATACCAAATGCTACCGCGAAGCGACGCATCGTGTGGCCTCCTTCCTCCAGGACCGTTGACTGCTCACTGCGAGCACTTCTCGTGACTTTCCTGCGCGATGTAGTGGAGCAGCGCCTCCACTTCATCGTCCTTGAGACGAAGGTTCGGCATCCGGGTATTGTTGAATTGGGCGAGCAGCGCTTTGGCGAGAGAATCGGTTTCGAACATCGGCGTGGGATTCTTCATCCAGCGCCGCAGCCAGTCGAGGTCGCGGCGCTGCGTCACGCCGGCCAGATCGGGGCCGGCCCGCTTCCCCTGGCCGATCGAATGGCAGCCGACGCACCCGCGACTCGAGAACAGCGACTGGCCGCGCTTGGCGAGCGCAGCGTCCGGCTGCACCGCGCATGCCGGCGCCTGTGCCGCTGCGGTCCCCCCCCCCACCCCCAACCCCACCCCCAGCACGAACAGGCCCGCGAGCAGCGAGCCGCGCCTCCATTCCAGCGCCATACTCACACTCTCCCCGCCGTGGTGAAAACTGAAACGCCCGGTTCGACCACGAACCCCCATACCTTTCGCCGTCGCCCTCCGTGTGTCAAGAGCGTAGTTTCCACGGCGTGCAGCCTCGGACCCTCGTTGCCGCGCTCCTGGTCCTTCCTGCCGCGCTGCCCGCCCAAGCGCGCCCGGCACGCTGGGTCATCGACCCCCAGACGAGCCTCGCCTGGTGGCAGATCGACCCCCACTACGAGCACCTCTGGGCCACGACCTGCCCCGCCGATCCATCGTGGCAGCCGGGCGAGGGACGCGACCCCGGCCAATTCACGGACTACGGGACCCGTCCTCAGACGGTCGCCGCGGGCCGCAGCGACTCGCGCATCCCGCTGTTCCCGCGCTACCGGGTCCGACCGCTGTGCCGGGAGGCGGTGCGCGGCGACGTGACCGCCGCCGACACCGTGCGGTGGCGCGGCGTGCGCGGCACGGTGACCGTGATCGCGGATTCACTGTTTACGGGGCTCAAGATGCGCGACCTGTACGCGCGCCGGGCGGTGCTCGAAACGGCACGCTACCCGGAGCTCACGTTCACCATCGACAGCCTGGTGGACGTCCGGCCCGGGTCGATCGGGAGCGACACCATTCACGCGACCGCGGTCGGCTCCTTCGCGGTGCACGGCGTCTCGCACCCGACCCGCGCGCCGGTGGCGGCATGGCACGATGCGGCGGGGTTCCGCGTGCGGGCACAGTTCTCCGTGCCGGCGAGCGCCCTGACCAACGAGTTTCAGATGTCGAAATGGGCGCTGGGGATGGGCGTGGTGATGAAGCGCTGGAACACCGTCCACATGGGCGTGGACGTCATCCTGCGTCCGGCGGGGACCTAGCTTCGGGGCTTCCGTAACTCTTGCTGCACGTGCGCCTCGAGGAGGCTAGGCCGTTCGAGCGCTCGGGTCATCAAGGCCCCAGCTTCCCCGTTGCGACCGAGTGCGGCGAGGATGCGCGCCCGGTGGTAGTCCATAGTCGGACTGGGCGCACCCCAGCTCCGAGCCCGGTTTGAGGCCGTGAGCGCGCGGACCAGTTCACCGCGCTGGAATAGCACCCAGCTCAGCACGTCGTAGCTCTCGACAGCCGGCCGTCGCGACACGTCGCGCCGCGCGATGGCCAGGGCGGTATCGAGTGTCATCGCTCGCGCCGCGTAGTAGAGCGCGAGCGGATGGGCGTAGAGCGCTTCCGCCTCCGGGGCGCGCGCGACCCGCAGGAACACTCGTTCCCAGCCGTCGGCCGCGGCCGGGTGGCCAAGGGCGCGGTGCACCTCGGCCAGGCGCAGATACAGGTCGGGATGGGCGTCGACGGCAATGCCCAGCAGGACCCGCCCGGCTTCGGCCCAGTCGCCACGGGCGTAGGCGAGATCGCCGAGCCCCTCCCGGGCGGCCCGGTAGCCCGGCTGGATC
This sequence comes from Gemmatimonadales bacterium, assembly GCA_036004525.1. Taxonomy (GTDB): domain Bacteria; phylum Gemmatimonadota; class Gemmatimonadetes; order Gemmatimonadales; family GWC2-71-9; genus 20CM-2-65-7. Next base: position 9,759 of record DASYRJ010000011.1, on the reverse strand, counting down.
CGCAAGGCCCGCCGGTACAGCGCGGCCGCGGCCGCCTCCCCCTCCCGGGCGTGCTGGATCTTGGCCAACTCGGTCACGCACCAGGCGACCGCTTGCGGCCTGACTTGGGCGCGCGCGAGCTGGCGGCACGCCCGGTCCATCGCGTAATACGCGCCCGCCAGCCGGCCTTGCGCCGTGAGCATATGCGCGAGCCGCAGCTGATGCGATAACCGACCCGGCGTGAGCCGACCGAGCGTCGACTCGGCGACCACGTAGCGGCCGGTGGCAACGGCCGCGTCGAACAGCAAGCCGAGCGCCTCTTCGTTCCTCGGATTCCAGGCCACGGCCCGGCGCGCCGCGTCGTACGCCTCTGCGAACTTGTGCTGCGTGAGATAGACGATCCCGAGCCGGGCGTAGGCGCCGGCAGTGTCCGATACGACCGGCAGAAAGGACCGCGCGACAGCTTCCGCCCGTCTCACGTCCGTGAGGTTCGCGCTCACTTGGAACCGCATCAGATACCGCGCGACGAGCCTTCCTCCCGCAAGGTAGTTGTGTGGATCGCGCGCGAGCCGCTCCTCGAAGAACGCGATGCTGCGCGACGTGATGGCCGTGTCGGTCGGCGCGACCACCAGCCGGCCGCGCCGGCCGGCGGGCGAAGTCACCATCGCGACCCCGACGATCGTCGCAGCGGCGAACCAGAAGGCGCTGGTGCGCGTCACCGGACGTGCGGCCCGGCGAGATAGGGAAACGTCGCGAGGAAGGGCTTGTCGTTTGCGTCCACGTGGTCGTCGTTCAAGTCGGCGTTTGAGCCGAAGATGAGCCCTAGCTCTGCCGTGATCACGTCGTCGTCGAGCTTCCGACCGTTCAGGAAGCCTGTGGGCTGCGACAGGTCGATCGGCTGGATATCGGGTGTAAGCGCACTTGCCAGCGCGTTAGCCGACGTCGCGTCCTGGCCGAACGCCATCAGCTTCTCGACGATCAGGCTCTTGAAGGTGGCCACGTCCCCGGACGGCGCGGCCCGGTTGTAGGCGTCTTTGAGGCTCGTCGGGATGAACACCGTCGCGATCGCCGGGAGCCCGAAACGATCTTCCTGCGCCAAGTCCATGTTCATCACCACGCTGGCCTCCATACCCGGAGCCGCAGGTGCAGTACCCTCTCGGCCACAAGCGGCCACGGCGAGCGTGCCCGGCCCGAGCAGGGGGAGCACCAGTAGAATCTTCCCGATGCGTTGCATGGCTCGATATCTCCTTTGAAGGACGGCCGACTAGAGCTGGAGGCGGCTCGTCGTGCCCCAGACGCCCAGCTTCGTGCCGCCAAGCATCGCGCTGGGCAGCTCGATGACGAGCGCCAGTACGTTGGTGCCGGCGAAGGCGTCGGTGCCTGGGTTGTTGAAGCTGCTCGCCAGGCCGCCGACGATTTCCTTGAACCGCGCGAGGTCGAAAAAGAAGGGATCATCGCGCACGCCGGCGAACACCTTGATCCCGCGGTTTGCGCCGACGATCGGGCTCGCACCGTTGCTCACCGGCACCGCAATCTGCGTTGCGCCGCGGATGACGCGATTGACGACCCCGGTCTGCGCCGGCGCCGCCGGTCCTCGGAAGTGCATCGTTTGGTCGCCAGCCGAGCCCGTGGCGTTGGCCTGAATCACGAGATCTTCGACCGCGTCTCCGTTGTTGTCGATCTTCCACTGGTAGAGCACGTTTGGGTCGAAGAAGGTGGTACTGGCTTCGGCCGGCGGGATGAAGCCGGACACGGTCATTACCAGGACGAGATTGTCCGGGTTGGTCGGGCTGCGGAACGTGTAGACGTCCGCGATGTCGGCTGCCTCGTCGGCAGCCAGGAGCGCGCTGTCCCTGTGGTCGGACGCGTTGGTCCATCGCGTGACGCCGATCGCTGCGGCGGCGACCAGCACCAGGCTCAGCGTAACGAGGCGGCGCATGGTTCACTCCTGCCAGAGAAAGGAAGAACGGGCGTAGAGTCGACATCGTCTCTACGCCCGCCGGGAGCAGTCGGATTGCCGGGCTGCTATTCCGTTCGCTGGACCGAACCCACGAGGAAGGGATTCTGCGTCGGCTGCGGCGAACCCCCCGCCGGCTCCTCGGTCACCGCGGTGAGGGTGAACGCGAGGCCCGCGGGGACGTCCATCGCCGCCGTCACCCGCCCATCGGCTCCGGTATTGAAGATGCCGAGGCTGACGGGCGGCTTGCCGGTGGCGATCGCCCACAGCTGGTAGGTGCGGCCGGCCGGCGCGGGCGGCAGGTCGAACACCGCCATCACCACCCGCTGCCGCTGCGGGTTCCAGAAGAGCCGCGCCGACGGCGGCTTGCCCGTCGCCGCGAGGGTCGCAACGCCGACGTCCGGTGCGAGCAGCGTGGCGAGGAGCTCGCGCTGCTCGGCGACGCGCGCTTCGAGCACTTGGCGGGCGACCCGCTCGCGCAGCCAGGCGCCGCCCAGCAGCGCCGCGAGAACGAATCCGGCGGCGGCGAGCCACGGGATGCGAGATGCGAGCGGGCGCACCCGCCGGGCTTCGGCCGTCACGCGGTCGCGCAGGCCGGGCGCGGGCTCGATCGTCGGAACCGCGAGCGCCAGTCGGCCCGCCACATCGCGGAACGAGGTGACCTCGGCGCGGCACCGCTCGCACTGGGCCAGGTGAGCCTCGAACGCGGCGCGCTCTTCCCCATCCAGCGCGTCCAGCGCGTACGGTGCGGCCAGCGCCAGCAACTCGTGCTCGGTCATGCGTCCCCCAGCAGATCGCGCAGCTTCGCCATGCCGTCGCGGATGCGCGTCTTCACCGTGCCCAGCGGCTCGCCGAGCGCAGCGGCGATTTCGCTCTGCGACAACCCGCCGAAGTAGGCCAACTCGATCGCCCGCCGCTGCGGCCCGGGCAGCGCCGCCAACGCCCCGGTGACGAGGCGCCGGGCCTCGGCGCGCTCGGCGTCGCGGTCCGGCGCCTCGCCCGGTGCCACCGGGCTCGCGACGCCCTCCCCAAACTCCAGCGCGGCGCGCTCCAGCGCCCGCGACCTGCGCCCGCGGGCGCGCACCAAGTCCAGGGCGCGCGTGCGGGCAATGGTAGTGAGCCATGCCGCCACACTGCCGCGCCCCAGATCGAATTGCGCCGCGGTGCGCCACGCCTGCCCGAACGCGTCCACGACCACCTCGTCGGCGTCGGCCCTCTCGCCCACGATGGCATAGGCCAGGGCGTACGTCACGCGCCCGTGGCGGTCGTACAGCTCGCCTAGGGCACGCTCGTCGCCTGCTGCCATGCGCTGCACGAGCGAGCGGTCGCTATCCATGCGCCTCGGTGTTCGAAACTGGGCCGGATCGCCCGCGGTAGCAACACGCCTGGGCCCTCCAGCAGCTACGCGTCGCGGGCGGGGCCGGATGGGGGATGGACGTCAGGAGGGGTGCCGCAGCAGCCGGTTCCAGCGGATGCGGAACGGATCGCTGGCGAAGCTCATGTAGATGAAGAGGGGCCGCCCGCGGATGTGCGCCCGCGGCAAAAAGCCCCAAAAGCGGCTGTCGTACGACTCGTCGCGGTTGTCCCCCATCATGAAATAATGGTCCGGCGGCACGACCAAGGGGCCCCAGTCGTGCGTGGTGGGCCGGTAGCGCGCGGTGTCGGGCCCGATGTAGTACGGCAGCTGGCGCGTGCGGATCTGGCGCAGCTGGAACTCCTCGGTCGACACCGGCGTGAGCGCGGTGTGCAGGGCGTACGGCTCGTCGAGGCGCCGGCCGTTCCGGATCACCGTGTCGCGCACCATCTGGAGCGTGTCGCCGGGCCCGCCGATGACCCGTTTGACGATGTTCAGGTTCGGCGTCGAGTCTTCGACCGAGCGGAACACCACGACCTCGTCGCGCTGCGGCGTGGCGTAGCCGGGGAGACGCAGGAAGTGGATCCCGGTGAGCGGGATCTCGAGCTCGCCGCCGAACGCCACCTTGTTGACGAAGAGGAAGTCGCCGACGAGCAGCGTATTCTCCATGCTCGCCGACGGGATCCGGAACGCCTCGATCAGGTACGACCGGAGAAACACCCAGATGACGAAGGCGACGCCGATCGCCTTGGCCCAGCTGATCGCTTCGTCCCGGAACGTCTTGCGGGGCGCGGGGGAGAGCGGGCCGGGCGCGGTCACGGGTGCTCGACCCAATCGGCGACGAAGATGTTCGTCTCGCCCCGCACCCGCCCGTGGCGGTTCGACGCCCACACGAGCCGGCGGCCGTCGGGGGAGAACATCGGGAACGCGTCGAACTCGGGGCTCGTGGTCACCTGCGCGAGCCCCGTGCCGTCGAGATTGACCAGGTAGAGATCGAAGTTGCGCGAGCGCGGATTGCGGTAGTTCGAGGCGAAGATGATCCGGCGGCCGTCGGGGTGAACGTACGGCGCGAAGCTCGCCCCGCCGAGGCTCGTCACCTGCCGCTGGTGGCCGCCGTCCGCGTCCATGATCCAGATCTCCATGCGCGTAGGCCGCACGAGGTTCTGGCGCAGCAGCGACACGAAGTCGGCCGAGTCCTGCGCCGTCTCGGGGTGCCACGCCCGGTACACGATCTGCTTGCCGTCGGGGGAGAAGAAGGGGCCGCCGTCGTAGCCCAGGGTGTGCGTCAGGCGCCGGAGGTTCGTGCCGTCGATGCGCATCGTGTAGATGTCGAGGTCGCCGTCCCGGAGCGACGTGAAGACGATCGTGCTGCCGTCGGGGGACAGGGTGCCCTCGGCGTCGTAGCCGGGGTTGGTGGTGAGGCGGCGCGTCCCGCGGCCCCCCGAGTCGGCGACGTAGAGGTCGTAGTCGTACAGCGCCCAGACGTACCCGAGCGAGTAGTCTGGGCGCGGCGGGCATGCGGGGCCGAGGTGCTCGGTGCTGAAGTAGAAGATCCGCCGGTCGCCGTCGAAGAAATACCCGCAGGTGGTGCGGCCCGCCCCGCTCGACACGCGCCGCATGCCCGTGCCGTCCACGTTGATCACGTACTGCTGGTCACAGCCCGAGTCGGCGTCCTGGCGCTGGAAGATGAGCTGGCGTCCGGAGCGCGAGAAATACGCTTCGGCGTTCTGGCCGCCGAAGGTGAGCTGGCGGATGTTGCGCAGGTGGAGCTCGCCCGAGTCCGCCGGGACCGGTGTGGCCTGCAGGAGCGTGGCGAAGGCGATTGCGATCATGGGTGTCGCAAGCTAGACCTGATCGAGGGTCCCGGCAATCCGGCCCGCTCAGTTCCCACGCTGAAGCGTGGGCTCGGCACAGCGCTGTCTTTGAGGACAGTGCCGGCCGAGCCCAGGCTTTAGCCAGGGAAGGGTCGTTACCAGGGCGCGACGGATCCGTCGAAGATCGGGTTGGTCGGATCGTTCGGCGTGCGCGACAGGTTTGGGTTTGTTTGGCGTTCCCCGCGCGTGATCGGGAGGCACAACCGGATCCGGTTCGCCACGTCATTCTCCGGTCCGATCGTGAACATCGAGGGGTACGTCCCATCGGCGATCCAGCGGCGCAGGTCACCCATCGTACGGGCCTCGAGCCACAGCTCGATGCTGCGCTCACGCTTCAAGGCATCCCATGCTTCCGGGACCGTGGACGCCGTCCATGGTTGGAGGGGTTGGCCGTTGAAGCGGCTGTTCACGGCCGTGCGAATGCCGTTGATCAAAGTCATCGCGGTCGTGACGTCGTTGTTGCGCAGTGCGACTTCCGCTTCGACCAGCCGCATCTCACGCCCGCTCGCCAGCCTGATCGCTGAGCCGTACGCGGTGTACTTCCGCTGAAAATCCCACAGAATGTTCGTGAACTCGCCGAACCTGGCGGTGGCCGGAGAAGTCAAACTGTCCCACTGGGTTCGCGGGTCGCCGGTGGTCCGGTAGTAGTTCTCGAAGAACGTGCGCCATACCGTGTGGGCGCGGAACCCCGTGCTGCCACTGAGCATGAAGTCGTTCGATTCAACGATGATGTTCCGCAGTTGCTCATCGAACGGCGCGCTTAACACGAAGCTCGTCGGCACCGCCGCCGCATCGATGGCCGCCTCGGCGAACTTCCCGAGGTACAGGCGTACCGAGGCTCGTACCGCGCGGGCGGCGTTCGCGGTCGCCACGTCGTTGGCGGCCGTGGCGACGTCGATGGCCTCGGTCGCTAAGGTCTCGGCGCGGGTCAGGTGCACGGTGTTCGGCTGCGCCGGCCCGCCGTCGATCACCGCCTCGCACATGTTCTCGCCGAGCACCCGGTTGCTGAGCGCGGCGTACATCAGGAGCTGCCCCGCAAACCGGTTCGTGGCAAAGTCGGCGCCCAGCACCCTCCGCAGGCGCTCGACACCATTCTCCGCCTGCCAGCGCGCGCTGTGCGACCAGTTCCAGGTGCCGGCGCCGCCCGCCATGTCATCGACGGTCAGCTGCCCGAATGCCAGCGGCAGCTTGGTCGCGATGACCCGGCCCGACGTGGAATACTCCTTTGCCGCCACGGCGCCATAGTACGCGTCGATCGACACGGCGCGAGACAGGTTGAACTGCACCCCCCGGACGATCGATGCGTACGCGCCGGGGTCATCGAGCACCTCGTCCGGGACGGGACCCGGGTTGGTCACGTCGAAGCCGCAGGCGGCCAACACGAGTGCCGTGGCGACGGGGATCCCTTTGATCGTTTTCATCGTCGCCCCTTCAGAAAGTGGTCCGGAACGAAACGGTGAACTCCGCCGGGGCCGGGATCGCGTCGAGGAACTGGAACGTCAATCCTTCAACGGTATTTCCCGTGGCGCCCGCGTCAGGATCCTGCGACCGGTTGCGCGGGTCCAGGAGCGTGAGAATGTTGCGCACCGACAGCGTCACGATCGTCGACTGCGTGCCCTTGAGCTGGAACGGCAGCGGCGCCTGCAGCGTGACCTCGCGCAGCTTGAGGAAATCGGCCGGCCACTTGAAGAGATCCCCGTCGCTGGTCCGATAGCATCGCGCGCGGTCGACCGCCCGCACCCGCCCCAGGTTCGGGTGCGTCCTCCTCGTCCCCGTGGGGCCGTCATACTCCGACCACGGCACGATCCGGTACACCTCGTCGCAGCTCGGCGTACCGTAGGGTCCCCGCTGCGCCAGGAAATTCGCCGCCGCCTGGCTGATCCACGCACCACCCTGGTATTCGCCCCGGGCCGTGAGCGTCACGTTCCGCGGGAAGTGGATGGTGGGAGACACCGTCACCACGTAGGTGGGCAGGTTCGGGCCGTAAAAACCCAGCGTGTCGTCTTCGAATTGCGGGTCTTCGAACTTGAACGCGTTCTTCAACTTCCGCGAACGCACGACCGGCGCAGGCTGGCCCACCACTATCGCATTCACCGTAGCGGTGCCGACCTGCAACACCTTGCTGAAGTTGGTCGCCAGCGACGCGGCAACCTCGATGCCGAACTCCCGTTGCTCGACGATCCTGCCGATCAGGCTCAGCTCGATCCCCTTGTTCTCGAACCGCCCAACGTTCTCCAGTTGGGCGTTGGGATTGCCCATGGACGGGGGGCGCGTGACGTTAAACAACGCGTTGTTGGTCACTCGGGTGTACCAGCTGAAGTCGGCCGTCAACCGTTCCTTGAGGACGGACGCGTCGAAGCCCACCTCCATCTCCTGGGAGCGCTCGGGACCGAGCAGCGGGTTGCCCGGGTTGCGTGGGATCATCGCGGTCCCGCCACCCCCGGCGAACAGCTGCGGCGTCCAGGTGCGGATGGCGTCGAACGCGCCCGGCGCCCGACCGGCCCAACCGTACGCGGCGCGCAGCTTCATGGTGCCCAGCCCCTCCGGCCAGAACGGCTCGTCGGAAATGACGTACGACGCGCTCCCCTTGGGATAGGCCTGGAGCCCCAGGTCCCGGCCGAACGCGCTGTTGCCGTCGACCCGCACGCCGGCGGTCAGGAAGTACCGGTCCCTCAAGGCGAAGAGGCTCTGCAGCAGGAAGCCGCCCGTGATCACCCGTTGGTCTCTGACGTCCGGAGCGAGCTGCGTGCTCGCCGAGCTGACCGTGTGATCGCCCGGTCCCGGCAACCCCACTCCCTCCAGCGTCACCTGCTGCTCTTCTCGCCGGACCAGCTGGCCGCCCGCAGACACGGTGGCGTTCAGACTGCCCGACAGCGACAGCTGTTGGCTCACAACGTAGTCCGCGGACAATGAATGACTCGACCACTCGGTCAGCCCGATGCGGCCCTGGCGTTCGATGATGAAGTTGTACGGCCGCACGAACGTCTGCTCCGTTCGGGCATCGTCGTAGCCCACCGTGAGCCGGTGGCTCATGCCCCGGAGCGGCGCCCAGGTGGCCGTGACGCCGAGGATCATGCGGTCGTTGACCTGGCCGTTCTGCAGCTGCAGCATGCTGTCGAGCACCGCGTAGTTGTCCGAGGCGAGGGTGTTCAGCGGCCGGCGGACCACCTGGAAATACAGACCCTCGAGCGTGTTGTTGTAGCCTGTGAGGTCGAAGCGATAGCGGCTGTAGGCTGACGAAACGTCGAGGGTCACCTTGGACGAGGGCTGGACGCTCATGTTGCCGCGCACCTGATACCGCAGGTCGCGGTCATTCGGCAGGATCCCCCCGCCTCCGTCGCCCGTGGCCGATGAGAAGAACCGCACCTGGTCGCTGCCGCCCGTTACGGAGATGGTATACCGCTCGCGGTGAGGCTGCCGCAGGTACGGGTCCATGTCGTGGTAGGGGCGGTGGCAGCCTGAATGCGCCGCGGCGCCGTGGAGGGCAATGCACGGTTGTGTGGCGGTTCCGCTCAAGGTGGAATCGAGGAGACCCTCGGCGTACCTGCCTGGCTTCGAACCCCACGCCTGGACCCAGCGTACGCCCTGGTCCGTCTGGAACGTCCAGACGGTCCGGCCGGACGTACCCCGCTTGGTGAAGATTTGCATGACGCCAGCCGCGGCTTCGGTTCCATACAGCGCCGTGGCCGCGGGCCCCTTGATGATCTCCACGCGGTCGATCGTGGCCGGGTCGATGTCGCTGATCATGCTGGTCTGGCCGCCGGACCGCGTGCTTCGGTACCCGGAACCGGTCTGGCGGACGCCATCGATGTACACGAGCGGATAGCTGACGAGCGACAGGCTGGCGTTGCCGCGCAGCCGGATCGCCTGGCCCGACCCCATCTCGGCGGTCCCCGCGGGAATGACGATGCCGGCCGTGCGGTCCTGGAGCAGAGCCTCGAGAGTCGGTACCGGCTGTGCGATATCGGCGGTCTTGATCTGGGCGATCTCGTTGCCCACCTCGCGCCGCCGCGCCTGTCCCACGGTCCCGGTGACGACGATCTCGTCGAGGGCCAGCGGAACCTCCCCCATCTCCACGTTCGCCTGCACCGTCTGATCGGCCAGCACGTCGACGGGAGTGGTGGCGACGCGGTAGCCGATGCGAGACACTCGCAGCTCCTGACGCCCCGGCGGCACGCGGGCGAGGGTGAACGAGCCGTCCGCCCCCGTCAGCGTGGTGAGGTTGAGTCCCGCGATCGTGACCTGGGCCGCCGCGATGGGCGCGCCGCCGCGCTCGTTGCGCACGCGCCCGGCGACCGTCCCGGTCTGCGCCCACGTCGCGAGCGGGGCCGCAGCCAACAGGACGGGCATCAACAGACCAGTCTTTGTCATGAGCCGCTCCTTTCCAGGTTCATCGCTTCACTGCCACGGTCCAGATCGCGATCACGCCACAGGGCCCCGTCCCGAAGATCGGCGGCGTCGCCGCGGGGCCCGCGTAGATCTCGATTCCGACGATCCAGTCCACCGGGGTCGCATCTACGTCGAACGGGCTTCGCACACCGTCGACCCACACTTCCATGCGGCAGCGGCCCGCTTCGAAGAAGATCCCGTCGTTC
>DASYRJ010000010.1:0-5713 GCA_036004525.1 Gemmatimonadales bacterium | reverse complement strand
GGGTCGGGTTCGAGCTTGCGGCGCAGCTCGGCGACGTGCGTGTCCACGGTGCGGCTCATGACTTCCGCGCTGTACCCCCAGACCTCGGTGAGCAGCTCCACCCGGGTCGCGCAGGCGCCGTTGCGGCGCAGCAGCGTGACGAGCAGGTCGTACTCCTTCGGCGTGAGGATCACGGGCTCGCCGCGGCGGACCACGGTGCGTGACGCGGTCACGACCTCCACCTCTCCGAACCGCTCCACCGCCGGTGGGGGCGCCGCGCCGTTGCCGCGCGGCGACGTGCGGCGGAACAGGGCCTCGACGCGGGCCAGCAGTTCGAGCACGCCGAACGGCTTGGTGACGTAGTCGTCGGCCCCGAGCCGCAGACCGCGGACCTTGTCGGCTTCCTCGCCGCGCGCCGTCAGGATCAGTACCGGCATGCCGTGTCCGCCCTCCCGCAGCGTCCGCAGCACCCGGAAGCCGTCCAGCCCCGGGAGCATCAGGTCGAGGATGACGAGATCGGGCTTGCCCGTGCGCGCGCGGGCGAGGCCCTTGGTGCCGTCACCCGCGACCTCGACGTCGTAGCCTTCGATCTCGAGGTTGTTGCGCAACCCGTACGCGAGATCGGGATTGTCCTCGATCACGAGGATGCGCTTGGCACTCATGCCGGCAGCTCGATGACGAAGCGCGATCCGCCGGATGCGGCGTCTTCCACCCAGGCGCGCCCGTGATGCAGGCCGGCGAGCTCGCGCACCACCGCCAGGCCGATCCCGCTCCCGGCGACCGCCGTGTCGCGGTCCCGTTCGAGCCGCCAGAACCGCTCCCACACCCGCTCGCGGTCGGCATGCGGGATGCCCGGGCCGCAGTCGTCCACCCACAGCCGCGCCGCGCCGTTGTGCCCGTCCGCCCCCTCTTTCATCCCGGTCGCCCCGACCGTCACGGTCTGACCGGGCGGTCCGTACTTGACGGCATTGTCGAGCAGGTTGAGGAGCATCTGGCGCAGGGCGCCGGGATCGACCGGCGCGACCAGGCCGGCGGACACTTCGGCGCGCAGCGCCACCTGCCGCGCCGCGGCGAGCGGCGCGAACCCCTCGATGACTTCCTGCACCAGGGGCGCGAAGGCCGTCGGCTCGGGCGCGACGCGCGCCACCTGCCGCTCGGAGCGGGAGAAGTGCAGCAGGTTCTCCACCAGGTGGGTGAGACGGCGCGCCTCCTGGTCGATGATGGCGAGCGAGCGATGCCGCTCCTCGTCCGACCGCACGCGGCCGAGCACCAGCGTCTCGGAGAACATCCGGATCTGCGCGAGCGGCGTGCGCAGCTCGTGGGAGACGCCGGAGATGAAGTCGGTGCGCAGCCGCGCCAGCTCGTACTCGCGGCGCAGCTGGACGAGCGCGGTCCCGATCAGCACCGCGGTCACGCCCAGCAGGCCGAGGATGAGCGGGAGCCGCGACCGGGGGAGCCCGCCGATGACGAGCTTCGGCGTCATTTCGGGCCGCAGGGCGACCTCGACCTCCAGGCCTCCCATCGTGGCGTCCAGACTGTCGCGGGCGACGAACGTCCGCTCGTACTGCACCGGAGAGCGATACAGCTCCACGCCGTTGTGATAGCGCACGATGATGGAGCCGAGCGAGTCGTAGATGACGCCCCCCGTCAGCGGCCGCGGCAGCAACGGAAATTTGTCCGCCATGAGGTTGTAGTACGGGGCGAGCGACCGGGGGTCGACTTCGAAACCGAGCACGGCATTCTTCACCACGGTGTACACCACGGCGCGCGCGTCCCCGGCGGCGGTGTCGATGACGGCGGCGACCTTCTCCTCGGCGGAATAGACGGTGCGGCGGTGGGCGGGAAGCGCCTCCGCGAGCCAGCGGCGCGCGGCGCGCGTGGGCGTCCCGCCCGCGGTGGTGAGCGCCCCCGTCCGGAGATCGAGCCGCAGCGTGTAGCGCGCCCCCGCGGCGAACGGCCGGGCGTATTCGTCCAGTTGCGCGGCCAGATGGGGCGGGGTCGGCAGCGACCCGCCCGGCCGCCCCGCCTTACGGTACAGCGCTTCGAGCGTCGGGGCGAAGGCGTGGTAGTAAAAATTCTGCCACGTCCGCTGCGCGAACCGGGCGGCTGCCAGCCGGGCGTAGTCGCGCAGCACCTGCTCGGCCTGCGTGCGGTGGTAGCGCGCGGCTCCGTAGGCCTGGATCGCCAATACGACCGCGACCAGGAACGAGAGCACGAGCAGCCCTGCTACCACCGTCCCGCGAGTCACCCGAAGAGCCATGACTTGAAGAATCCGTCCACGGCTCGGCGTGGGCAACCAGCCCGCGGGGGGGGCGGGGCGGGCTGACGGTTCTCTGACAAACCGCTAGGCGGTCCGCGATTTGATCATCCCGGTCACCCACTCGGCGGCGTAGCCGAGCCCCGTCCCCAACACGAGCGCGATCGCCACGCGGATCCCGCCCTGGAGCGTGGCGGTCCGGAAGCCCAAGACGCCCAGCGCGACTCCGGCGCCGGCAATGGCACCCGCGGTGAACGCCAGGAGCGGGACGCGCGCCTGGAAGACCATGCCGAACACGGCGGCCCCGAGCACGAGCGCGTCCAGGATTTCCTGCCGCCCCAGCGCCCCGGAGACGTTGACATACAGCAGCGCCCACACCACGCCGGACACGGTGCCGGCTGCCGCCTTCTGGAGCGCCGGAATCCCGCCGCCCGCGGCGACGAAGCACGCCAGGCCGACGATCACCGGCCAGAGTTGCAACGGGATCTTCCCATAGTGCGAAATCGCGGTCCAGACGGCCACCACTACGGCAAGACCCAACCCACGGGCGGTCATTGTGTTCATGGCTCGGACTCCTTGGGTGAAGGAATTCGATAGGCTTCCATGGCGTAGTACTCCGGCAACCCCAGCCGGTCGGCGCGCGCCGCCGTCTCGAGGTTGCGCGCCTCGACGCGCTGCCAGAACTCCCGGTCGTCGTGCGCCCCGGGGAACGGGGCGGTGTCCTTCTGAGACTGGTGCTTGAAGATGGCGAAGATCTTGGCGCGCAGCTCGTCCTGCGACAGCGGGACCAGCACGTCGGCCTCGGTGAGCGACCACTCCTGCCAGGCCCCGCGGTACAGCCACACCTCGGGCCGCTCGATGCTCGACGCCGCGAGCGCCCGCTCGATCGCGGTTTGACAGGTGCGGTGCGTGCCGTGCGGGTCCGACAGGTCGCCCGCGACGAACACCAGATCGGGACGCAGCTCCTCGAGCAGCCGGCGGACGATCGCGATGTCTTCCTCGCCCACGGGGCGCTTGCGCACCTCGCCCGTGCGATAGAACGGTAAATCGAGGAACCGCGCGGCGGACCGGGGGAGGCCCACCGCCTCGAGGGCCGAGACGGCCTCCGATTCGCGGATCACGCGCTTGAGGTGCTGTACCTCGGGGATGTCCACGGCGCCCGGGGTCTTGCGCTCGAGCTGGGCTTCGATGTCGAGCCGCCGCGCCTGGGCGCGGGCCGCGTCGAGCCCCAGCGTCCCCGCCGCCCGCTCGACGAAATCCAGGTGCCGCCGCACGTCGTGGTCGAATACCGCGATGTTGCCGCTCGTCATGTACGCCACGACGATCGTGTTCTCGTTCTCCCACAGCTTGCGCAGCACGCCGCCCATCGAGATCACGTCGTCGTCCGGGTGCGGCGAGAAGACCAACACGCGCTGGTGCGCCGGCAGCTTCGCCCGCCCGCGGATCTTGTCCCGGAGCCGGTTGAACACCTGGCCGTTGATCGGCCCCGGGGCGCCGAACGCCGAAAGCAACGGGCTCAGGTGATGCTCCGCGTAATCGCGCGCCGCCAGCTTGAGGATCGCCGTCCCGGTCCGCTCGGCGAGCCATACGACCGCCCGCTCCACGATCGGCGGCGTCCATTCGACCGGGGCCAGGACCCACGGGGTCCGGATGCGCGTGAGCTCGGCGGCGGCGGCGAGGTCCAGATAGACCGTGGCCGCGGCATGGCGCTGCAGGAACGTGGCCGCCACGTCCGGCGAGACCTCGCCCTCGACGGCTCGCTGCACGATCGCCGCCTTGTGCTCCCCCGTGGCGATCAGCGCGATCTCGCGGGCCTCGAGGATCGTGGCCACCCCCATCGTGAGCGCCTCGCGCGGGACATTGTCCTCGCCGAAGAAGTCCCCCGCCGCGTCCTTGCGCGTGACCGTGTCGAGCGTGACGAGCCGGGTGCGCGAGTCGGCCGAGGACCCGGGCTCGTTGAAGCCGATGTGCCCCGTCTTGCCGATCCCGAGGATCTGGAAGTCCAGGCCGCCCGCCGCGGCGATCCCCTGCTCGTACGCGGCGCACTGCTCGGCCACCCGGTCGCGCGGCGCCGCGCCGTCCGGGATGTGGACGTGCTCCGGCCGGATATCCACGTGCGCGAAGAAGTTCTCCCACATGTAGCGCCGGTAGCTGTGCGGGCTGTCCGCGGCCATCGGGTAGTACTCGTCGAGATTGAAGGTGATGACCCGCTCGAAGCTCACCTCGCCCGCCCGATGGCGCCGGATCAGCTCCTGGTAGATCCCCAACGGCGTGCTGCCGGTGGCGAGGCCCAGCACGCAGTGGCCGCGCGCCGCCGTCTCGCGCTGGATCGTCTCGACGATCCGGTCGGCCACCAGCAGAGCGAGGTCGTCATGCTCGGGGACAATGATGGTCCGAAGCCGCTCGGTCTCGCGCGGCCCCTCGATGGTCTTGGGGGGGGAGGAGCGAGGGGACGGGGCGGCCTGGGGCGATCGTGCAGTCAACTGGCGGCCTCCTGTGAACTGGCACAACGTAACGACGAACTCGTCACGGAACAACAGTGAGGAACGCCATGGAGAGGCTTGCCGGACTCGCGCTTGCGCTTGCCCTCGGTGCGGCGCCGCTCGCCGCGCAGCAGGTCGAGCGGCTTTTCTACTATGTGGACACCGAGCAGAGCTACACCAGCCTGGTCCGGCATATCGACCAGGTCACCATCCTCGGGCCCCAGGTATACACGGTGGACAGTCTCGGCATCGTGTGGGGCAGCATCGACCGCCGCGTCGTGGATCTCGCGAAGCGGCACAGCGTGAAGGTGATGCCGCTCGTCGTGAACGAGGGCTTCCATCAGCCGTCGCTGCGGCGCCTGCTGGCCGACACGGCCGCGCGCGGCCGGGCGACGCGTGCGCTCGTCGCCTTGTGCAGGGACAACGGCTTCTGGGGGATCCAATTCGACATTGAGAACATCAATCTCGAGGACAGGGATCGCTTCACCGCGTGGTACACCCAGACCGCGAACGCCCTGCACGGGGCCGGGTGCAAGATCTCGATCGCGGTCGTGCATCGGCCGGAAGACTTCGCCGGCCCGCTCGGCTACCACCGGTTCCTGTACGAGAGCTGGCGCGAGGGGTACGACCTCGCGGCGCTCGCCAAGGCGGGCGACTTCATTTCGCTGATGTCCTATGCCCAGCACACGCGCCGCACGCCGCCCGGCCCGCAGGCGGGGCTGCCGTGGATGCGCGAGGTGGTGGATTACTTTCTCAGGTTCATGCCCCCCGAGAAGTTGTCGCTCGGCATCCCCCTGTGGGGCGAGCACTGGTTCACACGCTACGACAACACGATCCCCGAGCGGGCGCGCTCGTGGTCCGAGACGGTGACCTGGACCTGGGGCTCGGGTCTGGCCGAGCGGAATGGTGCACGGTTGCAGTGGGACTCGGTGCAGGCGGTGACGTGGGGATACTACGAGAACGGCGGCACGTTCGAGTGGTTGTTTCTCGAGAA
>DASYRJ010000009.1:0-2360 GCA_036004525.1 Gemmatimonadales bacterium | reverse complement strand
GAAGCGCGCCCCGGCGCGGGCGAACCGGTCGGCCATCAGGTGCCAGCCCGTGACGAACTGGTTCATGAAGTCGGGCGCCCGGCCCATGAAGCCGAAGTTGTGGTCGGCGCGCAGCTTGAAGTGCTTGCGCTTCTTCGCCAGGTCCTCGCGCGTGTACGGCACGAGGAACGACGTGGAGACGGGCGCGCCCGTGGTCGGCGACGGGTACGTCATCACGTCCCGATAGGCGGGGTCGATCTGCATGTCGTACTGCTCCGCGATGGCGCGGATCGGCTCCTGGAAGACCGGCTCGGCGGTGACGTCGAGCACCCGCCGGCCGCCGAGGTAGACACACGGGGCGTGCTTCTTCAGCGACTCGACGTAGGCGCCTCCGCTGCGAGCCGACATGCCGCACACCATAGCAGATTCCCTTCCTTGACCCGCCGCCGCCCGGGCCACTATCCTGATCGAGTAGCCCTACAGCCGCCGGCCCTGCAGGAGCCCCGCGGACCGCGCCAAGGAGTCGTCCCGCGATGCCCACCGAGCGCAAGCGCCATAGCCACATCACGCTCACCTCCCACCCCGGGGGGCCCGAGCACCTCCCGATCAACTGGGGCGCGGCCGACCCCCAGAAGCGTGGCCCCCTGATCGGCTCCACCTCCGCCCCCGAGCACCGCAACGTCATCGGTACCCACGCGGGGGCGTATGCCGTCTACCGGGCCCTCGCGGTGGCGGCGGGGGCGCTGGATCCGTCGCGCCGGCCCGACTTCACCGACACCACGCCGACCGACCGCGTCGGCCCGCATCCTCAGTGGTCCGAGGCGGACCGCATCGTCTCGCTCGATCCCTTCGGCGCCGTGGTGGCCGACGTCTACGCCGAGTACCTGGCGCAGGGCTACGACATCCGCCCGAGCATCGCCATCACCAAGGCGCACGTCGACGTCCCGGAGATCCACGGGGCCATCGAGGCGGGTCGCCTGCGTCCCGACGGCGTCATCCTGCGCGACCACGGCGCCGCGGTCGTGACCAAGGTCGCCATCGAGCCCGTGTGGCACCTGCCGGGCGTGGCCCGCCGCTTCCGCTGCGGCGAGGCGGAGCTGCGGCGCACGCTGTTCGAGGAGACGGGTCGGATGTTCCCGGAGCTCGTCACCCGCGGCGACCTCGACGTGTTCTTGCCGCCGATCGGGGGCCAGACCGCCTACGTCTTCGGCCCGGTGGCGCAGCTCGCCGATCCCTCGATCCCGCTCACCGCGCGCGTGCACGACGAGTGCAACGGCTCGGACGTCTTCGGCTCGGACATCTGCACGTGCCGTCCCTATCTGGCGCACGCCATCGAGGAATGCATTCGTGGCGCGCAGGCCGGGGGGGCGGGGCTCATCGTCTATTTCCGGAAGGAAGGGCGCGGCCTCGGCGAGGTGACCAAGTTCCTCGTGTACAACGCCCGCAAACGTCAGGTGGGCGGGGACAGCGCCGAGCACTACTTCGCGCGCACCGAGTGCGTGGCGGGCGTGCAGGACATGCGGTTCCAGGAGCTGATGCCCGACGTCCTCCACTGGCTCGGGGTCCGGACCATCCACCGGCTGGTGTCGATGAGCCACATGAAGTACGAGGCCATCGTGGCGTCGGGCATCGAGGTGCGCGAGCGCGTGCCCATCCCCGACTCGCTGGTGCCCCGCGACGCGCGCGTCGAGATGGACGCCAAGATGGCGGCCGGCTACTTCACGAACATCGACGCGCCGGGGCCGAGCGAGCTCGCGAAGCCGAAGGGACGCAGCTTCGAGTGACCGCAGCCGGCCCCGCCGCGGTCGCGTATCTCCGCAGCCCGGAGGCGATCCGCGAGCGCGCCGGCGCGTTGCTGGCGCGCGGACTCGCCGGCGAGCTCAGGCACTTCCGGATCGAACCGCCCCGCCTCGCCGCCGCTGCCGATCTCGTGGCCGCGATCACGCGCGAGCGCTATCCAGATTTGAAGGTGCCGCTGCACAGCCGCTGGCGCCACTTCGGCGTGGGTGGCCACGACCGAACGGCCGAGCTGGAGCGAGCGCTGGCGCCCCTCGCCGCCGACGAGCGAGTCCGCGCCAAGCTCGACCTCGCCGTGACCAGTGTGCTGCTCGACGCCGGGGCGGGCGCGGCGTGGCGCTACGTCGAGGCCGAGACGGGCGGGGAATACCGCCGCTCGGAGGGGCTGGCCGTGGCCAGCTTTCGTCTGTTCGCCGCCGGGTTCTTCTCCGCGGACCCGGCGGTGCCCTGGCGCGCCGACGCCGAGGCGCTCCAGACCGTCGACGACGACCGGCTCGGCACCGCGCTCCAGACGTCGGCGGACAATCCGCTGCCGGGACTGAGTGGACGCGCGGCTCTGCTGCGACGTCTGGGCCAGGCATTGA
>DASYRJ010000008.1:0-8233 GCA_036004525.1 Gemmatimonadales bacterium | reverse complement strand
ATCCCCGCCGAAGCCGACCTGCCCCGTTTCCCGGTCGCGTTCCGGACCGACCCCGACGGATTCCACCCGTTCCTGCGCGACCCCAAGACTTTAGCACGCCCGTGGGTGCGTCCGGGGACGTCGGGCCTCGAGCACCGGATCGGTGGGCTCGAGAAGGACTACGACACGGGCCACATCTCATACGATCCCGACAACCACGCCCGTATGACGACGGCCCGGGCCGACAAGATCGCCGGCATCGCGCGGGACATCCCGCTGCAGACGGTGGCGCTGGGAGAGGATCACGGCGCGCTCGCCGTGGTGGGCTGGGGCTCCACGTTCGGCGCGATTCACCAGGCGGTCCGCGCCACGCGGGAGGACGGGCGCGATGTGGCGCACATCCACATCCGCTACCTCAGCCCGTTCCCGCGGAACCTCGGCGAGCTGCTGAAACGCTACGACCGGGTGCTCGTCCCCGAGATGAACCACGGGCAGCTCGTGCGGCTGCTGCGCGCGGAGTACCTGATCCCGGCCGAGGGGTTGAGCAAGGTGACGGGGAAGCCGTTCCGGGTGAGCGAGATCGTCGACGCGATCGCCAACATCGTTCCCCCTCTCCACGAAGTGGAGAGGGGGCCAGGGGGTGAGGCCCCATGACCGTCACCACGATCACCGACGCGCAGCTCGCGCCGAAGGACTACGCCTCCGACCAGGAGGTCCGCTGGTGTCCGGGGTGCGGGGATTACGCGATCCTCAAGGCGGTCCAGAAGACGTGCGCGGAGCTGGGCCTCTCGCGCGAGCGGACGGTGTTCGTGAGCGGGATCGGATGCGCGGCGCGGTTCCCGTATTACATGTCCACGTACGGCTTCCACACGGTGCACGGCCGCGCGCCCGCGATCGCGACCGGCATCAAGCTCGCCAACCCCGACCTCGACGTGTGGGTCATGACGGGCGACGGCGACGGCCTGTCGATCGGCGGCAACCACATGCTCCATGTGCTGCGCCGCAACGTCGATCTGCAGATCGTGCTGTTCAACAACGAGATCTACGGGCTCACCAAGGGTCAGTACTCGCCCACGTCGCGCCGCGGCACGCGCTCGCCGTCGACGCCGCTGGGCTCGATCGAGTACCCCGTCTCGGCCTGCGGCTTTGCGCTCGGCGCGGGGGCGCGGTTCGTCGCGCGCTCGATCGACACCTTGCAGCCGCACCTCGTCGCGACGTTGAAGCGGGCGCACGCCCACCAGGGTGCGTCGTTCGTCGAGATCCTCCAGAATTGCGTGGTGTTCAACGACGGCGTATTCGATGACATCACCGCCAAGGACGCCGCGCCCGGCGCGCAGATTCTCCTCGAGCACGGCCGGCCCCTGCTCTTCGGCAAGAACAAGGAGAAGGGCCTCCGCCTGAAGCCCGGGAAGCTGGAGCTCGAGATCGTCACGCTGGGCGAGAACGGGATCTCTGCGGCCGACGTACTGGTGCACGACGAGACCAACCGGGCGCTGGCGCAGCTGCTGGCCGCGCTCGAGCCGCCGTTCCCGGCGGCGATCGGCGTGCTGTACTGCAACCCCACGCTCTCGTACGAGCGCGAGGTGTACGCCCAAGGAGGCGGCCGGACCGCGACCGGCGCCCCCGGTCTCGACACCCTGCTCCGGACCGACCGCACCTGGCAGGTAGAGGGGTAGGCGAACCGCCATGACCGCTCCCAAGTTCGACCGCCGGGCATTCGCCGATCGCCGGGCCCTGTCGGACCGGCGGATCCATGGCGACCAGCCGGTCGAGGCGGGCGAACGCCGGAGCGGGACCGAGCGACGCCTGGCGCAACAGTCGGCGGCGGCGCAAATGGAAGCGACACTCACGCTCCTCGCGCAGATCGCCGACTCGGGCTCCCTGAGCGACGAGCACCTCCGGCTGCTCGACACGGCGATGTTGCGGCTGCGGTTCGCCCTGGAGCGGATGGAGCGGGACTGACTTACCGGCCCGCGGCCGGCGCCCCCACCATGCCCAACGGCTCCCCGGGCGACGTGGCCGGCGTGGCGACGACGTACAGCATCATTCCCGCGAACGGCGCCCGCACGTCGACAAGCCGGTTACCGAAGTAATCGGTGATCGTGCCGAGCAGCGTCCCCGCCGCGACGGTCTGGCCGGGCTTCACCGTCGGGTGCCAGGTCCCCGCCACGTTGGAACGGAGCACGTCGGTGCGCTCGAACCAGATCGGGTGCTCGACCAGCTCCACCTCGCCGGGGAGCATCTTGAGGTAGCGCAGCAAGCGATTCACCGCCCGCACGTTCTGCTGCACGTACTCCTCGGCGGCGATACCGAGCTGCCCGCCCTCGGCCGTGATCGACGGCTTGCCCATCAGCTGGGCGGTGTTCTGCGTGTACACCGACGCCCGCGGGTCCCGCGGCCGCGCCGTGTCCACCACGATGTAATCGCTCCCCCACGCGAGGTTCATGTCGCGCGCCACCGAATCCACCCGCGCGTCGAGCCCCAGTTTGCTCCAATAGGTGTAGGGCACGAGCGCCTCATTGCCGTCTCCCGCGTGCATGTCCACGAGGTAATCAGCGCGCGTGATGATCTCGCGCGTGATGACGGCGGCGATCCGGTCGGAGACCGTGCCGTCCGCGCGGCCGGGGTACACGCGGTTCAGGTTCTTGCCGTCGACCGGCGAGTAATAGATGGTGCGCTTCTGGAACGACGGCAGGTTGGCGATGTGCACCATCAGCACCGTGCCCCGGAGCCGGGCGGCATCGAGCTCCCGGCGGACGCGTTGCAGCGCGACGATGGGCGCGACCTCGGAGCCGTGCGTCCCCGCGACCAGCGCGAGGGTCGGTCCCGCTTCGCGTCCTCGCACGATGGTGATGGGGATGCGCGTGCCGGAATCGACGCCGGCGGGAACGTCGAGGAAGCCGCTCGCGATCTCGCCGGGACGGGCGGTGACGGAGCCGACGGTGAGGGGCCCCTGGAGCACGAGGGCCAAGGCGAGCGTGACGCACGGCACGGGCAGAGCCTCCCTGGGGGTTATATTGTTCTCGCAGCCTCTACAGCAACAGTCAAGGAGAATGCCGTGAATGCATCCTGGTCCGCCCGTTTGGCACCCTACAAGGGCCCCCAGCTCGCGCGCAGCGTGTGGCAGCTCGTGAGCGGGGCCGTACTCTTCGCCGCTACGTGGGCGGCCATGTATTTCAGCCTCGCGATCGGCTACTGGCTCACGCTGCTCCTGGCCGTGCCGGCGTCGTTCTTCCTGATCCGGCTGTTCATCATCCAGCACGACTGCGGGCACGGGTCGTTCTTCCGGTCGACCCGGGCCGCAGACATCGTGGGCTCGATCCTCGGCGTGTTCACGCTGACCCCGTATCACTACTGGAAGAAAACCCACGCGCTCCATCACGCGACCTCGGGCAATCTCGAGCATCGCGGCTTCGGCGACATCGACACGCTCACCGTGGACGAGTACTTCACCCGCTCGCGCTGGGAGCGGTTCAAGTACCGCGTGTACCGCCACCCGGCGGTCCTGTTCGGGGTCGGGGCGATCGTGCATTTCTTCGTGCGGCACCGCATTCCGACGATCGTGCCGCGCAGCTGGACGCGGGAGCGCCGCAGCATCCTGTGGACCAACGTCGGGCTAGCCGCCTTCGTCGTCCTCATGGGTCTGGTGGTGGGATTCCAGCGATTCGCCATGGTGCACCTGCCCGTGGCGTTGCTGTCGACGGTGATCGGCGTGTGGCTGTTCTACGTCCAGCACCAGTTCGAGCCCACGTACTGGGAGCACGACGAGCGCTGGGCGTACGACGCCGCGGCGCTCCAGGGCAGCTCGTATTACCGCCTCCCCAAGCTGCTGCAGTGGGCCACCGGCAACATCGGCCTGCACCACGTGCATCACCTCCATCCCCGCATCCCCAACTACCGGCTGCAGCGCGTGATGGACGAGCATCCGCAGCTGCGTGAGGTCCCGACGCTGACGCTGTTGGAGAGCTTCCGGTGCGTGAGCCTCACGCTGTGGGACGAACGCCAGCGAAGGTTGGTGCCGTTCCCGTCCTGACGATGATCGCTTGCCTGCTGGCCGCCTTCACCCTGGGGACCACGCAGCTCTCCCCCCCCTCCTTCGTGCTCCGCGCCGCGCGGGTGATCGACGGCCGCGGCGGGGTCCAGACGAACGTGGACATCCTCATTCGGGACGGCCGGATCGTGCAGATCGCGCCGCGCGGGCCCGTCCCCGCCGACGCCCGCCTCGTGGACCTCGGCGACCGCGCCGTGCTGCCGGGGCTGATCGACGCCCACGTCCATCCCACCTGGTACTTCAATCGCCAGGGACGCCTGCATACGCGGGACGACGGCGAGGGACCCGCCGAGCTGATGCTTGCCGCCGCGGCCAACGCCTACGCCATGTTGCGGGCCGGCTTCACGACGGTGCAGAGCCTCGGCGCCCCGGAAGACGCGGCGCTGCGCGACTGGATCGCGGCGCGCGGGCTGCCCGGCCCGCGGATCCTCACGTCGCTCGATCCGCTCACCGAGCGCAGCGGCGGCCCCGACAGCCTGCGCGTACTCGTGCGCCGCCATAAGGAGCGGGGCGCCGATGTCATCAAGCTGTTCGCCTCGGCGAGCATCCGGGAGGGCGGCGCCCAGACGATGACCGACGCGCAGCTCCACGCCGCGTGCGGGGAAGCGAAGGCGGTGGGACTGCGCGCGGTCGTCCACGCACACAGCGCCGAGGCCGTCCGCGCCGCGACCATGGCCGGCTGCACCGAGATCGAGCACGGGTTGTTCGTCACGCAGGAGGTGCTCGATCTCATGGCGGCGCGGGGCACCTCCTTCGACCCGCAGTGCGGGCTCGTGTTTCACAATTACTTGGACAACCGTGCGAAGTACGAGGGGCTGGGCAACTACACGGAGGCGGGCTTCGCGGCGATGGCGCGGGCCGTGCCGCTGGCCACCACGGTGCTGCGCCGCTCGCTCGCGACGCGGGGACTGAAAGTGCTCTATGGCACCGATGCGGTGGCGGGCGCCCACGGCCGCAACGCGGAGGACCTCGTGTGCCGCGTCGCCGAGGCGGGCGACGCGCCAATGCAGGCCCTGATCGCGGCCACGTCGCTCAACGCCGCGGCGCTCGGGTTGGGCGACCGCATCGGGGCGATCGCGCCCGGGTACGACGCCGACGTCATCGCCGTGGACGGGGACCCCACGGCCGACATCACGGCCGTACGGCGGGTGAGCTTCGTGATGATCGGCGGGCGCATCGTGCGGAACGACGGAACGCCCCCTTGACGTCGTCCCCCCGGCCGCTCTAAAATCACCCCATGAGCCCGCGCCGCAGCTATTTCGCGTTTTTCTTCTTCTTCGCGTCCCGCCCAGCGGGCCGTGCCTGGAGACGTACGCGCGAATAGCTGAAGCGTCGGAATCTTCCAGTGTCACGAGCGGCCCGCTGCAAGCGGGCCGCTCTTCGTTTCGGGGGGGGGAGCAATGAGAGAGCTGGATTGGGTGCGCGCCGAGATCGAGTCGATCGACCGCACGCTGGTGCGGTTGATCGGGGCGCGCGTGCGAGCCGCCCGGCGGGCGGCGGCGGCCAAGCGCGTCGCCGGGCTGCCCACGGTGGACCCGGCCCAGGAGGCGGTCGTGGTCACACGAGCCGCGGCGCTGGCGGGCGACGTGGGACTGCCCGCGGAAGAAATCCGCGGCGTGTTCTCGCAACTGATCGACCTGGCGCGGCGCGCGGAGCTCGAGCCGTGACGGCGGCCCTCGTCGCGATTCAGGGAGAGGCGGGGTCGTTCAGCCACGCCGCAGCGCTCGAAGCCCTGGGACCGGACCTGCGACTGGTGCCCTGTCCCAGTTTCGAGGATCTGTTCCGGGCCGTCGAGGCGCGTGAAGCGAGCCGGGGCGTGGTGCCGATCGAGAACTCGCTCGCCGGCTCGGTCTACGAGGCCTACGACGCGCTGGGCGCGCACGCGCTCCACGTCGTGGCGGAGACACAGGTTCGGGTGCGTCACTGCCTCGTGGTCCGGCCGGGGACCACGCTGGCCGCCGTGCGCCGGGTGGCCTCGCATCCGGTGGCCCTGGCGCAGTGCCGGCGCTTCTTCGCCGACCATCCGGGGGTCGCTCCCGTGCCGGCGTACGACACGGCGGGGAGCGTGCGCGATCTCATGGGGGACCATCTGGCCGCCGATGGTGCGATCGGCTCGTCGCTCGCGGCAGAGCTGTACGGGGCCCACGTGCTCCTCGAGGGGCTGGAAGACCACCCCGAGAACTACACGCGGTTTCTCGTCGTGGCCCGGGAGCCCGCGCCGGCCGGGCCGGCATCGAAGACGTCGCTCGTGCTCACGCTCCCCGACGTCCCCGGCTCGTTGCATAAGGCGCTGGGCGTCTTCGCGGGGCGCCGGATCAATCTCTCGAAGATCGAATCGCGCCCGATTCCCGGGCGCCCGTGGGAGTACGTGTTCTACCTGGACGTCATGGGCGATTCACGGAGCGGGGGAGGGGTGGCCGAGGCG
Source organism: Gemmatimonadales bacterium (assembly GCA_036004525.1). GTDB lineage: Bacteria > Gemmatimonadota > Gemmatimonadetes > Gemmatimonadales > GWC2-71-9 > 20CM-2-65-7. The sequence continues at coordinate 1,778 of DASYRJ010000008.1, read as the reverse complement.
CTGGCGGAGCTCGAGGACCTGGCGACGGACCTGCGGGTCCTGGGCACCTATCCCTCGCGCGCGCTACCTTCTTAGCATGGCCCCGGACCGCCGCAGTCGCACGATTACGGATGGCGTGCAGCGCTCCCCCAACCGCGCGATGCTGCGCGCCGTCGGCTTCGGCGACGCCGACTTCGAGAAGCCGATCGTGGGCGTCGCCAATGCCTACAGCACCATCACTCCCTGCAACATGGGCCTGGACGGCCTGGCGCGCCGCGCCGAAGCGGCGCTCCGCACGGCGGGCGTCATGCCGCAGATGTTCGGCACGATCACCGTGAGCGACGGGATCTCGATGGGGACCGAGGGGATGAAGTACTCGCTCGTCTCGCGTGAAGTGATCGCCGATTCGATCGAGACCGCCTGCAACGCTCAGAGCATGGACGGCCTGCTCGTCGTCGGCGGGTGCGACAAGAACATGCCGGGGGCGATGATCGCGATCGCGCGCATGGACATCCCGGCGGTGTTCGTCTACGGAGGCACGATCAAGCCCGGCCGCCACGCCGGCCGCGATCTGACGATCGTCAGCGTCTTCGAGGCAGTGGGCGAATTCAGCGCGGGTCGCATCGACGCCGCCGAGCTGCTCGAGGTGGAGCGGCGGGCCTGCCCGGGGGCCGGCTCGTGCGGTGGGATGTTCACCGCCAACACCATGTCCTCGGCGTTCGAGGCGATGGGGATGAGCCTGCCGTATTCGTCGACGATGGCGGCGGAAGACGCCGAGAAGGCCGAGAGCGCCGTCCGCTCGGCGGAGGCGCTCGTCGCTGCGATCCGCGGCGACCTCCGGCCGCGACAGGTCCTTACGCGGAAGGCGTTCGAGAACGCGATCGCCGTGACGATGGCGATCGGCGGCTCGACCAACGCCGTGCTCCATCTCCTCGCGATCGCGCACGCCGCCGGCGTGCCGCTCACGCTCGACGACTTCGAGGCGATCCGCGCCCGGGTCCCGGTGCTGTGCGACCTGAAGCCGTCGGGGCGGTTCGTCACCGTCGACCTGCACCGCGCAGGGGGGATCCCACAGGTGATGAAGATCCTGCTCGCGCACGGCGCGCTCCACGGCGACGCGCGATCGATCACCGGGCAGACGCTCGACGACGTGCTGCGGGACGTCCCCGAAACGCCGCGCAAGGATCAGGACGTCATCCGGCCGTGGGACCGGCCGCTGTACTCGCAGGGCCATCTCATCATCCTGCGAGGCAACCTCGCGGCCGAAGGGGGCGTGGCGAAGGTCACCGGGGCCAAGATGCTGCGCATGACGGGACCCGCGCGGGTGTTCGACTGCGAGGAGGACTGTCTCGACGCGATTCTCGCCGGCCGCGTGAAGCGCGGCGACGTCGTCGTGATCCGCTACGAAGGACCGAAGGGCGGGCCCGGGATGCGGGAGATGCTCTCGCCCACCTCCGCGATCATCGGGGCGGGGCTCGGCGACTCGGTCGGGCTGATCACCGACGGGCGGTTCTCGGGCGGGACGTACGGCCTGGTCGTGGGGCACGTCGCCCCGGAGGCGGCCGTCGGCGGGACGATCGCGCTGGTCGAGGAAGGAGATCCAATCACGATCGACGCGGAGCGCCGGCTGCTGCAGCTCGACGTGCCCGACAAGGAAATCGCGCGCCGGCGCGCGGCGTGGAAGCCGCCCGCGCCGAAGTACACGACGGGGGTGCTGTTCAAGTACGCGAAGCTGGTGTCGAGCGCGAGCGAGGGGGCGGTGACGGACTCCTGAGCGCGAAGCGCGAAGGATCTGCTTT
>DASYRJ010000007.1:0-3338 GCA_036004525.1 Gemmatimonadales bacterium | reverse complement strand
CAGGGGGGGCGATGCTCCAGTCAGTTCGCCAATTCGTGGCCAATTTTGCCGGCCGTCGCGCCGAGGCGTCCGGGTCGCCGCGTGGCGCGGCCCGATGGCACCGCCTGGCGTGCGTCGTGACCCCCACCTTCGTCCCGTCCTATGGCCGGCTGGTCGACTTGCTGAAGGACGATCGCTGGGCCGCGCGCGACGTGGCGCAGGGCGCGGCCGAGCGATTCCCCAATACGGCCGACGCGTGGATGCTCCTGGGGAGCGCCTGGCTGGGCGTGTACCGCCATCAGGAAGCGCTGGCCTCGTTCGAGCAGGCGCTGGTGCTGGAGGAGCGCCCCGATGCCGCGCTCGCCGCGGGGGCGATCTATCGCCGGTCGGGGCAGTTCCCCGATGCGGCGGCGCGGTTCGCACGCGCCTATGCGGCCGGCGGAGGACCGGAAGCCCTGCTGCAGAACGCCGAAGCGCTGGCTCAAGCGGGGGACGTGAAGGCGGCGGAGCAGGCGCTGGATCTGTGGCTGTCGCAGGTTCCGGACGGCGAAACGCAGGCGAAGGAAGTTCGCGCCAAACTGAGCGGCGCCCGGCGCGTGGGTTAGGGGCCCTCGCCTCGCTTGCGCCGGATGAGAACGACCGCGTAGGTCACGAGAATGACGGCCGTCGCGATGTAGGCGGCTACCATGAACGCGGCGTTCTGCGGCGGGCCGCCGTTCATCGCGTTTCCCTTCCGATGGCGTACCGCTGGGTGACGAATCCCACGTACAACAACGTGAACACGCCGAACGACAGCAGCAGGGTGACCAGCATCACCGGCGGCAACGAGGGCGCGCTCGGCTTGAGCACGATGGGCCGCGGATGCAGCGTGCGAAACAGATACACGCTCAAGTGAATGAAGGGCAGCAGCACCAGCCCGCAGATCCCCACCACCGCGGCATAGCGCGCCCGAAGGCCCGGCTCGGAAACCGCGCTCCGCAGCAGCTGGTAGCCGATGAACAGGAAGAACATCATCAGGGTGAGCGTGAGCCGGGCATCCCACGTCCACCACGTCCCCCAGATCGGTTTGGCCCAGAGCGGCCCGGTGGTCAGCATTACCAGAGAGAATACGGTGCCTACCTCTGCCGAGGCGGCGGCAAACCGGTCGTAGCGCTCATCCTTGAGAACCAGAAACAGGATGCTGGCGACACCGACGAGCCCCATCGAGAGCATCGCGGACCATGCCGACGGCACGTGCAGGTAGAAGATCTTCTGTGCCGGTCCCTGCATCAGTTCCGTCGGCGTGAACGCCAGCGCCCGGACGTAGATCCCGGCGAGCAGCACGAGGGCGACAGCGGTGATCCAGCGGCCGACCGAGCCTTGCGTCATTCCGTCACCGTTGCGGGGAACAGCAGCGTGGCGAGCGTCACGAACGTCAGATCGTAGGCTGCGAGCAACCTAAGCCAGCCCAGAACCTCGCTCAAGGGACGCCCTCCCAGAAGCTTCGCCGTGACCGTCACCGCCGCGATGAGGGGCGGCAGGAGAAACGGAAGCAGAAGGACGGGCAACATCAGCTCGGCGAACCGCGTGCGCACCACCATCGCGCTGAACAGTGTGCCCACCGCGATGAACCCCACGCTCGCCAGCGCCATCACCAGGATGAGCGGCCACCACACCCGCCACACCGGGACATCGAAAAAGAGTACGAACAAGGCCAGCCCCGTGAGCTGCACCAGGGCGACGAACACCAGGTTGGCGCCGAGCTTGCCCCAGAACAAACTGCTGCGGCTGATCGGGCTGAGCAGCAACCCTTCCAGCGCGTCGTTTTCCAGCTCCGCATGAAAGGCGCGGTTCAAGGCCAGCACCGCGGCGAAGCTGAAGGTGACCCAGAGAATACTAGGGGCGAGATCCAGGGTGGGGACAGCGGTCGGGTCGCGCCCGTACTCGAACACCACGAGCACCAGCGCCGTGAACACGAGGGCCAGCGTCAGCGCCGTGCGCGATCGGAACTCGACCTGCAGATCCTTGCGGGCAACCAGCCACGCGTGCCGCAGCAGGTCAGGCACCGGTCATGATCCGGCGATAGTCCGCCGCCAGAACCGCGGCGTCGCGTCCCGCGCGCGGCCCGTGCGCTGCGAACCGGCCGTTCCGCATGAACGCGATTTCAGTGGCGAGCTCGGTCCCTTCTTCCACGCTGTGCGTGACCAGCACGCTGGCCCGCCCGGCGGCCGCCAGCTCGCCGAGCAGCGTCCGCAGCTCCTCGGCGGCGAGCCGGTCCAGTCCGGTGAACGGCTCGTCGAGCAGCAGGACGGCGGGGTCGTGGATCAGCGCGCGCGCGATCGACGCGCGCTGCGCCTGGCCACGCGACAGGGTTCGCACCGGCTGCTGCTCCTGCCGCTCGAGGCCGAGGCGGCGGATCAGCGACGTCGCGCGCTCCTGCACCACCCGGGCCGGCACGTCGTACAACGACGCCCAGAACCGCAGATTCTCGATCACCGTCAGCTGCCCATACAGCTGCGACTGATGGCCGATCCAGCCGATCGCCCGGCGCCCGCCTTCCACCTCGGCGCTGCCGCGCCGCGGCCGGATCAGCCCGGCGATGACGCGCAGCAGCGTCGTCTTCCCGGCCCCGTTGGGACCGAAGATGACGAGGGTCTGACTGCGATCGAGGGAAAAGGTGATGCCGTCCAGCGCCTGCACGGCGCCGAACGCGTGAGCGAGGTCACGTGCCCACAGCATCGATGCGATTGCCGAGCTCGTTCAGGTCGAAGGGTTTCACGAGATAGGCGCTGTGGCCGAGGTCGAGGACGTGCATCAGGGGCTCCATGCTCACGTACGCGGTGGTGACGACCACGGGAAGCGTCGCGCGCTTCTGCCGGATGCGCTGCAGCAAGGCGATGCCATCCGTGTCCGGCAACCGGAGATCCAGCACGAGCACCTCGGGTTCGAAGCTCTCAAGCTGTTGCATGGCTTCCGCTCCGGTACGGGCGAACGCCATCTCGTAGCGTGATGTGAAGTAGCGGGCATAGGAGGTCTGCAGGGCGGCTTCGTCCTCGACGAACAACACCCGACGTTTTTGACCGGCGGCGGCCATAGAACGGGGCAATATACCTGTAGGGAGACTCTCGGCTACGAGCGAAACGATTTAGCTGTTGCCCGCCTCCAGCTCGAACAGGTCGTCGAGCTTGGTCAACACGAGCAGGAATCGCAGCTCTTCGTTGGGCCCGCGCAGGCAGACAGTCTGGCGACGCTCCGCCGCCTTGCGTTGAATCATCATGAGCGCTCCCAGGCCCGCACTGTCCACCTGTTTGGTGGCGGACAGGTCGATCACGAGCCGGCCGGAGCCCTCCGGGAGTTCGTCCAACAGCGCCGAGGCAGAA
>DASYRJ010000006.1:0-36601 GCA_036004525.1 Gemmatimonadales bacterium | reverse complement strand
GCCGCGCTCCTCGCTCCTCGCTCCCCGCTCCAGTTTCACCTTCACGATCGCATAACGCGGCGCCCCGGCCACGAGCTCGCTCACCGCTTTCCCCTCGCGCGCGAGCAGCGCCAGCACCAAGGCGGCCGCCACCGGCGCATCTCGCCCCACGTGCAGCCCGGGGTACATCACTCCCCCGTTGCCCTCGCCGCCGATCGGCGCGCCCAGCTCGAGCATCTTGCGCGCGACGTGCGCCTCGCCCACGGGGGCGCGGACGACCTCGGCCGCGCAGTCACGGGCGGCGTCTTCGACGACGAGGGAGGTCGACAGATTGCACACGACGACGGGCGGACGGCCGGACGGCCTGACGGACCGTCTGCCCGTCCGGCCGTCCGGCCGTCCGAGTACCGCCCGCACCGCAAACGCGAGCGTATAGTCCTCTCCGATTGCCCGCCCCTGCTCGTCCACCACGGCGAGCCGGTCGACGTCGGGGTCCACGGCGATCCCCAGGGCGGCCTTGTGGCGCCGCACGAGGGCGCCAAGCGGCTTCAAGTGCTCAGGGAGGGGCTCGGGTGGGCGTGGAAAGCGGCCGTCGGTCTCCAGGTTGATCGCGGCCACGCGGCACCCCAGCCGCTCGAGCAGCGCCGGCATGATGGCGCCGCCCGCGCCGCGCACGGTGTCGAGCGCGACGCGGAACCGCCGCCGACGGATGGCGCGGACGTCGAGCGCGCGCAGGGCCAGCACCGCGTCCAGGTGACGCTCGATCGCGTCGGGATCCGATGCCACCTCTCCCAGCGCATCGTAGGCCGCGCGTCCCAGGCGGCCGTCGCCGGCGAGCTCGCGCACGCGCGTGCCGGCGCGCGCGTCCAGGAAGATGCCGTCGGGGCCGACGAACTTGAGGGCGTTCCATTCGATGGGATTGTGACTGGCGGTGAGGACGATGCCGCCTGCCGCGCGGTGATGCTCGACGGCGAGCTGCACCGTCGGCGTCGGGACGAGCCCGACGTCGATGATCGTGCAGCCGACGGACATCAGGCCGGCGGTAGCCGCCTGCATGAACATTGGCCCGGAGGTGCGGGCATCACGGCCCACGACGATGGCGACGGGCCGTCGGGCCGTCCGGCCGTCCGGCCGTCCTTCTCTCGCCCACGCCCCGAACGCCGCCGCCCACCGGGCCACGACTTCGGGGGTGAGATCCGTGCCCACCAGGCCCCGCACACCCGACACACCCACCATCAGGGTGTCCGACATCAGGCGCGGCGCGCTTCCACGGCCCGGAGCGGCAGGCGCAGCGGCTGGAGCTGGGGAGTGGGGATCGGAAGCGCCGTCTCCTCGGGGAAGGCGCGCCTGAAGGCGTCCACGATCGCGGGGTCGAACTGAACCCCCTTGCCGATCTCCAGCTCCTGCATCGCGTGGGTGACGGTGAGCGACGGGCGGTACGGACGGACGCTGGTCATGGCATCGAAGGCGTCCGCCACGCTCACGAGCCGCGCCTCGAAGGGAATCGCGTCGCCCTTGAGGCCGTCGGGGAAGCCCGTACCGTCGAGCCGCTCGTGGTGGGAGCGCACGATCACGAGGGCGCCCGGTGCGTCCCGCATCAGGGGGCCGAGGATGCGGGCGCCGATGACGGTGTGCTCCATGATATGGCGGTACTCGTCCACGGTCAGCTTGCCGGCCTTGTGCAGCACGGCCTCGCTCACGCCGATCTTGCCGACGTCGTGGAGCTCGGCGCCGAGGGCGATCGTGTCGGCGAGGTCCGCGTCGAGGGCGAGGGCGGCGGCGATGCCGGCCGAGTAGTTAGCGACGCGCATCGAGTGACCGCGCGTGTAGCCGTCCTTCGCTTCGAGGGCGTGCACCAGGGCGTGCACCCCCTCGAGGAACAGCTCCTCGATGCGCCGGGCCTGGGCCTCGACGCGCGCCTCGAGATGGTGCTGGTAATTCCGGTTCTCCAGGATGAGGCGGCGCTTGTCGAGCGCCTGGGTCACGCGGGCACGCACTTCGTCCAGGTGGAAGGGCTTGGCCACGTAGTCGAGCGCGCCCATCTGCAGGCAGGCGACCGCGCTTTCGACCTCCGCGACGGCGGTCACGACGATCACGGCCGTCTCCGGCCAGCGGGTCGCGACCTCGCGCAGCAGCTGCACGCCGTCCATCTCCGGCATCCGCAGGTCGGAGATGACGAGGGGGACGGGCTCGCGCTCGAGCTGGGCCAACGCCTCGACGCCCGAGCCCGCTTCCGAACAGCGGAATCCCTCCCCTTCGAGGAGGCGAACCAGGACGCGGCGCAGGCGCGGCTCATCGTCCACGACGAGGCAGCGCATTCCGTTCGGTTGGGACACTGCCGCTAACGTATCCATCGCTTGCCCCTGGGGGAAGCCGCCCTTACGTTCCCGCCATGACCCGCGTCTCCGAGCACGACCTCGCGCGCCGCTTCGGCACCCGCGCCGTGCACGCCGGCCACCTCGGGGACCCCTTGAGCGGCGCCGTCATGACGCCGATCTACCAGACCTCCACGTACGTGCAGGAGGGCCTCGGGAAGCACAAGGGCTACGAATACGCCCGGACGCGCAATCCGACGCGCGAAGCGCTGGAGCGCAACGTCGCCGCCCTCGAGGGCGGGCGCCACGGCTTCGCCTTCGGCTCCGGGCTCGCCGCCCTCGACGCGGTGCTGAAGCTCCTGTCGGCGGGCGACCACGTGGTGAGCGGCGAGAACGTGTACGGCGGCTCGCACCGCCAGATGACGCATATCTGGGCGCGGCTCGGCTTGACGTTCACATTCGTGGACGGCGGCGACACCGCGGCGGTCGCGGCGGCGGTCACCCCCCAAACCAAGATGGTGTACGCCGAGACGCCGACGAACCCGATGATGCGCCTGTGCGACCTCGCCGCCACCGGCGCGATCGCCCGCAAGGCCAAGGCGCTGTTCGTCGTGGACAACACCTTCGCCACGCCGTTCTTCCAGCAGCCGCTCCAGCTCGGCGCCGACATCGTCCTGCACTCGACCACGAAGTATCTGAACGGCCACTCCGACATGGTGGGCGGGCTGCTGGTGGCGAGCCGCGACGACCTGGCCGAGCGCATCGGCTTCATCCAGAACTCGTCGGGAGCGGTCCCCGGGCCGTTCGACTGCTGGCTGGCGCTGCGCGGCACCAAGACGCTCGCCCTGCGCATGCGCCAGCACGACGCGAGCGGCCGTCGCATCGCCGAATGGCTGACCACACACCCGCGCGTCCGGCGCGTCTATTACCCCGGCCTGCCGTCGCACCCGCAGCACCAGCTCGCGTGCCGGCAAATGACGGGGTTCGGCGGCATGATCAGCATCGAGCTGGGCGACGTGGGATTCGCGCGCCGCTTCGTCGAGCGCACCAAGATCTTCGCGCTGGCCGAGTCGCTGGGCGGCGTGGAGAGCCTCGTCGGCCACCCGGCGTCGATGACGCACGCCAGCGTGCCGCGCGAGCTGCGCGAGAAGATGGGGCTGACCGACAGCCTGGTGCGCCTGTCGGTGGGCATCGAGGATGTGGAGGACCTGATCGCCGATTTGGATCAGGCGCTGGGAGACGACTGAGGCAAGTCGTGGAGGTTGTGGAGGATGGTGGAGGCCGGTGGAGGCCTCCAGAACCTCCAGAACTTTCACACCCTCCACAACGTAGATGATGGAATCCCATTGCAGGAGTGACACATGACCGACGCCACCGGGTTGCCGGCCGCGCGCCCGCGCAAGATTCTCACCCAGATCGCCGCGGTCTCGTGGGAGCACCCCGCCGACCGGGCGGCGCTCCAATCGCTCCGCGCCGTGCCCGGCTTCGACGAGGTCGTGAAGAAGATTTACGGCTTCATCGGCGAGCGGGGTGTGCGCTTGCTGTTCCAGGCCGACTCCGTGCGCGTCGGACCGACGCAGTTTCCGCGCCTGAACCAGCTCTACACCGAAGTCCTCACCACGATGGACTGGCCCGACCGGCCCGAGCTGTTCGTCTCCCAGACGCCGTTCGTGAACGCCGGGGCGTTCGGGATGGAGCGGCCGTTCATCGTGATCAATTCCGGCGCGCTGAAGCTGCTCGACGACGCCGAGATGCGGGCCCTGCTCGGCCACGAGCTCGGCCACGTAATGAGCGGCCACGCGCTCTACCGCACCATTTTGATTCTCATCCTCAGCGTCAGCTTCGCCTCGCTCCCCTTCCTCGCGGGGATCGCGCTGCTGCCGATCCGCATCGCCCTGCTCGAGTGGTACCGCAAGAGCGAGCTGTCGTCGGACCGCGCCGGCCTACTCGCCATCCAGGACCCAACCCCCGCGCTGCGCATGTTCCTCAAGATGGCCGGCGGCGGCGACGCGGCCGAGACGGACCTCAACGCGTTCCTGGTGCAGGCCAAGGAGTACGAGGAAGGCGGCGGGGCACTCGACCGCATCTTCCAGATCCTCAACACGCTCGACCGCACGCACCCGTTCAACACGCTGCGTGCCGCCGAGCTGCAGCGCTGGATCGAGGCGGGCCACTACGACCGCATCGTGCGGGGTGAATACACGCGCCGCGGCCCCGAGGCCGAGCAGCGTCCCCTCGAGCAGGACATCGACGAGGCGCGCGAGCACTACATGAAGGAAGCCAAAGCCGTCGTGAACGACGTAGTGGACACCGCCAAGCGGGCCGCCCAAGCCTTCTCGGACGCCTTCAAGAAGAAGTGAGAGTCCTGGTCGTCGGCGGGGGCGGCCGAGAGCACGCGCTCTGCTGGGCGCTGCGCCGCGATGCCCCCGACGCGACCCTCTTCTCGGCTCCCGGTAACCCGGGCACGGCGACCCTCGGGACCAACCTGAGAATCCAGGCGGTCGAGGTCGACAAGGTTGTCGAAGCGGTGGAGGCACACCACATCGATCTCACGATCATCGGGCCGGAAGCGCCACTCGCCGCCGGCCTCGCCGACCGGCTGCGCGCGGCCGGCCGCGCGGTATTCGGCCCGAGCCAGGCGGCCGCCCGGCTCGAGTCCTCGAAGGCGTACGCCAAGGAAGTGATGCGCCGCGCCGGCGTCCCGACCGCCGCGAGTCAGACCTTCGCCGACCTGACCGCGGCCCTCGACTACATTCGCGCCCACCCCGAGCCGCTCGTCGTCAAGGCGTCGGGCCTCGCCGCCGGAAAGGGGGCCGTGGTGTGCGACACGCGCGCCGCCGCCGCCGCCGCCGCCCGGGCGATGCTCGCCGACCGCGCGCTCGGCGAGGCCGGGCAGGAGATCGTGGTGGAGGACTTCCTCGAGGGCGAGGAGCTGTCCGTCCTGGCGCTCACCGACGGCGAACGCATCGTGATCCTTCCGCCGGCGCAGGACCACAAGCGGCTCGGCGAGGGCGACACGGGCCCGAACACGGGCGGGATGGGCGCCTACTGCCCCGTGAGCCTGGCGACGGCGGCGCTGCTCGCGCGCGTGCGCCGCGAGGTGCTCGAGCCCGTGCTGCGCGAGATGGCGGCGCAGGGCGCACCCTACGAGGGCGTGCTGTACGCCGGCTTGATGCTCGCGCGGGACGGCACCCCGTACGTGCTGGAGTTCAATTGCCGGTTTGGCGATCCCGAAGCGCAGGCTGTGCTCCCCGGGCTGCCCCCCGGGGTCAGCAGGCACCTGCTCGACATCGCGACCGGCAGCTGGAGACCCGAGCGCGACGTCCTCGCGCCCGCCCGCGCGGCGGTGACCACCGTGCTGGCCGCCCGGGGCTATCCCGATGCTCCGGAGAAAGGCGCGGCGATCGAGCTTCCTCATCCCGGAGACCTGGGCGACGACGTGCTCGTCTTCCACGCCGGCACCACGCGCGCACCGGACGGCACCCTCCGGACAGCGGGTGGAAGGGTGCTCTCGGTCACGGGCCTCGCCGCCACGGTGCCCAAGGCAGCGCGGGTGTCCCGGGAGGCGTGCGAGAAGATCAGGTTCGACGGCAAAACGTGGCGGCGCGATGTCGCCTGGCGGGAGATCGAGCGTGCCGGAGCTGCCTGAAGTCGAGACGATCGTCCGGGAGCTCGCGCCCCGGCTCGAGGGGCGCCGCATCGCGAGCGCCCGCCTCCGGAAGACCGACGTCTTGCGCCGGGTGTCGCGCCCGCGCCTGCTCCAGACGCTCGAGGGCAACGCGTTCGATCACGTCCACCGGCGCGCGAAGCACGCCGTCTTCGCGCTGGCGAGCGGCCATCGCATGGTGATCCAGCCCCGGATGACGGGGTCCCTGGTCGTCCACGAGCGGCCGCTCACGCCGGAGGAGTCCCGGTACGCCGTACTGCTGTGCACGCTGGACAGCGGGGAGTTATTCGTGTATCGCGACGTGCGGCGACTGGGCACGGTGTGGCTGCTCGACCAGCCCGGCTGGCTGGGCTACACGGGGCGGTTCGGCCCCGAGCCCCTCGAAGACACCTTCACGCCGTTCGTCCTGGCGCAGCGGCTCGCGGGCACCCGGCAGGCGATCAAGAAAGCAATCATGGACCAGCGGCGGGTGGTGGGAATCGGGAACATCTACGCGAACGAGATCCTGTTCGAGGCCGGCTTGCGCCCCTCGAAGCCGACCTCCCGGCTCACCCTCGAGCAGTTCGCGAGCCTGCACACGGCGATCCGGAGCGTGCTCGAGCGGGCGATCGGCTCGGACGGGACCACGTTGCGGGACTATCGGACGGGGACGGGCGACCGGGGGCGGTTCCAGTTCGAGCTCAAGGTGTACGGGCGCGGACGCAAGCCGTGCGTCGTCTGCGGGCGGACGCTCAAGGCGACGCACGAGATCGATCGCCGGCAGACGGTGTGGTGCGCGAGATGCCAGCGCTAGTTCCCCTCGGGCTCAGGGAGTCGTCGCCGTCGCGGTGTTGCTGTACAGCGAGTTGCCGGCGGCGTTGAACATTCGCACCCGATAGCTGTAGGTCGTGGCGGACGTGAGCCCGGTGTTCTGATAGCTGGTCACATTCGGCACGCTCGCCGTCGCGATCGCGGCGAAATTCGTGCACCCCGCTCCCGCACAGCGCTCCAGCTGGTATCCCGTTTCGTTCGTCGCGTTGTCCGTCCACTGGAGATCGATCTCGCCGGCGGAGACGGGGGTGGCCACGAGGTTCGACGGCGCCGCCGGGGAGCCGGGCGCGGGTGGCGTCGCCGCCGCCACGACGTTGCCGTAGGCCGAGTGGTTGTCGCCGTCCCACGCCCGCACGCGGTAGCTGTACGTCGTCAGCGAGACGAGCCCCGTGTTCTGGTAGGTCGTGACGTTGGCGCCCACCGAGGCGATCTGCGCGAAGTTCGTGCACCCCGTTCCCGCGCAGCGCTCGATGCGGTACTGCGTTTCGGTGGACGCGTTGTCGGTCCACGAGAGGTTGATTTGACTGCTCGAGACGACCGTGGCGCCGAGTCCCGAGGGCGCGGCCGGAACCGCCGGAGTGGCGGCAGTTACGGTGTTGCTGAACGCCGAGCTCGCCGAGTTACGCGTCGCACGCACCCGGTAGCTGTAGCTCGTCGCGGGTGTGAGCCCCGTGTTCACGTAGGTCGAGACTGCGCCGTCCACATCCGTGATTCTCGCGAAGTTCGTGCACGCCACGCCGGCGCAACGCTGGATCTCGACGTGGCTCGTCGCCCAGTCGGGCGCATGGTTCGTCCAGGTCAGGATGATCCGCGCGCTCGAGTTGACCGTCGCCACGAGGCCCGTGGGCGCCTCGAGGGCCGGGGTCGTGGCCGACGCGATGCCGCTATAGGCCGAGTTGCCGTTCCCGTTGTAGGCGTACACCCGGTAGCGATACGTGGTGCTGGAATAGATCGCCGTGTTCTGATAACTCGTGGCGTTCGCGCCGACCGCGACAAGCTGGGTGAAGTCGGTGCACGTCGCCCCGTCGCACGACTCGATGCGGAAGCCGGTCTCGTTTGTGGCATTGTCCGTCCACGTGAGGTTGAGCTGGCCGCTCGACACGGGGGTCGCCGCGAGCCCCGAAGGAGTTGCCGGGACGGGCAGCGTCGTCGCCGCCACGATGTCGCTGTACGCCGACACGCCGACGGAGTTGTATGCGAGCACCCTGTAGCGGTACGTCGTGCCGCCGATGAGCTGCAGGCTCTGGTAGCTCGTCATGCTGGCGCCGACGGTCGCGACCTCAGCGAACGCCGTGCACGTGCCGCCGGTGCAGCGCTCGATCTTGAAGCCCGTCTCGTTGGCCGCATTGTCGGTCCAACCGAGGTTGATCTGATTGCCCGACACCACGGTGGCGACCAGGGCCGACGGCGCGGCCGGCGCCGCCGTCGCCGGGAGTGTCGTGACCGTCGCCGTGTTGCTGTACGGCGACGTCCCGCTTGACGCCACCACCCGCACGCGATAGCTGTACGCGGTCGTCTCCCCGAGACCTCCGTCGTCGAAGCTCGTGACGCCGGCCCCGAGCGTCGCAATTTGGGCGAACGTGGTGCACCCCGCCCCGGCGCACCGCCAGACCTGAGTGCTCGTCGCGTCGGACGCGTTGTCGGTCCACGCGAGATGGACCTGGCTGCTCGACGTCGCCGTCGCGGTCAGGTTCGTGGGGGTCGGCACGTTCGGCGTGGCGAAGACGGTGTTGCTGGCTGCGGAAGCGCCGTAAGCGTTGTAGGCCCGCACACGGTAGTAGTAGGTCGCCCCGGTCGTCAGGCCGGTATTCGCAAAGGTTGTCACGTTCCGAAACACCGTGGCGATCTGCGTAAAGACCGCAGGACTGCCGAGAATGTCATAGCAAATAGACAAGCCCCCGCCGCAGCGCTCGATGCCGAACCCGTCCTCGCTGCTGGAGTTGTCCGTCCAGCGCAAGTCGACCGTCGTGCCGTCGACCACTGTCGCCACGAGACCCGAGGGTGCGGCGGGAGGCACGAGCCCCTGCGTAACCGTGAGCGCCGCGCTGACGGCGTTGTTGCCCTCGTTCGACTCGGCGATCACAGCGGTGTAATCCACGAGGAATCCGACATAATGGGACCCGACCGGTGTCGAGGACGGGATTGGCAGCGATCCCCCGGGATAGACCTCCGACGCACCCGCGGCGAGGCCGGGATGCACATCCTCCGTCATCCGCACATCGTCCGGCGTCAGGACCGGATCGCTCGAGAGATAGAGCCCCACGGTGAACGACCCACTCGCCACAGCCCCGACGTTGGCCAACGTGAACGCCGAGATCGACACTGTCCCACCCTGCGCCACGCTCGTCGGCGTGACGGTGAAAGGCGCGCCGTCCGCGCCGCTCACCGTGAGGTCGGGCAACGGCGCGACCACGGTGAGCGGGGTGCTCACGAAGTTGTTGTTCTCATTCGACTCCGGCGTCCCCTCCCCGACATCCACGAGCAGCCCGACGTAGTACGACCCGGGCGCAGTGTTCACGGGGACGATTAGCGGATAGGTGGCGTAGCTCTCCGACCCCCCCGGGGGAAGGACCGAGTTGGGGAACCAGATGAGCTGGACGTCGCCCGCGGTGATCGTCGTGTCCGTCGAGAGATAAATCGCCCCGCCAAAATCGCCGGAGGGCGCAGCGCCGTCATTCCGCACCGTCCAGCCCGACAAGGTCGTCGTCCCGCCGGGCGCGACGGTCGTGGGCGTCACGGTCAGCTGCCCTCCGTCGCGACCCGTCACGACGAGGTCCGCCAACACGGGGGCCGCCACCGTGAACGTGACGCTCACCGCGACCGGGCTATTGGCCGCGACCGGGGACGTGACCGGCACGACGGCGCTGTACGTCCCCGCGGGGAGTGTCCCGATGGTCGCCTGGAGGGTGAGAGTGGCCGGCGTGGTCGGGCCATCGAGCGCCGCCGCCAGCCACCCCTCCGGTTGGCCTGCACCATACGCGATGGGACCAACCGCCAGGCCCCCGAGCGTCCCGCCGCCGCCGTTCTCGACGTCGACCGTCTGCGCCGCCGGGTTCGGCCCGGCGACCGTAGCGGCGATCGTGAGGCTCGTGGACGAGAGCGCGATCGCCGGAGCGGCCGTCACGGTCAGCGCGGCGCTCTTGAAGTTATTCTCCTCGTCGGACTCGGGCGTCTCATTCGTGACGTCCGCCAAGACCCCGATGTAGTAGCTGCCGGGAACCGTGGTGCCCGGAATGGTCAGCGTCTCCGCCAGCGCTCCCCTACCGCCGCCCGGCTCGAGGGGATTGCTGATGAAGACCAGCCGGAGCTGCAGGTCGCTCGCGGTGATCGTGGCGTCGGTCGAGAGATAGACCCCCGCGCGGACTGGGTTCGACGTGGCGGTCCCGTCGTTCCGGACCGCCCAGGCGGGCAGCGCCACGGCGCCCCCGGCGGCCACCGTGGACGGGCTCACCGTCAACGTCGCCGGCTCCGAGATCACGAGGTCGGCCACACCGGTCACCGTGAGGGTCACGCTCACGGTCACCGGGCCGTTATCCGCCACGGGAGACGCGACGGACACCGTGGCCGAGTAGCTCCCGGCCGGGAGCGCTCCAGTCGCCGCCGCCAGCGTCAGCACACCGGGGGCGGCCGCGGAGCTGAGCGTCGCGCTGAGCCAGCCCGTCGGCTGCCCGGCTGCGTACGCGACGCTGGCCGTGAGTCCCGTGAGCGGCCCGTCGCCGGCGTTGGTCACCTGCACGTGCTGCGCCGGGGGACTCTCCCCGCCGGCCGTGCCGGCGAACGACACGGTCACGGGCGACAAGGCGATAACTCCCACCTTCGCCGGCTCGACGGAGTTGTCGCCGCAGGTAACGCTCAGCGCCGTCACGAGGATCAGCTGCGCCACCGCACCGACCGCCGGCGAGCCCAGGCCGCGCCTGGATTTACGGGTTGCGTTCACCGGCCGCTTACCGATACCGGATGTACAACTGTGGCCGACGACTCGCGCTGCTCCAGCGCTCGAGGCTCTGGATCCCCAGGGTCTGATACGACTCGAAGCCCGGCAACGAAGGGTCAGGGTCCCAAATCTGGAAGCCGTTGTTCGCCAAGGTCCCATTCGCCCAGTTTTGCACGATGGGCGTGACGTCGAGCTCGATCGGCACCGCACTGGACGCAGGCGCCACGAAGTCCCGGGTGCCGCTCGTGTAGTGAGTCATGTTGTTCGCCCACGTGTTCCAGGTGATCGTGGAGGGGTTCCAGCTCGACTGGATCGCAGCCAGGCGGAACGTGCCCTGAAAGTCGCCGGGCAAGTAGTACTCGTAGAGAATCAGCGTAGCCTCGACGATCGTCTTGCCGCTGATCTGCGACTGCACGTTGAATTTCATGACGGAGGCCGCGCCGATGTAACCGAACAGGTACCCTTGAAAGTCGTAGAAGTAGTTGTACCCGACTGCGTTCTCGGCGCCCTGGTAGACGGTGTTGCCGACGCTCGCGTCCCTGCTGTTGAACAGGAGCAGGTTGTCGAACGAGGCGACAAACGTTCCCTCGACTTCGGTCGTCGGCGTCGTCGCGCTCGCCATGTTCGAATACGCGGAGTTCCCCGCCCCGTTGTATGCCCGGACCCGATAGCGGTAGGTCGTCCCGGCCACGGTGCCGGTAATCGGCTCGGAGGTCGCGTTCGCCCCCACCGTCCCGAGCTCGATGAAGTTCGTGCAGGTCGCGCCGACGCATTCCTCGACCTTGAAGCCGCTCTCATTCGTCGCGTTATCCGTCCAGGCGAGATTGATCTGACTGCCCGAGACAGGCGTCGCCGTGAGGTTCGTCGGGGCGGCGGGCGTGGTCGCCACCGGCTGGGTCGTCGCCGACGCCGTGTTCGAGTAAGCGGAGGTCCCCACCGCGTTGTACGCCCGTACCCGGTAGCCGTAACTGGTCGCGCCCGCGAGCCCGGTACTTTGATAGCTCGTGGCATTCGTTCCCACGGTGCCGACCTCGGCGAAGCTGCTGCACGGCGCCCCCGTGCACCGCTCGATCCGGAAGCCGGTTTCGTTTACGGCGTTATCCGTCCAGCTCAGGTTGATCTGCGAGCTCGAGACGACCGTTGCCGACAAGAGCGACGGCGGTGAGGGAGGGACGGAGCCGGACGTCGCGCTCGCCGTATTCGAGTAGGCTGAGTTCCCGGCGGCATTGTAGGCCCGTACCCGGTAACTGTAACTGGTCGCGCTCGCGAGCCCGGCGCTCGGATAGGTCGTGACGTTGGCCCCGACTGTGGCGATCTCGGCAAAGGTGGTGCACGCCACCCCGGCGCAGCGCTCGATCCGAAAACCGGTTTCGTTTACGGCGTTGTCGGTCCAGCTCACGTTGATCTGCGAGCTCGACACGGCGGCGGCCGACAGGCTCGCCGGCGCGGCGGGCGGAACGGGTGCGGCGGTTGCCGCGCTCGCCGTGTTCGAATACGCCGAGGGCCCGGCCGCGTTGTGGGCCCGCACGCGGTAGTTGTAGCTCGTCGCCGCCGCGAGGCCCGTGTTCTGATAGGTGGTCACGTCGGGTCCGAGCGTCGCGATCTCGGCGAAGCTCGCGGTCCCGCCCGGCGCGCGTTCGACCCAGTACGCCGTTTCGTCCGCGGCGTTGTCGGTCCAGGTGAGGTCGATCTGGCCGCTCGACACCGCCACCGCACCGAGCCCGGAAGGCGCAGCCGGCGGCGTGGGCGTTGGATCCGGATTGGTGACCTGCTTGTCCTTGCCGCACCGTACTGCGGCGCTGGCGAGCGCCGCCGTGAGCAGCCAGGGGCGGGCGCGGCAGTACCACTCGCGCAGGCGAGTGAAGGACCTTTGCAGCAGTGGACGACGTGTCATGGCTCTCCTCCGACGCCAGTCAGTTGGCTTTGACTTCCAAGACTTCGCCGTTCGACCCCCGATTGCCGGGGCCCGCGCCCCCGCTCCCGCCGGGGCCGAGGGTGAAGCGGTTGTTGAACTGCGTCGAGGTGCTCGCCGCGTTTCTCAGGATGCCGATGGACGGTCCACCCCCGCCGCCGCCGCCCGCGCCCCCGTTGCCGCCTCGCCCGCCGGCGCTGCCGTAGCCGCCGCCGCCGATCTCGTCGGTGCACGCTTGAGCTCCGGAGGCTCCCGAGCCGCCTGAGCCACCGTCGCCGCCGGCGCCGCCGGCACCGCCGGTGCCACCGCCCCGCGTCGTGATCTGGTTGTCCGTCAGCTCCACGCCGGTCGCCGCGTACAGGAACACGCCGAACGACCCGCCCGCACTCGTCCCGCCCGCCCCGCCGATGCCTCCGGCACCGCCGCCCCCTCCCCCGCCGCCGCCATTCCCCGAGCCGTCGTTCACGAACGGGCCCGTCTGTCCGCCGCCGCCGCCACCACCACCACCACCGCTTCCGCCGGCACCGTGAACGCCGCTCGCACCCGCGGCACGCATGTACCCGCTCGCGGCGACGGAGCCGAAGCCCGCACCACCCGCGCCGTTCGCGCCAGGCGCGCCGGGGCCGCCGCCCAACCCATTGCCACCCCGCCCGCCCGGGTCGCCCGGGAAACCTCCAAAGCCGCCTGCGCCGCCCAAGGGTCCTAATCCGGCAGCGCCCGCGATTCCGCGATTGTCGCCCTCGAGTCCGCCGCGCCCACCGTGGCCCCCCGCCCCACCGTTCACGCCCGGCGGTGGGTTTATGAAGACCCCACCCCACCCCCCGTTGCCCCCAAATCCGTACGCGTCGGTATTGCACGACCCGTTCTCACCGCCTGCGCCGCTCGCGCCCGCGGGCCCGTCTGCGCCGTTCGCGCCGATGGAGCCGGCTGCGCCGCGGCCCGCCGTGATCTGGTTGCCGCTGATCTTGATGCTGGCAACATTCGTGAGGAAAATCCCATACGAGCTCTCCCCGGGCTGCACCGCGTCGGCGCTCTCGATGACAAAGCCGTCGATGGTGACATTGGACACCGAGGCTCCGACGATCGCCTTGTTCCCGCCCACGACGCGCGTGATGGACCCCTCGGGGTTGCGCAACCAGCGCGCATCGTATCCGCCGTAGAGGCTCACACCCGATCGCAGCACCGGCGACTCCCCGTACTGGCCGGCGGCCACGTAAACGTCGGCGCCGCTGGCGGCGGCCCGCGTCAGCGCGGCCCCCAGGGTCCGGAGCGGAGCCGAGCGAGTCCCCGCGTTGCCGTCGTTCCCGGAGCCACGGACCCACACCGTTGCCGCCGGGTTCTCCAACACGAAGGCAAACACGGTGTCGGGAGCGCTGTTCAGCCCGCCGGCGTCCGTCACGCGCAGCTCGAACGCGAGCGTGGTAACGGCGCTCGGCGCGTTGATCGACGGACGGACGCCCGCCAAGGGCGTCCCCCCGGTCACATTCGGGCCGCCCACCTGCGCCCAGGAGTACGACAGACTCTGTCCCTCGGGATCGGAACTCCCGCTGCCGTCCAGCGTGACTGCTACGCCACGGGCCACCTCGCGGTCTGCGCCGGCCGACGCTCGTGGCGCCTGTGACTGCACCGTGGTGAAGCTCCACGACACGGCAGAGGCGAGGCCGTTTCCGGCCAGGTCCCTGACGCCGGCCGTCACCGAGACGGCGTACGTGGTGAAGTAGCCGAGTGGCGTGCTGGGCGTGAAGGTCGCGGTTGCGCCATTCACGGCGCGCGTTCCCGGCACGTTGGGACTCACTGCGAACGTCGAGGCGTCGACGCTCGCGGGGTCCATCGGCTCCGAGAAGGTCACCGCAACGCCGGTGGATACCGGGACGCCGTTTGCGGCGGACGCTGGACTCGTCGAGACCACGATCGGAGGCGTTTTGTCCGGAGTGGGCCCCGCGCCGCTGTCGTCCTGGCATGCGGAACCCATCACGACGAGGGAGACGGCGATGGCCAAGCGGGCACCGGTACGTTGCTGGCGAGCTGTGAGCGTCATACGAGCGTCTCCTGACTCCTAGGCGTGGGTGCCGACGCCCCGATCTGGGGGCCGGCAACGGGGGAAGGTGCAGCGGGGGGGTCAGGCAGGAGTCACGCGGCAACGCACGCCGGTCACGTAGCGCGCCGCCTGGACGTCGTCCGAGCGCGGCGTATGTGTCGCTCCCCAAGTCACTGGCGGTGGACTCAATTCGGCGATAACGCGACGCTAGAGCAAAGCGACGCTAAGAGAAGGCGACGCTAGGTACACCGATTGCCTTGCCCTAGCGTCGCCTTTGTTTAGCGTCGCCTTGCTCTAGCGTCGCCTTATCAGGCGTCAGCGTCGCCGTATCAGACGTCAGTCCACGAACGCCCACAGCAACGCGCGGCTTTTCTTGTCCAGGTCGCGCGTCCGGCCGAGGTGGTACAAGTCCCCGGTCACGTCGCGGATCAGGAGACCGCCGCCCGGTAGCGCGCGCGGCCAGTCGTCGAGCCGCGTCTGGAACGAGCGCGGCCCCTGCCGCGTCTCGACGCGCCAACGCCGGATCTCGACTTCTTCTTCGATCTCCAGCACGCGGGTGACCTCGAAGCAGAAGCCGGCTTCGTGGAGCGCCTCCTCCAGCACCAGGCGCGAGGCCTCGTCCAGCTCGGCGGGGTCCCGCACGAGGGCGAACTCCTCCTCGTCGTCGTCGCGCAGGGACAGAAACCGCCCCGGCTCAGACCACGGGAAGGCGCGCCGGACCCACACGGCCCGCGCGTCGCCGGGCTTCACCGCCCAGACGCGGCCCGCGCGCCGCTCCACGCGGAGCTCGGCTCGCTCTTCCGTTTCACGTCTCGCCAACGCCGTCAAATCCATGTCTCCTCCTTTCGGAGCGGGTATCGGGCATCTGGCATCGGGTATCGGGTATCGGGTACCGGCAGCAACCACCCGGCACCCGGCACCCGGTACCCGGTACCCGGCACCTGGCACCCGGTACCCGGCACCCGGCACCCGGCACCCGGTACCCGGCACCCGGCACCCGGCACCCGGTACCTACGCCAGTTGCAGCTGCATTTCGTACAACCGCCGGTACTTCCCGTCAGGCCTGCCGACCAGCTCCTTGTGCGTCCCCTGCTCCACCAGGCGCCCGTCCTCGATCACGAACAGCCGCGACGCCTTGCGCAGCGTCGACAGGCGGTGCGCGATGGCGAACACCGTGCGCCCCGCCACGAGCCGCTCCAACGCCTCCTGGATCTCGCGCTCCGTCTCCGTATCGACGCTGCTCGTCGCCTCGTCGAGGATCAGGATGCGCGGGTCGTGCAGGATCGCCCGCGCGATCGACACGCGCTGGCGCTCACCGCCCGAGAGCGTGTGCCCGCGCTCGCCGACCACGGTGTCGTAACCATGCTGCAGCTTGGTGACGAACTCGTGGGCGTTCGCCGCCTTCGCCGCCGCGACCACCTCTTCCAGCGAGGCCTCCGGCAGGCCGTACCGGATGTTGTCCAGGACCGTGCCGTGAAACAGGTACGGGTCCTGGAGCACCATGCCGAGCTGTCGGCGGTAGTGCCCCGTGTCGAGCTCCCGGAGATCCACGCCGTCGATGCGGATCGCGCCGCCCGTCACGTCGTAGAAGCGCGCGATCAGGTTCACCAGCGTCGTTTTCCCGCCGCCCGACGGCCCCACGAGTCCGATCAGCTCTCCCGGCACGACGTCGAACGTGACGCCGCGGATCACCTGGCGGACGCCGTCGTAGCCGAACGTCACCCGGTCGAACGTGACGCGCCCCCGCACGGGGTCGAGCTGCACGGGGTCCGCGACGTCCCGCACCTCGGGCTCGGTGTCCAGCACCTCGAACACGCGGTGCGCCGAGGTCGTGGCGCGGTTCATCGTCCGGGCCATCTGGCCGATGACCTCGATCGGGCCCACGAACATCGTGGTGTACAGCAGGAACGAGACGAACGTCCCCGCCGACAGCGGGGCGCCTCCCCCCGTGCCGAGCAGCCGGGGCACCGCCACGACCCACACGCCCACCGTGGTTGCGTGCACCGCGAACATCAGCAGCGGCCAGAACCCGGTCCACTCGACGTGGATGCGGTTGAACTCGTCCGTGACGTCCTCGTTGCGCTCGGCGAACCGCCGGATCTCGCGGTCCTCCTGGTTGAACGCCTTCACGACCCGGATGCCCGGGATCGTGTCGGAGAGGACGTCGCTCACCCGCGACCACTTCCGCCACGCGCGGATGAACAGCTGCTGAATCGACTCGCTGTGCCGGTAGATCAGCCAGCAGAACACCGGCACCGGGAGCGTCATCACGAGCCCCAGCCGCCAATCGAGCGACAGCAGCACCGCGCCCAGCCCCGCCAGCATCACGAGCGACAGCGAGACGTCCACGACGCCGAAGGCCAGGAAGTCCCAGAGCCGGTCGGTATCGGCCGAGACCCGCGTGATCAGTCCCCCGGTCCGCTTGCGCGAGAAAAACGCCAGCGACAGCCGCTGGAGATGCTCGTACAGCTCGGCGCGCAGGTCGCGCGCGACCCACTCGCCCATGATCGCCATCAGCCGGAGGCGGACGATCGCCGCCAGCTGGCGCACCACGTACACCAGCGCCATCGCGCCCACCGCGAGCCAGGCGATCGTGCTCGCCCGGGCGAGCGACAGCCGGCCCTCCTGCGCCGGCCGCACCACCCGGTCGATCACGTACCCCGCGAGGTAGGGCGGCACGAGGCTCACCAGGGTGATCAGCGTCGCCGCGGCCATCCCGATGACGAGCTGGCGCCGGTACGGTTTCAGGTAGCCGAGCAGGCGGCGGATCACCGCCACCTCGCGCCCCGCGACCAGCGCCTGGGCCTCGCGAATCGGCCGGGCGACGCTGTCCGCGTACTCCCGATCGGGGTCGGCCGCCGGGGTCTCCCGGCCCTCGATCTGCTCCTCGAGCATGAACCGCAGGTTCTCGAAGGCGCGCCGCTGCCGGTGGGTGTAGCGCACCAGGGCGAGCGGGGGGTCGCCGGGGGCGCCCAGCACCGTCAGCGTGTTCGCCGACAGCCCGGGGGCTTCGCGCACCGCCTGGATGCGCGCCCGCGGGAAGCCGTGCACCTCCCACCTCCCGTCGGCGGCACGGCGCGCCACGGCGACGTCCGCCGGCCCGAGCGCCACCCACGACTCGGCGAGCCGCAGGGTGTGGTCGAGGTCGGCGAGGGCGTAGAGCTGCACCGGCGCGCCGTCCCACCCCGCCTCGATCTGCCGTCGCAGCTCGGCGGGCAGCCGCTGCGGCTGGTCGGTGTAGCGGGCGATGATCTGGTCGTCGAGGCTGGTATGCATGCACGTGATCCGTGTTCAAGTATGGGACAACAAGAACGGCCTCCCGGGATTCATTCGAGCACCCCGGAAGGCCGGATCACGGCAGTGGATCCTAGACTTCTAGGGGGCTCGTCGGCGCCGCACCGCGGCGTCCACGGACGCAATACGCCCAGCATCGCCCATCAGCGGAGCGTGCCGGCGCCCGAAGGGCGTCACGTAGAAGCAGGTGCGGATCATCATGAGGTCCAGTGGAGTCCTTTCAGTCCATGCGAACCAACCGCTTGAGGCAAGCTAAAAGACCGTGCGCACTGCGGCAAGGGGCGCTAGGTTTTCGCGCCATGACCTCTGCCCACATGTCGGCACGGGCTGCGCTGCTCGCCCTGATGACCGCGGGCACCGCGGGTGCCCAGGCTCCCCCCCCCCTCCGCCCCCCCCCCGCCGCGTCCTCGGCGTGGACGATCTGTTCCGGATCCAACGGGTCTCCGACCCGCGCGTGAGCCCCGACGGGAAGTGGGTCGCGTACACCGTCACCACGGCGGATCTCGCCGCGGACAAATCGACGAGCCGCATCTGGATGGTGTCCGTCGCCGGCGGTGAGCCCATCCCCCTCACCGTGAAGGGCAGCTCCGCCTCGAGCCCTCGCTGGAGTCCCGACGGGACGTACCTGGGCTTCCTCGCGGCACGCGACGGCGACGAATCGCAGGTATGGCTCCTGAATCGCCTGGGAGGCGAGGCCGAGCAGCTCACCACCGTCAAGCCGGGTGTGAGCGGGTTCGCATGGTCTCCCGACGGCGGGCGCCTCGCGCTCGAGGTCGGCGACGCGAGTCCCGAGCAGGCGGGGGACACCACGTGGATCGGCGCCAAGGCCAAGACGCAGCGCCCGTACGTGATCGACCGTCTCCAGTTCAAGCGGGACGGCACCGGTTACCTCGACCGCCGGCGCCAGCACATCTATGTGTTCGACGTGCGCACCAAGGCCGCGCCCCGGCAGGTCACCTCGGGCGACTGGGACGACAACGGACCGGTGTGGTCCCCCGACGGGCGCTTCATCGCGTTCACCAGCAACCGCGACAGCGTGGACGGCTCCGACAACTCGGACATCTGGGTCGTGGCGAGCGGCGACACGACCAAGGGCACCACGACTCGCCGGCTCACGTCGGAGCCGGGCCAGGACGGGAGCCCGGCGTGGAGTCCCGACGGCAGGTGGATCGCGTACGCGCGCCAGCCCTCGGCGGAGCCGATCGCGCTCATCTACGATCCGAGCCACCTCGCGGTCATCGGCGCGGACGGCGGACGGCCGCGGCCGCTCACCGCGGCGCTCGACCGCGAGATCCGCGCCCCCCGCTGGGCGCCGGACGGGCGGAGCCTCTACGGCATTCTGGAGGACGACGGCGACAACCACCTGGTTCGCGTGGATGCCGCATCCGGCGCCGTCACGCGTCTCGTGGGTGAGGCACGGTCGGTCGGCGCATACAGCGTCGGGGCCGAGGGAACGATTGCCGCGCTGGTGAGCGAGCCGCACCTGCCAGGCGAGGTTTTCGTCGTGGAGGCGACGCCCCGCCAGCTGACGCATACCAACCGGCCGCTGCTCGACTCGCTGCACTTGGGTGAGGTGCGCGAGATGCATTTCAAGAGCCGGGACGGCACCCCGGTGGAAGCGTTCCTGTATCTGCCGCCAGACTATCAGCCCGGCCGGCGCTACCCCACGCTCCTCCGGATTCACGGCGGACCCGTGTCGCAATACGACCGGAGCTTCAATCCGGAAGCCCAGGTGTTCGCCGCGCACGGATACGTGGTGGTGAACACGAACCCCCGGGGCTCGTCGGGCTACGGCGCGAGGTTCTCCCGCGCGATCTTCGCCGACTGGGGCAACAAGGACTACGAGGACGTGATGGCCGCGGTCGACGAAGCGATTCGACTGGGCTTCGCCGACCCGCAGCGTCTCGGCGTCGGCGGGTGGTCCTACGGCGGGATCCTGACCAACTACGTGATCACCAAGACCGGCCGCTTCAAGGCCGCCATCAGCGGCGCCAGCGAGGCGCTCTACACCTCGAACTACGGGCACGATCATTACCAGAACCTGTGGGAGATCGAGCTCGGCGTGCCGTGGCGGAACCAGCGCGCCTGGGACCGGATCTCCCCCTTCTGGTCGGTCGAGCGGATCACGACCCCGACCCTCTGGATGGGCGGCGACCGGGACTGGAACGTGCCGATCTCGAACTCCGAGCAGATGTACCAGGCCATGCGCCGGCTGGGGCGCACGACCCAGCTGGTGGTGTATCCGGGACAGTCGCACGGGATCAGCCGGCCCACGTACCAGAAGGACCGCCTCGAGCGCTACCTCGAGTGGTACGACCGATTTCTCACTGCAACGCCTGCCCCCCCCCGTTGATGAACGCCGCCAGCGCCGCGATCTCCTGCGGCTTGAGATCGAGGTTCGGCATCTTTCCCGCCGGCTTGGCCAGGTACTGCTTCAGGTAGTCCGGCGGCAGGCGCCGGCCCGTCAGTTCGGGGCCCACGGCAACGACGCCGCTGTTCTCGACGTCTCCGTGGACGTGGCAGGTGAGGCACCCTTTCGCGACGAACAGGCGCCGTCCCCGCTCGCTCTCCGACGGCGGCTGCGGGAGGGCGCCGCCGACGGCGATCGCCCGGAGGGGCAGCAGCGTCACGCGGCTGTTCCCGAATCCGCTGTGAATCGTGATCGTCCAGTCGCCGGCGCGCGGGAGGGTGAGTGAGGCAACGTACTGCCCCTCCCCCCGCCCCGGCGTCGCGTTGGCCTCGGCCGTGACCCCGCCCGTGCGGGCCTCGACTCGCGGCTGGAGGCCGTTGAGCTTGGTGACGCCGTGTTGGCGGACGATGAACGTCAGGGTAACGGGTTGGCCCGCCACGACATAGTCCGGCAGGTCCTGGACGGTGATGGCGGCCCAGCCGCCGTACGCGCCGATCAGCGGCAGGAGGAGGAGCACGGGCAGCGTGAAGCGGGAGGCTCGGGTGGTCATGGGGGATCCCCTGTGAAGGCTCCCTCTTGGATGCCGCTCTCGGTAGTTGGGTTTGAAGCTCCTCGAGTGCAACCCGCCGTGGGGTCTCGTGTACACAGTGGGGTTTGGTTTCGACCCGGAAACAAAAGGAGCCTGTGGTGACCGAACAAGGTGTAGCAACGACGCCGCGCCTGTCCAACGACTGGTGGACCGTGGTGCGCGATGCCATCCGTGGCATCCCGCACGATTACACCGCCGGATCGCTGGGCCGGGGAATCGTGCTGCTCGCCATCCCGATGGTCCTCGAGATGGCGATGGAGTCGATCTTCGCCGTCGTGGACGTGTTCTGGGTGTCGCGCCTGGGGCCCGACGCCGTTGCGACCGTCGGGCTCACCGAATCGATGCTCACGCTGGTGTACACCGCGGCGATGGGTCTCTCGATCGGCGTCGCGGCGACCGTCGCTCGCCGCATCGGCGAGAAACGCCCCGACACCGCTGCTGAAGCCGCCGTTCAGGGGATCGCGCTGGGGCTGGGCGTCGCCGCGGTGGTCGCCGTTCTCGGCATCGCCCTGGCACCGCGCCTGCTCGCGGTCATGGGAGCGTCCGCCGCCGTGACGGCGATCGGCTCGGGCTACACGCGCATGATGCTGGGCGGCAGCGCCACGGTCCTGCTGCTGTTCCTGATCAACGCGATCTTCCGCGGCGCCGGGGACGCCGCGATCGCGATGCGCGTGCTCTGGCTCGCCAACGCGATCAACATCGTGCTGGGCCCGTGCTTCATCTTCGGCCTCGGGCCGTTCCCGCAGCTCGGCGTCACGGGCGCGGCGGTCGCCACTACCATCGGCCGGGGTACGGGCGTGCTGTACCAGCTCTATCGCCTGACGCGCGGTGATGCCCGTGTGACGGTGCGCCGCATGCACGTCGCGCTGCGGCCAGCCATCATGGCGAACCTGGTGCGGCTCTCCGGATCGGGCACGTTCCAGGTGTTGGTCGGGACCGCGAGCTACGTTGGGTTGGTGCGGATCATGTCCACCTTCGGCAGCCAGGTCCTCGCCGGGTACACGATCTCGGTCCGCATTCTGATCTTCGCGCTGTTGCCCTCGTGGGGCCTCGCGAACGCCGCCGCGACGATGGTGGGCCAGTCGCTCGGCGCCCGGGATCCCGACCGCGCCGAGCGGGCCGCCTGGCTCGCCAGCCGCTACAACATGGTCGTGCTCGGCGCCGTGGGCCTGGTGTTCATCCTGTTGGCCGGCCCGATCGTCGGCCTGTTCACGAACGACGCCGTCGCGCTCCCGACCGGCGCCATGGGCCTGCGTACGATGAGCTTCGGGTTCGTGTTTTACGCGCTGGGCATGGCGCTCACCCAGGCCTTCAACGGCGCGGGCGACACCTGGACGCCCACGTGGATCAACCTGGGGTGCTTCTGGCTATGGGAGATTCCGCTCGCCTACCTACTGGCGCGCGTGTGGGGCTTCGGTCCCCAGGGGGTGTTCCTGGCGATCACGATCGGCTACTCCACCCTGGCGCTCGTGAGCGTCGTCCTGTTCAAGCGCGGGCGGTGGAAGCTGCGGCGGGTGTGAGCCGTTACCGGTTGGTCGTGTTGTCCAGACACGTCCTCGATGTGGCTGGACAAGCGGTAGTATTGGGCGCGACGGTCATGTCACCGCGAGCCGTGATCGTATAGACCCTTCCCGCGAGAAATGACACGCCCGTTCTGCTGAGCTTGTTCGCCGTCGAGTCCACGTAGCGCGCGGCGAGGTCGTACACGCCGCCGGGGAGTGCGGTGAACGCGCCCGCGCCCTTGTAGGCCACGGCTGCGCCGATCGTGAACACCACCCCGGAGTCGGGCGGTGCGGTCTTCGTCGCGTAGAGCACGAGCGGATTCGCGTTGAAGATCGCGTTGACGAATCGGACGGACGCGCCGGCATAGTCGATCTGCGGCCCGAACGCGTCTTCCACGATGAACGCGTCCACGGTCTTGGGGGTGTAGATCCCGCTCTGGTAGAACGAGTAGGATTTGCCCTCTTCGAGCGTAGTGGTCAAGCTCGAAATCGCCAGATCATGGTCGACCGAGGCGGTATCCGCGATCTTGCCGGACAGGGTGTACTGACCGGCCTCAATCGCCGTGTAGAACCCGCCAGCCCCGACGCCGCCGTACGCCACCCCGTTTGGCGACTCCCGCCCGGTCGTGGAGACGACAGCCGTCATCTTTCGGCTGCCCGCGTAAAAGTTCACGGACGGCGAGCTAACCCCGAAGTTGAAGAACTTGATCCGGGCACCGGCCGGCACCGGCCCGTCGATGTTCTGCACCGTATTCTTCTCATACCAATCGCACGACCAGAGGACGCCCGCGCAGAGCAGCGCGGCCAGCGTTATGGGTTTGTTCACTGGTCGGGTCATGGTTCGGTGATCCACATCAGCTTGGTGTGATAATTCCCGTTCAGGGCACCGATCGGAGTCAGGCCAGGCCGGTTCCAGATGTACTCCGAGTTGTACCTTGGCCTAACGCGTTGCACGACGTAGCCGCCGTTATCGGGAAAGAGCGTCAGGCTGGGAGGCGTGAAACCGCGGATGACCTGGGTGCCGCTCACCAGATCGGGGTCGGTGTAGTGATAGCGACGCAGGTCCATCCACATCTCGTTGTGCCCCCACCCGAACTGCGCGATCACCTTCTGGGACATGATGTGCGAGAGCGTCAGGCTCCCCGCCGGAGGCAGGATTTCTGGAGACGCGAGAAAGGTCGACTTCTCCGCCGCCGTGATCTGCGCCGGCGTCTGGCCAGCATCGAGGTTCCGCGCATTGACGAAGTCGATGTGGGCGGCGATGGCGGTCGAGTCCGCCGTCCGCGCGAGCGTCGGATTGCCCATCTTGAAGGCGGCTTCGGCCTTGATGAATTGGAGCTGTGCATACGTCATCGCGGGCATCCTCGCCCGGTCGTCGAACAGGTAGCGCCCCGGGGCCTGCGTGCCTCCCGTACCGGGGTATCCGTTCAAGTTGTTGGGGTACTGCGGCGATGTCGATAAGATGCCGCCGCCGACAACGGTCGGGTCGAGACCGCGGTATTGCCCATCGGGCGACGGCGCCAGCATGCGGCTCAACCGCGGGTCCACGACGCCGCCGAATTGCGTCCCGTTCATCAAGTTGACGATGAACTGGGTCTGGCGGTACGGCGTGATGTTGTCCCGGGTGCGTCCCCAGAAATTCCGGTCATCGTTGTTTGTATTGGGATACGTCAACAGCGCGTCGTCCGCGTTGCTCGCGAACGACGAATCGACGTGCGCGATCACCGCCGCGGCGTTGTACAGCGACGGCTTATTGGAATAGTGATTCAAATGCAACGCCATGAGTCCGTGGGCGAACTTGAGCCACTTGGTGCGATCCCCGTTGTAGATCTTGTCGCCCTTGGCGAGATACGCCGCGTCGACGAGTCCGTCGGTGCGCTTGAGCAGCACGATCGCACTGTCCAGCAGCCGCGTGACCTCCTGATACACGTACTCCTGGGTATCGTAATCGAAGTAGGTCCTCGTCTGGTCGAAGGCCTGCTGGACGATGATCTCGCCATGGTAATCGGTCAGGACCTGCCATCCCCACGCCTTGAGGATCATGCCGACGCCCAGGAGATCCCAGCGCTCCTCGGCCTGCGCTTTGGCGGTCATGTCGATCAGGTTCTGTCCGAACGTCCAGTACACGTCGCGCCATTGCTGCGCGCCGTTGTCGGTGCCGGCGTCGTACCCCATCCGGTCCCAGGTGCTTAAGCTCGTCCCGGGCAGCATCCACTCCTGCATGTAGCGACCGATGAAACGGCCATCGAACTGTGGCGACGTCACCATCCAATGCAGCATCGGCGGCAGGTACACGTTCGCCGCCACGCTCGGCGGCGCATTCGGATTGGTATTGACGTCCAGGAAGTCGCGACACGCGACCGCCGGCGTCACCGCCGCCATGAGTAGTACCGCGGAGAGTTTTCTCATGGTCAGAACCCGACGCGCACGCCGAAGTTGACGCCGCGGGGCATGGGGAAATTGCCGAAGTCGATGGCCACCCCCCCCGACCCGCCCACGGCGGCGGTATTGCCGTTCACGATCGGATCGAGCCCCGTGTAGTTGGTGATCAGGAGCAGGTCGTTCCCTTTCACGAAGACGCTGCCGTCCCGCGCGTGGAGCAAGCGGAGCGCCCCGGGTGGCAGCGAATAACTCAGGTGCACGTCCCGGAGCCGTATCCAGTTGATGTCGCGCTCGATGAACAGCTCTTCGCTCATGTTGGTGTAATAGGCCGTCTGTACACTCGGAATGACGACGATCGTGTTGACGGTCGGATTCGAGGTATTCTCTCTCCCGTCCCGCAACACGCCCGGGATCACGCGCGGCTGCTCCCGGTCGAGGGTGCGCGTGCTCAGCCCGCGGGCGGTGAGGTAATGCTCGGTCGCGTTGAACACGTCGCCGCCCTTGCGGATATCCACCAGGAAATCAAGGGTCAAGCGCTTGTAGCGGAGCGTGTTCGTGAGGCCGATCGTGAAGTCGGGCTGGCGATCGTAGCCGGCATCGATGAAGTCGGGCGAGCGGACGGGAAGGCCCGAGGTCGGATCGATCAGGAGCTGGCCCTGGTTGTTCCTGAGGTAGTACTGCCCCATGAGCGACAGCGTCGATAACCCGACCTTCGTGCCGTTCCGCACGTTCCCATACAACCACGTGTCGGACACGTAGGCCTCCGGCCAGCCGCTCGGGAGGGCCAACGTGATGCTGCCCGACGCCGCGAAGTTCGCCATGAAATCCCAGCTGAAGGTGGGCCGCAGGATGGGGCTGCCCCGCAGCGTGATCTCCGCGCCCCGGGCTCTGGTCTTCCCGCCGTTCCGGTTGAAGAGGATGAAGCCCGTCGCATAGCTGAAGCGGAGGTCGTTGACGATCTGATCCGTGGTCACCTTGCGGTACAGCGTCACGTCGACGCCGAGCCGGTTGTTCAGGAACGCGAGTTCGGCCCCGCCTTCGATGGACCGGGCGAACTCCGGCTTGAGGCCCGGATTCGGGCCCGTGAAGCCGTACCCGTAGCCGTAGTACGACGTGGTCTTGTTCTCGAGGGAAGGCCGGTCGGCATACGGCCTCGCGTCCCGACCGACTTCGGCGTATCCGACGCGGAGCTTGCCGGTCACGAACCGACCGATGCTCGGGAACGCGTCGGAGAAGATGAAGCTGGTCGAGATGGACGGATAGAAGAACGAGTTCCGCCCCCGCGGGATCGTGGAGGTCCAGTCGTTGCGCGCCGTCACCGTCAGATACAGGAACTGCCTGTAATCGAGGGTGGTGCTGCCGAACACGCTGACCAAGCGGCGCCGGGAGCCCGTCGGCCAGGGGGGCTGCCGTGAGTTGGTGTTACCGATCGAGACGAAGTTCGGGTCGATGAAATCCGTGCCCGTCACGGCGTCGGACTCCGTCTGGTAGTCGAACACCGCGTGGCCCAGCAGGCCGCTGATCGACAGACTCGGCGTGACCGGATGCGGATTGAGATTCAGCACCGTCTGCGCGCTCAAGTTGCGCGTAATGTCGGTCGCCAGATCGATGATGCCGTTGTTGCTGAACCCCGCCGCACTTTCCGGATGCCGGACGATCTGGTTCTCGTTCGTGTAGCTGTCCAAGCCGATGTTGGTCTTCACGTAGCCCCACGCGAACGGGGCAGCCGTAAGGCCGACGTTCGCGATGAGGCGATTGTTGCGAGAATTGACCTGGTTCTTGGCGACGTTGAAGTATGGATTATCGGCTTCGCCCGACGCCAGCAGCTGGGTCACCCGGCGCCGGGCACCGGTCGACGTCAGATAGTTTTTGGCGTCGTCGGTCTGAGGCCAGATCAGCAGCCCGAGCAGTGGACCGTTCGTCCCCTTCCACGGCTGATCGTTGGTCGCATAGCTGTAGTTCATCGACAGATCGGCGGTCAGCCAGGAATTGACGGGCGCCTGGGTCGCGCCGGTCAGGTTGGTGCGGTGGTATTGCGAATTGGGTACGACGCCCCGCTGCTCCGTGACCGACGCGTCGAGCCGGTAGTTCATCCTGCCGTCGGCTCCAGCCCCGCTGAAGATGAGGTTGTGTCGGGTCGTGTATCCCGCCTGGAAGAAGCCGTCGATGTTGTCGTAGAACGTCGTACCGGCGGGATACGGCGCGCCGAAGTATTGGAACGAGCCGAGGCTGCCGGCCGTCACCGTGGTCGGACCATAGACGCGCTGGATCTCCGGGGTGACGCCTGTGTACTCCGTGCGGAACGTATTGCTGTACTCCACACTGGAGACGCCCGCTTTGCCTCGCTTGGTGGTGATGACGATGGCACCGTTTGCCGCGTCGATGCCATAGAGCGCGGAGGCTTCTGGTCCCTTCAGCACGGTAAGGGTCTCGATGTCTTCCGGATTGAGATCGGCGGCCCGGTTGGTGAAGTCCAGCCCGCGATTGGCGAGTGACAGCGACGCGGGCGCGCCCGGACGGTCGGACGCGATCGTCCCGGTGTTCAGCGTCTTGTTGTCGATCGGCAAGCCATCGACGATGATCAACGGCTGATTGCTGCCGCTGAGGGAGGTCACGCCCCGGATCGTGATGGACGTCGACGCGCCCGGGACGCCGGACGTGCTGGTGACGTCCACGCCGGCGATGCGCCCCTGCAAGGAATTGACGAAATTCTCGCGCTGCGTCTGCGAGACGTCCTCGCCCCGAATGGTCTGCTGCGCAGTCCCAAGCGCGCGTTGTGCCACGGTCTGCCCCAGCGCCGTCACCACCACCGCATCGAGGTCCATCGCCGCCCGTCGCAGCTGGACGTCGACGATGTCGTCAGCGCCGACGGTCCGTTCCACCAACGCGGTCCCGATGTACCTGAACTGCAGCACTCGGCCGACCTCGGCGACAATGGAATAGGTTCCGTCACTGCCCGTGGAGGCGCGCCTGGTTGTCCCTTTGACGATGATCGATACACCGGACAAGGGAGCGCCTTGCTCGCTCGTGACTTTACCCGTGACGGCCCGTTGCTGCGCAATGGCCTGCGCCGCGATGAGGCATAGTCCCATCAACACCATGACGACGCGTTGTTTCATCACGAGGTGCACCGGTTTGGGGGGACAGTGAGGGAAGGTCGGGCCGGCCGCTCGAACGCCATGGGGCCGATACTACCGCGCGGCAGGACAGCCCGCCAGAGCAACGGCGTCTCAATCGTTGTGCGGCGTCCCCCTGACGTGCTCACGTAGCAGGTCCGGTCCGAAGTCGCCCCCGAAGTCGCGCCCAAAATCGCGCCCAAAATCGCGATTGAAATCGCGCCAGACCGAGTGAATGTGGTTCGCGTCGTTCTGCGTGTTGTCGTACTCGATCAGGAATGTCGGTCCCTGGACGCGGTAGTAGTGCTTCTGCCCGCGCTCCAGGGAGCCGGCCCAGGCGAACGCGACCCGATCCCAACCCGCCTTCTCGATGCGCGCCAGCCGATCGGCGGAGATGTCGTCCGCCATGTAGCCGGCGTACACGTCGATCAGTTTCCTGAGCTGCGCGCGCTGGGCGGTGGTGAGCGCGGACGCGGGGATCCCGGCCGGCGACAGCGGATCGATCTTGACGGTGGCCATCGTGACGATGTCGTTCGGGGCGTCGGTATGGATGATCGCCTGCGCGCGCTGGGACGCGTCGAGCGACTCGACGAGCGCGCGCGCCGCGTCTTCCTCGGGGCCGAGGACCCGGAGACCCTTCTTGGGCCCTTCTCGCACCTCCGCCGGGTTGGCCCCGAAAAAGGCCGGCGCGCCCGCCGCCAGCGTACCATCGACCACGGTGAAGTGCAGCGACAGGTGATGCCCCTCGACGCGCCAGCCCCACGTGCCCCCCCCCCGCCCCCTCCCCGGAGTCGAAGGCGTACCGAAGATCGAGAAGAAGTAGCGCTCGGGGTCGCGCACGAAGCGCGGCTGCGCGGCCTCGAGCGCCGCGAGGACGCCCTCGAGCTCCATGATCTGCGTCGCCGTCAGATAGCCCCGCTGGCTCAGGCCGGCCTTGAGCAGGTCGTGCGCGAGGTGCCGCTGCGATGGGTTCATCTGCTTGACGGTCAGGCCGTTCCGCGGAAACAGCTCGGTCGGAATGAAATGCCAGTGGGTCCGCTCGTCTCCCTCGAACGCGAACGTCGCCTGCTGCCGCTGCTCGGGCGTGAGGCTCTCCAGAAACCGCGTCGCCGCGGCCGCCATCACGGCGGGAGATGGTGCGGCGTCCGTCAAGACTAACGCCGACACGGCAAGGATCGCGGCCTTCATGAGGACGATTCTACGTGGAAACCGCGCTCCGTCTAGGGACGAAGCCGCCGGGCGACCTCCGCGGTCCACGCCGCCTGCGGATCGGCGGCCAGGCCGTGGTTGGTTTCGTCGTCGTAGCGGCGCTGCTCCGCCTTCTCCTCCTGCACGAGCCGCTGCGCGAGGGCGGTGAGCTCGGCATCGGTCTTCCGGCAGGGTCCCGTGAGCCGAGCAAAGTCGCGCCGCATCCGGCGCGCGTGCACTTCGACGAGATCGAAGTGGGTCTGCTCGTGCCCCAGGACGCTCCGCCGTTGCGCCGTGTCGTTCAGGACGACGGGCTTGACCCACGACTGGCGCGGGCGGAACCCGGCGACGGCCCGGAACTCGAACGCCTGACCGCGGCAGCTCCAGGCATAGTACAGCGCGTAGGCCGTGCGCGCGCCTTCCGCACCCGTCGCCGGCGGATCCCCCTGGAAGTCGCTCCAGGCAAGCCGTCTCGCGGCGGACCAGGGGAACGCGTGATCGGACGCCAGGTCGCTGCGCAGCATGTCGTCGAGCGCCGCGCTGGTGGGTGCGGCCGGGCGAGCCGCGGGGGAAACGGACGCGGGAGGGCGCGCGACGGGCGGGCGCGAGCAACCAAGCGCTCCCGCACCGGCGAGGAGCGCGAACCAGCGCCGCGTCACAGCCGGATCGGCTGGCCGGTGGCGAAATCGAACAGCGTCGCCCGCCGCAGCCGGTAGTACGCGAGCCAGTAGCCGCGCAGCGCCTGCACGGACTGCACGAGCGCCTGGTCCTTCTCCGCCTGCGCGATGTAGAGATTGTCGACGCCGATCCGTCCGATCACGTAGCGATTGTAGGCGACCTCGAACCGCTTGTCGGCTACGCTGTCGGCCTTGGCGACGAGCGCGAGGTTGCGCCGCGCCTGCGCCAGCTCGAGCGCCGCGAAGTGCGCCTCGTGCGTCGTCTGCTCGACGGTGACCTGCGAGAGACTCGTCACACGCTCCCGGTCGGCCTCGGCCGCCCGCACGCCCTCCCGGTGGGCGCCCCATTGCCACAGCGGCAGCTGCACCGCCAGGGTGAAGCGGCGCGCCTCGAGCAGGCTCCGATAGGCGAGACTCGCTTCCGGCGCCGTCGCGTTGAGGCCGAAGCTCGCCTGTACCATGGCCCCGGGCCCTCCCCCAAGCCTCGCCTCGGCCACACGCCGCCGCGCCTGCACCTCGTCGAGCGCCACGCCGCTCACGGCGGCCCGGTTCTTGAGCGCTTCCGCCACGGCCCGTGCGGTGTCGGCGTCGAAGGCGGGTACCTCGTCCGTCACGACGACGTCGACGGGCGTGCCCACCGGCAGGTTGAGCGCCAGGCGCAGCGCATCGGTCGCGCGCTCGTGCCCGAGCCGCGCGTCGTCGAGCGCGGCACGCGCCCGCAGCAGCGCCAGCTCGCTCTGGAGCAAGTCGTTCTCGCCGATCTTGCCGACGTCGAAGCGGCCACGGTTCAGCCGGTACAACGTATCGTTGACGGCCGCGTTCTTGATCGCGTTGTCGAGCCCCAGCCGGGCGGCGTACACGTCAAAGAACGCGTTGGTCGTCCGCAGCGCGACGTCCTCCATCGCCTCCAGGTACAGCCGCTCGTCGAGCTCGGCGCGCACGACCTCCTCGCGGCGGTCCCACGCGGCGGTGTTGGGGCGGAACAGCGGCTGACGCAGGCCAACGGACACGGGGGCGGACGACCAGCGCTCGATCGACGTGTCCTGATCGATCACCAAGAGCCGGGCGAGCGACGACGAGACGAACAGGTCCCCGCCGGTCACGGGAACCTTCTGCGAGAGCGTCATGGTCAACGCGGCGTCGGTCTGCTGCTGCGGGAGGAAACGCGTGCTCCCGTCAGGCTGCAGCACCGGAATGATCGACCGGTTGTAGGCGGGCACGTTGCCGCCGAGGGACAGCTGCGGCAGCAGCCCCGACCGGAAGGCGCGGTGGCGGTAGCGCGCCGCCTGGCGCGCGGCGCGCGCCGCCTGCGCCTCGTGGCTCCGCTCCCGGGCCAGGGCGATCGCATCCGGCAAGGCGATCGGTTGCTGCGCGGCGAGGAGCGGGGGGAGGGAGAGAGGGAGGGGGACGGCGAGGGCCAGCCAGACCAGACGGGACGCGATGGCCATGGGACTCACTCGTATCGGAGACAGATGACCGGGTCCTGGC
Source organism: Gemmatimonadales bacterium (assembly GCA_036004525.1). GTDB lineage: Bacteria > Gemmatimonadota > Gemmatimonadetes > Gemmatimonadales > GWC2-71-9 > 20CM-2-65-7. The sequence continues at coordinate 5,300 of DASYRJ010000006.1, read as the reverse complement.
GGGCGGCGCGGTACGCCGGCATGATGCCGAACGCGATGCCCACCGTGATCGACACGCCGAACGCGACCACGACCGACAGGGACGACACGATCGTCGTGATGCCGGCGAGCCGCTCGATGCCGATGCTGATGCCGGCGCCGACGAGAATGCCGGCCACGCCGCCGGCCACGCTGATCAGCACCGCTTCGCTCAGGAACTGAAACAGGATGTCCCGCTGCGTGGCGCCGACCGCGCGGCGCACCCCGATTTCGCGGATGCGCTCCAGCACCGACGCGAGCATGATGTTCATGATGCCGATGCCACCGACGAGCAGCGAGATGGAGGCGATCGCCCCCAGCACGACGTTGAAGATGTTCTTGGTGCGCTGCTCCTGGCGCAGCAGCAGCTCGGGAACGGTGATCTCGAAGTCCACGACCGTATTGTGCCGGCGCGCCAGCATCCGCTGCAGCACCTCGGCCACCGGGGGCACGAGCTTTGACTCGGTCACGCGCACGATGATCCGGTCGAGCTGGTTGCGGTTGGTCCGCTCCTGGCGCTGCTCCTCGGACTCCTGCTGCTGGTTCTCCGTGGCGTCGCCCCCCCCTCGGCGGGAGGCCTGCTCGATGTCGCGCTGCGTGGTCAGCGCACGATTCCGGAACCGGACGAGCACCGTGCGGACCGGCACGTACACGTCCATGTTGGCGTCCCGGATCCCGAGGCGCTGCACCGCCTCCGCGGCGACCCGCCGGTCCTGGAGCACGCCGATCACCGTCACCCAGGTGTCGCCCACCTTGAGCGGGCGGCCGAGGGGATCCTCGGTGGTGAAGAATCGCGTGCGCACACCGTGGCCGATGATCGCGACCGGGAGGCCGCGCTCCACCTGGAGCGGCGTGAACCCGGCGCCCGTCGCGAGAGCGAGATTGGTGAGGCGGAAGTAGCTCGTGTCGATGCCCACCAGCTTGCCCGACCGGCGGCGGCCCTCGCGTGTGAGGGTCGTGTTGAGCACGATCTCGGCGCTCGTCACCTCGACGCCGGGGATCACCCGCGCGATCGCCTGCGCATCGGCGTAGGTGAGCCCGGGCGAGAACTTGGTCGGTTGTTTCTCCGGCTGCTCGTCGGCGGGACCCTCGTGCTGCTCCACGAGCGGCGTGATCATCACGTTGTTCGACCCGAGCAGCCGCATCTGCTCCAGGATCTCGCGCTCGGCGCCCTTGCCGATCGCGAGCATGGCGATCACCGACGCGACGCCGAACAGGATGCCGAGGGAGGTGAGGGAGGCGCGGAGCTTGTTGTGCCGGACCGCCTCGACTGCCGTGCGGACGCTGAAGACGACGTGCGCGACGACCTGGCCGCGCAGCGCCGCGAGCCGGTCCCGCAGGGCGCCCACGGCGTCAGTTCCGCGGCGCCGACCGGACCGCCGTGTCTCCTCCAGCCACCGGCTGCGCGGGCGACGCGGGGGCGGGGGCGGGGGCGGGGGCGGGCGGCAGCCGCAGCAGCGTGAGGTGGTCGTGGTCGGCCGGCGGCGTGAGCAGCACGCGGTCGTCCGCCTCGAGCCCACGCGCGATCACCACCTCGTCGTCGTTCATCGCCCCGGTGGCGACTTCCTGTTTCACCACGCGCCCCCCGTCCTGGTGGTACACGAACGGCACGCCCCCTTCGCTGCTCACCGCCTCGAGCGGCACATACAGCGCCTCCGGGACCTTGAGCGTCTCGACGACGTTCCCGGTGGTCATCCCGGGGCGCAGCGTCGTGTCCGCCTGCGTGATCGTCACGTGCACCTCGAACACCTTGGCGTCGGCGTTGGGGCGCTGCTCGCCCACGTTGGCGACGCTCGCGACCGTCCCGTCGAGCCGCTTGGTCGGGTCGGCGTCCAGCGTGACCACCACCGGCTGACCCACGGCCAGCTTGCGCACGTCGATCTCGTTCACGTAGGCGACGGATTCCATCTGCGTGAGGTCGGGGAGCGTGGCGACCGCGGGATCCCACGGATTCACCTGCGAGCCGGTCGTGCGCTTCCGGCCGTTCCATTCCTTCACGTAAATCACCATGCCGGGGCGCGGCGCGCGGATCGTGAACCCCGCCATCACGTCCTGCACCACCTTCAGCAGGTTGCGCTGCCGCTGGAGATCGGCGCCGACCTCGCGCATCTTGGCCCGAGACTGCTCCCGCTTGGTTTCGTAATCGGACCGCGCCTGGGTCAAGGCCCGCTCCGCCCGCTCGTGATCGATCTCCGCCTGCCGCCGCACCGTGGGCGCCTCGTAGACGGCCTGCTCCTTGGCGAGCCGCTTTTCCTCGAGCGCCAGCTCCATGGTCCGGATGTTCTCGCGCGCCGTCGACAGCGTGAGCGTCGAGTCGAGCATCGCCTGCTCGTACTGCGCCTCCGCTTTCGTGAGCGCCAGCTGCACCTCGGCGAGCCGGTTCGCCAACGTCGAGCGGTCCAGCTCGGCGACGACGTCGCCCTCCTTCACGATCGTGCCTTCGGGCACGATCGACTGGATCTTCATCTGATAGGCCTGCGCCTGCTGCGCGTTCGTCGGTCCCGTGATCTGCACGAACTGGCGCGCGCGCAGCTCGCCGGAGGTCGTGACCGTCACCGTGAACGGGCCGTGCTTCACCCGCGCGACCAGCGACGAGTCGGCCGCCGGGGCGCGGGCCAGGAGCCACGCCGTCGGAACGACGAGCACCGTGGCCACGGCCGCGACGGGGAGCCGGCGGGCAGCGAGGAACGCAAGGAACGCCGGAAAGGAAGGCAGAGCGGGCAGACGCATGGCGTATCCTTTCGATGAACCCCAGTTAGACACAGCGCAGCTCGATTCCGTTCCGTGTCGCGCGTGCGCATCAATTGGCCTTGAGCACGTCCTCGATGAAGCTCAGCGTCTTGGTCTCGACCCACTGCGCCGAGACGGCGTCTACCCCGATCGTCCCGAGGCGGTCGCCGGTGCCGGTGACCACCCCTCCCTTGGAGGGCGCCGGCTTGACGCTGCGTTGGACCAGGATGCCGCGCCGTGGGTCGTACTTGAACATCAGCGCCGAGGCGAGCGCGGTCTCGGGGTTACTGGCCGCGGGGACCCGGGGAGTGAAGGACAGGGCCACGCTCGGGTAGGCGTCTTCTTTCTCGGTATGGTCCCGCGTCGACGCGTCGTGCCCGGCGCTCTTGAGCTCGGCCATGAAGGCGTCGAGCACGGGCCGCACGATGTTGCGAAGGCAGTCGGCACAGGCGCGACGTTTTCGCTCCGCGGCGCCATCCACCGGCTTGGACACCGGCTGCGCCTTCGCCTTGAGCTCGGCATAGGCGGCCAGGAGGGTGTGCAGCTTGGTCTTGGTTGCGTCGTCCATGCCGGAATCATAGAGTGGGCCGGCAGGGCAATGGTAGGGTGTTACCGCCCTCCTTTAGGACAGGCCGACCGCGCGGCGCCACCGGTCTGCGATCAGCGCGTGCCCGGCAGGCGTCGGATGCACGCCGTCGGCGGCCCAGTATTCCGGCGACGTGCGCGAGGCCAGCTCCTGGAGCTTGTCGTGCATGGAGACGAACGTCGCCTTCGCCCCCCGAGCGACGCGGGCCGCGGCGGCGCGGCGCTCGTCGAACTCCGGGAACCAACTGGCATCCACGGCCCCGCAGCGCAGCACGAACGGCTCGATCACGACGAGCCGGACGGATGGCAGTGCCTGGCGGGTGGCCTGGAGGAGGGCGGCGAAGTCCGTCTCGTAGTCGGCCACCGTGCCGGTATAGCCTCTTTGCTTGTGCCAGAAGTCGTTCACGCCGATCAGCACGCTCAGCACATCGGGCTTCAGGGCCAGGGTGTCGGCAGCCCAGCGTTGCTCGAGGTCGGGAACCTTGTTCCCGCTCACGCCGCGATTGTAGAACTTGAGGCCGCTCTCGGGGTGCGCCGCCAGCTCGGCGGACGTCACGAGCAGCGGGTAGCCCGTGCCCAGCGCTCCGGCGACGTTGGGGTCGCCCACCGTTCGGTTGCGCCCGCAGTCTGTGATCGAATCCCCCTGAAACAGGACGACCGTGCCGGCGGGCGGACGAGGGAGGCGCCGGAGCACCCCCAGCGCCCCCGCCTCCTGGGCTCCGGCAGCCGTCAGCGCGGCGAGCCCACTCTTGATGACGTCGCGTCGGCTCACAAGCCAAGACCTTGCCATTACTCCCACCGCCTCTCGAGCATCACGCCCTGATAATAGTGGCCGAGAATCTCCCCGTAGGTGTGCCCCTGCTCGGCCATGCCGACGGCGCCGGTCTGCGACATGCCGACCCCGTGTCCCCAGCCGCCGCCCCACGCTTCCCAACCGACGATGGCTTTTGTCTGGGGATCGGTGATGGGCTGGACGTAGACCAGCGTGCTGCGCAACGAGTTCAGCACCATCGCACCGCCCGAACTATACGTGACGTATCGGAGCGCGGTGCGCACGGCGTCCTTCCTCGCGACCAGCGTCCCGCGCTGCTCGGTCACGATGTGGAGCTCGAAGACGCGGCCGGACGAGGAACGGCTGACCGCGTCGATGGCGTACACCTGGCCCGGATCGATGAACGAAACGCCGCTCGGGAGCTGCGCACGCCCCGCGACCTGCCGCATCTCCTCCACCGTCCAGTCCACGTACCAGCGATGATAGATCGACCAGTCGGCCTCGAAGTCGCCGTTCGCGTGATTCCGGAGGTTTGTGGGGTTGCCGTACCGCTGGAACACGGCGAGCGAAGGCACACGGGCGAGCGCCTCGCCGCGTTCGTGATCGGGAACGCCGCGGAGGTAGGCGAGCGCGTTGAGAAACACGTCCTCACTGTTCGCCGTCCAGCCACCCGACGTCGAGCTGTAGAGTCCCTCGATCAACCCTCCTCCGTATGTGCCCACAACACCGCGGGTCTCCTCTACAGCAGCCGTCGAGAGGGGATGCTCGGCGGGGAATCCCCCGTACACCTGATCCGAGGTGGTCGGGACGACGTGGTACCCGTGCCCGCAGCGGCTGGCTCCGCAGAATTGCATCCGGCGGCGCGCGAACGTGCGGGCCGCCACGGCCTGTGCCTTCTGGGCTTCGACGAGAGGGAAAGCGATCGGCCCCAGCTCGCGCGGCACCACACCGTACAAGTATTCCTCGATCGGCAGCTCGTTGATGCCCACGAGACGGGTGCGTGTAGCGTTGAAGCCGACCTCGGCTGTGCCGCGGTAGGTGCTCTGGTCGGTCGTGGAGCGGCGCAGCCGGACGAACCCGGACGTCGAGATGAGCACCACGGGATCGCTCGACGTGATTGTCGCTCCGGCCCCCCCGGGAAGGGAGAGGCGAATCTCGGCCGTGGACCCGCTGCCCACGATAGTGGCGATCGCCTC
>DASYRJ010000005.1:0-16831 GCA_036004525.1 Gemmatimonadales bacterium | reverse complement strand
GCCGCCCTTGAGCCAGTTCATGCGGCCGTACCACTCGAACACGTCCGGGTTGTACAACTCCGGGGCGAGGCCGAGCTGCGCCACCGTTTCGGTCGGGAAATGGCCCTGGAAGCCGGCGTTGTGCACGGAGAGCACCGTCGCCAGGCGGTCGTGGAACGGCTGCCCGCGGAACGCGGTGCGCAGGTACACGGGCGCCAGGGCCGTGTGCCAGTCGTGCGCGTGCAGCAGCTGCGTCTGGGGCGCGATCTCCGGCAGCGCCGTGAGCGCCGCCAGACAAAAAAAGGCGAAACGCTGAGCGTTGTCCGGGTAGTCGGACCCGCTGTCGCCGTAGATGCCGGCCCGGTCGAAGAAGTCCGGATGCTCGATGAAATACACGCGGGGCCCGGGGCCAGGGGCCCGGGCTTCGTACAACCAGGCGTGCTCAGTGTGCCCGCCGAGCGTGACCACCAGCGCCTGCCCCCCTCCGGTGCGCTCCAGGGACGGCGTCGTCTCACGCACCAACTGGTACAGGGGCATGATGACCGTGGTGGGGTGGCCCGCGGCCGCCTGCACTGTCGCCAGGCCGCTCACCGCCTCACCGAGCCCGCCCGTGCGGGCAAAGGGCCAGTACTCGGCCGTCAGGTGGGTGACGCCGATCCGGTCGGCCGCGGCAACGGGCGCCACGGCGGGGGAGGGGGCCGTGGCGGCACCGGCCGCGCGTCGCGGCCGGGCGACACCCCGTCGCTCCGGCTTCGAGGCTGGCGTCGTCACGCCGTGGGCGGATCGTCGGGCATCTCGCCTCGGATCGCGGGCTCGTAGTACTCGGTCAGGTATTGCCGCACCATGCGCTGCGCCGTAAACCGCTCACCCGCCGTATGCATCGCGTGCTTCATTCTTTCCACCCAGCCGCGCGGGATGCCCTGCGCATCCCGGTCGTAGAACAGTGGGACGACTTCCTGCTCCAACAAACGATACAGCTGTTCGGCGTCGGCCGCGTCGCCGTCCTGTCCCGCCGGCGCCGGCGGGATGGCCCAGCCGTTCGAGCCATCGTAACCTTCGCTCCACCAGCCGTCCAGCGTGCTGAGCTGCGGCACGCCGTTCAAGCCCGCTTTCATGCCGCTCGTGCCGCACGCCTCGAGGGGTGGGCGCGGCACGTTGAGCCAGAGGTCCACCCCCTGCACCAGGCGATGGGCGACGTGCATCTCGTAGTCCTCGATGAAGGCGATGCGGCCCTCGAATCGCGCTTCCCGGGTGTGGGCGTACACACGCTGGAGCACCTGCTTCCCGGGCTCGTCCGCCGGGTGCGCTTTCCCGGCGAACACGATCTGCACCGGGCGCCAGGGATTGACGAGCAGGCGCTGCAACCGGTCGGCATCGCGGAAGATCAGGTCCGCCCGCTTGTAGGTGGCGAAGCGGCGGGCGAAGCCGATGGTCAGGGCTTCTTGATCGAGCAGCGTCCCGGCGCCCACGAGGTGCAAGGCCTCTTTCCACTGGTCCGCCCAACGCCGCCGCGCCTGCTCGCGGATGCTGCGCATGAGATGGGATTTGAGCTCGTTGTGCACGGCCCACAGCGCCGCCCCGTCCAGCTCCAGGACCTTGCTCCACAGCGCCGGGTCGTCGAGCCCCAGCAGCCATTCCGCGCCGAGGTGCGCGTTGAGGAGCGTCACGAGCGGATTCGCGATCCAGGTCGCGACGTGCACGCCGTTGGTGACGTGGCCGATCGGCACTTTCGGTACCTCGCGGCCCGGCCAAAGAGGAGCCCAGATGCGGCGGGACTCCTCGCCGTGGCGGCGGGACACGCCGTTGACGCCGCCCGAGAGCCGGATCGCCGCGACCGGCATGTGGAAGCGGTCGTGGTCCTGGACGGGGTGATGGCCGAGGCGGAACAACTCTTCCCGGCTGACGCCCATCTCCTGCCATACCGGTCCGGTGCACTGCTCGAGCTGCTCGAGGGAGAACGTATCGTGCCCCGCGGGCACCGGCGTGTGGGTGGTGAACACGCTGGTCGCGCGCACCCGGCGGACGGCTTCCGCGAACGGCGTGCCTCGGGTCACCATCTCGCGCACCCGCTCGACGAGCATGAACGCGGCGTGTCCTTCGTTGGCGTGCCAGACGATCGGGTCGTAGCCGAGGGTGCGCAACACGCGGACGCCGGCGACCCCCAGGATCCATTCCTGCCGCAGCCGCAGCTCCGGCCCGCCGGCGTAGAGGCGGTTGGACAGGCTGCGGTCGGCCGGGTCGTTTTGCTCGAGGCCGGTGTCGAGCAGGAAGATCGGCACGCGGCCGACCGTCACCCGCCACGCTCCGACACTGACGGAGCGCCCCGACACGCGCACGGTCGCGAGGCAGGGGTCGCCCTTGGGCCCCCGCACCGGCTCGAGCGGCGTGGCCGCCACGTCGAATCGCTCCTCGGCGTCCTCCTGCCAGCCGTCGAGCCGCAGCCGCTGATCCGAGTAGCCCTTGGTATAGAACAACCCGACGCCCACGAGCGGCACCCCGAGGTCCGACGCCGCCTTGCAGTGGTCGCCGGCGAGGAGGCCGAGCCCGCCGGAATAGATCGGCACCGAATTGTGGAGCCCGAACTCGGCGCAGAAGTAGGCGATGCGGTGCCGGGCCAGGGTCGGGTACGACGTTTCGAACCAGGTATCGTGCGTGGCGGCCACCCACGCGTTCCACTCGACGATCGCGTCGTAGCGCTGCAGAAAGGCGGGGTCCTGCGCGCAGGCCGCGAGCCGCGCCGGATCCACCCGCCGCAGCAGCTCGATCGGATTGTGGCGGGTGAGGTGCCAGAGCGCCTGATCGATCGAGCGGAACAGGGCGCGGGCGTCGCGGTCCCAGCTCCATGACAGATTCGCGGCGACGGCCGACAACCCCTTGATCCGTTCGGGCAGGCTGGGTGGTGGTGTCATGACCCAGCAAGCTAATAGGGGTTGTGCTTTCCGCCGCTCCGCTGGGGGGGAATCGGGAGCGTCAGGGTGAAGGTGGTGCCTGCGCCTACCGTGGACTCCACCTTCACGGTGCCGCCGAACATGTTCTGCGTGATTTCCTGCACCACGGCGAGCCCGATCCCCGTGCCCGCGCCGGGCTGTTTGGTGGTGAATCCCGCCTCGAAGATCCGGCCCAGGTGCTCGGGCGCGATCCCCACGCCGCGATCGCGAATCGTCAGGGTGAGCGTGCCGCCGGCCTGCTCCAACGCGACGACGACCGCGGCGTCGGGTCCGCGCGACGCATCGACGGCGTTGCGGATCAGGTTCGTGATCACCTGATAGAGCGCGTTCGACTCGCCGTACAGAAACACCGCCTCCACGGACGTGTCCCACTTGAGCGACACGCCGCGCTTGCGGGCGAGGGGCCGCTCGAGCGTGACGCACGATCGGACCAACGGGGTCACGTCGAACCGCGACATCCGGCCGGCGCTCCCGAAGGGCCGCACCTGAACGGAACGCAGGTAGTCCGCGGCCTGCTCGATCCCCTTGGCCACATTAGCGAGATCGTCGAGCAGCGACGCGCGGAACTTCGGATCCAGGGATCCAGCCGTGCGCACGGCATCGACGCTCAAGTCCAGGTTTCCCAGGGCGACGGCCAGCGGGTTCCCGACTTCGTGGGCGATGACGCTCGGCTGGCGCGCGAGCTCCCACAGCTGCTCCGCGGGGGGCAGTCGGCGCGGGCTCGAGTCGCCGGCCGCGTGGAGCCCGCCGAGGCAGAGACCGGCGAGCTCGAGAATGAGCCGCTCGCGGCGGCGGCGCTCGATGCCGCTGGGCGGCGGCCCGGCGGGCCGCGCGCGGACGGGGGCGACGCACCAGGGGCCCCGATCATCGAGGCGGCAGCCGACCCAGCGGCTCCCCTCGATGATCGGGGCGCCCCAGCGCCGCAGCGTGGCGTCGAGATCGAGCCGCGTGGCATCGCGCGGAGGGTTGAGCATGCTGCTCACCAGCGGGGCGACGTCCGTGGTGGGGGAGACCTCCCACAGCGTCACCACGCGGCCGTGCAGCGCGGCACTCGTCTGGCGCAGCACCTCGCGCTCGTACTCCTGGGAAGCGGTCACGGAGCCTAGGCGCTCTTGGCCCCCTTGTCGCTCCGGACCTGCGTAACCGCCGCGCGCACCTTGTCGGCGATCTCCCGCTCCTCGCGCAGCGTCGTGATCACGGCCTCCGCCTGCTTGGTGTGGAACGCGAGCGCACCCGCTTGCTCGGTGACCTGATCCATCAAGGCCTTCTGGCTATGGACCGCCTCGAGGCTCGCCTGGATGTCCGCGAGCACCGCCTCGACCCGGCCGAGCCGCTCCTCCGCCTGCTGGACCTGCTTCTTCCGGTGCTCGAGCCCATTCACGGCGTCATGCACATGGGTCACCAGGCCCAACACGTTCTCCAGCGTGGCCCGCGTCGCGGTGACTTCCTCCTTCGCGGCGGCGATGGACCGCACGTCGTCCACCGTCTTTTCGGCCACCTCGAACAGCCGGTGGATGTCGGCCTGGAGGGCGTCCAGCGTGGCCTGGCGCCGGGGGACCTGCTCCAACGCCTGCGTGAGGTGAGCCTCGACTGCATCCCACTTGGCGAGGCGCTCTTCGAACTGGGCCATCCGCTTCTGCGCGAAGCGCAGGCTGCCGGCCCGGCTGTCGAGCTCGTCGAGCGTCGCCGTCAGCTCCGTGAGCCGGCCGCCCGCGGTCGCCAGTCCCCCGGTCAGCTGCCCGGTGCGCTCCTCCAGCTCCTGCGAGGCGGCGGCCGCCTGCTCGCGCAGCTGCGACACCTGCTCCAAGTGCTCGGTCGCCTTATCGAGCGCGCCTTGCCGCAGCTCCAGCTCCTGAGCGAGGGCGCGGGTGCGCTCGGCGACCGTGTCGAGATTGTGCGTGCGGGCCTCGAGCGACCCGACGGCGGCGTCCACCTCCGCCACACGGCGCTCCGATCGCTCGACCGTGGCGACGGTCGCCGGGATGAGCTTCTCGATGCGCGCCGCTTCCTCGGCGTGCGCCGCCACGGCACGGAATTGTTCGTCGGCGCCCTCCATGCGGGCGAGGAGCCCACTGCTCCGCTCTTCCAGCTTGGCGCCCAGCGAGGAGAGCTCTGAGAGCCGCGCGTTCAAGTCGTCCACGAGCTGGCGGCGTGTCTCGATCTGTGCCAGGGACTGGGACAGGCGGTCCGCTTCGCCCCGCACGTGCTCCACGGTGGGCTTCAACTCTTCGATGGCGGCGAGCTCATCGCGCAGGGCGTTCACCGAGTCGGTCGCGCCGGCCAGCCACGCCTTGGTGGCGGCCTGGCCCTCGCGCGCGCGGGCGATCTCGGTCTCGGCGAGCTGCACCTGCTCGATGGCCCCCTTCACGGCTTCGTGCGTGCCCTTGAGGCTGGCCACATCCTGCAGGACCGCTTGGACGGCCGGCTGCGCCTTCTCGATCCGCGCCACCCGCTGCGTCATGTCGTCGACCATGCCGCCCAGGCGCGCAGCGTTCGCTTCCACCACGCGCACGCGCTCGGCTTGCGTCTCGAGCTGCCCGACGCTCTCGGCGACGCCGTTCAGCTGCGCCACGAGGCCGTCGGCCCGCGAGCGTACGTCGGCGATGCCGCGGCTCGCCTCCTCGAGGGCGCGGAAGCGCAGCTCCACGTCCGTGAGCCCGCCGCGCAGATCCACGATGCGCTGGGCCGCCGCGTCGAGCCCCTGGTTCTCCAGCTCGAACCGCTTGACCGCCCGCTGGACCTCGCCCTGCAGGGCGGCCAGGCGACCCCGCAGCTCCTCGTCGGCCCGCATCGCTTCCGCGTGATGCGCGCCGATCTCCTCGGAGCGCTCCAGGACTTCGCCGTGGAGTCCTTTGAGCTCCTCGACCTTGGCCTCGAGATCGCTCAAGCTCTTCGCGCTCTCGTCGGCCCGGCGGATCTTGCCATCCACCTCGCGCATGAGGTCGTGCAGCTGGGCCACTTGGGCGGTGGTGCGCTCCACCACCTCGCGCTGCTGCTCGAGGGCGGCGACCTTCTGGGTGACACCGTCGGCGAGCGCCTTGAGCGTACCGAGCTGGCGCTTGGTTTGGGCCGCATCGGCCGCTGTCTGGACCAGCTCCTTGAGCCCCTGCGCCAGCGCGGTGACGCGGGATTCGGTCGCCGCGACGCCGCCCTGCACTTGCTGCTGCCGCTCCTCGAAGGCGTTGAGCCGCGTGGCTACCCCCTCGCCGGTCCGGCGCAGCTCCTCCTGGCGCTCGCGCACCCGGTCGAACCCCTGGGTGAGGTCGCGCAGCTCGGCCGTCAGCTTGTCAGCGTCCATGCGGAGAGCCTTGAACCCGCCGCCAAGCTCGAGGAACCCGGCGAGGTCATTCTTGAGGGCGAGCGCCTGCTCCAGCGTGGCGCGGAGGTCCTCGATCTCGCCCCGCAGCTGCTTCGCCTCGTCCGAGGTGTGCGTGAGCTGCGTCTCCGTCCGCCGCTGGACCTTGGAGACGGCTTCGGTCTGTTCGTCCAGCGTCGCGAGGACGGGGACGAGCCGCTCCAGCGCCTTGACCCGCCCCTGAAGCTCGCTCACGACTTTCTGGGCTTCCGTGATCGGCTGGGTGAGCTGCGTCAGATTCTGGGCCGATTCCCGCGCCGTGGTCGTCAGTCCTTCGAACGCAACGCGCTCCCGCTGCATCTGGGCGAGAACGGAGCGAAGTTCAGCGGGGAGCTGCTCCGTCGACACGTCGCGCCCGAACAGCCTCCAGGTGGCCATGATGGACCTCACGGACGAAGTGTGATCAGCGGATCCAGGGAGGGCGGGCCCCGCATAAACATGCCGATCCGCCGGCCGGCGACTAGGGCGTTTTTGCGGCACCAAGGGGCGGTTTTGCGGCATTAAACTTCCGCCGTGGACTTCGACCCCCTCCCCCAGCAACGCCTGGCCATCGAGGCCCCGCTCGGCCCCGTCCTGGTGATCGCGGGCCCCGGCGCGGGCAAGACGTTTTGCCTGATCGGCCGGGTGAATCACCTGATCACCACGCTCGGCTTCGATCCCGCCCGCATCTGCGCCGTCACGTTCACCAACCGCGCCGCGGAGGAAATCGCCGTGCGGCTCGAGCGCACGATCGGGAGCCGGGCCGAGGCGATCACCCGGGGAACGCTCCACGCGCTGTGCCTGGGCATCCTGCGGGAGCACGCCGGGGCGGCCGGGCTGCAAAAGGGGTTCGGCGTGGCCGACGAGACCTATCAACGGATCGTCCTGGGGCGCCTCAACGTCCATCCCAAGCGGCGCGGCGCCCTGCTCGGCCTGTTCGCCCGCCGGCGCCTGCAGGACTACCCGCTCGCGAAGGCGGACGAGCGCCTGTTTCGCGAGTACGCCCGCTATCTGGAGCGGCGCAACCTGCTCGACTTCGACGACTTGATCGCGAGCACGGCGGCCCTCCTCACGCGGCGCGGCGACATCGCGGACGCCCTGGCGGCCCGGTGGGACTACCTGTTGGTGGACGAGGTCCAGGACCTGAACCGGCCGCAGTACGAGATCGTCAAGCGGCTCGCCGCGCCCCACCACAACCTGTTCGCGGTGGGCGACGACGAGCAGTCGATCTTCTCCTGGACCGGGGCGGACCCGCAGGTGTTGGTGCGGTTCCGCGAGGAGTTCGAGATCGCCCAGCCGATCGTGTTGGACCGCAACTGTCGCTGCTCACGCCAGATCTTCGAGACCGCCCGGCGCGTGCTGGCCGAGAATCCGCAGTTGTTCGACAAGCGCCTGACGGCCGACCGGCAATCGGAGCACGAGGTGCGCGCCTATGCCTTTCCGGACGAGGAGGCCGAGGCTACCTGGCTCCTCGACGACCTGCGCGCCGACCGCGCCGCGTCCGGATTGAGTTGGGGCGATTATGCCGTGCTCTACCGCCAGCACCGCGTGGGCGAATACCTCGAGGGACGGCTGCTGCGCGCGGAGATCCCGTGCCGGTTGGCGCGCGGGCGGTCGATCGCGGAGGACGCGGTGATCGGATACGTGATCGCGGCGCTGCGCTTGATGCGCGATCCGTCGGATCCCGTCGCGGTGGAGGCCTTCGCGCGACTCGTGTTCTCGGAGCATTTGATGCAGGACGTGACGTCGCCTCCGACCTCACCGCCTGACGATCTGCTGGACGCGGTCCGCAGGCTCGCCCGAACTCGGGCCCCGAGCGACCCGGACACGAAGAAGCTGTGGCGGTTCGTGTATCAGGTTGAGAACCTCGCCGCGCTGGCGCGCTCGCACCACTCGCTCCCGGCGCTCGTCCTGGAGCTGCTCTCGCAGAGCGTCGGTCCCTATCGCAACGCCCTGGAGGAACGACATGACGAGCTGAGCGACCCGGCCGATCTCCCCGAGGCCGTGCGCCTGGCGGAGCGGCTGGCAGGCGCGATCGCCGCCGAGCGCCCGGTGGGAATCGAGCCGATGGGCGGGCTCGAGCTCGCCTTGCGCGGCATGCTCGTGGCCGCCGGGTTGCGGCATTTGCCGGTCGGGGCGGTCGGAGCGGTCGAAGTCATCAAGGCGGCGGACGGCGGCGCTCACGGATTGGCCCTCACCGTGTTCAAGGCGCTCCAGCTCGTGCACGCCCAGGCGCTCGACCCCGCCATGCGGCGGTTCGTGACGTTCGACCTGGAGACGACGGACAAGGATGTGGAGGTGTGCGAGGTGGTGGAGGTGGGGGCGGCGCGCGTGGTGGACGGCGAGATCGTGGACCGGTTCCGCGCCCTGATCCGGCCGTCGCGTCCGATCTCCGCCGGCGCCACCCGAGTACACGGGTACAGCGACGCGGACGTCCGGGACGCGCCGCCGTTCGCCGAGGTGTGGCCGGCGTTCCGCGCGTTCGTGGGAAACGATGTGCTCGTGGCGCACAACGGCCTGCAGTTCGACGTCCCGCTGCTGCGCCGCCTCGCCACAGGCACAGAAGGCGCCGAGGGCCTCGTGTTCTACGACACGCTGCCGCTCGCGCGGTCGCTCTCCCGCGATAGCGCGAAGCTCGAAGACCTCGCCCTCCGTTTCGGGATCGACCCCGGGCGGGCGCATCACGCGCTCGACGACGCCGTGACCCTCGCGCGGGTGTTTCGGGAGCTGGAGCGGCAGCGGGCGGTGCGGGCGCGCAAGTCGGTGCTGGTCAACCTGCTCGACTACCTCGGCCTGGCGCTCGCCGTGGAGCAGCGGAAGCCGCCCAGTGACGAGGCGGCCATGCTGTTCGCGCTGGCGCGCTTCTACACGCTGGGGCGGTACAGCGACGCCCTCGAGTTCTACGCGGCCGAGCGGGAGCGCACGGGTGGCGCGGCGCCGCCGGTCGAGGAGGTCATCAAGCGGCTGGGCGGCGCGGCGCTGATGGCGCGGCTCGGCGCCGAGCCCGACCCCGCGCAGCGCTATCCCGCGGCCGTGGCGCGGCTGCAGGCGCTGATGGATGCCGACACCGCGGCCACCCTGGGGGACGCCATCGCGCGCCTGCTCGAGCGCGTGGCCCTGTCGACCTGGGAGGGTGTGGAGGTCGCCCCCGATCGGGTGAATCTCCTCACGCTGCATTCGACCAAGGGTCTCGAGTTCTCGCGGGTGTACGTGGTGGGGGTGGAGGACTTTCAGCTGCCGGGCTTTTACGCCGTGAAGGAGGCGCGGGAGGACGAGACCCAGGAGGCGCGGCGGCTGTTGTACGTGGGGATGACGCGGGCGCGGGACCGGCTGGTGCTCACCCGGGCCCTCCAGCGGTTCGGGCTCGAGGCGGGAGGGAGCCGCTTCCTCGAGGAGATGGGGCTGGAGGCGGCGGGGGTGGGCGCGAAGTGAGGGGACCCTGGCGCGCGATCTGGGTGTGCCTGTACGCCATCGCGATGGCGGCGGTGGAATCCGCGGTCGTCGTGTATCTGCGCGCGCTGCACCCCGTCGATGCGCCGGTGGCGGCGCTGCTCGCCGTCATCCCCGATCGGCTCGTCACCATCGAGGTGAGCCGCGAAGCCGCGACGCTGCTCATGCTCCTCGCCGTCGCCGTCCTGGCGGGGCGCGGCCGCTGGGAGCGGTTCCTGTTCTTCAGCCTCGCGTTCGGCGTGTGGGACATCTTCTACTACGGCTGGCTGTGGGTCTTCATCGGCTGGCCGCCGTCGTTACTCACCTGGGACGTACTGTTCCTGATCCCGGTGCCGTGGCTCGCGCCGGTGCTCGCACCGCTGATCGTGAGCGCGTGCCTCGTGGCCGGATCCGCGTGGCTCCTCGCGCGGTACGCGCGGGACCCGACACCGCCACTCCCATGGTACGTGTGGGCGCTCGCCGGCGTGGGCGCGGTGCTGGTGCTGTGCTCGTTCACGCTGGACTATCGCTCCGTCCTCGAGGGGACCGAACCGCCGGGGTTCCGGTGGGGCTTGTTTGGGATTGGCGTCGGCAGCGCCGCGGTGGCGCTGGTGGCGGGCGGCCGGAGGCCCCGCTAGCCGTGCTGTGGTGCCTGCGCCACTGGCGCGCCGCAAAAGAAAGTGAATCTTGCTGGGCGTGAGCGTCTGGGAAGATACCTTCGTCCCCCTGCTGCGCGCGCTGCAGGTCGGCATCGTCAGGAACAAGATCCTGGTGCTCGCGGTCTTGTCGCCCCTGATCCCGGCGCTCGCCACGACCTGCGTCTTCTACTCGCAGAACCGCAGCCTGCTCACCGATCAGGTCAACCAGGAGTTGCGCAGCGCCAGCTCGGAGACGGCCCGCGAGCTGGACGCGTGGCTGCGCGAGCGGCTCGCCGATCTGCGGGGCGCCGCGAACTCCTACGTCGTCTCGGAGAACCTGGCCCGGATCCCGGGCCGCGACGGCGCGAAGGCGCTCGGCCGGCTGCGCGAGTATCTCAATTCGGCGCGCGAGCGGTTCCCGGATCAGGAAGGGCTGGTTGTCATCGACCCGACCGGACGCGTGGTCGCGGGGAGCAGCGGCCGGGTGGGCGGCGCCCGGGTACCGACGGACGGGTTGAACGACCTCCGGACGGGCGACGCGTTCGTCGGAGAGGCGTACTGGGACGCCAGCCTCGCAAAGGCTGCGATCGTGCTCGCCGTGCCGGTTCGCCAGCCGGACGGACGGTTCCTCGCCGCGTTCGCCGCGAAGCTCAATCTGAGCGTCGTCGCCGACATCCTCGGCCGGCTGTCGGCCAGTGGAGGCGACGTCTACCTGACGACGGACCAAGGCAGGTTGGTCATCCGGTCCCGCGTGAGCTCTGCGGACCTCATGCGGACGCGCCTGCCGGATGCGGCGCTGAGCGCCCTGTTCAATCGGCCCGGCGAGGCCGTGGTGTACAGGGGCGCCGACGGGCGGGACGTGATCGCGGCGGGACGGCAGGTGCCCGCGTTGCGCTGGTCGGCGGTCGCCGAGGTCCCGCGGGCCGAGGCGTTCCGCCGGGTGAGCGGGCTGTGGGGTCTCACCGCGGTGATGATCGTCGCCGTGCTCGCAGGGATCGGGTTGATGGTGTACGTCCTGGCCTCGCTTGTCCTCGGCCCGCTGGGGCGGCTGAGCGCGGCGGCCGCGAAGGTGGCCGCCGGGGACCTCACCGTCGAGCTGCCGGTCGGGGGCAGCGGGGAGGTGGGCTACTTGACGCACGTGTTCAGCACCGTCGTGGTGCGCCTGCGGGAGCGGGACAGCCAGGCGGAGCTGGAGCGCCTGTCGGTCACCGACGCGCTCACGGGTCTGTACAACCGGCGCCACCTGGTGGGCACGCTCGCGA
Source organism: Gemmatimonadales bacterium (assembly GCA_036004525.1). Classification (GTDB taxonomy): domain Bacteria; phylum Gemmatimonadota; class Gemmatimonadetes; order Gemmatimonadales; family GWC2-71-9; genus 20CM-2-65-7. The sequence goes on along the minus strand of DASYRJ010000005.1, from coordinate 5,241 downwards.
ACGAGGTGCAACGGTCGCGGCGCCTGCAGCGCCCGTTCTCCGTGCTGCTCGCCGACGTGGACCACTTCAAGCAGTACAACGACACCCTCGGCCACCTCGAAGGCGATGCGGCGCTCCGGAGGATCGCCGACATCCTGCGGAAATCGACGCGTGGGGTGGACTGCGTGGCCCGGTACGGCGGCGAGGAGTTCCTGGTGATGTTGCTCGAGACCACGGTGGCGACGGGGCAGATCGTGGCCGAGCGCATCCGCGCTCAGGTCGCCGCGGCGGACTTCGGCGGCCGGCGGATGACGGTGAGCATCGGCGTGGCGGAGTGTCCGGTGCACGGCGACACGCCGGAGGCGCTCATCGCGAGCGCCGACGCCGCCCTGTACCAGGCGAAGGGCGAGGGTCGCGATCGCGTCGTGACGGCGGCGGGCCCGAAGGTCGAAAAAAAGGGGCGGCGCAAGGGGGAAGGCTGAGGCCACTTCGTGGAGAGGGGGAACGAGGGGATACCAGGGTGCTAATATCGGGTGTCCCGATCTCAAGGGTGCCCCGATGCCCGATCGCCCCTACGTCCTGAACGAGCTGACCTGGAAGACCGTGCGCGACACGCGGTACGAGGTCGCGGTGCTGCCGTGGGGCGCGACCGAGGCGCACAACTTCCACCTCCCCTACGCGACCGACAACATCGAGACCGAACGGATCGCGGCGCTGGCAGCGGGGCACGCGTGGGAGCGTGGGGCGCGGGTCGTCGTGCTCCCGCTGGTGCCGTTCGGTGTAAACACCGGCCAGCTCGATATCCCCCTGTGCGTCAACCTGAACCCGAGCACCCAGGCGCTGGTGCTGCGCGACGTCGCGACCGCCCTGGCCGGTCAGGGGATCCCGAAGCTCGTGATCCTGAACGGGCACGGTGGCAATGATTTCCGCCAGATGATCCGCGAGCTGCAGCCCGCGGTGTCGCTGTTTCTCTGCACCGTCAACTGGTACCAGGTGGTGGACCCGAAGCAGTTCTTCTCGGACCTCGGAGACCACGCGGGGGAGCTCGAGACGAGCGTGATGCTCCACGTCGCGCCGGAGCTGGTCCGGCCGCTGGCGGAGGCCGGGCCCGGCCGCGCGCGCCGCTTCAAGATCGCGGGACTGCGGGAGGGGTGGGCGTGGGCCCCGCGCCGCTGGCGCCAGGTGACCGACGATACCGGCGTCGGGAACCCCGCGGCTGCCACGGCGGAGAAGGGGCGGAGGTACGTGGAGGCGGTGAGCGAGAAGATCGGCGCGTTCCTGATCGAGCTGGCGAAGGCAGATAAGGAAAAGATGTACGAGTGAGGGGAAGGGCCCAGCCCTGGAACCCCCTGCCCCGTAGTGCGGTACCCTCGGAGGATGTCGCTCCCTTACTTGTCCCTGGCCCTGCTGCTCGTCGCGGGCGCCGCCTGCGGCCGCGCACAGGACACGGCGTTTGCCGGCACCACGGCCCCGCTGCAGCGGGCCAGCCGCACGGCCGGCAGGGGCAACGAGGCCGCGCTCCTCCGCGCCGTCCGCACCGATTCGCAACCCGGCTACGACCGCGTCGTGTTCGAGTTCGCGGGCGACAGCGTTCCCGGTTACCGAATCGCGTACGCGAGCGGACCCGTGGTCCGCTGCGGGTCGGGCGACCCCGTCGCAGTCGCGGGGAGCGGCCGGCTGGTCGTGCGGTTCGAGCCTGCCCGGGCGCACGACGACATGGGGCACGTGAGCGTCGAGCGCCGGACGGCGGCGCCCGGGCTGCCGGCCGTCAAGAACTTGCAGATCGTGTGCGACTTCGAAGGGCAAGTCGAATGGGTGCTCGGCGTCCCCGCAGGCGCGCCCTACCGCGTGCTCGAGCTGACCGCACCGGCGCGGCTGGTCCTGGACGTCCGGCACGGACGGGAACCGTGATCGCGGCACGCCGGGCAGCGGGGATCGTGCTGCTCGCCGCGGCCTGCCGGGGCGCCCCCACGGGGGGAGGACCGGAGCCCTGCCCAACCGCCGTGTCCCCCCCTCAGGCTGCGCTCGCGGCGCGCTCGTCTCCGTTCGACTCCGCGTTCGCGGCGGCCGGCGCCGAGTTCCGCGTGCCCCCGGAGGTGTTGAAGGCGATCGCCTGGGTCGAGACGCGCTGGCAGATGGTGGAAGGGCGGGAGGAGTTCGCCGGGCAGTCGCCCGCCTTCGGCGTGATGGCATTGCGCGGCGCCGCCCTCGAGCGCGCGGCAAAGCTGGCGGGCGTGACTGCCGACCGCGCGCGCCACGATCCCGTGGCGAACATCAGGGCCGCGGCGGCATTGCTCGACGCCTACGCCGCCGAAGCCACGATCGATCGCTCGCGCATGGAGCAGTGGTCCGCCGTAGTCGTCCGGTACTCGGGGGTCGAGCCTCCGGCGGGTCGCGCCGCTTACGTCGGCGCCGTCGATCGTGCGTTGGCGCTGAGCGGCGCGCGGCCCGCCCTCGCCCCCCGCATCGCGCCGACGCAGGCAGCCTGTCCCCCGGGAGGGGGCGCGCCGGACTACGCCGCCGCCGCGTGGCGCGCATCGCCCAACTTCGACCAGCGGGCGCCCGACTCGACCGGCGCGATTCATCTCCTCATCATCCACACGTGCGAGAGCAACTACGTCAGCTGTTGGAGCTGGCTCGTGAATCCCGCGTCGGAGGTGAGCGCCCATTACGTGGTGAACGAAGACGGCAGCGAGATCTCGCAGCTCGTGCTGGAGCGCGACCGCGCGTGGCACATCGCGGCGCTGTACGACTGCACGTTGAACCGCCGGCACGACTGCTGGCTGAACGGCGTGCAGAGCAACCACTTCACGGTGGGCGTGGAGCACGCGGGCTTCGTCTCGCAGGACTCCTTCCCCTCGTCCCAGCTCGATGCCTCGGCGGCGCTGGTGTGCGACGTCACGCGTGACCGCGGCATCCCGCGCGACTGGCAGCATATCGTGGCGCACGGGCAGCTCCAGCCCGCGAACCGGACCGACCCGGGGCCCAACTGGCCGTGGATCGCGTACATCCACCGGGTGCAGGCGCGGTGCGGCGAAACTGTCGTGGACGACTCGGGCGCGTACAACGACGGCGCGGTGGCGACGGTCGCCGTGCCCGCCGCGTGGCCCACGTCGGACTCGACGCCTGACTACTACGGCGGCGGGTACCGCTGGGCGCCCACCGCGCCGGGCGCCACAGACGGCGCCGCGTTTTCGTTCCGACTCGCAGCGGGGGGAACACGCACCATCGACACGCGCTGGACGGGCGGGGCCAATCGCTCGCCCCGGGCCACGTACACCGTGATCTCCGCGACCGGCGCCACAGTCGCGACCGTGCGCGTAGACCAGACCGCCGGGGGCGGAAGGTGGCACACGCTCGGGACGTGGACCTTCCCGGCCGGCTGGAACCGTGTCGTCGTATCGCGCCAGGATGCGAGCGGGACCGTCGTCGTCGCGGATGCCGTGCGGGTCCGGCAGTAGGCTTGCAGAAGGTCCCGCGACGGTCTAATGTCTCCCCGGGCAATTCACCAGGGCGGGCCGTGCCGGAGGCCGTCAAATCGCGCTACGTCATCCAGCTCGAGCGGCCGGGCGAGCGCGTGGACATGGAGTTCGTCCGCGCTCTGCTGGGCGGCACCGGTGTCGAGCTTGACGCCGCGTACGGACCCGTTCCCGTCAACCCCGGCCTCGGGCGCTTCGTGGTACGCGGCCTCGCGTCGCCCGAAGCCCGCGCCCTCGCAGAGCGGATCCCCGGCATAAAGTTCTTCGCCGACGCGCGCCAGCAGCCGGCCGGCTGATCAGCGTCTTGCGGCGACCCTTCGTCCGGTCCGCTTGGCGGCGGGGCGCTTCTTGCCGAGGCTGAGCGCGCGCGTCGCGGCGGCGGCGTCGATCACCCCGTAGCCCAGGTCGTAGTCCCAGCCGCGCCCGGCCAGGTCGCGGGCGCTGCGTTGTAGTGCGCCCTTGAGCTGCGCGGGCGTGAGCGCCGACGCCGGGAAGCGCTGGCGCAGCGCCGCGGCGACCCCCGCGGCCACGGGGCTCGCGGCCGACGTGCCCCCGTCCACCGGCCAGACGCCTGAGCCCGAGAAGTGGCTGAAGCCGGCGAGGTCCGGCTTGCGGGTGTGGAGCCCGCCCGGTCCCTGCGATGAATAGCCAAGGCGTCGATCGGTGACCGTGACGGCCGCGACGGTGACGACGTCGGGATGGGAATTCGCGCCGTGAATGCTCTGGCCCGGCCCGGTGTCGGCGGTGCCGCAACGGCCGTCGGGGCAGGGCGCGCCGCAGTTGCCCGCCGCGAAGAACACGTCGGCGCCCGCCGCGACCAGGCTGCCGGTGATCTGATTGAACGGATGGTCGGGGTTGGCGCTGTAGTTCTCAGGTGAGCCGATCGGCGCATCTTCGGAGCGGTCGAACATCCCCCAGCTGTTGTTCACCACCCACCGCCCAGGGGCCGCGTTGACCTGCTCGATGAGGTCGGCGAAGGCGGCGATGGCGTCCGACAGGAACGCCCCCCACGTACCCGCCTGCGTTCGCAGCAGCGCGTAGTCGTAGATCTTGGCGTCCGGCGCCGCGATCCGGACGTCGTAGGCCACCATCGTGCCGTGATCGGGCTTGGCCGAGCCCGGCACGTAGTCCGAATCGGGTGCCCATCCGCCGGCCACGGGGATGCGGCGTCCGTCGATGCCCGTATCCACGACGGCCACATGGACGCTCTTCCCCGTCAGGCCGAGTGCACGCAGGGCGGGCACGCCCAGCTCGCGCGCCACGTCGTCCGCCGTGCCGACGGCGCCGCTGCCGCAATAGGCGGAGGGGAATACCGACACGGCGGGGTCGGCGAACACGCCGAAGATGTCCGTGGCGCGCTCCCGGCGCAGGCGGTGCACGGCCTCTTCGTCGTCGAAGATCGCGCGCAGGGCGTAGGTGTCGATCGGCCCGCCCTCGGCGCGCGCATAGCGGAACCCGCGCGCGGCGGGCCGCTCCGTCGCGGGGCCCAGGCGGCCCGTGACACGCACGGGGTGGTACGTGTCGTCGAGCGCGAAACCCGCGACGTGGAGCAGTCTCTCCAGCTCCGCGCCGGCGAGGCCGAATGATCGGCTCTGCCAGGCGCGGTGCAGCGACTCGCCCTTACCGACCAGCAGGATACGCCGCGGCATCGGCGAACCTCCCGAGTGGCGTGGTCAGGGCGCTGGGGTCCCATACCCGGAACCGCGGGCAAGGATTCCTCGGCACCGCAGGAGCGAGTCGCAGCGTCTTGCGCAGCACTTGACGTAAGGGTTTTCCCTCAGGC
>DASYRJ010000004.1:0-5658 GCA_036004525.1 Gemmatimonadales bacterium | reverse complement strand
GGAGTTCGGGCACGCCGTGGTGGTCGTAGCGCCCCGCTACCCCGGCCACGACCCGCTCCGCCCCGAACAGGGCGAGCTGCGGATCGCCTCCCTCCCGTTCCCTCCGTATCCGGCGATACGCCTGTCGCTGCCCCGGTTCGGCGCTGTCGCCCGGTTTCTCGATGCGTTCGGGCCGGACGTCGTGCATGCCGCCACCGAAGGGCCCATCGGCCTCACCGGGCGCCGCTACGCCGTTCAGCGCGGCGTGCCGCTGGTCACGTCGTTCCACACGAACTTCCCACAGTACGCCCGGCACTACGGGGCGGGCGTGCTGGTGCCCCTCGTGTGGCGGTGGCTGCGGTGGTTTCACCACCCGGCGCAGCTCACCCAGACGCCCGGCGAGGCGGTGTGCGCCGAGCTGGCGCGACGCGGGATCGGCCGGCCCGTCGTGTGGGGCCGCGGCGTGGACGCCAGCCAGTTTCACCCCGCGCGGCGCGATACCGAGCTGCGGCGCTGGCTCACCGACGGCGCCGACACGCCGGTGGTGCTGCACGTGGGCCGCCTGGCCGCTGAGAAGAACCTCGACGTGCTCGCGGACGCCTGGGCCGCCGCCAAGGATCGGCTCGGCCGGCGCGCCACATTCGTCCTCGCCGGCGAGGGGCCGGAGAAGGGGCGGCTGCTCGCACGGCTGCCCTGGGTGCGCCATCTCGGGTTTCTCGACCGCGAGCACCTGGCCAACCTCTACGCCAGCGCCGACATCTGCGTGCTCCCGTCGCACACGGAGACGTGTGGCCTCGTCGCGCTCGAAGCGATGGCGTCGGGCCTCGCCGTGGTCGCCGCCGACGCGGGCGGCTTCCGCGAGAGCATCGTGGACGGCCGGGACGGACTGCTCGTTCCGCCGCACGACGCGACCGGTTTTGCCGCCGCCATCCTCGCCCTCGTCGCAGATCCGCGGCGGCGCGACGACCTCGGCCGCCACGCCCGCCTGGCCGCGGCTGCGCGGGACGTCGCTCCCGAGAACCTGGCCTTGCTCGAGCAGTACGCCACGGTCGTCAACGACGTGCACCTGGGAGTCGTCACATGCGCCGCGTAGTCATCGTGCTGGCCGACGGGCTGCGCCCCGACGCAATTACCCCGACCGACATGCCGTCGCTCGACGCCTTGGGGCGCGCCTACACCGTGGCGCTGCACGCGACCACCGTGCGGCCGAGCCGGACGGTCGCGGCCCTCGCCTCGCTCGCAACCGGACTGGCGCCCGATTCGCACGGTCTCATCGAGCCGGGCCTCGGGTTTCTCGGCCGGCTGCCGGCGGTGCGGCCGCTGGGGCGGGAGCTTTCCCGGGCCGGCGTTCCGAGCCAGGTCGTCGCCAGCGAGCTGCTCCCGACCGAGCGCGCCGTGGTCTGGGCGCTCGCGGCCGCGGCGGGGATGGGGAAGGTCCGCTCCGCCGGCCGGCGCGCCCGCGAGGTGGCCGGCGCGGCGCTCGCCGCCGCCACGGCGCAGCCGGGCGGCCTGGCGTTCGTGTACCTGAACGACTGCGATCAGGCGGGCCACGCGCACGGCTGGATGTCGCCCCAGTACCGCCAGGCGGCCGCCGAGCTGGACGCGGCTGTGGGCGTACTCGCCGCGCTCACCGAGGACTCCCTGCTGATCGTGCTGGCCGACCATGGCGGCGGCGGCGTGACCGCGCACGACCACGCCGAGCCGCACCCGGTGAACGACCGGATCCCCTTCATCCTCGCGGGCCCGGACGTGATGCGCCGCCACCAGCTGACGCGCCGGGTGTCGCTGCTCGATCTGCCGCCGACCGTGCTGTGGTGGTTCGGCGTCGACGTGCCGGCGACCTACGAGGGCCGGGTGCTCACGCAGGCCTTCCAGCCCGTGCCGAGAACGGCGGGGGTGGTCGTCTGATGCGCTGGATCACGCACCTGGGCGGCGCGCGCGCGACGATCGGCGCGGCCTTGGGCCTCGTGGCGATGGGCCAGCGCCAGCTTGGCCTCGCGGCGCTCGTCGCCAACGCGCTCTCGCACATCGCCGTGCAGGTGTTGAAGCGCGCCGTCGCCCGCCCGCGGCCGTGTGACGCCAACGGCCGACCGCTCGCCCTGGTGGACCTGCCGGACCCGTTCTCGTTCCCGTCCGGCCACGCTGCAGCGGCCACCGCCGTCGGGACGGCGATCGCGCTCGCCCATCCCCTCCTTGCCCCGCTGCTGCTCCCGCTCGCCGCCGCCGTCGCGGCGTCGCGCGTCACGCTGCGCGTCCATCACGTGGGCGACGTCGTAGCAGGCGCGGCGCTCGGCGTGGCCGGCGCAGCCGGCGCGGCGGCTTTATTGCTCTACTGAGGCGCCGCACCCGGGCGACACCCGGCGGCGGATGCACGGCCGACCGTCCGGGTGCCAGGTAGCGGAGGCCGGTACGGCTCCGCTATCTGCTTTTGTCGGGGCATTTGTTACCATTCCGTGACAGGGTCGAATCTCCCCGGTGACCACGCCGGGTGAGCTTTTCCGCGTGGTCGATGGCTTTCGCTCACTTTTCTTGAGGAGATCACCGTGCACGCAAGACTCGCCTTCCGAGCGCTCGCGGCCGTCGCGCTGAGCGCGCTCACTGCGTCGGTTGTACAGGCGCAGGCCTCCGCCCAGCAGGCACCGCAAGTGTCCGTCACGGGCGTGGTTTACACACAGTACCAGTACTCGGACGCGCCGATTCCCGCCAAGAGCACCTTCGATATGACGCGCGCGTACGTGAACGTGCTTGGCCGGTTTTCGAACGGCATCACCACACGGGTCACCACGGACATCCTCCCCAACCCCGCCGGGAATCAGTCGATCCGGCTCAAGTACGCCTACGCGGCGTGGACGCCGGCCGGCAGCAGCCTCACCTACAAGCTGGGCATGATTCACACGCCATTCGTCGATTACGAAGAAACACTGTGGGACTATCGTATGCAGGGCACGATCGCCGTCGATCGTAACCCCCACAACGGGCAAATCACCATGACGGCGGCGGACATCGGCTTCGGCGTCGACGGCCATTGGAACGGTGAGCAGGTAAACGCGCAGTTCGCGATCGTGAACGGAGAAGGGTATTCGAACGGCACTGGCGATTTTCGCAAGGATGCCGAGGCGCGCGTCTCCGTGCGGGTCAAACCCACCAACGACAACAGTCGCGTCGGTGGTTTCCGGATCACGGGGTACGCTGGGATCGGGAAGGTCACGGCAACCGGCGCCGATCGCAACCGCTACCTGGGCCAGCTGTCCTACCGCACGACGCAATACACAGTCGCCGGCGACTATGTGTCCATGAAGACTGGAGCCGTCACCGGGAGCATCATCAGCGCGTTCGGCGTCTACCACCTATCGCCACCCAGCAAGATCGCTCTGATCGCCCGTGTGGACGTGTTCGATCCGAATACCAACGTCGCCGACGATGGCAATACCCGGATCATCGCCGGCGCGTCGTACCAGCTGTCCCCGAACGTGCGCCTGCTCGCCGACCTGGATCGTGTGAAGCCCCAGGGCGTGGGGAATGCCGTCAATCAGGCGCTGTTCCAAGCGCAGTTCGTGTTCTAAATCGACTCCGACCGAGGACGACCCTGTGAAGACCACACGTACCATCGCCCTCGCCGCGCTGCTCTGCGCCGCCGCTCCCGCGGCGGCGCAGGTGCAGCTCAACGGCGCCGGCGCCACGTTCCCCAACATCATTTACTCGAACTGGATGCTCACGTACAGCCAGGCGCATCTCGATGTGAAGCTCAACTACCAGTCCATCGGGTCGGGCGGGGGCATCCGGCAGTTCTCCGACAAAACCGTCGACTTCGGCGCCTCCGACGCGCCGATGAGCGACTCCGCCATCGCAGCGATCCAGGGCGATGTGCTGCACATCCCCACGGTGCTGGGCGCCGTCGTGGCGGCGTACACCCTCCCCGAGGTGGCCCAGCCTATTCGGTTCACCCCAGACGTGCTCGCCGACATCTTCCTCGGCAAGATCACGAAGTGGAACGACAGCCGGCTCGCCAGCATCAACCCAGGGCTCACGCTTCCGGCGACCGACATCATCGTGGTGCACCGCTCGGACGGCTCCGGGACCACGTTCGTGTGGGTGGACTACCTCACCAAGGTGAGCCCCGAGTGGGCGCAGCGGGTGGGGCGCGGCACGTCGGTCAATTGGCCGGTGGGCCTCGGCGGGCGAGGCAACGAGGGCGTCGCGGCGACGGTGCGCCAGACGCCCGGCGCCATCGGGTACGTCGAGCTGGGCTACGCGCTCATCAACAAGATGGCGTTCGGGATCGTCCGGAATCGCGCCGGCAACTGGATCACGCCCAGCCTCGAGTCGGTGACCGCCGCAGCCGCGGGCGCGATGCGCGACATGGGCCCGAATACCGATTTCCGCGTGTCCATCACGGACTCCCCCGGCGCCCAAGCCTATCCCGTCGCGAGCTTCACCTGGCTGCTGGTCCGTAAGAGCTACCCCGACGCCGCGCAGGCCCGGGAGCTGGTCAAGTTCATCTGGTGGGCGGAGACCAACGGCCAGGCCAAGGCCGCGGAGCTCGGCTACGCGCCCCTCCCCAAGGAACTGCGGCCGTGGATTCAGGCGCGGCTGAAGACGGTCTCCGCCGGTGGGCGGGCCGTGTGGAGCGGAACGAGCGCGGCGCAATAGCGGGAGTGACAATTCCGTTACACGCCTGTGACGGAGACCTACCGAGCCGCCGGTAGGTTTCCCGCGGCGATGACGACGCTGCCCCTGGAACCCGTGCCGGCGCCGCCGGAGCAGGCGACGCCGAGCGCGGAGCCGCGGTGGCAGTCGTTGCGCGGCGTCAACGAGAGCGACCGGATCTACCAGGGAGTGTTGACCGCCCTGGCGCTGGCCCTGCCCTTCCTGATCGTGGTCCTGCTCGTTCAGCTGTTCGTGAGCGCGCTGCCCGCGATCCGGCGCTTCGGACCCTCGTTCCTCTGGACGTCCACCTGGGATCCCGTGGCGCAGGTGTACGGCGCCGCGCCGATGATCTTCGGCACCTTGGCGTCGTCGTTTCTCGCTCTCCTGATCGCGGTGCCGCTCGCCCTCGGCGTTGCGATCTTCCTGACCGAGTTCGCCCCCCGCTGGCTGCGCCAGCCGGTCGCGTTCCTCGTCGAGCTGCTCGCCGCCATTCCCAGCGTCGTGTACGGGCTGTGGGGGATCTTCGTGCTGATCCCGTTCCTGCGGAGCTACGTCGTGCCGCCCCTCAAGGCGGCGCTCGGCTGGACGCCGTTCTTCCAGGGCGTGTTCTACGGCAACTCACTGCTCGCCGGCGGGATCATCCTGGCGATCATGATCGTGCCCTACATCGCGGCGGTGTCGCGCGAGGTCCTGCTCGCCGTGCCGGGGAGCCAGCGCGAGGCGGCCCTCGCGATGGGCGCCACGCGTTGGGAGGCCGTCCGCTCCGCGGTCCTCCCCTACGGCCGCGCCGGGCTGATCGGCGCCGTGATCCTCGGCCTGGGCCGGGCCCTAGGCGAGACGATGGCGGTCACCATGGTCATCGGGAATCGCCACGACATCGGCCTCTCGGCACTGCAACCGGCCTACACCATGGCCGCGGCCATCGCGAACGAATTCAGCGAGGCCACGACCGACCTCTACCTCTCGGCGCTGTTCGAGGTCGGCCTCATCCTGTTCGTGATCACGGTGCTGGTGAACGCGGCGGCGCGATTG
>DASYRJ010000003.1:0-34307 GCA_036004525.1 Gemmatimonadales bacterium | reverse complement strand
CGATCCCTCCACGGCCGCTGGGCCCGCGACTCGTACCAGTAATCGAGCGACGGGTGCGGCAGCCCGAAGTGCTGCTCCGCCGTCTCCTCCATGCGCTGCGGCTCGTGCCGCGCGCCTTGGCGCAGCGCCTGGCGCCGCATCCGCTTCGCGAGGCCGAGCGCCTGCTCGCCCGCGGGATCGAGGCGCCGCGCCGCCGCATCCTTCTCGCCGAGCATCTCCATCACGTACTCGAACGCCACCGCCATGTGGCGCTCGACGTCCGCGTCGGGCAGATCCCACCGGCTGTTCTCCGCGATCATCTGGAACGCCCACTGCCAGCTCTGGCTTTCGGTGAGGTGCACCATCCCGCGGAACAGACGCCGGCTGGTGCGCACGCTGAACAGGGTGGGGGAGAGGATGCCGTCCAGGTGCGCGTCGCTGTGCGCGTGGTCCTGCAGGATGACGTCGCGCGCCTCGCGCGCGTAGGCGTCACCCAGGTGCGTCTCGAACCGGCTTTCCCAGTAGGAGTGACCCAGCGACTTGGTGGTCGAGGTGAGCACCAGCTGGCGCGGGACGAAGTAATTGTGGGCGACCGTGTCGGCGGCCAGGTGGGAGAGGTAGCCGAGGCCGAACGCCCGCAACGGGTCCGTCGGCGCCAGGTCGAAGATCTCCTGGCCCACGTGCCAGGCGTGGCAGTGCCGCCCCACCGGAGCGTACTTCTTGGCGATCGACGTGTCGGCCGCGATGTTGCCGTACAGGAAATCGTAGGGGAAGGCGCGCATCAGGTCCGCCACGATGCCGGGGAGCTGGTGCAGGTTCGCGAGCACCGACTCGCCCAGGAAGATGTGCGTCCCCGGCGTCCAGGCGTGCGCCACGCCCGGGAACAGCACGAGGCCGAGGGCGGCGAGGAGCGCCGCCGTGGCGAGCTGCTTCACGGGCGTTTCCGCTTGCCCTTCAGGACCTTCCGGCCCCACTGCCACAGCGAAAGACCCCGGCGCACGTTCTGGAGCGTGACGGCCGCGTCGATTGCCGTTTCCTCCACTTCCTCCTGCACGATCTCGACGAGGGCGTCGAGATCCGAGAGCCGCGACTCGGCGGCGTCGGCCGCCCGCACGATCCGCAGCCGGATGTCGCGCGAGGTGCCGACCAGCGCGTCCGCTTCGCCCTTGATCGTGGCGATCAGCTGGCGCACGTCCGTGATCGCCGGGCCCGCCAGCTGCTCGAGGACGCGGACCAGCGTGCGGACGCCGAGCGCCGACGCGATCGACGCCGCGGCCACGACGATGGCGGCGAGGGCGATCACCGCCAGGCTCAACGCCGACACGACGCCCACCCACGGGGGCAGCATCAGATAACCTCGGCCTGGGCCGGCGCCGCTGTCAACGGCGCGGCACGGAATGCCAGCGTCATCAGCGGGCCGGCCATCGCCTGCGCCAGCGCCGCGCCGAGCACGACGGTCGTGAGAACCGCCCTTCCCCCGCCGAGCGCGCCATAGAGAAGATAGAAGCTGGACCCCAACGCCACCGCGACTCCGCCCTGGGCCACGGTCGCGAGTCCGATCCGCGGGGGGAAGAGGCGATCGGGTGCCCAGCGCGCGGCCACCCGGACCACGCCAAGCGCGAGCACCGCCGGCAGCAGCCAGAGGGTGGGGAGGTACAGCAGGGCCCCCGCAACGATCAGGAGCGCGCCATAGATCGGCGGCTGCCATGCTTCGAGGAGCGCCCGCACCCGGCGCCGCTCTGGGGAGAGGTTGGCGATCAGCGCGGCGGCCAGCGCGCACACGACGAACGGCGAGAGGTCGGTGGCGTACCCGACGCCCGCCCCGAGCAGGACCACACCGAGGAGGTCGGTCCCGCGCACGCCGGCCCGCAGGCGGGTGAGCCACAGCAGCAGCATCCCCACGCCGCCGCCCGCCGCGACGGCCACCGCGATCCACTGGAGCACGGCGAGCGGGAGGGAGGCGATCGGCTGGCGCGGGTGATAGACCGCGAGGGTGCCGGCGAACGCGACGGCGCCGAGCGCGGTGTCCAGTGTGGCGGCGCGCGCGAAGGCCTTGGCGACCGCGGGACGGACCCCGGCCGCGCGCGCGACGCGGGCCACGGCGTCGGGCGCGGCGACGGTCGCCGCGGCGGCCAGGACGAGGAGCGCGGGGATCGTGGGGCGCCACGCGGCGGCGAGCGGCGGCAGCGCGCGGTCGAGCAGCCAGGCGGCGAGCGCGGTCGCGGCGAACACCGCCCCGGCGCGCAGCGCCGCGAGCGCCCAGGCGCGGCGGGGAAGTCGGCGCACCAGGCGCCACTCGAGCCGCGCGCCGACTCCCGCGCCGATCCACGCGATGCCGAGCGCAGCGACCGGGGCGAGGGCGCGGAGCGTGGGCCGGTCGAGCACGTCGAGGCCGGGGCCGAGCACGAGGCCGAGCAGCACCAGGTCGAGCGAGGCGGCGTGGTGAAGCGCGGGGAGCGGCAGGCGCATCGCCGCAATGCCGGCCGCGGCGAGGAGCGCGAGCGCGAGGATGGGACTCACGAGGGCGAACGTTCGCAAACGCTTGACGCCGGCGCAAGCGTCGCCGTAGCTTGGGCGGACCTATGCCACCGTCGTTCTCCGTCACGGGCGGCCGCGCCTTGAAGGGCACGATCCGCCCCGCGGGCAACAAGAACGCGGCGCTTCCCATCCTCGCGGCCACACTCCTCGCCGACGGGCCCTGCCGCATCGACAACGTGCCGCACATCCGCGACGTCGAGACGATGCTCGCCCTGCTCGAGCACCTCGGCGCCGAGGTGCGATGGCCGGCGGCGAACGTCGTGGACGTGGACGCCGCGCGCGCGGAGCCGCGCGCCCTCGATCCCAAGTTGTGCGCGCGCATCCGCGCGTCGATCCTGCTGGCCGGGCCGATGCTCGCGCGCTTCGGCCGCGTGAACCTGCCCCCGCCGGGCGGCGACGTCATCGGCCGGCGGCGCGTCGATACGCACTTCCTGGCGCTCGAGCAGCTCGGCGCCGAGGTCACGGTCGGCGACGCCTACAAGCTCGAAGGGAAGCTGACCGGCGCCGACATCTTCCTCGACGAGCCGAGCGTCACGGGCACCGAGAACGCCCTGATGGCGGCCGTGCTGGCGCGCGGCACCACCGTGCTTCGGAACGCGGCGTCCGAGCCGCACGTCCAGGACCTGGCGCGGTTTCTCGCCGCCATGGGCGCGCACATCGGGGGCATCGGCACCAACGCCTTGACGATCGAAGGCGGGGCGCCGCTGCACGCGGCGCCGTACACCATCGGCCCCGACCACATCGAGATCGGCTCGTTCATCGGGCTCGCCGCCGTCACCAACGGCGCGCTCACGATCGAGGGAGTGCGCGGCGACGATCTGCGGTCCACGCTGCTCGCCTTCGAGCGGCTCGGCGTGCGGCCCCGGCTCGACGGCACGACCTTGTTCGTCGACGCCGACCAGGAACGCCGCATCCGGCCGGATCTCGGCGGCCACGTCCCCAAGCTCGAGGACGGCCCCTGGCCCGCCTTCCCCGCCGACCTGATGTCGATCGCGATCGTGGTCGCTTCGCAATGCGAGGGGCTGCTGCTCGTGTTCGAGAAACTGTTCGAGTCGCGGCTGTTCTTCGTGGACAAGCTCATCGGGATGGGCGCGCGGATCGTGCTGTGCGATCCGCACCGCGCGGTCATCGCCGGGCCGTCGAAGCTGCGGGCCCAGGTGGTCGAGAGCCCCGACATCCGCGCTGGGATGGCGATGCTGCTGGCCGCCCTCGCGGCGCAGGGCGACTCCGTGATCCACAACATCGGCCAGATCGAGCGCGGGTACGAGCACATCGACGAGCGGCTGCGGGCGCTGGGGGCACAGATTGAACGTCGAGACTAGCGAGGCCCGCGAAGCGCCCGCCGGCGACGCTGCCGTGCCGCGGCTCGAGCTCGCCGAGTGGGCCGAGCAGTGGGGCCTCGTGGCGGGCATCACCACTCGCGGCTCGAGCGCCACGCCCTTCAGCCTCGGCCTGTGGAGCGACGAGCCGGTCGGGCAGGTGCTCAGTCGCTGGCGGGCGTTGTGCGCCGCGTTCCAGCCGCGCTTCCCGGCCCTCGTCCTCAGCCACCAGGTCCACGGCACCGCGGTGCAGTGGCACGAGGCCCTGCCGGACGGGTGGCTGCTGCTCGACGGACTCGACGGCCACGCGACGGTCGAGCGGGGCACGCTTCTCACGGTGACGGTCGCCGACTGCATCCCGGTCTATCTCACGGTGCCGCACAAGGGCGCGGTCGCCTTGTTGCACGCGGGGTGGCGCGGCACCGCCGCCGGCGTGCTGGAGCGGGGCGTGGAGCTCCTGAAGTGGCGCGGCTTCGCCAAGGCAAGCGACATTGTAATGCACTGTGGCGTAGGCATTTGCGGCGCGTGCTATGAAGTAGGTTCTGAAGTGGCGACGTGCTTCGGATGGCCGCCGCAGGACGCCTCGGTCCGGCTCGATCTGCGCGCCGTCCTGGCGCGCCAGGCGCGGGAGCTGGGCGTCGAGCAGGTCACCGTGTCTCCCTGGTGCAGCGCCCACGATCGCGCCCGCTTCTTTTCCCACCGTGCCTCCGGCGGGCGCGACGGGCGCATGGTTGCCTATCTGGGCCGGCCGTGATTGCAGGGGCACGGCATGCCGTGCCCCTACCGGGTTGTCACGGTAGGACCCCCGTTGACACCGTACGACCCCCTGCTACATTCCCGTCTGCAGCGGGCGAAGTTCGGCCCGCGCTTTTTTTTCCATGCTTTCCGACAGCCTCGTGGAAGCCTTTCGGACCCGGCTCGAACCGCTGGGATTCGATCTGGCCGACCTCCGCATCGGCGGCACGCCGAACCGGCCGCTGGTCCAAGTTCGCATCGACTGGCCGCCCGCTCCTGCGGGCGACCCGGCCAGGCAGGTCACGGTGGCCGATTGCGCCACCGCGAGCCGCGCCCTGGAGGCCTGGCTGGACGACGGTGGGCCGCTGGGGAGCCGCTACGTGCTCGAGGTGTCGAGCCCAGGGCTGGAGCGGCCCCTCCGCTGGCACCGCCACTGGCTGCGGTTCGTCGGCCAAGACGTCCACGCAAAGCTGGCGGGGCTGGGCCGGGTCCGGGCGCGCATCGTGGCCGTGCCGGACGAGGACACGGTGGTCCTCGAGCCGCAGGGCGGCGTGGCGCGGCCGTACAAGCTGTTGGAGATTCGCGACGCGCGTCTGGTAGGGGACGAGTGAGGGGTCGTACAACGTACAACGTACAACGTGCAACGTAGGACGTTTATTGAATGGCAAACGCAACCGACGTCGTTTCCGCGATCCGCGAGCTGACCAATACCAAGCAGCTCGAGCGCACCGAGCTGATCGACCTGCTCAAGGACGGCCTGCACGCCGCCCTGGTGAAGCGGTACGGGCCCAACGTGCGCGCCGAGATCGGCATCGACGAGATGAAAGGCTCGATCCGGATCGTGGTGCTGAAGACCGTGGTCGAAGCGGTGGAGGATCCGGGCACCCAGGTCTCCCTGGAGGAAGCGCGGTTCGAGGATCCCGATTTCCAGCCCGGCGACGTGCTGGAAGAAGAGGTCCCCTTCGAGCAGTTCGGGCGCACGGCGGTGCAGGCCGCCAAGCAACGGATCATCCAACGCGTCCGCGAAGGAGAACGGAGCCGCATCCGTGAAGAGTTCTCCGGCAAGGTCGGCGAGCTGCTCTCGGGTGAGGTGCAGCAGATCGAGCGCGGGAAGATCGTGGTGATGCTCAACAAGTTCCGCGAAGCGGAGGCGATCATCCCCTACCGCGAGCAGAATCACCGCGAGCACTTCCACCAGGGCGACACGATCCGCGCCGTCTTGAAGAGGATTGAAGAGACGCCCAAGGGGCCGCGCCTGATCCTGTCGCGCGCCGATCCGCTGTTCGTGAAGGCGCTGTTCAAGCTCGAGGTCCCCGAAATCCAGCAGCAGATCGTCGAGATCCGGGCCACGGCCCGCGAGGCCGGCAGCCGGACCAAGATCGCGGTCTCGTCCCGGGACGACGGCATCGATCCCGTGGGTGCGTGCGTGGGGCTCAAGGGCTCGCGCGTGCAGGCCGTGGTGAACGAGCTGAACGGCGAGCGCATCGACATCGTGCCGTGGTCCACCGACCCCGAGCGGTTCGCCAAGCTTTCCCTGGCGCCCGCCCGCGTCGCCCGCGTCTTCTCCGACCCCGACACCAAGACGATTCAGGCGATCGTGGACGAAGACCAGCTCTCGCTCGCCATCGGCCGCAACGGCCAGAACGTGCGGCTCGCGTCCGAGCTGACCGGCTGGAAGATCGACCTCTATTCGAGCCGCGAATGGCTGGAGCGGGGGGGCGAGGGTCCGCTGTTCACGCCGCTCCCCGCCGCGGACAAGGGTGTGACCGACGTCGCCCTGACCGAGATGAAGGGGCTGCCGCCGGAACTGGTGGCCGTATTGGAGCAGGCCGGCAAGAAGACGCTCCAGGACATTCTCGACCTCGAGCGGGAAGAGGTCGACCAGTTCCCGGGCATGACGCCCGACCTCGCGGAGAAGCTGATGGCCTTCCTCAATGAGATGACCGAGGAGGGCGGCGAGGAGCCGGCACCGGCGTGAGCGATCGGGTCGCGGGCCTGCTGGGCCTGGGGCTCAAGGCGGGTCGGGTGGTGATCGGCGTGGCGGGCGTACGGGCGGGACTGCAGCGTGGCTCGTTGGCGTGCGTGGTGCTGGCATCGGACGCGGGGCCACGCACGCGCGACAAGGTGGAGCGGCTGGCCCGGGCGCGGGGCATCCCCCTGGTGACGGGGCCCGCCGCGGAGCGGCTGGGCGCCGGACTCGGGCGGGCGCCCGTGCAGGCGGTAGGGGTGGAGGATCGGGCGTTGGCCCGCGGATTGACGGCCTTAGTGGAGGAGTGAGTGGCGACGACGCGGATTCACGATCTGGCAGCGGAGTTCGGCATCCCGAGCGAGCAGTTGATGGGCATGCTCAAGGAGCTGGACATCTTCGTGCGCAGTCACCTGACGCCGCTCAAGGAGGAGCAGGTGGCGCTGATGCGCGCGCGGTGGGAGCGCGAGAAGCGCAAGCAACGGGAGCCGGCGGCGCCCCCCAAGCGGCGCCGCGCCGTGAAGGCCGCCGTCGAGCCGGCCCCCGCGCCCGTGGCCGAGGCGCGGCCCAAGCGCCGGCGGCGCACCGCCGCTGAAGTGGCGGCCGCCGAGGCGGCGGCCGCCGAGGTGGCCGCGGCCGAGGCGGCGGAAGCCGACAAGGCCCGCCAGGCGCTCGAGGCCGCGGTGCGCGAGCAGGAAGAGGAGCGCCCTGCTGCCTCGCTCGAGGAGCGAGCCGCCGCACTGTTCAAGGACCTCGCACCGGCGGAGCCCCTCCCGTCGCCCGCTCCACCTCAGGCCGTCGTCGACACGCCGCCGGCGCCCGCTGCGCCGCCCCGGCCCTTTATTCCGACGCCGGTCCGCCCGCGTCCGGTCGCCAGCGCGACGCCTTCGAGCCCGGCCCCCCCCGCCCCCCGGCCCGTCGCCTCGGCCGCCCCCGGTGCGCTCCCGCTCGACGAGCGCCGCCGCGAGAAGGGGAAGAAGCGCAAGAAGGGCAAGAAATCGCTGGTGGACCAGGAGGCGGTGGCCCAGAACATCTCGCGCACCCTCGCCACCCTCAAAGGGCCGGTGGGCAAGAAGGGCGTGCACCGGCGCGAGGAGGGGCCCAGCTTCCGCGAGGTGCAGGAGGAGAAGCGCCGCGAGGAGAAGGAACGGGAGAAGACGCTGGTGCGCGTGACCGAGTTCATCACGGTCTCCGAACTGGCCAACATCCTCAAGGTCCCGCCGACCCAGATCGTCACGTTCGCCTTCAAGGAGTTGGGGCAGATGGTGACGATCAACCAGCGCCTCGACTTCGACATGATCGAGCTGATCGCGTCGGCGTTCGGGTTCCAGGCGGCGCGTGAGGAAGAGTACGCGCTGGAGAAAGGCGCCGGCGAGGCCGCGGACGCGGCCGAGACGCTGAAGCCGCGGCCGCCCGTCGTCACGATCATGGGGCACGTGGACCACGGTAAGACGTCGCTGCTCGACTACGTGCGCAAGACCAACGTGGTGGCCGGTGAGGCGGGGGGGATCACCCAGCACATCGGCGCCTATCAGGTGACGTTGAAAGACGGCCGCCAGATCACGTTCCTCGACACGCCCGGCCACGAGGCCTTCACGGCGATGCGCGCGCGCGGCGCCCAGGTCACCGACATCGTCGTGCTGGTGGTCGCCGGCGACGACGCCATCATGCCGCAGACCATCGAAGCGATCTCCCACGCCAAGAACGCGGGCGTGCCGCTCGTCGTCGCCATCAACAAGATCGACCTGCCATCCGCCAACGTGCAGAAGGTGAAACAGGACCTGCTGGCGCACGGCGTCGTGCTCGAGGAGTTCGGCGGCACCACCCTGGCGACGCCGATCTCCGCCAAGAAGGGCACCGGCATCGACGACCTGCTCGAGCAGATCCTGCTGCAGGCGGAGCTGCTCGACCTGAAGGCCAACCCCGAGCGCCGCGCCCAGGGCACCGTGCTCGAGGCGACCCTCGACCCGGGCAAGGGCCCGCTCGCGACGATCCTGGTCCAGACCGGGACGCTGCGCGTGGGCGACGACTTCATCTGCGGCCAGTACTCCGGCCGCGTGCGGGCGATGTACGACGAGCGCGGGGGTCAGGTGACCGAGGCGGGCCCGTCGACGCCGGTGCAGATCCTCGGCTTCGAGGGCGTGCCCGAGGCGGGCGATACCTTCCTCGCCATGGCCGACGCCGCGGCCGCGCGCGACATTGCGCAAAAGCGCCAGCGGCTCGAGCGCGAGGCCCAGCACCGGCGCTCCGGCCGCGTGAAGACCCTCGAGGACTTCATGGCGGAGAGCGCCCAGGGCGGCGGGGCGACGCTCCGGATCATCATCAAGGCCGACGAAGGCGGGCCCGCGGAGGCGCTGGCCGATGCGCTCGCCCAGCTGTCGACCGCGGAGGTGAAGGTCGAGGTGGTGCACCGCGGCGTCGGCGCGATCAACGAGGGCGACGTCCTGCTCGCGAAGGCGTCGGGCGCCATCATCATCGGCTTCCACGTCCGCCCCGACTCCAACGCGCGCGCCGCGGCCGACCGCGAGCGCGTGGAGATCCGCACCTACCGCATCATCTACGAAGCAGTCGAAGAGGTGAAGGCGGCCATGGAAGGCCTGCTGGCGCCTGAGAAAAAGGAAGTCATCCTCGGCGAGGCCGAAGTCCGGCAGCTGTTCAAGATCGCCAAGGTGGGGACCATCGCGGGCTGCTTCGTGAAGAGCGGCGTGATCCCGCGCACGGCCCGCGTGCGCGTCGTGCGCGACGGCGTGGAGGTGTACGACGGGACCCTGGCGTCATTGAAGCGATTCAAGGATGACGTCCGCGAAGTGCGTGAGGGGTTCGAGTGCGGCATCGGCGTCGAGAACTTCAACGACGTCAAGGTCGGCGACCTCATCGAAGCCTATCGGATCGAGGAGGTCGCTCGGTCGCTCAGCGCGCCCGTGCCGTGATCGTGGGGGTCATCTCGTGGGAGCTGCACCTCGCGGCGTGCCAGTCCCTCAAGGACAAGCGCGCCGTGCTCAAGAGCCTCAAGGACCGGCTGCATCACCGGTTCAACATCTCGGTCGCGGAAACGGCGCATCACGACCTGTGGCAGCGGGCGGAGTTGACCGCCTCGGTGGTGAGCACCGACCGGGTCCACGCCGAAAGCGTGCTACGCGAGGCCGACCGGCTGGTCGCCGGCGCGGACGGCGCCCGCATCGTGGACACGAGCACGAGCTATCTCTGACATGAAACGCCCGAGCCACCGCCCGGAACGCGTGGGCGAGCTGATCCGGCAGGCCGTCGGCGAGTTCCTCACCGGGAACGTACGCGATCCCCGCATCGGGTTCGTCACCGTCACGGGCGTCGAGGTGTCGCCGGACCTCTCGCACGCCAACGTGCGCGTGAGCGTCATGGGGACGGACGAGGAGAAGGAGAAAAGCCTCGAGGGGCTCGCGAGCGCCGCGCGCTACCTCCGGGCCCAGCTCGCCGGTCAGCTCCGCCTGCGGACCAGCCCGGAGCTGCACTTCCACCTGGACCGCGGCGTCGAGCACGCTCAACGGATCGACCGCGTCCTGAAGGAGCTGAAGGAGTCGGACGGCTGATCTCGGGGCTCGTCCTGGCCGCCAAGCCGGCCGGGCCCACGTCGCACGACGTGGTGGACGTCGTGCGGCGCGCCTTGGGCGTGCAACGCGTGGGCCACCTGGGCACGCTCGACCCGTTCGCCGAAGGGTTGCTGGTCGTGGTCGTGGGACGCGCGACGCGGCTGGCGGCGTTTGCCGGTGCGTGGGCGAAGGCATACGAAGGCGTCATGCGCCTCGGCATCACCACGGACACGGATGACGCCACCGGGGCGGTCGTGGCGGCGGCACCCGCCGACGGCGTGAGCGCGGCGCAGCTGGCCGCGGCGCTGGCCGGATTCCGGGGCGGGTATCTGCAGCGCCCCCCGGCGTATTCGGCGGTGAAGATCGCGGGCGAGCGGGCGTATCGCCGAGCCCGCCGCGGCGAGCTCGTCGAGCCGGCGGCGCGTCGCGTGGACATCGCGGAGCTGGAGATCGTGGAGTACGCGTCCCCCGACGTGCGCTTCCGCGCCACGGTGAGCGGCGGCACGTACCTGCGCAGCCTGGCCCGGGACATCGGTGCCGTGTTGGGGTGCGGAGCGCACTTGCTGAAGCTGCGCCGGACGGAGGTGGGGCCCCTGCGGCTGGCGGACGCGGTGGCGCCGGACGCGGTGACCCCGGCGGTCGTACGCGATCCCAGTGTTCTGGTGGCGCACTTGCAGCGCAGAGACGTTGATGCGGCGGAGCGTGAGGCGGTCGTCCACGGCCGGCCGATCGCGCGAGACCCGGTACCCGATACCCGGGATCCGGTAGCGGTGTTTGCAGGCAGAGATCTGCTCGCGGTTGCGGAAGTGGAAGGGGAGGTGCTGAAGCCCCGCGTGGTGGTGACCGAGCCGTGAGTGGCGCCGTCGTCACCGTGGGCACGTTCGACGGCCTGCACCGCGGTCACCAGGCGGTCCTGGCCGAGGTGGTGAGGCGGAGCCGCGCGCGCGGGCTGGCGGCCGCGCTCGTGACCTTCGATCCGCATCCGCTCGAGATCGTGAACCCGGCGGCGGCGCCGAAGCTGCTGACGCTGCCGGAGGAAAAGCAGGACCTGCTCGCGCAGAGCGACGTGGACCGCGTGGTCGTGATGCCGTTCACGCGGGAGGTCGCGCACCTCGACGCCGCCGAGTTCGTGCGACGCCTGCGCGGCGAGCATGCGATGCAGGAGCTGGTGCTGGGTTACGACCACGGCTTCGGCCGCGGGCGGGCGGGGGACGCGGAGCTGGTGCGCCGGCTCGGCGCCGAGTTGGGGTTCGGCGTGGCGGTCGTGGACCCCGTGCGCGAGGACGGGCAGCCCATCTCGTCGACCCTGATCCGCGCCGCCGTGGCGCACGGGGACCTGGACGCGGCGGCGCGGTGGCTGGGCCGGCCCTATGGCCTCCTGGGCCGCGTCGTGCCGGGGGCGGGGCGGGGACGTACGATCGGCGTTCCAACGATCAACCTGGCGCCGCCCGACCCGCGCAAGTTGCTTCCCCCGGACGGGGTATATGCGGTCTGGGTGACGGGCGGGATGCGGGATGCGGGAAGCGGGATGCGATACGGTGGTATGATGAATCAGGGCCCGCGCCCTACGTTCGCGGAAAGCGGGCGAACCCTCGAGATTCATCTGTTCGACTTCGAAGGTAATCTGTACGGTGAGACGGTGCGGGTGGAGTGGGTGCGACGCCTGCGTGACGTGCAGGCGTTCCCGTCCCGCGAGGCGCTGGTGGCGCAGCTGGAGCGCGACCGCCAGGCGGCGCGGGCGAGCCTCAACCGGTAACGAGATGCGATGAGCACGATTCGTGGGCGACTGATCCTGATCGGCTGCGTGATCCTCGGCAGCATCTTGGCGTTGGTGCCGCGGAACGTGATCCAGCGGGTGCGCGACCCCGCGACGGGGCGGATGAAGGATACGACGGTGCGCCAGGTGCCGATCAACCTGGGGCTCGACCTCCAGGGCGGCATCCACCTCGCGCTCGAAGTGGACGAGAGCAAGGGCCCCGTCCCCGACTGCGCCGACGCCATCCAGCGCGCCGAGCGCGTGGTGCGGACGCGGATCGACGAATTCGGCACGACGGAGCCCGTCGTCCAGATCATCGGGCGCTGCCGCTTGATCGTCGAGCTGGCGGGCGAGAAGGACCCGGCGCGGGCCAAGGGCGTGATCCAGCGGACGGCGTTCCTCGAGTTCCGCATCACCGACATGAGAAACCAGTTCCGCGACGCGCTGCCCCAGATCGATGCCGCTCTACGGCGCGCCGGCGTCACGTCGCGCGCCGAGGCGCCGTCCGCGGTCGCCCAGCTGTTCGGGCCCGATACCAGCAAGGCGGCGCGCGACTCCGCCGCCGAGGCCAACAGGCCGGGCGCGCTCTCGGCGCTCCTGTTCCAGGGGCAGCTGCCGGGCGAATTCCTGGTGCCGGAGGAGCAGCAGCCGCTCGCGGACAGCTTGATCCAGCGGCCCGAGGTCCGCGCGCTCATCCCGCGGGGTCTCGATCTGCGGTGGGGCGCCGAGTCGATCTCGCGCGGGGCGCGATCGTTCCGGGCGCTCTACGCCGTGGACGCGCGGCCGATCATCACGGGCGAGGAGCTGCAGAAGGCGGTGGCGCGGCGCGACCAGGTGACGAACCAGTCGGTCGTCGAGTTTCAGCTCAGCCGCCGCGGCGGCCGGGTGTTCTCGCAGGAGACCGGGCGCCACGTCAAGGACTACATGGCGATCATCCTGGACGGCCGCGTGCAGGGGCAGCCGCCCATCATCAACAGCCAGATCGGTTCCCGCGGTGTCATCGAGCTGGGCTCGAAACCGCTACAGGAGGCGGCCGACCTCGCCTTGGTGCTCAAGGCCGGCGCGCTGCCGGTACCCCTCGCCATCGTCGAGGAGCACACCATCGGCCCGTCGCTCGGCGCCGACTCGATCAAGGACGGGATCCGCGCCGGGATCGTGGGGATCGGGCTGGTGGTCCTGATCATGGTCGGCTACTACCGGCTCTCCGGCGCGCTCGCCGTGTCGGCGCTCGTGCTGTACACCTTGTTCACGTTCGCAGGGCTGGCGGCGTTCGGCTTCACGCTCACCCTGCCGGGCCTCGCGGGGTTCGTGCTGTCGGTCGGCATCGCCGTGGACGCGAACGTGCTGATCTTCGAGCGCATCCGCGAGGAGCTGCAGCACGGCAAGCTCGTGCGCACGGCGGTGGACGAAGGGTTCAAGCACGCGATGAGCGCGATCATCGACTCCAACGTCAGCACCGCCCTCACCGCGTTCATTCTGTATCTCGTCGGCACCGGGCCCGTCCAGGGCTTCGCCATCACGCTGATCATCGGCATCGCCGCCTCGATGGTCTCGGCGATCTTCGTGGTGCGGACCTTCTATCTCATCTGGCTGCAGCGGCGGCCGGCCATGACCACCCTGAGCGTCTGATGATCCGACTCTTCGCCAACGCGAGCTACGACTTCATCAGGTGGCGCCGCTGGGCGTACGGCGTCACGGCGGCGATCCTCCTGGTGGGCGTTGCCTTCCTAGCCACCCGCGGCCTGAACTACAGCATCGAGTTCACGGGTGGCACGCTGGTCCAGCTCGAGGCGCCCAAGGGCGTCACCAGCGCCGATCTCCGTCACGCCCTGGATGCCGCGGGGCTGCTCGGCGCGGAGATCCAGACATTCGGGGCGGACACGGCGTTCACGATTCGCGCGCGGATCGGAGCGGTGGCCGCGACCAGCGCGGCGAGCACCGAGGCCGTCGCGACCGCGGTGGGGCGGGCGCTCGACGCCGCGCTGGGCGCCGGGCACTACAAGGTGGTCCGCACCGAGGCCATCGGCCCGAAGGTCGGCCGGGAGCTCCAGGGAAAGGCGCTGCTCGCCATCCTCTTCAGCTTCGTCGTCACGTTGACGTACCTGGCGGTCCGGTTCGAGTGGCGCTTCGGCCTCGCCGCCGTGCTCGCCACGGCGCACGATATCCTCACGACCATCGCGTTCATCAGCGTCCTGGACCTCGAGGTGAGCCTCGTCGTGGTCGGCGCCGTGCTCACCGTCGTCGGATACTCGCTGAACGATACGATCATCATCTTCGACCGCGTGCGCGAGAACCTGCACAAGTATCGGCGCCAGAACCTCTACGAGATCCTGAACCTCTCCATCAACGAGACGCTGCCCAGGTCCGTCCTGACGCACGGAACCACGATGGCGGCGACGCTGGCGCTCGCGCTCTTCGCGGGCGAGGTGATCCGGCCGTTCGCCCTGGTGATGACGTTCGGCGTGTTCACGGGGACGTTCTCGTCCATCTACATCGCCGCGCCGATCCTGCTGCTGATCGAGAAGCGGTGGCCGGGCGAGGACGCGCGGGGCGCCCGCGCCTTCGGCGCGCGGACCCCGGCCGCGCCGGCGCCGCAGCCGCCTCCCCCCCGCGCCCCGCAGCCCACGCGGTAGGGGCGCGGCATGCCGCGCCCCTACCTGGTCGACGCGCATTGCCACCTCGGCGACGCGGCGTTCGACGGGGATCGGGAGGCGGTGCTCGGGCGGGCGCGCGCCGCCGGCGTGGGGCACGTCGTGGTGATCGGAGAGTCCATCGCGGGGAGCGAGCGGGCCGTGGCGCTCGCTCGCACGATGCCGGGCCTGTCGGCGACGGCAGGAGTGCACCCGCACGAAGCGAAGGCCTGGTCGCGCGAGACGGAGGTTCGGTTGCGCGCGCTGCTCGCGGTGCCCGAAGTGGTCGCGGCGGGGGAGACGGGACTCGATTATCACTACGATCACTCCCCGCGCGACGTGCAGCGGCGCGCGTTCGAGGCCCAGCTCGCCCTCGCCGCGGACCTCGGCAAACCGGTGGTGGTGCACGCCCGCGAGGCGGACCGCGACGTGGCGGGCCTCGTGCGGGCTTGGGGAGGCAAAGTGCCGGCCCTGGTGCTGCACAGCTTTTCGTCGGGAGCCGAGCTGTGGGAGGCGGGGATGGCGATCGGAGCCTACTTTTCCTTCAGCGGCATGATCACCTTCGAGAACTGGACGCTCACCGACCGGCTGGTCGCGTGTCCGCCCGACCGCCTGCTGGTCGAGACGGATGCTCCCTTCCTCGCACCGGTGCCGCACCGCGGCGGGCGCAACGAGCCGGCGTTCGTGCGGGAGGTGGCGGCCCGGGCGGCCGCGGTCCGCGGGGAGCCGCCCGACGCCCTGGCCGAGCGCACGGCGGCCAACGCGCAGCGCTGCTTCGGCGCGCGGGTCGCGACGTTCCTGTGACCACCGCGGTGAGAATCCCCTCCGACATCGCGATCGCCCAAGCCGCAAAGCTCCGGCCCATCGCGGACGTGGCGGCCGAGCTGGGGCTGGCCGAGGACGAAATCGAGCTGTACGGGAGGTACAAGGCGAAAGTCCTGCTGCACGCCCTCGAGCGCCGCGCGCCCAAGGGACGGCTGGTGCTCGTGACCGGGATCAATCCGACCCCGGCCGGCGAAGGGAAGTCGACCGTGACGGTCGGCGTGACCCAGGCGCTGAAGAAGCTCGGCAAAAACGCCGTCCTGTGCATCCGCGAGCCGTCGCTCGGTCCCGTCTTCGGCGTGAAGGGCGGCGCCGCCGGCGGCGGCTATTCGCAGGTCGTCCCCATGGAGGACATCAACCTCCACTTCACGGGCGACTTCCACGCCATCTCGAGCGCCCACAACCTGCTCTCCGCGATGCTCGACGCGCACCTGCATCATGGGAACGCGCTCGGGCTCGACGTCCGTCGCATCACCTGGCCGCGAACCATCGATATGAACGACCGGGCGCTGCGCAGCGCAATCGTGGGCCTCGGGGGTGCGAGCGGCGGGCCGCCGCGCGAAGAGCGCTGGGTCATCATTCCCGGCTCCGAGATCATGGCGATCTTGGCGCTCGCGGACGGCCTGGGAGATCTCGAGACGCGCCTCGCGCGCATCGTGGTGGGTCTGCGGCCCGACAAGACTCCCGTGCGCGCCGGCGATCTCAAGGCCCAGGGAGCGATGACGCTGCTGCTCAAGGACGCGATCAACCCGAACCTCGTACAGACGCTCGAGGGCGGGCCGGCGCTCGTGCACTGCGGGCCGTTCGGGAACATCGCGCATGGCTGCAACTCCGTGGTGGCGACCAAGCTGGGCCTCACCCTCGCGGACCTCGTGCTCACCGAGGCCGGGTTCGGGGCGGACCTCGGCGCCGAGAAGTTCTTCGACATCAAGTGCCGGATGGCGGGTCTCAAGCCGGAGGCGGCCATGATCGTCGCCACGGTGCGGGCACTCAAAATGCACGGCGGCGTCCCCAAAGATCGGCTAGGGCCGGCTGACCCCGCTGCGGTGCAGCGGGGTTGTGAAAACCTCCGGCGCCACATCCGCAACGTGAAGCGGTTCGGCGTCCCGGCGCTCGTGGCCCTGAACCGGTTCGTCAGCGACGCCGACGCCGAGGTCGAGGCGGTGAGCGCCGTGTGCGCGGCCGAGGGGGTCGAGGCCGTGCGCTGCGACGTGTGGGAAAAGGGCGGGGAGGGCGGCGTGGCGGTAGCCGAGGCGCTGCTCGGTTTGTTGAAGGGGAGCAAGGGCGGGTCCGGGTTCCGGCCTCTGTATGACGAGCGCCGGCCGATCCGCGAGAAGATCGAGACGATCGCACGCGAGATCTACGGCGCGGAGACCGTCGCATTCTCCGCGACGGCGGAACGGGCGCTCGAGCAGCTGCCCAAGCTGGGGCTGGGCGAGACCCCGGTGTGCATGGCCAAGACGCAGTACTCGTTCTCCGACGATGCCACGAAGCTGGGCGCCCCCAGCGGGTTCACGTTGCACGTGCGGGATATTCTTCCATCTGCGGGCGCCGGCTTTGTGGTGGCGCTCGCGGGGGACATCATGACGATGCCGGGCCTCGGCAAGAGCCCCGCGGCGGAGCGGATCCGCATTCACCCGGATGGGACCATCGAGGGGTTGTTCTGATGCGCAAGACCAAGGGACTGGGCGTCGTCGCGACCGATGCCGCCCCCAAGGCGATCGGGCCGTACAGCCAGGCGATCGTGACCGACGGCCTCGTGTTCACGGCGGGCCAGGTGGCGCTCGATCCCCGCAGCGGTGAGCTGGTGGGGAAGACGACGGCGGAGCAAACCGAGCAGGTGTTGCAGAACCTGAAAGCCGTCCTGGCTGCGGCGGGGACGAGCCTCGATAATGTGGTGAAGACCACCGTGTATCTCGCCGACATGGCCGACTTCGCCCAGATGAACGAGGTGTACGCGAGGCACTTCGGCGCCCACAAGCCGGCCCGCTCGACGGTCCAGGCCGCCGGCCTCCCCAAGGCGGCGCGGGTCGAGATCGACGCGATCGCGGTGAAGGGGTGAGCGAGTTCGCCGGCAAGGCGGCGCTCGTCACGGGCGCAACGAGCGGCATCGGGCTCGCCACGGCTCACCTGCTCCACGCCGGCGGGGCGACCGTCCTCGCCACGGGCCGGCGCCGCGACGCGCTCGACGCCGCCACGGGCGACCGCTGGATCCCCCTGGCCGGCGATCTCACCGACGAGCGGTTCCGCGCGGCCTTGGTGGCGGCGGCCGAGCAGCAGCTCGGCCGGCTCGACGTGCTCGTCAACGCCGCCGGCATCCTGGTCGGCGGTACGTGGCGCGAGACGGACCTGGCGCTGTGGGACCGGATGCTCGATATCAACCTGCGGGCGGTGTTCGACCTGACGCGCCGGGCCCTGCCGCTCATCGCGAAGACCAAGGGGACGGTCGTGAACGTCGGCAGCGTGACGGGAACGCGGGCGTTTCCTGGTGTGCTCGCCTATTGCGTGAGCAAGGCGGCCCTGGACCAGCTCACGCGGTGTCTCGCCCTCGAGCTGGCGTCCGAGGGCGTTCGCGTGAACGCCGTGAATCCCGGCGTGGTCCGAACGGGCCTGCATCGTAGCGGGGGCATGGACGAAGCGAGCTACGCCGCGTTCCTCGAGCGCGGCAGGGCGACCCATCCGCTGGGCCGCGTGGGGGAGCCGGAGGAGGTGGCGGCGTTGATCGCTTTTCTCGCATCGGATCGGGCTGCCTGGATCACAGGGGAGACCGTGGCGATCGACGGGGGGCGCGCGCAGACCTGCGCCCGGTGACGGTGGGGCGGCGCGGGGGCGGATCGGGCCTGGTGGCCTGACTGGTCTTCAAAACCAGCTGGGGCTCGCAAGGGCCTCGGTAGGTTCGATTCCTACACGCTCCCGCCACCGTCGCAGGGACCGGGCCTGCGTTGCCAGACGACTGTGACTTACGCCCTTGGCACGCCACCCCTCGTTTCTTAGATTGGGCGTCCCCACTCACCCAGGGTCTCATGTACTTCGCGCGCCTCCAGGCCGATGTCGACACAAAGCTCCGCCGCGGCGCTTGGTACCGCGTGCTCCAGATGGGCGAGCTCGAAGCGGTCATCGAAGTCAATCGCAAGCCGGTCAAGGTGCTCAAGGCGGTGCTCGAGATCCAGCGGCGGCCCCCCCTGCGCTGGACCGTCGTCCCCAAGCCCGGCCGATCGAAAAGCGGCGAGGTCCAGCTGGGCCCCACCTACGGCGTCTGCCCCAACTGCCGCACCCGAGCCCCCTTGAAGCCCAAGGCGCGCGAGATGGACTGCCCGCACTGCAAAGGCTCGTTCGCCGTCGCCTGGGAAGAGGGCTACCTGAAGTAGGGCTTTGTGACGCGCATCACTCCAGAATTGGTCATGCGGCATAGCCGCCGCGCGTCCCCGGGTTGCACAGTTCTCCCTCCTCAACGCGCGACGCCACGGATGACCGGGACGTGGGTTCGTCTGCAAGCGGATCTGAATTGCAACCTGCGCCGGGGTGCGTGGTACCGCCTCATCAAGATCGAACAATTCGCCGTCATCGTGGACGTGAACCGCAAGCCGGTTCCCGTCGTCCGAGCGTTCGTGCAGATTCGGAAAGCACCCCCGCGCCACTGGACCGTCGTGCCCACGCCGCCGCACGGCGCGCGCCCGCTGCCGCCCGATGTCGGGTCCCACTACGCGGTCTGTCCGTCCTGCGGCGACCGCGTCGCGCTGCACGGCCGGCCGCGGCGCATGTTGTGCCTCCGCTGCGGAGTCGATTTCGCCGTCGCGTGGGACGAACATTACCTCTCGCAGGCTCTCTAAGGCGCTGATCGCTGACCGCTGATAGCTTCCTATCAGCGTGCTTCACGCCCACGTCATCCTGAATCCCGCTGCGGGCCGGGGCGCCGCGCGCCGTGCGCTCGATCCCGTGTGTCGCGCCTTTCGCGCCCAGGGATGGGCGGTGGACGCCGCCGAGACCGCCCGCCCCGGTCACGGGACCGAGCTCGCGGCCCAGGCGGCAACGAATGGGGCGCGCTACGTCATCGCGATGGGCGGCGATGGGACGGTGCACGAGGTGGCCAACGGCCTCCTCGCCGCCCGTGCCCCGGCGACCCTCGGCGTGGTGCCTATCGGCTCGGGGAACGATTTCGCCAAGCTCGTGGGCGTCTACCGCCACGATCCCGTCCGCGCCGTGGCGCGGCTCGTCACCGCCACGCCCCAGCGCTTCGACGTGGGTCGCGTGCTGGACGAGTGGTTCGTCAACAGCATGGGGTTCGGCTTCGGGCCCGCCGTGGTCCGTACCCGCAACGCGATGCCCGGCCTGCGTGGCTTCCTGTCGTACCTGGTGCCGGTGCTGCGCACCTTCGCGACCTTCCGGCCGCCGCTCTTCGAGGTGAGCGCGACCGGGTTTCACGAGCGGGGGTACATGATGATGGTCGAGGTGTGCAACGGCACGACGGCGGGCGGCAGCTACCGCTTCGCCCCCGGCGCCGACCCGGCCGACGGACGGCTCGACGTCTGCCTCATCCGGCGGGTCTCGCTGCCGCGCTTCCTGCTCGCGATCCCGCGCGTCATCCGGGGGACGCACGGTCGCATGCGGGAGGTGGCGCTGCTGCAGGCACGGGAGATCGTGATTCGGTCGCCGCAGGAACCGCTCCTCCTCCACCTCGACGGCGAGCTGCGCGAGCCGGGAGTCCGGGAATGCACGGTCAAGATCGAGCCGGGGAGATTGAACGTGATGGTTGCACGATGAAGGTTGGAACGTGGGAAAGATGGAACGTTGGAACGATGGCGACGGTGCTGCTCGTCGTGCTGTCCATCTTTCCATCGTTCCATCTTTCCGCCCAGGACACCACTCGCGTCGTTGCCCCCGCCGACACGAGCCACCAGACGCGTCCCATGGGGGCGTTCTGGCGTTCGCTCCTCTTCCCCGGGTGGGGGCAGGCGGCCACGGGACGCCACACCGCCGGGGCGGTGTTCGTCGCCTGGGAAGGCATCACGGCGATGATGACCCTCAAGGCACAGCAAGAAGCGAACTACATGAAACAGACCGGGTCGGCGAACCTCAAGGCAAAGCGCCAAGAGGTCGAGGACTGGCTCGTGCTGTGGATCTTCAACCATGTGTTTTCGGGCGCCGAGGCCTACGTGTCGGCGCACCTGCAGGACTTCCCCGCGGACCTGAAGATTCGGGCGGTCCCGCGCGGCATCGGGATCAGCGTGCCGCTGCCGTGAACGCGGCGCCCCTGGGCGTCTTCGACTCGGGGATCGGCGGGCTCACCGTCGCGCGCGCCCTGTTCGAGCGTCTGCCCCGCGAGTCGGTGATCTACTACGGCGACACCGCGCGCGTCCCCTACGGCCCCAAATCGCCCGACACGGTGCGGCGCTACAGTGCCGAGATCCTCGCCTATCTGTTGCACCGGGGCGTGAAGGCCATCGTCGTGGCGTGCAACACCAGCACGGCCCACGCCCTCGACTACTTGAGGGGCCATTCGCCCGTTCCCGTGGTGGGCGTGATCGAGCCGGGGGCGCGTGCGGCGGTCGCGGCGACAAAGAGCGGCGCGATCGGCGTCATCGGGACCGCGGGCACGATCGCGAGTGGCGCCTACGAGCGCGCGATCACGGCGCTGCGTCCCAAGGCCCGCGTCTACGCGCAACCCTGCCCGCTGTTCGTGCCCCTGGTCGAGGAAGGATGGTTCGATCACCCGGCGGCCGAACTGATCGCGCGCGAATACTTGGGGCCGATGCGCCAGGCGGGTGTCGACGTCCTGGTGCTCGGCTGCACGCACTACCCCCTCCTCAAGCCGCTGCTCTCACGCGTAATGGGACCGGGCGTGACGTTGGTCGATTCCGCGGAGGAGACGGCCAAAGCCGTCGCGGCTGAGCTGGACGCGCGCGGTCTCCTCGCCGCGGGTGGGAGCCACGACCACCGCTTCGTGGTCTCGGACGACGAGCCACACTTTAGGAAGGTGGGGGCCCGGTTTCTTGGGGAGAAGCTCAAGCAGGTGGAGGTGGTGCCGCTGGGGTGAGGCGTGCGCGGTGCGCGGTAAGCAGTGCGCGCGAACTGCCGTTGCGCTCACCGCGCACTCTCAAATTGTCGCAGCTCCACACCGTCCCCCGTCACCACCGCATACCTCCCCCCGTCGAGAAACGCCCCAGGGTTGAGATACGTCCGCCCGTCAGGGAGCGAGTCCACCAACGGTCGGTGCGTGTGGGCCATGATGACGAGCGAGAGCTCGGGTCGGCGCGTGAGGAGATCCGCAGCCCACTTCCGCTGCGCCCCCGATGCCCGGTCGAGCACGGCGCGGTCCTTCGTGTTGTCCGCCAAATGGCGGGAGAAGAGGTCGGCAATCCAGAAGCCGATCGTCGGGTGCAAGACGCGGAACACGGCGACCGTAATGGGATGGCGCGTGAAGCGGTGCATCAGGGCGCCGGTCCAGTGCTGCTCGGTGAGACCGTCCCCATGCGCGACGAACGCGCGTCGACCGCCGAGGTCGAGATCCGCTTCGCCGCCGAAGAAGTCGATGCCCAAGTCGTTCCGGAAAAAGCTCCCTCCCCAACGGTCGTGGTTGCCCCCGACGAAGGTGATCGGGATGCCTCGGGCGCGGACTTCCTGCAGCTTGGCGACGGTCGCGAAGTGCTTGCGGGGAATCACGCTTTCGTACTCGAACCAGAAGTCGAATAAGTCGCCGATGATGAGCAGGTGATCGCCCGGTTGGGGCACGCCATCCAGGAAGGAATGAAACGCGGCCCGGACGGCGGGCGGCACCTGGCCGAGATGTGCGTCGGCGACGACGATGACGCGGGACGCAGGCGGAGTCACGGGCACAAGTGTAGAACGGCTGACCCCGGGCGCAAGCCCGGGAAGGGGCTTAGATTGTCCCGAGCACCCATGACCGCCACCCGTCCACCGACCGCCACCCGGGCCGCGCCGCCGGCCTATCCGGCGCCGCGCGCCGCCGATGCAACGCGCAACCCAGGCGCGCCACTCGACCTCGAAGCCGTGCTGGCGCTGCGCGTCAACCGCAGCGCGGTCGAGCGGCGCGCGGCGACCATCCCGACGCGCCGCACCGTCAAGAAGGAATGGCAGGCGGCGTGGCTGCTGCGCGCCGTCACCTGCATCGACCTCACCACCCTCCAGGGCGACGACACGCCGGGCAATGTGCTGCGGCTGTGCGCCAAGGCGCGTCGGCCGCTGCGCCCGGACCTGATCGACGCCCTGGGGGTCGGTCATCTGGACATCAAGGTCGGCGCCGTATGCGTCTATCACGCCCTGGTGCCGACGGCGATCAGGGCGCTCGCCGGTTCCGGCATTCCGGTGGCGGCGGTCTCGACCGGATTCCCGGCCGGTCTCAACCCGTTCGCCGAGCGCGTGCACGAAATCCGGGCATCGGTCGAGGAGGGCGCCGAGGAGATCGACGTCGTCATCACGCGCGCTCACGTCCTCACCGGCAACTGGGAGGCCCTGTACGACGAGGTCCGCGCCTTCCGCGAGGCGTGCGGGACGGCGCACATGAAGGCGATCCTCGCGACCGGCGAGCTCGCGACTCTCACCAACGTGGCCCGGGCGAGCCTGGTAGCGATGCTCGCGGGCGCAGACTTCATCAAGACCTCGACCGGGAAAGAGCCGGTCAACGCGGTGCTGCCCGTCGGCGTCGTGATGACGCGCATGATCCGCGAGCATCTGGGCCGCACGGGCTACGCCGTCGGGTTCAAGCCGGCGGGCGGGATCCGCGCGGCCAAGCAGGCGCTCGACTGGCTGATCCTCATGAAGGAAGAGCTGGGGGATCGCTGGCTTCGTCCCGCGTTGTTCCGGCTCGGCGCGAGCGCCCTGCTCACCGACATCGAGCGCCAGCTGGAGCACTTCGTGACCGGACGCTACTCGGCGGCGCACCGGCACCCGATGGTGTGACATGACGACCGTCGCCAAGATCTTCGACACGATGGACTACGGCCCCGCCCCCGAGAGCGACGCCGCGGCCCTGGAATGGATCAAGCAGCACGGCGCACAGTTCGGGCACTTCATCGGCGGCCGCTGGACGCCGCCGGCCGAGGGCCAGTACTTCGAGACGATCAACCCGGCGACGACGGCGGTGCTGGCACGGGTCGCGCAGGGCGGCAAGGCCGACGTGGATGCCGCGGTCGCCGCCGCGCGTGCCGCGGCGCCGGGCTGGGCCGGCCTCCCCCCTCACGCGCGCGCCCGCTATCTCTACGCGCTCGCCCGCGAAGTGCAGCGCCACTCGCGCCTCCTCGCCGTGCTCGAGACCCTCGACAACGGGAAGCCGATCCGGGAGACGCGCGACCTCGACATCCCACTCGTCGCGCGGCATTTCTACCACCACGCCGGCTGGGCCCAGCTGCGTGACACCGAGTTTCCGGGTTACGAGCCCGTCGGCGTCGTGGGCCAGATCATCCCCTGGAACTTCCCGCTCCTGATGGTGGCGTGGAAGGTCGCGCCGGCGCTCGCCGCCGGGAACACGATCGTCTTGAAGCCGGCCGAGTTCACGCCGCTCACGGCCCTGTGCTTCGCCGACCTCACCCGCGAGGCGGGATTACCCGCGGGTGTGCTGAACGTCGTCACGGGCGACGGGGCGACAGGGAAGCACCTCGTCGAGCATCCCGACGTCGACAAGATCGCCTTCACGGGCTCGACCGAAGTGGGCCGCATCATCCGCCAGGCAACGGCGGGGACCGGCAAGAAGTTGACGCTCGAGCTCGGGGGCAAGAGCCCGTTCATCGTCTTCGACGACGCCGACCTGGACAGCGTCGTCGAGGGCGTGGTGGACGCGATTTGGTTCAACCAGGGACAGGTGTGTTGCGCCGGGTCGCGGCTGCTGGTGCACGAGGGGATCGCCCAGCGGCTGACCGACAAGCTGCGCGCGCGGATGGAGAAGCTCCGCGTCGGCTCGCCCCTCGACAAAGCCGTGGACATGGGCGCGATCGTGGCGCCGGTGCAGCTCGAGCGCATCCGGAGCCTGGTGGAGAAGGGGGTCGAAGAAGGCGCCAAGATGTGGCAACCCTCCTGGGCCTGCCCCACGGAAGGCTACTTCTATCCACCTACGCTGTTCACCGACGTCTCGCCCGCCGCCACCATCGCGCAGGTCGAGATTTTCGGGCCGGTGCTCGTGTCCATGACCTTCCGCACGCCGGCCGAGGCGGTGGCGCTCGCCAACAACACGCCCTACGGACTCGCGGCGAGCGTGTGGACGGAAAACATCAACCTCGCGCTCGACGTCGCGCCCAAGCTCAAGGCGGGCGTCGTGTGGGTGAACTGCACGAATCTGTTCGACGCCGCCTCCGGCTTCGGCGGCTACCGCGAGTCGGGGTTCGGGCGGGAGGGTGGACGGGAGGGGATGTACGAGTATCTCAAGGCGGAATGGGAACCTGCGGGACACGAGAAACGGGAAACGGGAAACGCTCTCGCATCCACGTTTTCCGTTTCCCGTGTCCCGTCTCCCGACTCACCGCTTCCGCCCATCGACCGCACCTACAAGTTGTTCATCGGCGGCAAACAAGTCCGCCCCGACCAGGGCTACTCCCGCCGGATCAAGGGTCCCGACGGACGCGTGCTGGGCGAGGTGGCGGAGGGAAACCGCAAGGACATCCGCAACGCCGTCGAAGCCGCGCATGCGGCGGCGGGCTGGGGCCGGGCCGGCGGGCACGCCCGCGCGCAGGTGCTCTATTACATCGCCGAGAATCTCACGACCCGCGCCGACGAGTTCGCCGCCCGGGTGGGGAGGACGGAGGTGGACGCGGCGATCGCGCGCCTCTTCAGCTACGCAGCCTGGGCGGACAAGTGGGACGGTGCGGTGCACCACACGCCCATCCGCGGCGTGACGCTCGCGATGAACGAGCCGGTCGGTGTGCTCGGTCTCGTCGCGCCCGAGGAGTCTCCCCTGCTCGGCTTCGTGTCGCTGGTCGCACCGGCGATCGCGGTGGGCAACACCGTGATCGCCGTGCCGTCGGAGGCGCACCCGCTGGCGGCCACCGAGTTCTATACCGTGCTCGAGACGTCCGACGTGCCCGACGGCGTGGTGAATGTCGTGACGGGGGCAAAGGACGCGCTCGCGAAGGTGCTCGCCGAACACGACGACGTGGACGGGGTGTGGTATTTCGGCGGCGCGGCTGGCGCCAAAGCGGTCGAGCTCGCCGCCGCGTCCAACATGAAGCGCACGTGGGCCGTGACGCGGGGCCGTGACTGGCTCGACCCGCGGCAGGGCGAGGGGCGTGAGTTCCTGCGCCGCGCGTCGGAAGTCAAGAACATCTGGATCCCGTACGGCGAATAGGCCGGCGCCGGGAGTGGGGGGCGTGATCAGCGCGGTCCGGCACCGCGTCAATTACTCCGAGACCGATCAGATGGGGTTCGTGTACCACGCGAACTACCTCATCTGGATGGACATGGCGCGCACGGAACACCTGCGCGAGCGCGGGGTGTCCTACAAGCAGCTCGAGGGGCAGGGGATCTTTCTCGCCGTGACCGATGTGCGGGTCCGGTACCGTCAGCCCGCGCGCTACGACGACCTGGTGCAGGTGCGGTGCTGGGTGCGGGATCTGGCCTCGCGGCGGGTGATCTTCGGTTATGCGATCGAGCGGGCGGAGACGGACGAGCTGCTCGCGACCGCCGAGACGTCGCTGATTGCACTCAATCACCAACACGGCCTGTCGCGCATCCCGGAGCACGTGTGTGACCTGCTCGAGCCCACGTTGGACCCGGTGCGTCTCTAGCACCGTCCTTTTCCTTCTTCTACTGGCGCGTCCGGGGGCGGCGCAACAGCCCACGCCCTCGGCGGACGAGAGGCTGGTGAGCCAGTTGGCCGGCCTGCTCGCGGCCGCGGACGCGCGCCGGTTCGACCCGGCGGTGTTCCGCGATGCCCTCGCCGGTCCCGACCCCGCCGTCCGGCGGCAGGCGGCGCTCGCCGCCGGCCGGATCGGCGACCCGGCCGCCGTGGATCTCCTCGTCCCGGTCTTGAGCGACACCACGCCCGTGGTGCGAGCGGCCGCCGCCTTCGCTCTGGGGCTCCTGAAGGACGGGCGGGCCCTGCCCGCGCTGCTCCAGGTGGTCCGCGCCGCGGCGCCCAGCGAGCAGGGCCCGGCGCAGCTCGAGGCCGTGACGGCGATCGCCAAAATCGGAGCGACCGGGGGGACCGGCGGCGATGAGGGGGCGAGGGCGCTGGTCGAGATTCTCGCGACCGCCTCGCCCGGCGCCGCCACCCCCCCCGTCGTGGCCGCCGGCCTGCTCGAGGCGTGGCGTCTCGGCCGGCGCGCGCCCCTGGCGGAGCTGAGCCGCTTCGCCGACGACCCCGCCACCGCGACGCGCTGGCGCGCGCTCTATTCGCTGGGGCGGCTGCGAGCGCCGCAGGGGGCGGCCCGCCTCGTCGCCGCGCTCGGCGACCCCGAGCCGAGCGTGCGCGCCGTGGCGGCCCGGGGCGTCACGAAGGCGTTGCTCGACAGCGCCCGGCTCGTGCCGCGCGCCGCGCTCGACCGCCTCCGGCCGCTCGTCGAGGACCCGGACCGCCAGGTACGCATCAACGCGCTCCGCGCCCTCGCCTCGTTCCGCGACTCGACACTCGCCGCCGCCGTGGCGCCGCGGGTGGCGGACGCCGACATCGGCGTCGCCGTGCAGGCGGAGACGACCCTGGGCGTGCTGGCGGGCGCGGCCGCCGTGCAGACGCTGGGGGCCCGTGTCGCGACCGGCGTCTTCGCGCTGCGGCGCCAGGCCGTCATCGCGCTGGCGCAGGCCGACAGCGCGGCCGGGACGAGCGCAGCGGCCGCGCTGCTCGGCGATGCCGATTGGCGCTGGCGCAGCGTGGCCGCCGAAGCGTTCGGCGCGGCGCGCGCACGCGACCGGCTCGAACGGCAGCTCGACGACCCCGACGGGCGCGTCGTCGCCCAGGCGCTCCAGACGCTGCAGCGGATCGTCCCGCCCGCCGACTCGGGGGGGGGCGGGGGGGCGGGGGGGGCGGGACTGCGCGCGCGGGCGCGCCGCCTCCTCACCCACGCCGACCCCGCCGTCCGCAGCGTCGCCGCCGATCTGCTCGGCCGCGCCCCCGACCCGGAGGACGTCGATCTCCTGGTCGCCGCCTACCGCCGCGCGGAAGGCGATCCCTTCAACGATGCGCGGCTCTCCGCGGTCGCGGCCCTCGGCGCGATCGCAGGCGCCGGCCCCACCGGCCGCTTGCGGGTCGCCACGCGGTTCGTCGGCGCGGTGCCGCGACCGGACGATTATCTGGTCCGCCGCCTCGCCGCGGATACGCTCCCCGACGCGCGCGAGGCGTGGGGGCCTCCCCTCCCGGTCGTCACCGGGCGCACCGCCGCCGACTACCGCGATGTGGCGCGCCGCTGGCTCGCACCCGTGCTCACGGGCCAGCCGGACCCCCGGGTGACGATCGAGACCGACCGCGGCACGCTGATCGTCGAGCTGCTTCCCGCGGAAGCACCGCTCACCGTCGCGGCATTCCTCGGTCTCGTCGAGCGGCGCTTCTTCGACGGCACGCGCTGGCACCGCGTGGTGCCAAACTTCGTGGTGCAGGACGGGGATCCGCGCGGCGACGGGTGGGGCGGGCCCGGATTCGTGCTGCGCGACGAAGTGAACCCCGTCCGCTACGAGGTCGGCACCATGGGCATGGCCCTCTCCGGCCCCGACACCGGGGGCAGCCAGTACTTCATCACGCACTCACCCCAGCCCCACCTCGACGGGATTTACACGGTGTTCGGGCGCGTCGTCTCGGGTGCGGCGGTCCTCGACGGCATCGCGCAGGGGGATCGGATTCGGAGCATTCACCGATGAGCCTATTCGACAGGCTGAAGCCTGCGCTCGGCACTGCATGGCCCTTAAGGGCCGTGGTGCGCCGAGCACAGGCTTCAGCCTGTGTAATCCTGGGCCTCGCCCTCGTCCCCCCCCTCGCCGCCCAGTTCGGCTACTTCGGCCAGAACAAGATCCAGTACCGGCGATTCGACTGGCACGTGCTGCGCGGGGAGCACGTGGACCTCTACTACTATTCCGACGCCGAGGAGCTGGGGCGTGTCGCGCTCGCGTATGCGGAAGAGAGTTACGACTCCCTTGAACGTCGTTTCACTCACGCAGTCACTCGACGCATTCCCTTGATCGTCTATGCCTCCCACTCGGACTTCGAGCAGACGAACATCCTGCCGTTCATTCCGCCCGAGGGGTTGCTCGGCGTCACGGAGTTTCTGAAGCGCCGCGTGGCGATGCCGTTCCGGGGCAGCTACAGCGAGTTCCGCCACACCCTCCGCCACGAGCTGGTGCACGTCTTCCAGCTCAGCCTGGCGACCGAGGTCTTCAGCCGGTATCCCCGCATCCGCCAGGCGGGGCTGCCGCTGTGGTGGAGCGAGGGGCTGGCCGAGTACTTCTCGGCTGGGGAGGACAGCCGGGACGAGATGGTGCTCCGCGACATGACGGTCTCCGGACGGCTCCCGGCGCTGCGCGACTTGACGTACGCCTACGGCGGGCTCGTCTACCCCGTCGGCAGCGTCATCCACCGCTACCTCGCCGAGCGCTACGGCGAGTGGCGGATCCTGCAGCTGTACGGCGACCTGTGGAAATACGCGACGTTCGAGGAAGCCATGGCGGGCGTGTACGGCCGCTCCCTCGACCAGCTCTCCGACGAGTGGCAGTACTGGATGCGCCAGCGCTACTACCCGGCGGTGGCGGCGCACCGGCCGCTCGCCATCACGGCGCGGCGGCTCACCGAGCTGGCGATCAAGCCGGCGGCGTACCGCCTCCCCCGTGACACTGCACCCGGCTATCTCTTTTTCTCTCCGTCGAACGGATACGCGACGATCTACGCCGGACGGTTCGAGGGCGCCAAGAAGCGCGCCGTGGTGAGGGGAGAGCGCACCGAGCAATTCGAGTCGTTCCACTTTTTCGAGTCGCGGCTGGACGTCAACCCGGACGGGGTCGTCGCCTTCAGCAGCAAGTACGCCGAGCGCGACGCGCTGTTCTTCTGGAGCCTGACGCGCAATGCGGTGGTCGGCCGCTACCAGTTTCCCGAGCTGGTGTCCATCCTCTCTCCCGCGTGGGCGCCCGACGGACGCAGCGTGGTGTTCAGCGGCCTGTCGGTCTCGGGCTACTCCGACCTGTACCGCTTGTGGCTGCCCGAGGGACGGCTCGAGCGGCTGACATCCGACCGCTACGAGGATGTGGACCCCACGGTGAGTCCCGACGGGCGCACGGTGGTGTTCTCCTCCGACCGGACGCCGTTCGGACCGGGCGGCGCGCACAATCTGTTCGCCATGGACGTCGCGACCGGCGCGGTGCGCTACCTCACCTACGGGGATTGGCGCGACGAGGGCCCGCGCTGGTCCCCGGCGACGGGACGGATCTACTTTGCGAGCGACCGCGATGGGACGTTCCAGGTGTACTCGATCGACTCGGCCGGCGCCGGGCGGCGCGAGACCAACACCCTGAACGGCGCCTTCGATCCGCAGTGGGTGCCGGAGCGCGGCGGCTTGGTGTTCGGCGGCTTCGCCGACTTGACCTTCAACATCTATTTCGCGGCGCCGCTGGCGGACTCGGCGACCCGGTTCGCGCTCGCCGACCGTTCCCCCCCGCCGCCTGCGGAATGGAGCTGGGGGGAGCTGTCGAACCCGCAGTACGCCCGGGCGGACGCCACTCCCTACGAAAAGAAGTTCAGCCTCGACTTCGCCGCGGGCGACGCCGTCGTCGCGCCCGGGATCGGCTCGGCGCAGGGCGCGGTGTTCCTGTTCAGCGACGTGCTCAGCGACCACGTCCTGTTCGTCGGCCTGTCGTCCTTCCAGGGGAGCGGCCTGGGCAGCCTCATCGACAACGTCAACGGCACCGTGTTCTACCTGAACCAGGCGCGCCGCATCAACTGGGGGGCGGGCGCCTTCCGCCAGCGCGGCTTGTTCTACGAGGGCGATTTCACGTCGCTGTTCGAGGAAACCTCCTACGGCGCCTTCGCGCAGGTGCGGTATCCCTTCACCCGCTTCCGCCGTCTCGTGGGCGAGTACCGCCTCGAGCGCTCCGACCGCTTCGACCTCCTCACCGAAGGCGTGGACGAGCTGCGCCGCATCGGCTGGCTCGCGTCCAACTACTTGAGCTATGTGAAGGACAACACGCTCTGGCTCCCCACCGGCCCGATCGACGGCACCCGCTACAATTTCACCGCCGGCCTGGTGAACGACCTGAGCCACGGCCGGTTCGACTCGTGGCTGCTGTCGGCCGACGTCCGCACCTACCTCCGCGCGTCGCTACGCAGCGCGCTCGCGGTGCGGCTGGTGGGCTATGCGTCGGGCGGCGAACGGCCTCGCCGTGTGAACATCGGCGGGTCGTGGGGGTTGCGCGGCTACCCGCGCTACGGCTACGTGGCCGGAACGCGCTCCTGGCTCTTCAACGCCGAATACCGCTTCCCGATCACCGACTTCCTCACGATCGGCTTCCCGTTCGGCGCCGCGCGCTTCCCCGGCGTGCAGGGGGCGTTGTTCGTCGACTACGGGCGGGCCTGGACGGAGACCACGGGCCGGCGCGGCGTCCTGGGCTCGAGCGGGCTCGGGCTGCGGATGCCGATCGGGCCCCCGCTGGTGCTCCGGCTCGACCTCGGCTACCGATTCCACTCGGCAGACCCGGGCTTCTACGGCCTCCCGCGCTCGAGCCGCGGGACCAAGTTCGTGGACTTCTTCTTCGGGTTTAACTATTGAGCGGTCAACGGTTTTCGCTTGACCGGCTCCGCCCCCTTTCCTACATTGGCGCCGGTGCGCTGCTCGCCGCCTGCCCGGCACCGGCTCCGTTGATTCCGGCGCCGCTCGCGCCGGCGAGCCGGGACAGCGCCGTGGCCTGGGCGCGGGCGACGCTGCCGCCGCAGCCGACGGTGATCCGGTTCCGGTGGCGCTACGCCGACGGCCGCGTGCGCTACGGGGGGCGGGGGAGCGCGCGGATCGCGCCGCCCGACTCGATGCGGTTCGACTTCGTGGGGCCGCTGGGGCTCGGCAGCGGTGCGGCAGTCGTGATCGGCGACCGGGTGGCCTGGTCGGACCCCGAGCGGAGCTTCCGCTCGCTCGTGCCCGCGATCCCGATGCTCTGGGCGTCGCTCGGTATGGTGCAGCCGCCGGGCGACAGCGCGGCGGTGTTTCGGGGGGAGGGACAGGCGTCCGGGTCCGCGGCGGCGCCGCGCGCGGCGCGCGCGCTGTGGCGGTTCGCGGACGAGGGCGACACGCTGGACTACGTCGCGACGAACGGCCTCGAGCGGATGCTCGAGGCCGAGTGGCGGCGCGGCACGGTGGTGGCGCGGAGCCGCACCGTGCTCGATGCGCAGGCGCGCCCCATGGGGGCGCGCGTCGATTTCCCGGAGGCTTCGGCCCGGTTTGAGCTCACCGTGGTGGGCGTGGATACCGCGGCGGTCATTCCGCCGGCGTTGTGGCGTAGCCGCCGTTAGCGCGTCAGCCCTCTGGCTCGCGGCGTGCCCCTACGGGTTCAAAGGCGGCCTGCTGCCGAACGTGCGAACGGTGGCGATCGTGCCGTTCACCAACGACACCCCCGAGCCCTCCCTCACGCAGGAAGTGACGCAGGCCGTGCGGGAAGCGCTCGAGGGCCGGCTGGGGCTGCGCGTCGCGGCCGAGGCCAGCGCCGATGCGATCGTGCGCGGGCGCATCGTGCGGTACGACCCGGAGCTTCCCATCGCCTTCCAGCCGGGGCAGGGACAGGTCAACGTCACCCGGCGCAAGGTGCAGCTCACCGTCGACGTGGAAATCATGAACCAGCGCGAAGGCAAGCCCCTGTGGCAACGGCAAGGGCTCGCGGTGGACGGTGAATACGAGCCGCCGGATCCGCGCCCGGGCCGCAAGCTTGCGCTCCAGAAGCTCGTCAACGACATCGTGGACGGAGCGCAGTCCCAATGGTGAGCCGCCCGAAAGGACGCTGGCGCAGCCGCGGCGCCAGCTCGACCGGCTGCCTCTTCTCGCTGCTGATTTTCGTCGCGGTCCTCTATTACGGCGTGCACATCGGCGAGGTGTACTTCCGCTATTTCCGCCTGGTGGATGAGATGGACACGCAGGCGCGCCTCGCCGCGGCGCTCGACGACGGCACGATCCGCCGCCGCGTGCAGGCCGCCGTCCAGGACATCGGCCTCCCCGACGCCGCCAGCACCAATCTGGTCGTCCGCCGCACCGCGGCGCCCCGCCAGATCGTGATCGAGACCCGCTATGGCGAGACCGTCACCCTCCCGCTCTTCAACCACACCTTCCAGCTCCATCCCAAAGCGACCCAGCCGCTCTGAACACCGCCGCCAAGATCCGCACCGTCGACGCCGCAGCCGCGTGGCGCGCGGCCCAGCGGGGCAGGGTCGCGTTCACCAACGGCGTGTTCGATCTCCTGCACACCGGCCACGTCGCCTTGCTCGAGGCGGCGCGTGCCGAGGGTGACGCGTTGGTCGTGGGCGTGAACACCGACGCCTCGGTCCGCCGGCTCGGCAAGGCACCCGATCGGCCCCTCGTCGCCGCCGGCGAGCGCGCCCGGCTGCTCGCGGCGCTCGCCGCGGTCGACTGCGTCGTGCTGTTCGACGAGGAGACGCCGCTCGCGCTCATCCGCCGGCTGCGGCCCGACGTGCTCGTCAAAGGGGCCGATTACGCGCGCCCCGCCATCGTGGGCGCCGACGAGGTCGAGGGCTGGGGGGGCCGGGTCGTCCGCGTGCCGCTGGTGCAGGGCCAGTCCACCACCGAGCTGCTCCGAAAGCTGCGCCAATGAAGCTGCTGGTGGCCACGCGTAGTCCCGGCAAGATCCGCGAGATCCGCGAGCTGTTCGCCGGCCTGCCGTTCGAGGTCTCGTTTCCAGCGGACCGGTTTTTGGAACGCCTCCCCGAGGAGGCGGATCTCGAGCGCGGCACGAGCTACGTGGAGAACGCCGTGTCCAAGGCTCGGTACTTTGCGACGCGCGCCGGGCTTCCCACCGTGGCCGACGACTCGGGGATCGAGGTGGATGCGTTGGGCGGAGCGCCGGGAGTTCGCTCGGCGCGCTGGGCCGGGACGGGAGGGCCCGAGGCGGGGGCCGACGCCGCGAACAACGCGCTCCTGCTCGAGAAGCTGGCCGATGTGCCCGAGGAGCGCCGCACGGCGCGCTATCGCTGCGTCGTGGCGTTTCTCTCCGCGCCGAGCGCCGTCCCGGAGATCGTCGAGGCCACCTGTGATGGGCTGATTCTGACTGAGCCCCGCGGGACCGGCGGGTTCGGCTACGATCCGGTGTTCTATTCGCCCGAGCTGCAGATGACCTTCGCGGAGGCGCCGCCGAGCGCGAAACACCGCGTATCTCATCGCGGCCGGGCCTTCCGCGCGCTCGTTGAGGTGCTCCTGCGGCGGAGCGCCTGAGGGTCTCCCCTAATTGACGGCTGTGGCGCACACGCTATAGCTTGGCCGCAACAGGGAGGAGAGCTGTGGCGGCAACCGTTCGGGAGTTCCTAGAGACCTATCCCCTGCACCAGAGGCTCGACAACATCGTCTCGGTGTGGTGGAACGAGGAGTGGCCGGCGGAAGTGAGCGCGCCCTGTCGGGTCTGCGGAGTCCACCGTCCCCACGAAATGTCGGCGAGCAAGGTGTCGGACGTGGCGCCTGGATGGGGCGTCTACATGTTGACCGGAACCTGCGAGATCTGCTTCCGGGGCCGT
This sequence comes from Gemmatimonadales bacterium, assembly GCA_036004525.1. Taxonomy (GTDB): domain Bacteria; phylum Gemmatimonadota; class Gemmatimonadetes; order Gemmatimonadales; family GWC2-71-9; genus 20CM-2-65-7. The sequence continues at coordinate 359 of DASYRJ010000003.1, read as the reverse complement.
GTCCACTTCTGGATCGAGGTCAACCCGCGCGCGGGTTGGATGCAGAAGGCCGGGCAGCTTCCCGCCCCGCCCTTGCGGCGAGTCAAGGTGAACGTCGCCGCGAACTAGCCTTCTCCCTGACGCCCGGTGTCAACCGCGCATCGCCGAGCCACCCCATGGGTGCCTCGGCGATGTGGCTTTTTGGGGGGCCGTTGGTAGCTTTGCCTGTGCGTCTACGCGTTTATGTGTCTACGCGTCCAGCCTTTTCGGGGTGTGGCGCAGCCCGGTAGCGCGCCTGGTTTGGGACCAGGAGGTCGCGGGTTCGAATCCCGCCGCCCCGATATCAGCCCTCCACCTGGGCTCGTAAGTACTTCTCGTAA
>DASYRJ010000002.1:0-2054 GCA_036004525.1 Gemmatimonadales bacterium | reverse complement strand
CACCGGTGCCACGCCCAGCACCAGGGCCGCGAGGAGGACGGCCAGTTGAACGGTTCGCATCAGTCGGGTGCTCGATGTCATCGGCAATCTCCTTCGCGGGTGTTGAGGCGCTGGATGCGGCTCGGCCTCCATTGACCGAATGCCGCCCGTCGTGCGTGAGGAGTAGGCGCCACGACGCGCGGAGCGACAACGAGGGCATTCCACGAATGCGGGCGTGGTAAGCGCCTGATGGTTCCGGAAAACCAAAGGCTATTTCCGAAAACCCAGAGGCGGGTGATGGTCGCTTGGGTTTGCGCCCACCGTCACCAGCCAGGGCTCGAAGCCGAACCGCGATATTTTCCGGAAACTAGCCGGTCCCGAGGGTAGCGCGCTCCATCGAGATCGTAATGAGTCGAGGCAGCCGTCCGGCCGGCCGGCGTCCGGCCGGCCGGCTGTTGTTGACAAGTGATCTGACCGCCCGCGTTTGACACGTGATCTGTCCGCTCACACCGGAAGTGGAAGTCTGGGCCGCCGGCGGCGCTCGGCGGCAGCGAGTCGACGACCCGCGCGCGTATTTGCCCCAGGAGCCGCGATCGGCCCGGGGCCCGCTATGTCGGTACTCCCCCAACGGGCCGCCAGAGGTTGTCCCTGGGCGGTATAGCGGCCGAGGCACCGCGGCCCCCACCACACGGAGTGCCGTTCATCCAGATGCCGGCGCACGAGCACGCGCAGGCCCACGCAGCTGCGCCGGCCGCGTTGCTTGTCGATCTGCAGCACGACCCCCTCAAGGGTCACGGTGTTGTCACGCGCGACCACGCGCTCCTCTTCGTGGCAGAGGATCTGCTCGAGGTCCTGGCGCCCCACCGGCACGAAGGCACTGGTGGGATCCGCCGGCGGCCGCCCGAACGTGGCGTTGTACTCGGGAATGAACCGGGCGCGCAGATACCCGTTGGCCGCCGCCACCGTCCGCAGGCCGGCCAGGCGCAGCTCGTTCACGAGCCGGCCCTGGAATGTGCCGTTGGTGCGCTCGCTGCGCCCCCGCGCTTGCGGCGAGAAGCTCACGATGTGCTCGATGCCCAGGCGCGCCAGCGCGCGGCCGACCTGGGTCCGGCGTGTGCGGTCGGGCGCGGTGCCGGAGGTCGGCGTATAGACCGCCCAGCCGGCGCGATCGGTGTAGACGGCGCCCGGAATGCCATAGGTCTCGAGCACTGCCCGCAGCGCCGTCATAATCGCGGCCAGGCTCTCGCCCCCCTCCACGAGCTGCGCATAGAGCACCTGCTTGGTGGCGTCGTCGACGACCGCGATCAAGGTCTGTCGGGCGTCGGGCTCGAGGGCCAGCCACGGATGCAGGCTGCCGTCGAGGTGCACGAGTTCCCCGAAGCAGGGCCGGGGCTCGCGGCGCCGCCGATGCCGCCCGCGGGCCCGCCGCTTCCGCACCAGGCCCGCGGCCTGCAGCGCCTTCTTCACGAACGAGTACGAGACGGTCACCCCGTGCTCGCGCCGGGCGATCTGGTAGAAGTGCCGCACGTTGAAGCCCGGATGCCCATCCCGGGGTCCGTACCGGTCGCGGTAGAGGCCCAAAATCCGCTGGACCTCGGCCAGCGGCACGGCCCGCGGCGACGGCGTGTGCTGCCGGTGGTCGTACAACCCCGTGAAGCCGTACTGCTCGTACCGCCAGCGCAGCCGCCGCACCGTGCGCGGGCTGACGCCCAAGACCTCCGCGACCCGAATCCATGGCTGCCGCCCGTTGAGCGCCTGCACGAGGACCTCATGGACTTTCACCGCCCGCTCCACCGCAGCCTGGGTGTAGGGCATCGCCACCTCCTCGGTTGCGATGACAACCCGGCTGCTTGCTCGGAGCGGTCAGATCATTTGCTCTCGGGAGCGGACAGATCATGTGCTCCCGACACACTAGGCGATCGCGTCCTTGACATCGCGGGGACGTCGCGCTATCTTCCGGCCGCTCGCAGCGCGGGCTAATGGGTGGTGAACGAGGGGTGCGGGGTGACCACCGTCACCGGGAGATGAAGCGATGAAGAAGTCAGCGATCGTCGTGGTGGCGCTGCTCGTCGGGC
>DASYRJ010000001.1:0-18735 GCA_036004525.1 Gemmatimonadales bacterium | reverse complement strand
GTCCTCCGCGGATGCAGCTCCCACAGCACGTTCACGATCACCCACCGCCCGTTCCACTTGGCGAGGTGCAGGTAATCGACCCACCCCGAGGCGTAGATCTTGGCGCTCGCCGCATTCTGATAGATGTCGAGGATCGTGACGTCCTTGCGCCGCTCGGCGGCGGGGATGTCCTTCCCGCCTCCCGCGCGCGTGCCCTGCACGAGCGACATGGCGCTCATCTGTTGTAGCTGGCTGCGGCCCTGCTCGTTGGTGCGTACGATGCGTTTGGCGAGCTCGGGGTGCAGGGCGCGCTCCATCCGGGCGGCGTCGCCGTCGTAGTAGCCCTCGATGTAGTCGAGAGCGGCCTGACGGATGCCGGCGGAATCGGCGGCGGTGGGCGCGGCGGTCGGCGCGGTCTGGGCGGTGAGGACGGTGAACGCGACGGCGGTCAGGGCGGTCAAGGCGGTCAAGGGACGTTGCATCGTGGCTCCATCCGGAGGGTTCGCTCTCAGGGTAGGCGCCCGGTGTCAGGGGGACAACGGAAATGGCGCCACTTGGCTACTTGGCGGCGTCGATTATCCGGTGCAGAGCTTCGCTATGCGCCGCACTCGACGTCAGCTTTGTCCCGTCCTTCAGGATCACGACGTATTCACCGTGAAACCACGGCTCCAGCTCCTTGATCCGGTCCACGTTCACGATCGCCGAGCGGTGCACGCGGACGAAGCCGTGAGGGGTGAGGCGGGGCTCGAGGCGCTTCAGCTGTTGGCGCACGACGTGCGTTTCGCGCCCCGCATGCAGCTTCACGTGCTTCCCATCCGCCTCGACCCAGTCGATCTCACTGGGCTTGAGGAAGGAGACCTTACCGCGGGTGCGGATCACCAGCCGATCGAGCGGGAGGTCACGGGTGGCGAGCGCGTCGAGCAAGGCTTCGAGCCTTCGATCGCTCTTGTCGCCCAGCGTTTCGCGCACGCGGGCGAGGGTGCGGGCGAAGCGCTCGGGCTCGATCGGTTTGAGCAGGTAATCGACGGCGTGCACGTCGAAGGCGCGCAGCGCGTACTCGTCGTAGGCGGTGACGAAGACGATCGCGGGGAGGGGGTCGTCGCCCCCCCCCACAGCCTCGAGCACCTGGAAACCGTCCAGGTCGGGCATCTGGACGTCGAGGAAGACCAGGTCGGGGGCGTGCTCGACAATGGCGTCGACAGCTTCTCGGCCCCCAGTGCATTCACCGACGATAGTGACGCCCGGCGACGCCGCGAGTAGGGTGCGGACCCGCTCACGAGCGAGGCGCTCGTCGTCGACGATCAGGGCGCGAATATCAGCCACGACGAAATGGCACCGTCAGGCGCACGGTGAGGCCCTGGCCGTCGGCGCTCGTCGTCTCGACCCGGCCCGCGGAGCCGTAGAGCCGAGCCAGACGCTCGCGCGTGTTCGCGAGGCCGATGCCGTTGCCGCCAGAAGGGCGCGCGTCGACGAGGCCCGGGCCGTCGTCCGAGACCTCGAGCTGTAGCGACGGGCCGTCCTTGGTTGCCCGGATGGAGACGTGGCCGATGTCAGGGCGGTCGGCCATGCCGTGCTCGATGGCGTTCTCGACGATCGGCTGCAGCACGAGGCTCGGCACGAGGGCGTCGAGGACGTCCGGGGGCGCGTGGAGATCGATTACCAACCGATCGCCGAAGCGCACCCGCATGATCGCCAGGTAGCGCTCGAGGAAGCCCAGCTCCTCGGAGAGCGGCACCTCCTGCACGCCGGTGTTGCGGAGCGACAGGCGCAGCAGGTCCGAGAGCTGAGTGAGCATCCGATCGGCGGCGGGCTGGTCGCGGTAGATGAGCGTGGAGATGGACTGCAGCGTGTTGAATAGAAAGTGCGGTTGCAGCTGGGCGCGCAGGTTCTCGAGCGCGAGCCGGGTGGCTTCGAGCTGGCGCTCGCGCGATTCGCGGTAGTACTCGATCGCGTGGATTACCCCCACCGAGGCCCAGTAGGCCAGCATGTCGGCGTAGAAGCCGCCGAACAGGATCATCGACCAGGTGCGGGTCTCGCCCGGGTTCAGGAGTCCGTATAGCGGCGTGTAGGCCGTGACCTTGAGCACCACCATCACGAGCGATGCAGCGAGGTGGATCGGGAGGACCGACCACCAACGGTCACCACGGATGGGGAAGCGCCGCACCATCCAGTAGAAGGCGGGCGTGAACATGCCGCAGGTGAGCCAGTCGGCGAGCGAGTTGGGGATGATGGTTCCCCAGGGGACGTGGCGTCCCGCGTAGATGCGCCACGTCGCGTTCTGGGCCGCGGACATGAGGCCGAGCACGATCCAGATGCCGAGGCCGACGAGCCAGAGGCGCCGGGGAGGGAGAGGACGGGAGGGCATGTGAGCGGAAGCTACGACGTGAGACTGTCGGGGCCAGCGGTGGGGGTGTGAGTTGGCCGGGAGAAGGCGTGACGACGCGCCGGAGCGTCGCGTCTTGCGTCCGTGGCCGATGCAAGGGGGTTACCTTACCCCCTTATGACTCTGCCCCGCCTCCGCACCCGCCGCCGCCGGGGCAACCTCGGCCTCGGCGCGCTCGTCGGCCTCGCCATCCTCGTGCTCGTCGTGCCCACCCTCGTCCGGCTCGCCGCGGAATGGCCCTGGTTCAACGCCCTCGGCTTCGGTCGCGTGTTCACCACGCGGCTCCTGGCCGGAGCGCTGCTCGGCCTCGTGGTCGGCGGCGTCGCGTTCGCCTTCCTGTACGTGAACCTGCGCTTCGCCCAGCGCGGCGTCGTCCCCAACCCGCTCGTCGTCCAGCTCAACGCCGCCGCCCCCGCCCTGGACGTGACGCGCCTGATTGGTCGCCTGGCCCTGCCGGCGGCGCTGGGTCTGGCGCTGCTGTTCGCCGTCGGCGGCGCGGGCGGCTGGATGCGCGTGCTCCAGTTCCTGCACCGGACACCCTTCGGCGCGACCGATCCGGTGTTCGGCCGCGACCTGAGCTACTACGTGTTCACGGTGCCGATCCTCGCGGGCGCCCTCGGCATCCTCACGGCCCTCACGATCCTCGCGCTGTTCGCGGCCGTCGCGCTGTACGTGCTGCGACGCGACGTCGTCGTATTCCGGCGCAACGTCACGGTGGAGCCGTCGGCCCGGATGCACCTCGCGGGGCTGATCGCCCTGCTGTTCCTGCTGGCGGCGTTGCGGGTGTACTTCGTCCGGCTCCCCGGGCTGCTGCAGTCCACCACCGGGCCCCTCGTGGGAGCGAGCTTCACCGATCTCCACGCCACGCTGATCGGCCTGCGGATCGCAGGGCTGGCCGCACTCGCGGGCGCTGCGCTCGTCCTGTGGGGCGCGACCAGCAAGCGCCTCGCCCGCCTGACGGCGCTCGCGGTGGTGATCTACCTCGGCGCGTCGTTCCTCGGCGTCACCATCTACCCGGCGATCGTGCAGCGGCTCGTCGTGGCGCCGAACGAGCTGACGAAGGAAACACCCCAGCTCGCCTACCATATCGCCGCGACGCGGCGAGCCTGGGGCCTGGACAGCGTCGTGACGCGCGACCTGTCGGGCGAGGCCCGGCTCACCGACCGCGACATCCGGGCCAACCGGCCGACGATCGACAACGTTCGGCTGTGGGATCGCGACCCGCTGCTCCAGACCTTCGGGCAGCTGCAGGAGATCCGCACCTACTACGACTTCGTCTCGGTGGACGACGACCGCTACGTGATCGACGGACAGTACCGCCAAGTGCTGCTCTCGCCGCGCGAGCTGAATCCGGCCTCGCTCCCCACGCGGACGTTCATCAACGAGCGGCTCACCTTCACGCACGGCATGGGCCTCACCCTCGGCCCGGTGAACCAGGTGACCGCAGAAGGACTGCCGGTCCTGTTCATCAAGGACCTGCCGCCCGTGTCCAGCGTGTCGCTGCGCGTAACGCGCCCCGAGATCTACTTCGGCGAGCTCACCGATTCCTGGGTGTTCGCCCGGACGGGCCAGAAGGAGTTCGACTACCCCTCGGGCGACGAGAACATCTTCACGACGTACGAAGGCAGCGGGGGCGTCCGGGTCGGCTCGTTCTGGCGCCGGCTGGTGCTCGCGGCCTACTTCCGCTCGCTGAAGGTGCTCTTGTCGAGCGACATCACGAACGACAGCCGGGCGCTGTACGTGCGCGACATCCGGCAGCGGGCGCGCATGGCGCTGCCGTTCCTGATCTTCGACGGCGATCCGTACATCGTGATCGACGACGCAGGCCGGCTCCGCTGGATCCTCGACGCCTATACCGCGACGAGCCGGTATCCGTACGCCCAACCGCTGGCGAACGGCATCAACTACATGCGCAACAGCGTGAAGGTCGTGATCGACGCCTTCGACGGCACCGTGACGGCCTACCTGGCGGACCCGGCCGATCCGCTGGTCCGCACCTTCGCGAAGGTGTTCCCCGGGATCTTCCAGCCGCTGGACGCGATGCCCGCCGATCTGCGCGCGCACCTGCGCTACCCGGAGGACCTGTTCCGGGTGCAGAGCGACATGTACGCCACCTATCACATGGCCGAGCCGGAGATCTTCTACCACCGCGAGGACCAGTGGCAGAAGCCGGTGCTGTCGCGGGCGCCCGAGCGGGCGGACCCGTTCCTGCGCCACATCGTGATGCGGCTGCCCGAGGAGCCGCGGGCGGAGTTCATTCTCATGGTGCCGTTCACGCCGCGCGGCAAGGACAACCTGGCGGCGTGGATGGTGGCGCGCAACGACGGGGAGCGCTACGGCGAGCTGGTGGTGTATCGCTTTCCCAAGCAGAGCCTCGTCTTCGGGCCGACGCAGATCGTCAACCGGATCAACCAGGACACCGAGATCGCGCGGCAGGTGTCGCTGTGGGACCAGCGCGGCTCCCAGGTGGTCCGCGGCAACCTGCTGGTCATCCCGATCGAGGAGTCGCTGATCTACGTGCAGCCGCTCTACCTGCGCGCCGAGGGCGGGCGGATCCCCGAGCTGAAGCGCGTGGTGGTCGCGCACCAGAACCGGGTCGTGATGGAGGAGACGTTGGAGCAGGGGTTGTCGCAGCTGTTCGGGGGGGGAGGTGGCGGAGAGCCCCTGCGGCTTGCGGCCGCCTCGGGCACCGCCCGTCCCGACGACGGGCGCGCCGCCGATCTCGCCCGCCGGGCCGCCGAGTCCTTCCGGCGCGCCGTAGAGGCGCAGCGCGCCGGCGAGTGGGCGCGCTACGGCGAGGAGCTGGCCCGGTTGGAGGAGGTGCTCCGGCAGCTGCAGGTGGTGCTGGGAGGCCGGCCATAGACGTCTGGTCCGTCGACGAGCGCTCGCTCAAGCTGTTCGCCGAGCAGCTCCGGGCCCCCCCGCCGGCCGACCGCGCCTGGTACGACTTGCGGCGCGAGGCGGAGCGGATCGCGCTCGTGCCGGGCTTCGACCGGCTGATCACGCTCGACGCCAACGCGATCAAGGAGCTGCCCCACCAGATCGACGTCGCCCAGCGGGTGCTGCGCCAGATGGGCGGCCGCGCGATCCTCGCCGACGAAGTCGGGCTCGGCAAGACGATCGAGGCGAGCATCATTTACAAGGAGCTCGCGATCCGCGGGCTCGCCCGCCGCGCGCTGATCCTGACGCCGGCTTCGCTCGTGGGCCAGTGGCAGGGCGAGCTGGAGGAGAAGTTCTTCGAGCGGTTCGATGCGCCGACCGACCCCGACGACTGGCAGCGCGTCACGAAAGCAATCGTGTCGCACGACCGCGCGCGCTCGCGCCGCCACGCCGAGGAGATCCTGCGGCACCACTGGGACCTCGTCATCGTGGACGAGGCGCACAAGATCAAGAGCCACCGCGGCGCGACCTACCAGTTCATCGAGAAGATCGAGCGGGACTTCATTCTGCTGCTCACGGCGACGCCGCTCCAGAACGACCTGCGTGAGCTGTACAACCTCGTCACCCTGCTGCGGCCCGGGCAGCTCGGCACCTGGGAGGAGTTCCGCGCCGAGCACCTCGTTGCGGGCGACCACCGCCAGCCGCGCGATCCCGAGGCCCTGCGCGCCCTGACGCACGAGGTGATGATCCGCACCCGCCGCTCGAGCGTGGTGGACGACCTCGACCTGCCGCCCCGCCGGCCCCGGCACCCCGAGGTCCGGCTGACCAAGGCCGAGGCGGACCTGTACGACCGGACCACCGAATTCCTGCGCCGGCTCTACCGGGAGGGCTTCGTTCAGACGGTCGAGGAGGAAGACGAGAAGCCCAAAAGGAAGGGAGTCGTGCAGCTCGCGGTGATCCATCTGCGCCAGCGCTTGTGCTCCTCCGCGAAGGCGCTCGCCGAATCGCTCGAGCACCTGGCGGAGGGCGAGCGCGTGAGCCCCGAGTACCGCACGATCGCGCGGCAGCTCGCCCAGCGGGCGAAGAAGATCAAGACGCACGCCAAGCTCAACGTGCTGACCGACGTGCTAAAGGAGACGCCCGACCGGGTGGTGGTGTTCAGCGATCACCGCCCCACGATTCAGCTGATCGAAGAGCGCGTCCGTGCCCTGGGCAGGAAGCCGATCGTCTACTGGGGCGCGCATACGACCCCCGAGCGGGACAAGCGCATCCGCGCCTTCCACGAGGACGAGCGCAGCGTGTTGATCGCCACCCGCGCGGGGAGCGAGGGACGGAACCTCCAGTTCTGCAACGTGCTCGTGAACTACGACCTGCCGTGGAATCCGATGGTGGTCGAGCAACGCATCGGACGCCTGCACCGCATCGGGCAGAAGCGCGAGGTCCACATCGTGAACCTCGCCGCTGCCGGCACGATCGAGTCGTACATCCTCCAGCTGCTCGACCGGAAGATCAAGCTGTTCGAGCTGGTGGTAGGCGAGCTGGACCTGATCCTCGGCGAGTTCGGCGGCGCGCACGAGTTCGAGGGCCGGCTGGCGAACGAGTGGCTTGCCGCCGAGAGCGAAGAAGATTTCGCGCGACGCGTGGAGACGATCGGCGCCGACATCGAGAAGAGCAGCGCGGTCGGCAAGGAGCAGGAGCAGCTGAACTCCCTCATCGCGCCGGACGACAACGCCACGCGGCTCGAGCGGCGGTTCGAGACGCTGTCGGTGCCCGGCCGTCTGCGCCTCGGCCTGGGCACGAGCCACCTCGTCAAGGCCGCCGGCTGGGACGCGAAGCGCCAGCGGCTCGGCGTGCACGTGACCGAGGTGCTCGAGGCGCTCGAGTCGATCGAGCCGATCGGCGGGGTCACGACGCCGGAGCTGGCCGGCAGTCATCCCCAATACGGGGAGCTGGTGCGGCTCACCGGCGTGAGCAGCACCGGACGCGCGATCACACTCGTGGCGCAGGTGGGCCGCCTTCCCATGGTGCTGGTTGACATCGCGGTCGAGGCCGCGTGACACGTCGCAGGCCGCAGCGCAAGCCCGCCTCCAAGCGCAAACCTCGCGCCAAGCCTCCCGCTCCGGCCCCCGCGACCGGAGGCGACGCTGATCCGCTCGCCGACGCCCGTATCCGGCCGCTCCTCGAGCGCTACTGCGATCTCGCCGGGGTCGAGGTGCGGGCTAAGGGCGCGGATCTCCACGAGCTGAAGCTGCCGCCTGCCGAGCGCGCCCATTTTCGAGACCGCGAATCGCTGCTCCTCGCCCTCTCCCTCGACGCCCTCGAGCGGAGCCCCGACGCCGAGATCGCGGTGCTCGGCAGCCCGTTCCTCGGGCACCTCATCGAGGCGATTCGGGCGCGGGGTGGTGGCCGCCTGTCGCTCGGCTTGATCCCGCCGCCGTCCTCACCCCCTGTCCCCCTCTCCCTTCGGGAGAGGGGGAACGATAGGGAGGTCGACCTAGCCATTCCCGTACGCGATGGCGTGGCGAAGGTGGCCACGACCCAGCTGGCCGCGCATCCGGTGGGGCGGCTGCTCGCGCGCGTCGTGCTGCGCGCCGGCGCGGCGGTCGAAGAAGCCGTGGTCGAGAGCGACGTGTTCGATTTGTCGAGCGGCACCCGCCTGGAAGACGATGTCCCCCGATTGTTCCACGATCTCGAGGCTCAACGGGTGCAGGCCGCAGATCCCGATGCGATTCCCGACGCAGCCCAAGTGCCGCCGCGCGAGCCCGAGGAGCTGCTCAAGCTGTTGATCGGCAACCTGCGGGAAAAGAGCGCCGAGCGCGTCGCCGCTCGGCAGGCCGCGGCCGAACAAGAGGTCGCCAAAGAGCTGGAGCGGCTCGATCGGTATTTCGCTTCCGTCCTCGCGGACAAGTCCGATCCGGACGAGGAGCGCACGATCACCGCGCTGCACGAGCGGCGCCGGACCGAGGAAGTGCGCCGGCATCAGGTCAAGGCGATCGTGCACCCGCTCCAGCTCGTCGAGGCTCGAGTGCTGGTGCAGCGCGTCGAGTGGGAGCTGCGGTCGACTCGGGGCCGCAAGGCCCGGCTCGCGGCCCAGCGGCCGCTCGCCGGAGCGGCAGCCTGGACGATCGCGTGCCCGCATTGCGGCAAGCCCCCCGCGACGCTCGTCGTATGCAAGCACGAGCACGGCGCGTGCAACGCGTGCTCGATGCGGTGCTCCGTGTGCGCCGAAGACTTCTGCGTGGACCATGGGATCGCCCTGTGCCGCGTGGACGAGCAGCCCGCCTGCGAGGAGCACGCGCGCGTCTGCCCGTCCTGCCGGATGGCGCACTGCTCGGCGCACGAGGGGCTCTGCGCAGAGGGCGATCACGCCGCCTGCTCGGCCTGTCTCGAGGCCTGCGGCAGCTGCGGCCGGGTTGTCTGCAACCGGCATGCGGAGCAGAGCCGGCCCGACGCGCCCAAGGGCAGCCGCCGCTTGTGCACGGCGTGCGTACGGTACTGCGAGGGCGGGACGAACGAGCCGGTGGGCGTGGACGAGGTGACGCAGTGCGCGAGCTGTAGCAAGTCTGTCTGCACGGTGCATCAGGCCGTGTGCGTGGTGGATGGGCAGGTCCATTGCTCTGGGCACCTGCGGCGCGCGGACGGGTCGGGGCGCCTCGTCTGCGCGCGGCACCGGGCCGCCTGTGCGGAGGAGCCGGACGCCATCTTTGCGTCGGACGAGGTCGGGGCTTGTCCCGTATGCGGCAGGAATGTCTGCGCCGGGCATCGCGCCGTGTGCGCTCACTGCGGCCGCCAGGTGTGCGCGGCGGACCTGGCACAGGAGTCGCGCCGCTGCGCGACGTGCGCGCAGCTCGCGGCGGTCGCCGATCCGCCGGAGGAGGTGGTCGCGGCGGCGCTCGCGGCCACGGGCGGCGCGCCCCCGGGGGGGGGGAGGCGTGCCTGGCGGACGGCCCGCGACCGGACCCACGTCGTCGTGGAGCTGGACCTCGGCTGGCGCCGCAGGACGGTGTTCACGGTGCGGCATGGGGAGAGCGTGCCCGAGAGCGTGGTGACGCATTCGCTGGTGGGGTCGAAGCGGAGGGGGTGAGAAGCTATCAGGTCCGCTTCTCGAGCTGATCCAAAAAGCCCCGCTGGCCCGGTACGATCTTCCGTCTGGCGACCGCGAGGTTGAACCAGGCCGCCCTGTCGATCTCCGGGAACTCTCGCATCGTGCCGGACTTGGGCGGCCATTCCATCTGGAACGTGTTGCTATGCAGGAGCGCCGGGTCGCTGTCGCCCTCGACTGCCCAAGCGTGGATCACCTTGCCGCTCGGCTGCTTGAGGGGACCGAGCGGGACTGGGTCAGCAGCAACGGGGAAACCGGTTTCCTCCGTGAACTCCCGACGCGCGGCTGCCAACGGGTCCTCGTCAGGCCCGAACTCCCCCTTCGGGATCGACCAGGCACCGTCATCCTTGTGCTGCCAGAACGGTCCGCCCGGGTGCACGAGCAACACCTCGATGGCGCCCGCCTTGAGACGATACATCAGCAAGCCCGCACTGGTCTTTGGCACGATCGGGATCGTCTAGACTCCCGCGCCCTGGCGCATCCGCTCCCGCAGGCGCTCGTGGAGCTGCCGCGCCACGGGACCCGGCCGGCCGTCGCCCACCGGCCGTCCGTCGAGCCGCACCACCGGCATGACGTCCGTCGTGGTCCCCGTCAGAAACACCTCCGAGGCCTCGGGCAACTCCGCCACGGCGATGGCCTCCTCGCGGATCGGGAGCCCGAGCTCGCCGGCCAGCTCGAGCACGATCTCGCGCGTAACGCCCGCCAGGATGCGGCTGTCGGCGGGGTACGTCCGCACGACGCCGGCGATCACGCCGAAGACATTCGTGTTGGCGCCTTCGGTCACGACACCGTCCCGGACCTGGACGGCGTCGAACGCGTCCGCGGCGGCGGCGCGCTCTTTGGCGAGGACGTTGGGCAACAGCTGGATGGTCTTCAGATCGCAGCGGCCCCATCGGATGTCGGGGACGGTGATCGCCGCGGCTCCCCGGGCGTGCAGCTCGTCGCGAGGTGCGAACGGTCCCGCGGCGACGTAGACGGTCGGTGGGGTGCCGGGTGCGGGGAACGCGTGGTTCCGCGGCGCCGCGCCGCGCGTGATCTGCGCGTACACCGTCGCCTCTCCTTCCGTCAGGCCGTTCTCCCGCAGCAGCCGCTCGCTCACGGCGTGCAGGGCCGCGGCGTCGAGTCCCTCGGGCCATCGGAGTTCCAATTCGCGCATACCACGCGTCAAGCGTCGGAGATGGCGGTCGCCCGCGAACAGGCGCCCGCCCAGCGCGCGGGTGACCTCGTAGACGCCGTCGCCGAAGAGAAAGCCACGGTCGGTCACCGACACGCGCGCCTCGGCGCCCGGGAGGTAGGCGCCGTTCAGGTACACGAGCATCGGCTCGATCGTGTGGTCAGTCACTCACGTGCCCGCGTCAGGATAGGGACCCTCGGTGCCGGTCACGCTCCGAACCACCCTCCGCACCTTCTCCGCATCGCTCGCGCTGAGATGCACCTCGCGCACCGCCGTGTCGTGCACCAACCGAGCCACGTTGTCCCCGTTGATGCCGCCGCCGGCCAGGATCTCGATCCGCCGCCCCGCTTGCAGGACGAGCCGCCCAATGCGCTCGGCGCCCTCCGGCGCGGTCGGCGCCCCGCCCGACGTGAGCACGCGGTCCACACCGAGATGGATCAGTCGCCCCAACTCGACCGCCAGATCGAGACAGGCGTCGAACGCCCGGTGGAACGTCACGGGCAGAGGCAGTGCCGCTTCGAGCAGCTCCGCCATGCGGTCCTCCGCGATGTGCTGTGTGGCAGTAAGCGCGCCGGTCACGATGCCGCGCGCCCCCGCATCCTTCGCCCGGTGAATCTGCTCGAGCATGGTGCGATGCTCGGCCGGCGTGTACGTGAAGTCGCCAGGTCGCGGCCGCACCAGCACGAAGATCGGGATGGCGAGCTGGGAGCGGCAGGCGCGCAGCAGCCGGACGTCGGGCGTGGTGCCGCCATGGGCCAGGTCGGCGCACAGCTCGATGCGCCGTGCCCCGCCCTCGGCGGCCGCGAGCGCCGCGTCCAGCGACTCGACGGCTGCCTCGACGAGCACGGAGTAGGCAAAAGCCATGGGGGCGCTCAGGACGCCTCACCGCAAATCCCCGGCCCTGAAGAGCAGCCCCACCACCCCCCGCGCCGCGTCCACTTGTGGCCCCAAATCCCGGAACGTGGCCATGCGGCGGGTTTCCGGGTCCTCGGCGCGCACCGTGGAATTGGCGAACAGGGGGTAGTAGCCGATCTCCATCCGCACCGCGCCCGGCGGCACCGTGCAGCGACAGGTCAAGGCGCCCGCCAGCCCCGCGTTGACCGTGATCGCGAGCGGCCGGCCGGTTTCATTGGTGATCAGGGGCGCGAAGTAGGCCTTGTTCCGGGGACTCGCGGTGGCGGCGACCCGCACGCGGCCGCGAGGACGCGCGATCGTGAGCGTGTCGCCGAGCGGCACGCCCAGCGCGCCTTCTCCCCCCTCCGGCCGCACGAGGCGCCAGCTCAACGCGAGCGGGCGCCCGCGGTCGAGCTTCAAGGTCAGGCTCCCGCCGGGCAGGAGGCGCCGCTCCTCGCCGGCCGCCTGCACCGCGACGATGCCGGCCAATCGGTTCTCAAACACGAGCTGTGGCGCCCTCAAGAACATTGCGCCCGCTCCGAGCGCGAGGACCGGCAAGACGATGGCGAGGATGACCAATCCGAGGCGCCGGGGCCGGGCCGTCCGTCCGCCCGGCCGTCTGGCCGTCTGAAGCGTCGCTCCGCTCACCAGCAGCTCCGTCGCCGCCGAGCCGCTCGGCTGCCCACCCGGCTGCAGGGCACGGATCACCTCCGCTGCCGACTGGAATCGCTCGGCGGGCTGCTTGGCGAGGCAGCGCAGGATCGCATCCGACAGGGCGCGCGGCACGCTCGGATTCACGTCCGCCGCGGCGGGCGGCGGCTCGGCGATATGCTTGCCGACGATCTGTTGCGACGACTCGCCGTCGAACGGCGGGCTGCCGGTCACCATCTGAAAGAGCACGGCGCCGAGGGAGTAGAGGTCCGACCCCGGCCCCAGGTTGGGGTCGCCGAGGGCCTGCTCGGGGCTCATGTAGTGCGGCGTGCCGATCACGAGGCCCGTCTGGGTGAGCCCCGCGCCTGCGTCGGCGTCGAGCCGCCGCGCGATCCCGAAGTCCACGAGCAGCGGCCGGCCGCGCGCGGTGTCGAGCATGATGTTGTCGGGCTTGATGTCGCGATGCAGCAGGCTGGCCTCGTGCGCGTGCTGCAAGGCGTCTAGGATCGGGATGATGATGGCGAGGGCGCGGTCGGCCGGCAGCGCGCCCGACCGCTTCAGCAACTCGCCCAGCGACATCCCTTCGACGAAGGGCATCGCGTAATAGACGAGTCCTTCACCCGCGCCCACGAAATGGATCGGGAGGATGTTGGGGTGCTCGAGCCGCGCGGCGGCGCGGGTCTCGCGCTGGAACCGCTCGATCATCCCCGCGGTCCAGGCGACGTCGGGACGCAGCACCTTCACCGCGAGCCGCCGCTCCAGCTCCTTGTCCCAGACCTCGTATACCTCGGCGAAGCCTCCCTGACCGACGAGGCGGCGGACGTCGTACTTGGCGCCGAGGGCCCGGGCGAGTTTTGCGCTGGTGTCGGCATCGGTCATGGGCGCTACTATGGGGGGCGCCGGCCGGCGGCGCAAACCTCTCGGCTTACCTTCCCCCCGCCGCCCTGAACAACGCTGCGTACGCCGCCGCCCCGTCGACCCGGGCCTGCACCAGGCGATCCTGTGCCTCGAGCTGCGTGCGCTCGGCATCCAGCACCTGCAGGAAATCCGTGACCCCTTCGGCGAACCGCAACCGCGCCAGCTCGGCGGCGCGCTCGCTCGCGGCGCTGGCCTCCTGCAATTGCTCCGCACGCCGGCGCGCGCTGCGATACCGGATCAACGTGGTCTCCAGGTCTTCCATCGCGGAAAGCACGACGCGGTTGTATTGCGCGCGGGCGTCGTCTTCCCGCGCCTGCGCCACGTCCACCTCCGCCTTGACCCGCCCCAGGTTGAGCGCCGGCCAGCTCAGCACCGGACCCACCACGTAGCGAATCGCCGACTGGTTGCCCACCGTCCGGAACTCGGGCGCGGCATAGCCCGCGCTGCCGCCGATGGTGAGGCGCGGCAGGTAGCTCGCCTTGGCCGCTCCGACCAACGCTCCGCGCGCCGCGGCCAGGCGCTCCGCCGCCGCCACGTCGGGCCGGTGCCGCACCACGACCGCCGGCTCGCCGATCGACGTCACCTCGGGCAGTGCCGGCAGTGGAGCGGGCTGCTCCAACTCCCTCGCAACCTCCGTCGGGGAGCGGCCTACCAGCACGCCGATGCGATACTGCGCCGCCGCCACCTGCGCCTCGCGCTCGGGAATCGACGCCAGCGTAGAGCTCAGCTGGGCCTGCGCCCGCTCGGTATCGAACGCGTTGCCGCGCCCCGCGGCGAGACGCTCCCGCGTCACGTCGAAGGTGTGTCGCTGATTTTCGGCGTTGCGCTGCGCCACCGCGAGCTGCTCCTGCGCTCCCCGCAGCTCGAAGTAGGCGCGCGCCAGGTCCGCCGTCAGCGTGACCTGCACGTCGCGCTGGTCTTCTTCCGCGACGCCGACGAAGGCACCCTGCGCCTGCACCGAGCGCCGGATCGCGCCGAACACGTCCAGGTCCCAGGCGGCCGTGGCGCCGGCGTCCCACACGGTCTGGTCGGGGAAGACGCCGGTGGCGCCGGGGAAGCTCGCGCTCGACAGCCGTTGGCGGGCGTACCCCGCGGAGACCGTCACCGACGGCGTGAGATCGAGCACCGTGCGGGCCCGCGCCGCGCGCGCCCCGTCGACCCGCGCCTGGGCCGCCCGTACGTCCAGATTCGCGCGCGGCACCTCGCGCACCAGGCGGGACAGCGTGGTGTCGCCCAGGCGGTCCCAGTAGTCCGCCGCGACCGCTTCCGTCGCCGTCGTGTCGGCTGCGGCTGCCGTCACCACATACGGTGCCAGTCGATCGCTATCGGCCGTTGCCTGGAACTGGAAAGCCCCCGGGACCGGAACCGCGGCGGACCGGTAGGCCGGGGCCGCGGCGCATCCGTACAGCGCCAGGAACCCGAGCAGCATTGCGTTACGCATGAACGGCCTCCCCGGCGAGCGCCGGCTCCGCCACATACCCTTCCTCTTCGGTCGGGGCGGGTCCGTGCTCGGCCGCGATGAGCGAGTAGAACACCGGGACGACGAACAGGGTGAACAGCGTCCCCACCGTCATGCCGGTCACGAGGACAGTGCCGATGCTGTTGCGCGCGTGCGATCCCGGCCCGGTCGCGAGGACCAATGGGAAGTGCCCGAACACCGTGGCCGCCGACGTCATCAGGACGGGCCGCAGCCGGGTGAGCGCTGCGTCGCGCAGCGCGACCATCTTCGCGACGCCCTGCGCCTGGAGCGTATTGGCGAACTGGACGATCAGGATGCCGTTCTTCGCGATCAGCCCTACCAGCGTGATCAGCCCCACCTGCGAGTAGATGTTGATGGTCGTGAGGTCGAGGAAGCTGAACACCAGCGCCCCCGAGATCGCGAGCGGCACCGAGCCCACGAGCACGATCAGCGGGTCCCGGAAGCTCCGGAATTGCGCCGCGAGCACCAGGTAGATGAGGATCACGGCGAAGCCGAGCGTGACGGTGAGCGCCGCGCCCTCGAGCCGGATCTGCCGCGATTCGCCGGCGTAGTCGGTCCCGACACCCGGGCCGGCCGCGGCCGCCGCGGCCCTCTCGAGCACCCGCAGCCCTTCTTCTTTCGTGACGCCGGGCCGGACGCCGCCGAAGATCCGCACGGCGTTGCGTTGCTGGAACCGGTTCAGGGTGCGCGGCGCAGTCGTCGACTCGATGTGTGTGAACGCCGAGACGGGCACCAGCTGGCCGCCGGGCGTCTTGATCTTGAGATCGAGCAGCGGGGCCACCGTGGTCCGCCCCGCATCGCCGATCTGGGGGATCACCTTGTAGCTGCGGTCGAAGTAGTTGAACCGGTTGACGTACCCCCCGCCCAGCAGCGTGCCGAGCTCGCGGCCGACGCCGGCGAGGTCGAGCCCCAGGTCGGCGACCTGGTCGCGGTCGATCACCACCCGCGCTTCGGGCAGATCGATCTTGAGATCGGTATCGACGTACAGGAACTTGCCGCTCTGCCAGCCGGCGCCCAACACCGCGCCCACCGTCTGGAGCATCTGCTCGGGTGGGAGGTCGCTCGCCAGCACCAGCTCGACGTCGTACTGGCCCGGTGAGGGCAGGGGCGGGTCGAGGCGGGGAAACACCTGGAGTCCCGGCACCTGCGACACCGCTCCGTAGAGCGGGCCGTACAGCTGCTCGGTGGTCCGCTGCCGTTCCTTCCAGTTCTTCGTGACCATGCCGCCGAACCCGCCCCACGAGGCCGTGAGCGACCACATGAACTTCGCCTCGGGGAAGGATGTGACCGCCCTCACCACCTGCTGTGACGCGCGGTTGGTCGCTTCCAGCGACGCATCGGGCGACGCCTGCATGAAGAGGCTGATGTGGCTCTGATCTTCGATCGGGGCCAGCTCACGCCGCGAGTAGCGATACAGCGGCCACGCCGCCACCATGACGAGCACGGCGGCCGCGACGATCGACCAGCGCATGCCCAAGGCGCCATCGAGCAGACGCTCGTACCGCTGCCGGACCGCTTCGAAGCCGCGGTGCACCAGCTGCGACAGCCGGCCCTCCCGGCCCTTTTCCTGCACAAAGCGCGAGCTCATTACCGGCGACAGCGTGATCGCGACGAGCCCCGAGACCACGACCGCGGCGGCGAGCGTGATCGCGAACTCCAGGAACAGGGATCCGGTCAGGCCGCCCTGGAAGCCGATCGGGGTGTAGACGGCGGCGAGGGTGACCGTCATCGCGATGATCGGGCCGACCAGCTCCCGCGCGCCTACGAGCGCGGCCTGGAGCCGCGTCTTGCCCTCGCGCACGTGGCGCTCGACGTTTTCGACCACCACGATCGCGTCGTCCACCACCAATCCCACCGACAGCACGATCGCGAGGATGGTGAGCAGGTTCAGGCTGAACCCGAAGGCGTACATCACGACCGTCGCGCCGACCAGCGAAACCGGCATCGCGACCAGCGGCACCAGCGCCGTCCGCAGCGATCCCATGAACAGAAACACCACGAGGCCGACGATCAGGATCGTCTCGACCAGCGTCTTGCCGATCTCGTGCAGCGCGTCGGTCATGAAGACCGTCGCGTCGTAGGCCAGCTGCATGTCGATGTCGTGCGGCAGTGTGGACCGGATGCGCGCCATTTCGGCGTGGAGCCGGTTCGCCACCTCGATCTCGTTGCTGCCGACGATCGGCCAGACCCCGAGGTAGACCGCTTCCTTATCGCTGAACTTGGTGATGAAATCGGCCTCCTCGGCGCCCAGTTCCACCCGGGCCACGTCGGACAGCCGCACGATCGCGCCGTTGCGTTCGGCCACGACCAGGTTCTTGAACTCCTCGGGCGTGCGCAGATCGGTGTTGGCCAGGAGGTTGACCTGCACCAGGTCGCCCTTGGTCTGACCCACGGCGGCGAGGTAGTTGTTGCGCTGCAACGCCGCGTTCACGTCGCCGGGGGCCAGGTTGAGCGCGGCCAGCTTGTCGGGATCGATCCAGATCCGCATGGCGATGGGTCGCCCGCCCACCACGTCCACCCGCTGTACTCCCGCCAGCGTCGAGAGCTGCGGCTGCATGTTTCGGGTGAGCCAGTCGGTGAGCGCGGGAATGTCGCGCTCGGAAGACGTGAAGCTCAGGTAGAACGACGCGTAGGGCCGGTCCGCCCGCTGCACCTCGACGACCGGTGGCTGGGCTTCCGTCGGCAGCTCGGCGCGAACCTGCTGTAGCCGGGCGGTGACCTCGGCCAGCGCCGCCGTGCTGTTGTGATTCAGCTTCAGATGCACCGTGATGGTGCTGACCCCGGCGCGGCTCGACGACTCGACGTAATCGACGCCGCTGATGGCCGACACCGCGTGCTCGATCGGCGTCGTGAGGAAGCCGCGGACGGCCTCGGCCGAGGCGCCGTAGTACACCGTCGTGATCACCACCTGGGAGCTTTCGATCTTGGGATACTGCTGCACGGGGAGCGAGCTGATCGCCCGCCATCCCACGAGCAGGATCACGAGGTTCACCACCACCGCGAGGACGGGGTGCTTGATGAAGGTATCGGTCACTGAGCGCATTGAACGGATTCCGGTCAACGAGTGGTATCAGGCGCGACCAGTACCGCTTCGCGCAGTTTGAACGACCCCGAGGTGGCGACCTGCTGACCCGGCTTCAAGCCCGCAAGGATCACCACGTCGTCATCGATCACGGGCCCGCTCTGAACGGGCTGCTCGTGGGCGCGGGTCCGGCCGGCCGAGTCGGGGAGGATCACGAAGACGTGATCGCCGCCGGGCCCTTTGCGCAGCGCGCTCACGGGAATCGAGACGACGCTCGTGGCGGGTCCCTCGGGGACCTCGACCCGCACCGAAGCGCCGGGCGCCGGCGCGTGTCCCGGGATCCGCGCCCGCACCATCGCGTTGCGGGTGGTGGGATCGATCCGCGCGTCGACGGCCACGATCCGGGCCGCGATCGGACGCGGTTCATCGGCGGCGTACACGGCGACCTGCTCGCCCCGACGCAGCGCGGCCGCTACTTCCTGGGACACGGTGAAGTCCACATTGGCCGCGGCATCGACTCCCTGCAGCGTGGTGAGCTCGGTGCCGTCATTCAGGTACTGGCCGGGATGGACATCGGAGATGCCCACGCGGGCCCGGAACGGAGCGCGAATCGTCTTGCGCGCGATGACCGCGCGCGTGCGCTGCATTTGAGCGAGCGCGACATCGCGCGCCGCGCGGGCCTGGTCGACCTCCTCCTGGGAGGCGGCCTGGGCGGCGAGCAGACGCTGCAGCCGCGCGAGGCTCGTTTCTGCGAGGTCGGACTGGGCCTTCTCCGCCTCGAGCTCCGCTTGCTCTACGGAGACGTCCAGGGCGACGAGCACCGTGCCCGCCTCGACCACCTGTCCGGGAGCGAGCGCCACCCGGCGGACAGTGCCCGGGAGCTCGTTGCGCAGCGTGATCGATTGCAGGGCGAGGATGGTCCCGACCGACGTCGCCACCGGGCGATACATGCGTTCTTTGGCGACGGCCATGGTGACGGCTTCAATGGGCTCCGGCTGGTGCGCGGCCGCGGCATCGGCTTTCCTCAAGGAGGCAGATTTCCACGCCACGAGGCCGCCGCCGGTGAGGGCGATCCCCAGGAGCAGCACGGCCGAGCCGGTTAAGCCACGATTGTCCAGCGAGATGGAACTGCGCATGACGGTGATCTCCTTCGATCCGGTAATGAGTCCCGCGTGTTGCGCCCGGTATTAGACGTTCGAGCGAGCCCAGAATCGACAGTTCAATGACAATCAAACAAATGAGCAAAAAAAAA